>CAILLK010000071.1 GCA_903835005.1 uncultured Bacteroidota bacterium | reverse complement strand
GGTAATATAAACCAAAGGAGGTATATAACAGAAACACTTTTACTGGCAATAATCACCCGTAATAACAACATTCATATTACGATAGTGTTGTATTGCCTGATTTGAATTGCTTTAAAAAATTATTTAGCCGCTGAATGGCTGGTATGTAATGTATACTTTTGCCAAATAAAACTTTCTAAGTACTTTTCCGAATATCCGCACAACAATAGTTTCAGAAACTATTGTTTAGTAACCGTAACTTTTAATTAGCAAATGCCCCATAAATTTTTGCTCACATTCCTATTTATTGCCTTATCCCAATACTGCCCGGGTCAGCAGGATTATGCATTAAGCTTCCGAAACACCCAGCTGGCTTCAAAACGGGTTATTGATGCTATCAAAAAATATGATGACTCTGCATCACATGAGTTCAAAAGAAAGAACAGCCCTTACCCGCCAAAAGACATTTTTCTCAGGGTTTTCAAGTTGCAGAATGAAATGGAACTATGGGCGCGCAATAATGAAAATAATGAATATAAGTTTATAAAGCTTTTCCGTGTGTGTGCTATTTCTGGTTCGCTGGGCCCCAAGCGCACACAGGGCGACCGGCAGGTGCCTGAAGGGTTTTATTTTATTGAGGACTTTAACCCGCAGAGCGATTATTACCTATCTATGCAACTCAATTATCCCAATTATTCAGATAGTATGCAGGGCAAAGGAAAACTGGGCGGTGATATCTTTATACATGGCGGTTGTGTTACCATAGGTTGCCTGCCCATGACCGACGAGGGCATAAAAGAATTGTATACCATATGCCTCAATGCCCGCCTCAACGGACAGGAATATATACCTGTGCATGTGTTTCCTACCCGGCTCACTAACAGTGGTATGGCATACCTGAAACACGAATACCCCAAAGACCCCGCCAGGCAACAATTCTGGACCGAAATGAAATCCAGCTTTGATTATTTTGAAAAAACGCATAAGCTCCTTCCGGTTATGTATGGCATGGATGGTAAGTACGTTTATTAAATCAAAACTACTTTATCTTTGCTTTGAAAATAGACAGGCCCACTATGAGCCAGAATAAGAGACCGCCAATTATCCTGTTATCCGTGCTATGCATTCTTTTGAGCATTACCCTGTCTTCGTGCCAGAAGGAGATCCATATCAGCCTGGCATCCAGCCCGCCCCAACTGGTGGTGGAAGGCGAAATTGAAACCGGCCAGCCACCCTATTTATTCCTGACCACTACCATCAGTTTCTTTTCGCAGGTAAACCTGACTACTTTACAAAACAGTTATGTGCATAATGCAACCGTATCCGTATCTGATGGAGATTCTACCATTAACCTCAGAGAGTATTCCATTGATACTGCCGGGGGCAATAAAATATATTTCTGGACAATAGATACTGCCAACCTCAATAATATTATGGTGGGTAAAGTGGGCAAATTTTATAAACTTACTATTGTATATAATGGAACTACTTACACCTCCCTGACCAAAATTCCGGCCGTAAAAGGGCTAGACAGTATCTGGTTTGCCACGCCTACCTTCAAAGATACCAAGACCCCCGACAGCGCCTGGGAAATGTTTGCCAATTATACCGACCCGGATACCATTGGTAATTATGTGCGCTATTTTACAAAAATCAACAGCCAGCTATTCTATCCCAGTCAGCTATTCAGTGATGAAATTGTTAATGGCAAAAAGGTACCTGATATTGCACTACCTGCCGGCTACCTTCAGACTGAAAATGCCAACGGGGATTCACTCAACTATTTTTACCCCGGCGATACAGTGACCCTTAAATGGTGCGAAATTGACAAAGGTGTTTATGATTTCTGGAATACTTACCAGTTTGCCAATAATGCCGTTGGCAATCCATTTGCATCGCCAATCAATATCCAGTCCAATATATCAAATGGCGCACTGGGCGTGTGGGCAGGATATGGCAGTGTCTCCTATACGGTATATGTGCCTTAAAATTAGCGCCTTATAGTGTCAATTTGCTTCCCGTTTCCTATCTTCATCTTTTAGAGTAATTTTGCAGGTTAACTCCCAAAGAGGAATCTACGTAAAAGAAATTATAACTGATGAGTGATACAGAAAAAGTACATTGCCTGATAATAGGATCGGGCCCGGCAGGATATACCGCAGCCATCTATGCAGCACGCGCCAATATGCACCCTGTTTTGTACCAGGGACTGCAGCCCGGCGGACAATTGACCATAACTACTGAAGTGGAGAACTATCCGGGGTATCCCAATGGGATTATGGGCCCTGAGATGATGGTGGAATTTGAACAGCAGGCACAGCGCATGGGGGCTGATATACGCTGGGGACTGGCGACCAAGGTTGATTTGAGCCAAAGGCCTTTCAAGGTGGAAATAGATGAAGAAAAGTGGATTGAAGCAGATACCGTGATTATAGCAACCGGGGCATCGGCCAAATGGCTGGGACTGGAATCGGAAGACAGGCTGAACGGGCATGGTGTTTCGGCATGCGCGGTATGCGATGGGTTCTTTTTCAAAAACCAGGAAGTGGCCATAGTGGGCGCAGGAGATACGGCCTGCGAGGAAGCCATGTACCTGGCCAAGCTCTGCACCAATGTACATATGTTTATACGCCGCAGCGAAATGCGTGCCAGTAAAGTAATGCAGGAGCGGGTGACTAAAACACCAAACATAAAGGTATACTGGAATACGGATACTCTTGAGATATTGGGGGAACATAAAGTAGAGTCTGTTAAGATATTGAATAATAAGACCAACGAAGAAAGCATAATACCTATCAAGGCATTCTTTGTAGCCATAGGGCATCACCCCAATTCTGACCTGTTTAAAGGATGGCTGGATATGGACGACCAGGGCTACCTGATTACCCAGCCCGGCACCAGTAAGACCAACATCCCCGGTGTATTTGCCTGTGGCGATGTGCAGGACAAAAACTACCGGCAGGCTGTAACCGCAGCAGGCAGTGGATGTATGGCAGCGCTGGATGCTGAGCGATATCTGGGGACATTAGAGTAATTATATTTAGACGTTAATGCATTTCCACGAATGCTCTTTCGTGATCATTGGCAATAGGTACAAACCATTGTCTGACAAGACATTTGTTCAGGTATAAAGATTTTGCTTTGGCACTATCTATTATATCCTGAACATTTTTTTATTGTGCTCCATCTATATTTCATCTGGCCTTCCTATCTTTATGCTGATGCCAAAATATATCTGCAGCTTATTATTCCTGCTCATGGGTTTTTCTCTGTTTGCGCAGAAAGAATCTGCTTATATCCAGGTTCTGGGTGTAACGCAGGATGGCGGGTATCCGCACATGGGGTGTGAGAAAAATTGCTGCGCGCCTGCCTGGGCCGATGCCACAAAAGGCAGATATGTGGTATCGCTGGCACTGGTAGACCCCATTAGTAAGAAATGGTGGCTTTTTGAGGCTACGCCTGACATAAAATACCAACTCCATTATTTCCATACGCTTACAAAAGGCGCTTACAATTATTTGCCTGAAGGCATCTTTGTAACCCATGCCCATATAGGGCATTATACAGGGCTGATGCAGCTGGGCAGGGAAGTAATGAATACCCGGGAAGAGCCGGTTTACGCACTGCCCCGGATGCAGAACTACCTCGAAAACAACGGGCCCTGGAGCCAACTGATGAAACTGAAGAACATTGCTATCCGACCATTACAGGCCGGGAAACCAGTTCAGTTGACAGGCAATATTTCCGTATCGCCATTTACCGTGCCACACCGCGATGAATATTCTGAAACAGCGGGGTTTACCATCTCAACATCAACCACCAGATACCTGTTCATACCCGATGTAAATAAATGGGATAAATGGGATCGGAATATTGTGGAGGAAGTACAGAAATCGGATATTGCTTTTCTGGATGCCACCTTTTATGATGACGGAGAACTGCCTACCCGCAATATGAAAGAGATTCTGCATCCGCTGGTAACGGAAACTATAGCGGTTTTTGATAAAGCCGATAAGGCAACCAAGACAAAGATCCACTTCATACATATGAACCATACCAACCGGATGCTTTGGGATAAGGCCAAGCAAAAAGAGGTTACCGGTAAGGGGTTTATGATTGCTGAACAGGGGCATTTATATTGATTGATTATTACGGAAATAATCTCTTCGAGTAATGATTGATAATATACTCATTAAGGCATAAGCCCAAGTTTATAATTTAAGAATGCCCCGCAGAATTTCGCCCCTGCAATGCTATTTCATTGACTTAAGAAAGTCGCCCACAGTATTTCGCCCATTCAGGGCTTGTGAAACGATAAATTGTGTTGAGGGGCTTCACCCCTCGCTATTATATGCCGCCCTTTCAGGGCTACAAAACCACTAAGTCAATGACATTGCCCTGCAGGGCTTGAAGTAGATGTTTTTTTGTATCGGGGGGCTTCACCACCGGCTATGATATTTCGCTCTTTGCGCCTCCGCTAAAGCTAAGCCGGCACGCGGTCAGGGCTATCGTAATTCTTTAGCTGGAGATTGAATATAATCCAAAAACCATTACTTTAGCCAGATGGAAGTTAGCAGCGAAACACAGGTTATTACGTCTACTAAGTCGATACACAGGGCATGGTCGATGTATGACTGGGCCAACAGCGCTTATAACCTGGTTATTACTTCTACCATTTTCCCGGCCTACTACAATGCCATTACAACGGTTACTAAGGATGGCACAGTAGTCAATGATAAGGTTTCCTTTTTCGGGTTAAGCATTAAAAACACAACCCTGTTTGATTACTCAATCGCTACAGCCTATCTTATTATTGCACTTATCTCACCTATTTTATCTTCTATTGCCGATTACAAGGGCAACAAAAAGAGATTTATGCAGCTGTTTTGCTACCTGGGCTCAATGGCCTGCTGCGGGCTTTATTTCTTCAATATCCATACGCTGGAGCTGGGTATTATCTGTTCCGCTCTTGCCGCACTGGGCTATTGCGGCAGCCTGGTTTTTTATAACGCTTATCTGCCCGAAATAGCTGTTGAGGCCGACAGGGACAGGGTAAGCGCCCAGGGGTTTGCCTATGGCTATGTAGGCAGTGTGCTGTTGCAGATCATCTGTTTTGTTTTTGTTCTGAAACCGGAATGGTTTGGCATTAAAGATGAGTCTTTTGCGCCAAGGTTATCGTTTCTGCTTGTGGGGCTGTGGTGGGCTGGTTTTGCACAGATTACCTTTCTTAAGTTGCCGAAGGGCGTTCCGCTGGCCAGTCAGCCGCAGCATAGCTTGCTAGCCAATGGTTTTCATGAGCTGCGGAAGGTATGGGCACACATTAAGACCTTACCCATACTCAAGACCTACCTTGGAGCCTTTTTCTTTTACAGCATGGGTGTGCAGACGGTGATGCTGGCTGCGACTTTGTTTGGCAGTAAAGAGCTGCACCTGGCTACCACTCAACTGATAGCTGTGATACTGGTGATTCAACTGGTGGCCATAGCCGGGGCCTATATTATGGCCAAGCTGTCGGAAAAATTTGGTAATCTGCATGTGTTGTTGTTTGTGGTTTTTATGTGGATTGGTTTATGTGTTGCTGCCTATTTTACGCATACCGCGCTTCAGTTTTATATCATTGCTGCCATTGTGGGGCTGGTGATGGGTGGTATACAGTCGCTGAGCCGCTCTACCTACTCCAAGCTGATGCCGCCAACGCATGATACGGCTTCCTTCTTCTCGTTTTATGATGTTACTGAGAAACTGGCCATTGTGATTGGTATGATCACCTTTGGGTTTATTGACAATCTGATGGATATGCGCACAGCTATTATTGCTTTGATCACTTTCTTTATTATCGGGGCCGGCATTTTGATTTTGGCTATTGGCAAACAAAAAGCGTTGGCGGTATGAAATATAAATAAGGCATTGTTACGAAATAACCTGTACATATTGACTTGTTCTTTTCCATTTTTTCTTCGTTGGAAAATCTTTAAATAGGCTTGCTATTCGCAGCTTTTCCATCTTGAAAAAAAGAAAAATAACTTCGCCACTATTGTACAACTTATTTCGTAACAATGCCTAAGAGAACGAATCCCATTAGTTGGTTACCGGTGAGGCACAAACAACGGTGGAAGATGCTTTTTGTTTGGTTATCCCATTGTCTCAGGAAAAAGAAATGGGATAATGGTATTCGTTGAAACCCTTGCTGGTGGCTAATATAAATAATTTTTAGATTATCTCATCTTATCTCATTATTCTCTATGAAATAAACGAGTCATAAATCAAGACCGCAAAGCCACCAATTCCTGCAATGTCCGCCTGTATTCGGCACCATTTTACCAGGAGTATAGTATAATTGGTACTATTATTAAGAAATATCCAGCCATTATCCTTTTCCGAGAACCTCATTTGCCGGGAGATCAATGAAACTCCGGTTTTGCCACTGAGGGGTTGTTATCCCATTGTTTGAAAAATTGGTGATGGGATATGGAGTGGCTGCTGCCGGCTGGTTTACTTCATTGTTTTTCAATTGATTATCGCTGTTTTTGGATGGTGGAGGGGTTATCCCATTGTTATCGCATGGATGTCCGGAAATTCCATTAGTCTTGTTCGGTGAAGTGCTAACGGGGATAGAGGAAAGGGTGTTATTTTCATCAGGAAACCCGATTTGAGTGTCTGGCCCGGTAGGGGTTGGTTCGATTGGTTGCGGGGCTTCGGTTTGAAACTGATCTGTT
>CAILLK010000070.1 GCA_903835005.1 uncultured Bacteroidota bacterium | reverse complement strand
TTATTATGTTATTTATATCATTATACAATGTAAATTAGAATAAATTTAGATAATTTTCATTTTTTCTAAACAAAACTTTTTGAATTATTTTATAGGTAGCACTCATACAAAAACACTATTTCTATTTCATTATAACACCATGCTAAAAATCACAGAACCCGGTTATTTCCTCCCCATAGTGCATGCACTTATAGGTGGCGAGGTTATGCAATCGGGTACAAATAAGCCACAATTTATCAGAGGCGTTTGTACACAAACCGGAGAAAAAGCTGATTATGTGGTAAAGTATCTGGGTGCCGAAAGAATGTATACAGGGGCGTTTGCTAAAGAGTTATTAGCGGTGTTTATCGCCAATCAAATGGGGTTAAATGTACCAGAGCCTGCAAAAGTCCTCATTACAAAAGAATTTGTTGAGACATTGACCAGCAATCCGCTCATTCATAATATAGCTGGCAAAAGTATCGGATTCAATTTCGGCACTTCTTATATCGGATCACTACGCACTTTACTAAAGAATGATCCAATGAGTCCAAAACAATGGGAGCAGTTACCTTCCATTTTTGGTTTCGATATGTTTATTCAGAATGCCGACAGAGACAACGCAAAACCAAATATGGTTTCGGACGGGGAAAAAATATGGTTGTTTGACCACGAAATGGCATTTGGTTTTGCAAGTGAATTCCCATTCAATAAAACGCCCTGGATAATACGGGATAGCGACATGTATTGGGTGTCTGATCATTTTTTCTTTCCATATCTGAAAGGCAAAGATGAAAATTTCAATACCTTTGCCGAAAATCTAGAGGTTTTAAATAATGAGTTTTGGCATAAAATTGATGCAATCATACCAACAGACTGGCAAACAGAAGAGTTCTTTAGAATAAAAGAAGGCCTAATAGCTACATTGGCCCATAAGGGTGAATTTATTGATCAGATAAAAAACAGACTGCAATGAAAAAATATCAGTATCAGGTTATCAGGTATATTCATGATTATGCTACAGGTGAGTTTGTAAACGTTGGGTTGGTGATTTATGAACCAACATTATCTTATTTACGCTGTAAGGTTATACCCCGTTTTGGCAGAGTTTCCAATTTTTTTCTTGATGTTAAAGGGCATTACTTGATTTCTACCCTTAAGTACCTGGAAACAGAAATAAATAAAATAGCTGATAATATCTACGGCAGTGCTAGCTCTTACCTCGGTATTGAAGCCATTACATCCTCAATTTTACCTAAAGACGATAGTGCACTTGTTTGCACAGAGGCTTTCATGGCCATTGATACAGATATGGATATGGCTTTCAATGATCTCTTCGAGCGCTTGGTAAATAAATACACCGAAGATCCTGAAGCAAACCCGCACAATGACAACTATGCCTGGAAACAATATTATAAAGAATATTTCGAGAAATACGGACTTACAAAGAAGCTTGGGAAGCACTCAGTGAAAACCAATACCGATGTTATAGAGTTTGATAAAGCATGGAAGAATGGCGTGTGGAATTGCTACCAGAGCGTTTCCTTCGATTTGTCGAGAACGGATTCTATCAAAAACAAGGCGTACAAATGGTCAGGGATATTAAAACAATTAGAAACAACCAATGAACCCCTGCATATATATTTCCTCACAGCTGCACCAAAAAAAGACGGAGGATTAAAGAAATTGATAGAGGAAGCGTTAACCCTGAATAGCCCTAATGTTTCCGTTACATTGGTAACCGAAAATGAAGCAGAGCAATTTGCAGAAAAGGTAAAAAAAGATATGGGAAAAAGTTGTGTCTGATTTTTGCATATTGTGATTCAATGACCCCAGATGGGCGTAGAAAATGATTAGTAATAAAATGGTGTTAGGAATTAAACTATGATTACATCTGAGTGGTGCGCAAATCTCCAGATTTATGAATAATGAGTAACGAATGCTATGTTTTTCCATTTTTTCAGCCTCACTTTGTCTGGTTCAGCCTTTTGTTCCAAGACTTCTCAATAATTAAAATAAAATATAATGTTCTTCCTTATTCCCCGAACGGAATCAGGAAGAACATATAAAACCCCTTCATTGAAGGTATTCAAGGCACTGAAGCTGAAATTCCATTCCATCGTTGTCCCACACCTCAAAGGTGTGAGACACCTAAGCCAGATGGAATCACTTTGGCGGTAACTTACCTCGTAAGTTTGTATTTCTCCTGCCCGTACATTGGCAACTTAGCCGGATCAAATCTGGCATTTCCATAAAAGAAAATAAATATGCCACAAAATTAGGAAATATCAATTACTTATCATACCTTTGTTCCAAATTTAATGATCAAATACAACTTATTAAACTATGAAACAATTATTATTCCATCTTAAGTTTATCCAAGGGCTTTTTACCTGTTCAGGTACCAGACACAAAACATTCCTTACTATTTAGTCGATTGAAAATCGAAAACTAAAACATTCTCGATGATTTCGGTAATTGAAAATATCATATTTTTAATACATTTATATACTCAAAACACATTGATACATTTTCACATTAATATATTTTTGCAATTACACCCACACCTTCGGAAGTCTATACCGATTTTCATTTAAGAGGGCCGGGGTGAGGTCTCTGGGATATAATGAGATAATCAGAAATTAATTTATATCAGCCACCAGCAAGGGTTTCAGCCATCAGCCTTATCCCATTGCCTTTTTTTGAGACAATGGGATAACCAAACAAAAGGTCTTTTCCGGAAGGCTGCCTTTTTTCAAGGCTGAAGTTAAGTACCAGGAGCCAGATATAAAAAAGCGTGGATCACCTACCTGCCTGGCGGCAGCTAGGTTCCCAATCTCACAAAGAAAGGGATAAGATGTGATAATCGGAAATTAATTTATATCAGCCACCAGCAAGAGTTTCAGCCATCAGCCTTATCCCATCGCATCTATTTGAGACAATGGGATAACCAAACAAAAGGCCTTTTCCGGGAGGCTGCCTTTTTCCAAGGCTGATGTTAAGTATCAGGGGCCAGATATAAAAAAGCGGGGATCACAAACATTCCTGCCGGCAGGCAAAAACAGCACCCAGCGCATAGGATACAAAGTTACACCAAAGCCATCCATTATCCTTTCGTGAGTCCCGCCTACCGATATAAAAAAACCCCGGAATTACCGGGGTCTCTATTAAAGAATTAAATTGCCGAAATAAGCTTTTTATCTATTTTTCTGACCATGTTTTTTATAATGGTAACCTATCTTGCCAACATAAACATTCAGGCCGAAAGAAAGCACTGAAAACATGTCATTATACTTATTGGTAGCAGTTGGAGCCTGGAAATCATACCCATCCAGACGATCTGAAAACGCATAAGCAAACTGATAATTGATATTAAACATAACCCTTCTGGTCATATGCAGATTGAAACCAAAATTAAAAGGAAGGTAAAAATTAGAAGTTTTAGGCTCTATATTGGTATTATCATAGTCGTTAATAGTATACTTATCCTGGTGCTTGAATTTCAGGGTAATATTGGAAACATCATTACTCATATACCCGATACCTACACCTGCATACAAACCAAATATGGTTTTCTGGAAAAAGTTCCTGGGGTATTTAAAGAATTCACCCAAGGAAACTTTGCCATTAAGTGCAACAGTAGTTATCTGGTTATAAACACTCAGACCATTCGTCCATGTGTTTTTTACTTCATAATCAGATAGCGCACCTTTCTGAACTTCCAGGCCAAGGCTAACCCACATGTTCGAATTGCGTTCCAGATTAACTCTGAACATAGGTTCAGAATTAGAATTGCTCAGGTTCCCGTATATTTCACTGAAGCCAGCACCAACACCTAAAGTCCACTTACTATAAGGATAATACGGGTCAAGCCTGATTTGTGCATCAGAAACGCCGGTTGTCATAACACTGAGCCATACTAAAATAAAGAATCTAAGTTTCATAACGAAATATTTAATGCAAATTAAAGATTATTTAGTGTTTCCACAAATTATTTTTGTAATTCTGAATTTCCCTTTCTATCCTGTCAGCTTCTGCTTTCTGGGCCTTTTCATCGTTCGGGAATTTATCAATTATCCTTAAATCTCCCGGGTTCGATTCTTTAAAAATCGTAGAATGAAAATTGCGCTGAATGAAAACATCATCATAGCTCAGATCGGCCATATCTCTCTGGGTATCATATGCTTCTTTCGCAGCAAATACATTGCGGCATTGCGGGAAGTACAGATAGAAACCATGGGTGGTACCCAGATCTTCACCGGTACTACCTTTGAGCCTTGAAACGGGCGCCAGACCTATTATCTGAGTTATCATCCTGCCTCTTACCTTATCAATAAAAAGATCTTCCTTAATTTCAAAAATCTTCACAGAGTCGGGGTCAAACGCAGCTGCCACTTTGTAGGTAGTATCCGGGTCGGTCAGCACTACCTGAAACGAATCCGGAGTAATCCTTTTCATCACCTTTTCATAAGTCAAAGTCTTGGTGAATCCTTCATCAGCATAGGCAATCAGCTTTTGAGCTTTTATGGCTTCAAGTATAATACGCATTAAAGACTGCCCCGGCATTGCAAAAATCTTATTCACAGAATCATTCAGATCAATTGTTCTCCAGATTCTTTTATAAAATTTCACATTAAACTTGTTCTCCTTTGGAAATGCAAAAGGCCTTGCGCCTTCTAAAATACGCATTTTATAAAAACCATCAACTGGCTTGGAGGTATCCAGGGTAATATTGGACATATTGAGATAGCCGGTAGTATCAGCTACCAGCCCGTCTGTAAGCTGATGGCTGGTATCAACAGGTTCAGCAGCAGGAGTTGCAGCAGCAATTCTGGCAAGCGAATCTCTTGAACGGGCAGCCGCGATACTATCAGCCTCAGCAGTACTTTGCTCGGTCTTATGTTTATTCTTTTTCTTCTTATGAGTTTGTGCCATCATTACAGTACTTATTCCTAAGGAAAAAAGTAACATCACAACACAAATAGCATATATCCTTTTCATGAGCAAATTAATTTAATATTTATTGTTATTGAGCAGTAAATATTATCGGATCCAACTGTCTCGCAACACCGTCAGGACCTGTAGCGTTAATATAATCAAACTGTACTTTGGTACCGGGCACTATGCCGTTCATTGCACCTGTCATTTCAGGAGTAAATGTGCCGCTGTTTGATACAAATTTTAACACATCTGACCTTGGCTTAATTATAAACAGGTTGAACTTGGTAACAGTGAATTTAGCATCAAAATCAAAATCCTCAAGAGTAGCTGTAATCTTATTCTGAGACCTCATAGCTGCTACAGGAAGCGCACCACCACCTTTACCCACAAATTTAGCATGTGGCGGAGGTATTGATTTTACCCGGAAATCTGAAGAACCTAAAACTACAGTTTTGCCACCTTCCTGAATACCGCTGACAGTAACTTTTGCAATACCTTTTTGGGTAACTTTTACTACGTAAGCGCCACCAGCCGGGGTAATAGACCCGGAACTGATTGATACCCTGATCTTGTCTTTAGGGAAACCAGGTGCAGAAACTGATACAGGATTTTCCAACCCGATATAAAATACATTCATTTTATCAGCTGATACTGTTGCCGATGGCTTAGCTACGGTGTAGGTCTGCTCAGGCAATT
This sequence comes from uncultured Bacteroidota bacterium, assembly GCA_903835005.1. Classification (GTDB taxonomy): domain Bacteria; phylum Bacteroidota; class Bacteroidia; order Chitinophagales; family Chitinophagaceae; genus Nemorincola. The sequence continues at coordinate 71,504 of CAILLK010000070.1, read as the reverse complement.
TATATTCCTTCATGGTACCATCTGTCTGCCTGATCCTGATAAGACCGCTCCATTTCTTTTCTCCTTCAGATGTGCCGGCGGCTATATACTGTCCTTTACCATTAACAATATTCAGCTTTTGACCACCAACGGTAATTTCCGGATTAGTTTTTGAATCAGATGCAGATAAGAACACATCAGCCTTGTACTGCTGTCCAACCAGGATATAAGAAGTAGGTGCAACAGCAACAGCTTCGAAACGATCGAGAGAAATAACCGCAACATCAACTTCGCCAAGGATCTTTTTGATTACATCGGACTCGGTGTTTTTCAGGTCAGCCTGAATTTTTGTTAAGGCCGTAATAGCAGCGGTCAGCGGTATACCTTCACCGAAATTTTCCTCCTGCCAGGTAGACTTAATACCGACTTTGGCAGATAAGTCCGTACCCAATGCAAATTTCAATCCCTGCAATTCCTGCTGGCTGAGTGTAGAGCGGATTTTCACCACGGTTTCATCAATGAGCTTTTTCAATTCATCTCCACGGCCTTGTTTAATCATTACCCTCGGAGAAATATCAATATCCGCACGACCAACTATATCACCGGTTTTCTCATCAATACCCTTACCTTTCTGAATTAAATCTGCTTTAATTTCATTAATCTTACTATCCAGGTCAGCAACATATTTCTTTACTAATATAGCCCTGTCGTATACGGGCTTTGCTCTTCCTGGTTCTGTTTTAAGCTTAGTTGCTTCGAATGAAGCAAATGTATTATCTACTGTGCTTTGAACATTTGTTGTTGATGTTTCCAGGCTAACAGTCAAATTTCTAAAGGCATCAAGAACATGGTCTGTAACAGTGGTTGCTGCGATTCCTAGCAGCACCAGGTACAGTATACCCATCATCTTTTGCCGGGGCGTTTCTTTTAAAGCTGCCATTCGTTAATATTTTTAGTTGATCCCTGAATTCAGGTGGTTATGAATACCAACTAACTCCAGGTAAATTAAGTTTCTAGTCTTATAATTAGTTTTTCCTGAAAGCATCCAGTTGAGCCTGGTAAACCTTTGTAAGGTCTGTAAGGTTCTTGTTGTAAGCTTTCATACCGTTGGTTGCATTTTCAAATTCCTTCAGCATAGTAGCAGATGCAACTGTCATCTGATTGATCTGAACCAGTGTTTTGCTGAACTGATCAAAGCTTGAATTCATTTCAGTAACATTTTTCGCGAAACCTCTCATACCAGCACCAGCAGCTTCGAAATCCTTAACCAGATTCTGGGAAGAACCAGCGATCTGGCTTATAGAAGTAAGCGCCTTATTAAACTGATCGAACCCGCCTGCAACAGAGCCCATATTATCGCGGAATTTCTTGATATCGGTAGTGGTACTTTCCATCTCCTTAATGAGGTTCTGGGTAGTATTAAAAGAACCGGCAACCTGATTAACAGCAGCTACAGTAGTATTAAATTGCTTGAAGCCATTACTGAGGCTTTCAATGATTTTTGGTGTAATTGAAGTAGCCAGCAAATCATGAAGTTTAGATCCATCACCTGCATTAGCGGTTGTTCCGTCTTCTTCTTCCACAACCATGGATGCAATACCCAGGATAAAGAACAGGAATGACTCTACACAGAGCCCGATGGCAATCATGTATTCGCCACCTGCAAGATGGAGAATTTTAAACATCAAACCAATAATAACCACACTTGCTCCCCAGGAGATAACCGTGTTCAGGCCAATTTTCTTTTTTTGCTGATTACTGCTCATAAATTGTTATTTGTTGCTTTTGTTAGTGATTATTTTATTTATATAACTATTTATTAGAAAAAAAATTAATTACTCATAATTATTAGTGAATTTCAGGTAATCTAACTCCGCTAAACTTGCCTGGAGTTTTTTTACCCCTCTGAGTCTTGTTTCTTGTTGAAGTGTTATTATGAATCACTTCCGGAGCGGCCATAACGCATCTGAACCCTATATAACAATGACTGACATCCATAATTTCCATATCGCGGTAGAACGGACTAAGTGATTTGGCATTACCCATAAAAGAACCACCACGAACTACTTTGCGTTTCATTACAGGGGCGTCGGTAGAATCGGCATCATATTGCAACACTGGATTAATATCTGAAACAAATGAGTATGCCGAAGGGCTATATGCATCCATTGTCCACTCAGCCACATTTCCTTCCATATTATAGAGTCCGAATTCGTTTGGAGCAAATGACATAACCGGGGTTGTAAGTGCCGCACCGTCTTCCCAGTAATCACCCTCCTGTTGCTTAAAATTCATAAGCATTCCGTTAGGGTCTTTATGAATCATGGTACTGTCAATAGCTCTGGTAGTATCCAATGCACCATTGTACCTGTGGTTAAAGAAATAGAGCATCTTAATATAGTCCATTACATAAAGGTTAGGATTCATTGCTTTAGAACTTTTATGTACACTTGCTTTTTGCCTTTCAGCCAACTTCTGATCCCTTATTGCAGCCTTTACACTATCATCAAATATTTTCTTCTGCACCTGCAGGGCCACCCATGTGCTGTCGTGCGGAGTTTGTGTGCTGTCTGATTGATAAACAACAGTGCTGATACTATCAGCAGACTGATAAGTAGAAGTATCCACAGCAGGAGTATCTTCAGGATAAATCAATTCATAAAACCCCTGTGCCGCATATACCCATTGAGCTTCTGATGGCAAAGAAAAAGTTGCCTTGAAAGATTTCATGTATTCGGGCATATTATAGTAGTTGGTTGCAGTATTGCCGCGCCAGTAGCAATATGCATTAGCCTGTGGCCAGGTAACACCAACAACGGGATAATCATTAAAAGCAGATGCTTTAAAATAATTCTCCACATACATTTCAGTTGAGGCATTTGTGAGGTCCTGAGCCCATACATTTTCATCCGGATAAACATTGATGGTTTCAGTTATCATTTTATTTTTCCCGTTATGAGTAGTGGTACTTACCACTTTAGTATGCTTGTATGAGTAGGTGTACATTTCCTTTTTAATGTTACCGTTTTCATCAAGCATAGGAGCGATCTTGGCTTTAATATCCTCATTTTTTGAGTTAAAAATCGCATCATGGTCAACTTTCGACCAGTCAATTCTCTTTTTTGAATAATTAGGAGTATCAATAACAGCAGGAGTATTGTTGTTGCTGTTATCAGCGGAAGTGGCACCAGCGGGTTTAGGGGAATCTGTACTTCTTGCACCACCTGCTATACGGGCAGAATCATTAGCTCTTGAAGCAGAATCCGGCATTGGAGCTGTTGAATTATTCTGACTGGCAGTGGAATTGTCTGTATTACTGGTGGTATTATCGGTAGAAGCGGAGGTGGTTTCTTTTTCTTTATAGTCTAAAAAATATTTAGGGTCTTTAATATACTTTACAATAGCAACAGAATCAACGACCCAGTTGATGAAGTTTCTGTATTCAAAGTTGGTGGTTTCGGTTTTATCCATAAAAAAGGAAGTAAGACTCACTTTTTTAATGCTGTTGGTATCAATGGTAGATTGGTCGTAGTTAATAAGGGTAACCCCACCTTCCACGTAAACCATTCCCGGAGGTGCAATGACCTTATGACCATAAGGAATTGCAGGTATAGTACCAGATCTGAAATCCTGGGCAACCAGGTCTCCAGAGACTAAAAATGTGGCTATTAACAATAAAAAAATAGTAATAGTTCTTTTCAATGGCATGTCCAACAATTTAATATACAATAATTCAATTTGATAATGGGTAATACTATTATCTCAATATCATTTAAACACAAATAGGGTAATAGTGGTGGTTCTTTGGTAATCAAAAATTACCTTGGTCACACATCAATATTTTCCTAAACAAAAAATACCTGTAAATGGCGATACAATGGCTTATAGAAGTATCACCTTCAAATAAAATGTAACTATTTTTTTGTAAAGGTACATAAATCCACTAAAAACAAAAAACAAAATTGCTAAAAAACCGTTTTAAAGTCATATTTTTTTTTATGCGATTAACATCTGTTTTTATTATAGATGTATTTTCCCATATAAATTTTGCTTCCTTATTTCCATAACTTATTATTCTTCAGGTTTTTTTATTTAAACATATCAATTATTACACTCAATAAACGATAGACACTGAACCAAATAACCTCATATATCTAAGCCATTATGCCATATTAATTCTCTGTGACCACGCGCTCAAAAAACTACTATAAGTTGAATATTCATTTATCAGGAAGTTGTATTGAGCTGTAAAGGTGCCTATTTAAGCGACCCATTCCCGAACAAAAATTACCAAAAAAAATTACTGCCAGATAAAATGAAGTTACTTTGCCATCGCTTCAGCTAAAATCCTTACTGCTTCGAGGTGCAAATTTAGTAATGAATAAAATACCCTGCAACGGGAAATAATGCAAAATGCCGGGGGTATTTTCCCCCTGAAAATAACTTCATCATCCTGCATCCTCAGGCCTGTATTGTATCAAATCCTCTTTATAAATTATAAACAAGTTTCGCAGATATCTGCAATGAGGCAGAGCAATCGGGTTCAATAAACCTATACTATCTGGCACAATATAACAGACTTCAAAAACCAGCCAACTAACCGGAGGCCGTAACCCTCATCTTAATTAAGATTCGTTATTTTTGCGGATTGAATCACACAATAAAGAATCCGGACAGCATTGGTCTTAACCGGATTTCCTACTTTACAGATAAAGTTACAGATAAGATACCCCCGCCCGAGCGGTTCACTTTTCCATTTTATTATTCGCCTCATCCGCTCACAAAAATAGCGGCAGCCGAACTGCAGCATTATCTGGAAACACAAACCGGCTTTGATCATAACTTCGGACTTACTGATGAAAATGAGGAACAACCTATCGGGAAAATGTTTGGCGTGCTGGTAGTTGCGGACGAAAAAGGAAAAATTGGTTATCTGTCTGCATTCTCGGGCAAGCTGGCCGGCACAAATGATCACCCGAAATTTGTTCCGCCTGTATTCGATATGCTGGTTGAAAACAGCTTCTTTCTTAATGAGCAGGAGATAATAAGCGCCATTAACGCGGAGCTGGAAAAAATAGAGTGTGATGAAAACCACCATCTCAGGAAACAGGAACTGGCAGAGCTTGAGGCCCTGGCGGTGCAGGAAATATCGGATTTCAAACTTCAGTTAAAAATCAATAAAGAAAACAGAAAAGCCCAGCGTGCTGATAACCGTACGGATCATCCCGACCACAGTATGATTGAAGCCGACCTGGCCAAACAAAGCCATTATGACCGGCACAGGCTCAGGGTACTTAAGGAAGAATGGAAAGTGCGTTTGGAGGAATTAAGATCAGGCATTGAACCAACTGAAGAACGCTATGAAGCCCTGAAGAATGAACGGAAGGAAAGGTCGGGCACACTGCAGGCGCAGCTTTTTGAGCAATATGCTTTTTTGAACAAAGCAGGCAAAAGCAAAAGCCTGCACGATATTTTCGCACCTACAGCATTCGGGAAACCACCATCGGGTGCCGGTGAATGTGCCACACCCAAGCTTTTGCAATACGCATTTGCCAGCGGTTACCAGCCTCTTGCAATGGCAGAGTTCTGGTGGGGGGCCTCTCCGGCATCTGAGATACGGAAACACAAACAATTTTATCCGGCATGTGCGGGTAAATGCAAGCCTATACTGGCGCATATGCTGGAGGGAATGCCGGTTGATGAAAACCCCTTCCTGCTGCCTGCCAAGGACAGTGCAAAACTGGAAGTCATCTATGAAGACGACTATTTGCTGGTGGTCAATAAGCCGGCAGGATTGCGTTCTGTGCCGGGTGTAGACATTATGGATTCGGTTTACAGCAGGCTTAAATATAGTCTTGTAAATATTGAGCCGCTTCTTGTTCACCGGCTGGATATGGGCACATCCGGACTACTGGTGGTAGCTAAAACCCCTGAGATACACAAGCATATTCAAAAACAATTCCTGAACCGGACTGTGAGTAAGCGCTACACCGCCTTACTTTCCAGGGCTATTGAAGAGACAGAAGGTGAAATATCACTGCCTTTGTGTGCAGACCCTTATAACCGGCCAAGGCAACTGGTGAGCTTCGAAACCGGTAAAAAGAGCATCACCCGGTGGAAAGTAATAAATAAGACCGGAACGAAGACCAAGGTGCATTTCTGGCCACTTACAGGCCGTACCCATCAACTGCGGATGCATGCGGCACATGAGCTGGGGCTTAATGCACCCATTGTGGGCGATGATCTTTATGGCACTGCTGCAGAGCGGTTGTACCTTCATGCTGCGCTGCTATCATTTGTGCATCCGAAAACCAGGGAGCGGGTTAGTTTTGAAGTTGGGGAGGGGTTTTGAGGAAGCATCTGGTGTTCAGTAGGAGATTTAGGCAGGAATACATTTCAAATAAAGCTGAGTAACTGTTTATGTATTACTCTGCTCCCAATAATTATAAAAACCGGACCTTTAGAATTTCTGCATTTAAATATTTAAAGGTTTGTATAGGGAACAATTGACCATATTCGCGTCAAATTGTTCCCATTCGTGTCAAATCGGGATGACTGGACAACTTTCGAACTCTTATATTCAAGACTTAAACGCAATTCAGTATGTTATTACATTACTCGACATAAGCCAGCATAAATTAACATAGGTCGCCATAACACTGAACAACCTGGAATTAGGTTAGGTGGACAATTTTCGAACTAACATTCATATCCTCCCAGTCTTGCTGGCAAGTTCCGTCGGTGTCAGTCTAAATTGTTTTTTGAACGCAATGGATGCAGCTTTTATGGACAAAATAATGACTAAGATTATTCCGTTAAACTGGCGCTTTGCAATGAATAAAAGGATGTATAAGCTAAACATAAAGTATCCTGCAAAAACCATTTCTCAAAAAGCATTCATTCAATCTGAAAGTGAAAAAACGCTCGCAGTATCGTAAACCTAAGCATAAGAAATATGATAAAGACCGTAGTTGCCTTATTGATTCTGTTTAGTTCTTTAGCTTCCATTTATTATGCGTTTGGTGGCATAATAAAACCCGAAACCGCCCTTGTGTACAATAAGGCAAACGTGCCACGATCGGGCATACAGTTACTGCCTTTGTTTTTGGGAATTAGCGGACTGTTTCTTCTGTTTCCGCAAACTTTCAAAATTGGCGCAGGGATGTTGATAACACATTCACTGATTACGATCATCTGCTTTGTTATAGTCAAGGATTGGATAGGTGGCTTTATGGAATTTATATTTCTGCAGATACCTGTTTTTCTATTTTGGGCTGGATACCCATTATCGGTTTTGGAGCGGTTAAAAGGAATTTTTTAATGTCAGATTATGCCGAGTTATGTAAAAATGGGAACAATTATGCTGAGTTGTGCTTAATTGTTCCCATTTGTTTGGAGTTATTCCGGGATATTCCAATTCGGGGCGACCGGATTCGAACCGGCGACCACCTGCCCCCCCAGCCTTGTGCGCAGGAATCTGCAAGTGTGCTTTTTCAAGATGAATGAGGTAACAATTTTCCTGGCTCAGGAGCCTTATAAATTTCCCGTCCGCACCAATAAGAACTTAAGACACCCGCTTTAGGTTTTAATTCTTTTTGAGGCCAAACTGGGATTTTTATTAAGTGGCTAATTCCTGTGCTTAATATTTGGGAATGTTAGCCTATTTATGTAATGAAAAACGAACTGGTAGGGTAAAATAAACTTTTACAGGATGACCATTCTGAATAGCAGGATTCCATTTAGGCATCATCCTGATTAGCCGTAAAGCTTCTAAATCCATTTCAACATCAACTGATTTTATCACTTTCAATCCAGAAAGACTTCCATCTTCAGAAATAACAAACTTTATCAACACACTGCCTTCAATGCCTTTTTCCTTTGAATTCTGAGGATATTTCAGGTTATCATTAAGGAATCTGTTTAGATCGAAAGCAGGTGTTGGCTCTCTATCTCCGTGATGAATATTATTAGCTCGCTCATATATATTTACATTAAAGTTTACCTCAAGTGAGTCCTTCATACTGATGGCTCTCGCTTCATGTCTTCCTGGTTTCCATTTGGGCAATACCTGCGACATTAACCTAACTACTCTGATTGCTTCTGAATCAAGCGATGGATAAACAGATTTACTTATCATTATATCTTTCATCGTGCCCTTTTTGTCAATCATAAAACTTACAACTACTTTTCCTTCAATACTATCATAAAGTGCGGTTTTAGGATATATCATATAGTAATTAATAAAGTTTAAAAGCTTGTCATTTCCCCCTTCAAATATGGGTATTTGTTCCATAGCTGTATCATTTGAAATGGCCTCTGATTGAGCATACCCACTACTGAGTATAAGAAGACAGGCTATAAAAAAGAATAAGCATCGAAAGATGTTTAGGTTAATACTCATGTACTGGTATTTTTGCCAAATATAGAGCAAAATAACCTGTAAACTTATTCCCTGGAAGTGCGGTAATTATTGAATTGTTTTGGCATAGGATCGGGAAAGAACTGTTTCAGAGCCATACCTGGCCTTAATTTCCTCCAGCGTTTTCTTGACGCCTTTCGCCTTATACTCTTCAGCCCCACATTACCAAGCTGCTTTCTTTGAGAGAGAAAATAAGCCAACTCCCTATTGCTTCTATTTCACTGGCTTTATCTAACCTGTAACCCAAATCCATTAACCTGATAAGAATGCCATTTAAGTGGGAATTTGATCACTTTCCGGACAGCTTTTAAGTCACCAGCGTGGTAGCATGAAAAGAGTTAAAACAGTTGTTTTCAGCATGGAATACTCACATGGCAGAAATGAACCAGTAAACGCCTGAAACCGCTCACTAATCAGTTTATTAAGGGCATAAAAATAGCCTGATAATACTTTGATTACCAGGCTACTCCGTCGGGACGACTGGATTCGAACCAGCGACCACAAGACCCCCAGCCTTGTGCGCTACCGGGCTGCGCTACGTCCCGATTTTTTATTTAGGGAGAACAAAGGTAATTCAAAAATCCTATACGCCAAACTGGTTAAGGTGATGATCAAGATGTTTGTAAAACATATTGTTCCATTCATTGACCGTGAGCTTGCCGAATGATAGTGATTCCTTGCCATCAAATTCTTTTTCGCCCAGTTGCTGCGTCCTGTTGATATAGCCTATAAGGCGTGCCTTTTCTGCATTGAAATCTTTTTCGGTGGTCATCAGAAATGCTGGTGCGGTGCGGAGGTTGTGCTTGTAGGGCGTTTCGCCTACCACCGTGTTTTTGACGAGCAGTTTTAAGATCAGTTTCATAAAACCACCTGGGGCCGGGTGTTTTCTTTCATAAACCATTTCATAGGTCACGCAGCAATGGGCCAGCATCTGGGCTACATTCATTTTGCCCCATACGGGCTGGCTTTCCGGCTTCAGATTGTTGATGCGCTGAATAATGTCATCGGCTACTTTACGGGAAAAAATAAGTGGTAATGCCATGATTGTTTTTTTATGGAGATTGTTTGAATTGGTCAAAAGTAATAAAACCAGCAAGCAATTGAAGCATTGACGGAAAATGATAACCGGAAGCTATTGTAGCCCTGCAAAACGTTTCGATAATGATTTGCTGCAGCCGGCTGTCAGTCAGTTCAATGATATCCCCGGCATAGCTGCGGGCAACACATTATGAAACAGCAACGGATGGCAGGTAACATCGGAAAAGAAGGGGAAAAGCGGAAATGATACCACCATTTCCATGGCTTCCTGTTCATCTTCGGCATTGATGACGCACCAGATCAGGTTGCGGTTCAGAGATACACTGTAGGAAAGTATACGGCCTTTTGCAAACAGCGCATTGATATGCTCCCTGTGCCTGGGTATCACATCAGCTATGCGATCATTAATCACCGGAAGCTCTAACTGGAAAAGATAACCTGCCATAATTTTATTCCTTACCGCAATAATGTTACGTTGCCTGATCGGGTGTACCGTTTTCCATTGATACAGAAACCATCGGCCACCCACACATACACGCCTACATCACAAGGCTGGCTGTTGAAAGTGCCGTCCCATCCCTTTGTCGGATCGGTAGTAGTGAAAACTTCCTGTCCCCACCGGTCGTAAATCATGAACGAATTCAACTGCACAATCTGCTTATTCAGTATTCCGAACCGGTTGGTCAACGGGTTGGCGCTGTTGGGTGTAAATGCATTGGGCAGATACAGATTATCGCAGTTGATGTGCACCGTTACGGTATCCTTGCTGACACAGGCTACCGTATCGTTATTGCGGACTATGTAATCGGAAACAGTGAGTACATAGGTGAAATCATAAGGAGGGTTGGCGGTAGGATTGGTGGCGCTGGAATCGCTCAGGTACTGGAAAGGTTGCCAGTTGTAGGAATAATCAAGGCCATAACTGGAATCGAACAGTGTGGTAAACGGACCACCCAGAATGGTGGAAGATCCGTCATTGATCCAGCGGTCGGGGCCGGCATCGGCTTTAAGGGAGCTTACATAAACCTTAACTGAGGTATCGACAATGCAACCAAAGGGATAGTACAAAACTACAGGGTAAGTAGTGGTATAATTGGGGTAAACCCTTACAGAGTCGCGGTAAAGGTAGCTGGTATCGATATTATATACAGCCTGCCACCGGATGGAATCAGCCAGTGTGGATACGGCATATAATTTGGCAGTATCGCCCTGGCAAATGGTGGTATCATTGTTCATATAGATAGGCGGATAGGCCAATACCGTAATGGGCTGGCAATAAGTAGCCATATTGGGCTGGCCATCGTTAATAACAAAATAGATATTGTAAACACCGGGTACATTGTACTTGTAAACCGGTGGCACCAGCTCGGTATAAGAAGGAATACTGGAATTAAAACACTGCTGAATATTAATGCGGGTCAAAGTACTGTCGGCCGGATTGGCGACAAAACAATACAGATTATCGTGGTCTCTTAAAACGGTGGAGATAGATGAAGGGAAATTCATGAACCCGATATTGTTATAATCAACAGCGGTGTAAGGGCCAACCAAGGTAGTCATTTGTATGCCTATGAGCTGACTGGTGGTGCTGTCGGTAACATACAGATAATAGTTGCCGCAATCCTTGGTAATGGTAATAGATGATGGCTGATCGATACGGTACTGGAAGGTACTGGCACCTGGGGTAGTAGTACCGTCGTTGATGGTAACACCGGAAATAAATGTATTAGATGGCGTAAGAGACGGGCCCAGATCGACCCGGGCAACAGAACTGCTTACTCCTTCATTGGTAATAAAAAGGTGCCATGCATGGTTTGGCTGATCGTAAACGGCAGCCATATCGGTAGGCGCCCCTAATATAGAACCGCTTATATTGCCATAATTGTATAATTGGGGTGTAATGGATTCGTTATAAGAAAAATCGAGCCTGATCAGTTCGCTGGTGTTGTGGTTGACCACATAGCCATACCATAAATTGGTAGAGTCCTGGGCAACGAATATACCTTTAGGGCCATCAAGAATACCATCAAAATTGCCGAAATTAACCACATTGGGATGCGGGTTATTGAGGTTACGACCGAAATCTATACGACCAATTGATGAAGTGGCCTTTGTAAAACCACCTGTAACATAAATATACCAGAATTTAGAAACCGAATCTTTAAGGATATACATTGACGTAGGATTGATTGCCAGCCCGCTGTCCAGATTTCCGAAATTAGTTATAGAAGGTGTATTTGTAAGGCTGTTGCCGAAGTTAAGGCGTATAAATTCATTGGTTTGAGAGTTGAGTACAAAGCCAAAATAATTGCCCTGATCGTAAGCAATATCAATACCGGCAGGAATATGAAAGCCGAAATGATTGCCCAGATTGGTACCGGTTGGGGCATCCATAAGATAACCCGAACAGAAACCCCAGTAATAAGAAGAAGCCTTAAAGGCAAGTGAATCGGGAACAATTGTTACCGGCTGATTGATACATACAGTAGCAGGAGCTGAAAATAAAACCTGGGCACGCAAAATACTCACTTGCGACAGTATTAACAGCATTAAAAGCAGTAACAGTTTTTTCATCTGAAAATATTTTTCTTTTAGTTGCCTGGTGGAACTGCCACCAGCCAGATTTCCCATCTATAATCAGCCATTAATCAACAAATCAGGACTTACAACCGAAGTCATGACAATTCATTATCCGGCAAAGATAATTTCAAATCTTACGCTAATATAAAGCAATCCTATAAAACTTCCTCAGCAAAGGTGTATATTTATTTCCGCAAATCAAAAAACCGATGCAGAAAACACCAAAAATTACAATAATAATCAAGATTATTTTATTGCTTTTGTCCTCATTTTCAGTGCTTATCCCCGCTTTTGCCAAAGAAGGCATGTGGATACCTGCCACACTTAAAGACAGGGAGAAAGACATGAAAGGTTGGGGGCTTAAGTTACCTGTAGAAAAATTATATAATGAAAATGGTACCGGGCTTAACAATGCAGTAGTTCTTTTTGGCAGAGGGTGTACCGGGGAAATTATCTCTCCTGAAGGGCTTGTGCTTACCAATCATCATTGCGGCTATGGCAGCGTTCAGGGCATCAGCAGCGCTGATAAAGACTATTTTGCCAATGGATTTTTTGCCGGAAACAGAAACGAGGAAATACCTTGCCCCGGCCTTACGGTAACTTTTGTGCGAAGAATGGAAAATGTGACGGATAAAATACTGAATGGAATTAATGATAATCTGCCCGATGAAGTAAGGGACAGCCTTATTGCGATGAAAACAGCATCTGTGGAAAAAGAGTATGCAAAAGCAGCCCACCTGAATGCATCTATAAAACCATACTACGACGGCAACCAATTCTGGGTAGCCTTAACCGAAACCTACCGCGACATAAGGCTGGTGGGTTTCCCACCCAATGGCATAGGGGCATTTGGTGGCGATGTGGAAAACTGGGTATGGCCCAGGCATACCGGAGATTTCAGTATGTTCAGGGTATATGCAGGCGCTGACAACAAACCTGCAGACTATGCCAGAGAAAACAAACCTTACCATACCGACCAGTTTTTTAAAATAAACTGCAGCGGCTATAAAGAGGGGGATTTTACCATGGTATATGGTTTTCCCGGCACCACACAGGAATATATTTCGTCTTACGAACTGAAGCAGGTATCGTCCATAACCGACCCTATAGCCATTGCTGCCCGCACCCGCCGCCTGGATGTATGGAGCAGGCATATGAGCGCCAGCAGAGCTGTTTTTCTGCAATACACCTCAAAAAGGGCCGGTGTGGCCAACAGCTGGAAAAAATGGCAGGGAGAGGTGCGCGGGCTGGACGTAAACAATGTAACTGCTAAAAAGAAGGCCTTTGAACAATCGTTCCAAAAATGGGCAAATGGACAGAAAAACACGGCTTACAAAACATTACTGAAACAGATAAGAAAAGAGGCTGAGACAGCCGATAAACTGATAACGGAAGACCAGTATAACAAGGAAGTAGCGCTGGGTGTGGAACTGATTCAGCAGGGCGCTTCGTTTGAGCGGCTGGTGCAGTGTTTCAGGCTGCACCTGCCCGACCGGGAATTGCAGGATACGCTGAGCAAAGTGGTTAATTCGATGGCAGGGTTTTATAAAAACTATGATGTTGCTACCGATAAAGATGTGTTCAAATCGCTGATGGCGTTTTACTTCAGCAAATTCGGGGCCTGGCTTCCGGCTGCGTTTGAGACACAGTACCTGGTGCATAACCGGGACTTCAGCGCATGGGCCAATGACCTGTACAGCACAACAATACTGGCATCGCCCGAACTGCTGAAAAGCTTTGCTGCCAATGCCACCACTGCCGACAGTGTAAGGCTGAAATATGACCCGGCATGGCAACTTTTTGATGCTTTAAATACCTTCAGAAAACAACAAATACTGCCCCGGCTAAAAGATTATTATACCCGGATGCGCTACCTCGACCGGCTCTACATGAAAGCACAGATGGCGATGCAGCAAAACAAGGCCTTCTACCCCAATGCCAACCTGACACTGAGGCTCACCTATGGCAAAGTAAGCGGCCTGGATCCCGATGGCCCGGCGCCCTACTCGTTCCAGACCACCCTGGGTGAAGCCGCAACGCTGGATGATACTACCCGGGATATTTTCACGGTGCCAAAAAAACTGAAAGAACTCTACCGGAACCAGGATTATGGCCGCTGGGGTGTAAATGGCCAAATGCCACTGGCTTTTATAGCCTCAAATCACACCTCCGGTGGTAACTCCGGAAGCCCTGTGCTGAATGCAAATGGCGAACTGATCGGCACGAATTTCGACAGAGCTTATGAAGGCACTATGAGCGATTACTATTTTGATCCGAACCGGTGCAGGAATATTTCGGTGGATATACGTTATACCTTGTTTATTGTTGAAAAATTTGGTGGGGCAAAATGGCTTATTGATGAGATGAGTATAACCCCTGAAACACGGTCTCTAAAGGGAACCACGCATTAAGCTAAGTGTCAAATTCTGCCCAAAGTGGAAACCAGGTATTAAGCTTTCCTTCAAAATTTCAAGCTAGAATAAGAATCCAGCGCAGAGTTATACGGCTAAATTTACAACCCTGTCCCTATAGCGAACCAAGCTTTGCCCATCCTGAGGGTGTATACAGAATATTGATGATTTAGGTTAAGGGACTTTAATCGGCTTATGCTCGAGGGATAAATTTGTAACTTCAGACCACATATAAATCCTTCTGCAACGGGCCGCCCGGATTAACGGCATAATGACCCAGGTCGGTAATACCTGCCGCGGCCAGAACATGCTCATCAAGAAACAAATTGCCGGTACATTCTGTGGATGGTTTCTGCAGAATATGGAAAGCACAGTCGGCCAGGATATCTGGTTTCCGGCTCATATTCATCAGCATCTCCCCACCTATAATATTCTTAACTGCCGAGGTAGCAATAGTCGTTACAGGCCACATGGAGTTAACCGCAATGTTGTACTTTTTAAATTCCTTCGACCATCCCAGGGTCATCATGCTCATGTTGAATTTGCTGATGGTATAAGCTACATAGGGCGCAAACCATTTCGGATCCATATCGAGCGGCGGGGAAAGGGTGAGAATATGCGGATTTACAGATTTGCGCAGAAATGGAACGCAGTGTTTGGTTACCAGGAAAGTGCCTCTTACGTTAATGTCGTGCATCAGGTCGAAGCGCTTGGTCTCCAGTTGTTCGGTATTGCTGAGATTGATGGCCGAAGCATTATTTATAAGTATATCAATACCGCCAAAAACAGCCACAGCCTGCTGGACTGCTGCAATTATCTGTTCTTCATCGCGGATGTCGCACTGCACTGCCAGACCTTTACCACCTGCTTCATTTACCTTTTGGGCTACCGAATGAATGGTGCCACCCAGCCGGGCATCTTCAGTCACAGATTTGGCAACAACCACAATGTTCGCCCCTTCTTTTGCCAACCTGAGCGCTATAGCCTCGCCAATACCCCTGCTGGCGCCGGTGATAAAAACAGTTTTTCCGCTGAATAACATAATATCCTGATTATATTACCGAAGGTAAGGAAAGAAAGATAACAGGGAAAGGTATTTTTGCAATACTATTTCGATAACAACCTTTGCCGCATACCTTCATATAGTATCATGCCTGCTGCTACCGAAACATTCAAAGAATCAAAGGTGCCCACCATGGGTATCCGTATGAGCTGATCAGCGCGCTTCAATACATCTTTGCTGATACCCGTATCTTCAGCTCCCATTACTATAACCGTGGGAATTTTAAGATCGCACTCATAAACCGGTACGCTGCCTTTCATCTGCGTGCCCAGAATCTGGATGCCATTAAGCCGCAGCACATCCATTGCTTGCGGTACCGAAGGGGTACGGCACAATAATATTTTCCTTAATGCACCTGCCGATGTTTTTATAGCTTCTTCACTAAGGGAGGCCGCATGAGATGTGGGCAGAATGATTCCCTGTGCCCCGCAGCAAAGAGCAGAACGGGCTATAGCACCTACGTTGCGCACATCGGTAATGCCATCGAGCAGTAAAAACATGGGTACCTCACCTTTCTCCACCACAAATGAAATTGCAGCCTGCAGGTCGGTATACTGGAGCAATGATGTCCAGGCAATTACTCCCTGGTGCTGCACTTTGGTCAGATAATCGAGTTTCTCAACGGGTACCTGGCTTATGGGGATATTAGCTTCCCGGGCCAGTTGTTTGATATGGTTGATTTCCGGGCCGGCAGCAGTACGTAATATAAATATTTTCTCAATGGTTACCCCTTGCTCCAAGGCTTCCTGAACAGGTTTACGTCCTGCTAACAGGGGAAATGATTTTGTTGATTTATTATCTCTGCGCTTCTCCAAATGTTCCTGAAATATGGTGGTATTGACCCTGCTAAGGTAATATTAATAGAATAAATTCAGCAGGGCATTTTATGAGCAGGTCTTTTCCTGCTTGGGTTTTCACAGATTACCAACAAATCAAGACATCTGGCATAAGCGGTAACAGATCAAAGTACTTTGGCAGCTTATATATTGGCAAAATCATCACGGGCTATCATACAAATAAATAATATCCGTTATTTTACCCATCCTTTTATCAAATCTACATGTCTTAGTTAATGAGCAAGCAGTGTAATTTCTGAAATATTTGTTCAGTCCGATAATATTATTAATTTTATAGTAAAACTAACACTCCACATGAAGCGCATTTATACAATTGCCATAGCAATATTATTGTCATATACTGCACAGTCGCAGTTGTTTATGCTTCCCTTTTTCACCGGAACTACTTTTTTCGGATCATATGGCGTTACTGTAACCAGTGGGGGCAGCGTTTCAAGCGGTGGCGCACTGGCCTGCCTCGCGCCAACCACCGACCAATACTGGATCGGCTACCCGGGCACAACACCCGGACCAGGTGCTTATACCTATACATTAACCAGGCCAGTATACAAAATAGCGGTTCATGCCTGGGGTATCAACGGAGGTGCAGCCGGAAGCGGAGAATATATGTCGATGTTTATAAATGGCTCACCACACCCCCTTGTACCGGCAGATATAACATCTTATACCGAGTGCTCTCCGGGAGGTGGCCTTTGCTACCTGAGTACCGGATTTCTTATGGGGCCTGTCGGACTAACTTCTGATTATAACGGCGGCGATATTTTAATTTCATCTTCAACAGGTATTACCTCATTTGAATGCTATACCAACGGAATAACATCGGGTATTGCCTATGTAGTTTACCTCGATACTTCTGCTTTAACGGTATGCCAGGGAGATACCCTTCAATTAGTAGATTCGGGCTCTTCGGTAGGTGCGACTTATTTATGGAGCGGGCCGCTGGGCTTTACCAGCACTTTGCAAAACCCGTTTATTTACCCGGCATTACTTACTGATTCCGGTGTTTACATGGTTGTTCAGACAATTGGCGCTGTTTCAGACACCATGCTTACTGTAGTAAGGGTTAATCCTAAACCCACCCTGGTAGTTACCAATAACTCGCCTTTATGTTCTAACCAGATCAGCGCTCTTGACCTTTATGCTGCGCCTGATTCCCTTGGTGAAACCTTTATATGGAAAGGACCCGCCGGGTTTACCTCTACTGGCGAGAATCCGGTATTAACAACTTTCAGCGCCTCAGATACCGGCACATATACCGTTTATGCAACTAATCAATATGGCTGTAAGGATACCGGAACTACCCATGTCATTGTAATACAGCAACCGCCGAAACCGGTTGTTACAGATGAAAATTACTGCCAGGGCAATACGTTTGTTGCCTATGCCATCAGCGACACCATAGGAGGCGATACTCTGCTGTGGTATACTGTAGCCACAGGTGGCACACCCAGTACTACGCCTGCTACAGTCAACACCCTTTTGCCCGGCATGAATTATGTTTGGGTAAGTGAAAAATTCGGTGGTTGTGAGAGCCTGAGAGGTATGGATTCTGTAAGGGTTACTACTACCCCACCCGCGCCTGCTGTTACCGGTATTATGCAGTATTGCCAGTTTATCGGTCCTGTAATTCCGCTAACGGTTTCTACTACGCCTACCGGGGTTGCAAGATGGTATACTTCTGCCTCAGGTACTTCCTATTCTCCAACAGAGCCATCTGTTGACATTACAAATCCTGGTACTTATAACTGGTGGGTAAGCCAGATTGATTCGGGATGTGAAGGGCCGAGGACACCGGTAACGCTTGTTATTCATCCCAAACCGAATAAACCAATTATTAATCCAACACCCATCTGCCAGTTCCAGACGCCGGTTCCTGTTTCCTGCAGTCCGGATACCACTGGTATAGGCACCACCCTTATCAGTCCGAACCCATTTCTGTGGTATGGTACCGGAGTTACTCCCGGAATGAGCATACCTCCTGTGCCAGCTACCAATATTGCGCCGGATACATTGATATTTTATGTTACTGAGACAACTGTATATGGATGTATCAGCGACAGCGCTGTGGATATTGATGTAATAAAAGTTAAACCACCGGTTCCCGTTACCAATGTTACCAGGTATTGCCAGTATGCCAATGCAGCGCCATTGAATGCACTTGTAGACAGTATAGGGAATTCTCACCTGAACTGGTATTATAATGCAATAGCAGTTCCACCAACACCTTCACCGGTTACCGACACCTTGCCCGGAACCTATACCTGGTTTGTAAGCCAGACGGTGCCCAATAATGCTACAGGTTGCGAGAGCGACAGTGCAGCAGTAAATGTTACTATAATTTATAAGCCTGTTTTTGATATCCTGCCACTTAGGCCTTATGTATGCCAGTTTGATTCTATCAGGTTGTCGTATAATCCGCTGGGCCAGCAATTATTTGCACCTGCCTACAAATGGGTACTGCCTTCAGGTGCTGTTTTTGCCGCCGGAACCAATCAGTTTGATTCCACTGTAATGGTACAATTTGATCAGGCAAACATGAATAACTATGTTTTCCTTTATGCCAGCGACGACAGCGGTTTCTGTACCTCAGATACTTCGGTCTATGTGAAGGTAATAGCACAGCCTTATATGAGCGCATTTACCAAGCCAGATGTATGCCTTGGTGATACGGTTCAGCTGGCCTTAAACACATCAGCCGCTGATGCCAATAATTTCAACTGGTATATCGACAATACATTATTAACTAATTCCCCGTCCATTAATATTATAGTTAGCAATTCAAACAGCGCCGGTCCATATAAGATTAAATGGATAGATACCGGACTGCATGTGATCAAGGTTACAGGCCAGACTTCAGAAGGTTGTAAATCACTTGCGGCATTTGACTCAGTTAATGTTCACCAGCTTCCCGATGCATCTTTCCAGATAATGGGTATTGACTCTGCAAACGAATTCTGCCTCCAGGACAGTGCACATTTCAGGGCCAATTCGTGGAACACCAACTATGCTTACGCCTGGTCGCCAGCCAGTTATTTCAGTAACCTGAATAAGCCGGATATCTGGGGTAAAATGGATAATACTGCAAGCATAGTTACCCTTACCGTTAAAGATCCTTTCGGATGTATAGCCAGTTCGAGCCAGACACTTTATCCCGGAACCTGTTGCACCGTTATATTCCCAAATGCATTTACCCCGGGTGGTACCATAAACAGATTGTTCCGCCCGATAATGACAGGATTCCATTCTTTCAAAGAATTCCGAATTGTTAACCGCTGGGGTACTACTATATTTGAAGGTGGCAATACCAATGTAAGCTGGGATGGTAATTACAACGGAGTACCACAGGATATGGGTGTTTATTATTACTTTATCAGGTATGATTGCGGAGGTAAAACCATAGAAGCTAAGGGCGATCTCACCCTGATCAGATAAAATAGAAGTAAAGCTTAAATAAAAAAATACCACCGCTAAAAGGTGGTATTTTTTTATAGATATATATTGGCCTGTCTGGTATATTTACCTGAGGCTGCAGGTATATAACTCAGAAAGTATAGGCTTTAATGTATTGCATCCTGGTTTGCGTTTTGCTGCAATCAACCTCATAGTAATCATAAAAGGTAGAATCGTCCGGCATTTTAAATCCAATAATAAAGGAACAAGGCACAGGGCCGTTTTTTATAACTAACCTGAAGTTGCCCGCACCCTTTGGCATAGTCATCTGACCCTCAGCAAAATTAGGACCATAATCTGCATCTATATCATAAACACCGGCTGCAATATTACTGTCGGCAACTACTTTTACGCTGCATGAAAAATGATTCAACTTATCTTCATTTACCGGCGTACTCATAGAAGCAACAACCGTACCCGGAACAGGTAATGGCATTGCTTTAGCTCCCCCGGTCCCAGTTGCCGCATTCTGACAAGAGAAAAGTAAGCTCGCTGCCAATAGCAACGCAGGAATCTGTTTCTTTTTCATTTGGGTGCAAAAGTAGCAGATTCAGGGAATATTGGCACCGGGTATTAAATCAGTCGCTCTTAAATGGATTGCTGACTTGTCAGCATATAGAAACAGGTTGCGGGTATCGAAAAACACTACCCTCCGGAACATTTGCAACACTATTTTCAAATTGCTTCAGTATTACGAGACTATTATCAGATCATCTTCAACCTCCATTACACCGGGGGCGCACCACGCCGCCCGCACTACTTCATTCCTTTCTCTCCACGATCTGGCCTTTCCAATAAGAATAATCTTATTACCCGCAGTTTCTACTATAATCCGGCTTGCCTCAATATCGGCGCTCCGCTCCAATGCCGCATTTATCGCTTCCCTGATAACGGGTACATTTATTACAGGCTTAATCGTTACCAGGCAGGTTACCCCTTTCAATCCGGTTATATCTTTAACTGCATTTATTACTGCATCTTTTTGAAACTGCCAGCTCACCTTGCCGGCGAGGGTCAACCATCCATTTTCCAACTCTGCAGTTATCTGTTTATCTGGTATCGCATTATTCCACTTCAAAGCATTCATTACCGCCACAGCAAGTACCGGGTCTGACCTCTGACTGCTATCCGATAGATGAACTGTGATATTTTCCACCAGTCCTTTAACATCCTTTACACGCCTTACAGATTCTTCAGCCACAAGTTTTTGCGTATAGCTGCTCACCTGTCCGCTAAGGATAACAACACAATTTTTTACAACCACACTTATATCTGTGGCATTTAGCCCGGGCTCCCACTTCAATTCCTCCGTTACGTCTTTCTGCAGTTGCAAATCTGTTTTCATTTTGCTGATTTTTTACGTGAAAAACTGATTACAAACTTATCCCGTAACTATCCTTTACCCTATGATACCTGTCAAGCTGATTAATGATACCAGTCCGGCTACCGCTGATTAAATTCAGTACGTGAATTGACTGAGATCAATTGCTGCCGGAAGGGCTGCTATTACTTTTGCAGTATTCAATTAACCAATAAAAAAGGAGGTTTATATGTCACTCAGAACATTAGCAAGAACAAGCAATCTGCCATCTGTATTTAATGATTTTTTCGAACCATGGAATGAATGGTTCCAGGATGGCTTTAAGAACAAGGCTATGACTATGCCAAGGGTCAATATTACCGATGAAAAAGATAACTACGCCCTGTCGGTAGCTGCACCAGGCTTACATAAAAGTGATTTCAAAATTGATGTAGATGGCAATATGCTTACCATTAGCGCTCAAAAGGAAGAAAACAAGGAAAACAAGGAGGATAATTTTACCCGCAGAGAGTATAATTATTCCTCTTTCTCCCGTTCATTCACTCTGCCAGAAGAAGTAGTGCAGGACAAGATTGAAGCGACTTATGATGGCGGTGTACTGAAACTGAAACTGCCAAAAACAGAAAAAGCGATCAAGAGTTCTCAGAAGAGTATACCCGTTAGCTGAAAGCTGTGTTTATGATTTCTCTTTGCAGCAGGTGAGCCCATCACCTGCTGTTTTTTTTAATTCGGTTTACTGACGACCCGAGAAAGCAATTATTCTGCTAACTTTGCATCATGCTAACAATAGAATTGAAAGACCTGATACCTTCAGATTTTGCCAGTGATTCAAAGGTTTGGATATTCCAGTCCAGCCGTGCATTTATTGAGAAAGAAGAAAAAGAGGTTAACGAACAGTTGTTCCAGTTTTATAAGCAATGGCTGAGTCATAATGTGCCTGTGAAAGGATGGGCAAAGTTGCTGTACCGGCAATTTATTGTGGTAATGGCCGATGAAACAGGAGACACTGTGGGCGGATGCAGCATAGATGGTATGACGCGGGTGATAAAAAGCCTGGAGCGGCAGTATGATGTTAATTTCTTCGACCGGATGATGATCACTTTCCTGGTAAAAAACAAAGCTGAAATGCTTCCTTTCAACCAGGTACAATATGCCATAGATAAAGGTTTTATTGATAAAGATACCCTTCTGTTTAATAATGTAGTGAATACTAAAAATGAATTGCTGGATAACTGGCTGGTACCTTTAAGTAAAAGCTGGATGGCAGGCCGGGTAAATTTCTGATTCTGTACAAATAGAATCCGGCCGTATACGTTCTGATTCCGGGGGCTCTGCCCTCTATCTGCCAAAAAGCATTGACCCTGTTAATTTAAACATACATTTTCTCAGCCGGTACCTGTCAGCTCATTGTTATTTGCATGGTTTTCACAAATATTAATTGAGTAGTTAAATCACCGTTAAACTGTATATTATTGATAGCCCTTGCTCAGGCTACATTTAGTATATTTGTTAACCAATGAAAAAAATATTCTCCTTAATAGTAGTACTGATCACCTTATCTGTATTGGGCATTCTGCTCATACAGATGTCGTGGATCAATAAGGCGCTCGACCTGAAGCATGAAAATTTCCAAAGGGCTGTAGAAAAATCCCTTAAAGACATAGCATCTGAAATCCAGCAGGAATTTTTGAATAAGCAGCAGGAAGTGCCAATGGACATCAAAACGAAGCAGTATGTATTGGAAACAAAATTTACTACTCAGGGCAATTTCAACAAAGAAGATCTGCAAAGTATAATCGGGAATGTGCTGAAGCAGAATAACATAAAACAGCCCTTTGAATTTTGCGTACTGGATATGTTCAAAAATCCCTTGTTCCTCTCAGATGGGTTCAAGCCCCAGGACCTTGACCATGCCTATACCTTTTCCATTGGTCTGGCCAATGACAATAATGCCATGCAGCAGGAAGTGCTGTATGTGAAAATACCAGAAGACAATGGAGTAGTGATCCGTGAAATGTTGTGGATGATCATAGTTTCTATTGTTTTTACTACCATAATTATCCTTGCTTTTTTTGTCACGGTGCGCACCCTGTTTAATCAGAAAAAGCTATCAGAGATAAAATCTGATTTTATCAACAACATGACCCATGAGCTGAAAACCCCGCTTGCTACCATATCGCTGGCAATAGATGCGCTGACCAATGAAAAGGTGATTCATGATGCGGACAAAATAAAAATTTACAGCAGCATGATCAAGGAAGAAAACAAGCGGATGAACAAGCAGGTGGAAAAAATACTCCAGGCTGCCCGGCTTGAAAAGGAAGAGATAAAACTGAATGTGCAGGAACTGGATACCCACGAGATAATACACAAAGTGGCCGATAATATGATGCTGCAGATAAAGGAGAAAAACGGCACCCTGGCCCTCGACCTTACTGCTGTGAACCACAATATAGAAGCCGATGAAGTGCACTTCTCCAATATCATATTTAACCTGCTGGACAATGCCATGAAATATTCGGATAAGGCACCGCAGATAGAAGTGGTTACCCTGAATACAGGCAACGGTATGCTCTCCATAAAAGTTAAGGATAATGGCATAGGCATGGATAAAGAAACCCAGGCCCGCATTTTTGAGAAATTTTACCGGGCACATACCGGCAACCTGCATAATGTTAAGGGCTTCGGCCTTGGCCTCAGCTATGTAAAAGCCATAGTTGATGCCCACAACGGCAAGATAAAAGTGGAAAGCACCCCCGGAAAGGGAAGTACATTCACGATAATATTGCCTACTACCCTCTCAAACGCCAGCTGATTAAACCAACCCGGGCTATATCTGTTAATTACAGGGTCTTTATGGCTCATGCTTTGCTGTTTTGTCTCCTCTTTGTAGTGCCGGTGGTAACCTGAATATTAACTTTTCGCTGCATTGCCAAAAACTGATATAAATCAGTTATGCACTATTAGTAAATTATAAAGTTTTGTTTATACCTTTATGTGGGCTATTCAGTATCAGATCATATTGTATTATCTGTTTTTTTAAAACAGATTAACTTTCAACAATTTTATTTCATATACGCACTAAAATACTCTGCAATGAAAAAATTTACTTTGGTAATAACCGCATTGATTATCACTGCTGTCAGTGCATTCGGTAAAGAGGGTATATACCTGGAATTTAAGATTAGTTCCACTTCATCCAGAATGGAGATGTCTGGCACCAATAAAAGCTATTACGCTGATGGCGACAGCAAAAATATAACAACCGTGGAAGTCAGCGGTATGCCCAACGGTCCGATGGTGATCGCTACCCTTGTTCTTAAAAACCAGCCGGGCAAGGCTTTTTCGCTAAACGAAAAAGATAAAACCTACATGGAAACCGATATAACCAAGGCCCAGGAGAACAGGGAAGATGATGAGTATGAAATTACTGTGCATGGTAAAGAGAGCGTAAACGGATATAATGCTACACATGTAACAGTGCTGAACAAGAAAACACAGCATAGTTCGGAAATGTGGCTCTCGAAAGATGTGAAAGGATATGCCGATTATACTGTAGTGAAAAGCAAGTACCTGGGCGGGTCTAAGTTTTTTGCTGCACTGAATGCAAAAGATGCCGGGGGGTTTGTGGTGCGGATGGTAGTAACAACCGACAGAGGCGGAACAATGCAGATGGACCTGGTGAAAGCCGAAAAGAAGGATATAGATGACAGCATTTTCAGCCTCGATGGCTATACTAAAGGTTCAGGTATGGCTTCGCCGGGTGGTATGGAGCGGCCTAATGTGCAGCAACTCCAAAACATGACCCCTGAAGAGCGCAAGAAGTATATAGAGGACATGAAAGCCAGGTATGGCAAGTAGCATAAAAAGAGTTTCAATTTTATAATTCTATCTATTACCGGTTGTTTCAGAAGCACCTTTTTTTCAGTAAAAGGTGCTTCCGTTTTTTAGAACAAACCCCGGTCCCAGTGAATGTTTCAGCGACTAACAGGATGTAAGGGAGCAATAGTTAAATAAGGTTAATTACAATTTTTAACAGAAATCCTGACCTAATTTTGATGTAAAATGATACTGGTCTCAGCGACTGATTATTAACATCATAAATTCAGAAGACTCATGAAAAAAATCGTTTTAGTTTCCTTTTTATCGCTAATGCTTCATATGGCCGCCGGCGCACAAACAGCAGGCAAGTACAGCGACCTGCAGGTCTTTCAGCCCGGATTTAAAAACTATATTGCTGAACTGCATATAGATGGGGGGCAAAGCGCTTCCAAAAGCCTGATTCGCGACAAGGACGGCAACAAAATGAAATTTGCCAGACAGGCCGAGGCACTGAATTATGTTGCGGAACAAGGCTGGGAACTGGTTTCTTCATGGCACGGAAACGGGATAACCCACTTCATTCTGAAAAGGAAGTGATCCAGGGCAATAGCTCCCTTGCTCAGCTTACCAGCCTGGCAAGGAAAAAGGCTGCCGCGGCAGCAACCACACCGGTGAGGGCTACCTTGATGGTGCCTTTAAGCAGCGGCTGGCCGGTAACTTTGCTTTTCAGCAACCCGAATATAATGAGGGCCATGAGGGTTACCAGGCAGGAGAATATTAAGCCAGAATGGCTGTCGCGCACCAGCATGTAAGGAAACAAGGGGATAAATCCGCCTACCAGGTAGGATGTAGCAATAGTAGCGGCGCTTTTTGCTGCCCGGTTCCTGGCAGGCCGCTCCATTTCCAGCTCCAGCTTCATCATAAAATCGGCCCAGCGGTCCTTGTCCTGGCTGATCTGGATAGCCGCCTGCTTACTTAATTTTTCATCCACGCCCAAATTAATGAGTATATCTTCTACTTCTTTGAGTTCCAGGTGGGGAACACTTTCTATTTCGCTGTATTCCCGTTTCAGCAGAAAATCGTAATGCTCTACTTCCGATTGACCGGCAAGGAAGCCGCCCAGCCCCATAGAGATGCAACCTGCAGCAATCTCGGCAATGCCGGACACAATAATCAGGTGATTGGTGTCGAGTACGCCACTGAGCCCGGCAGTAAGCGCAAACGGCACCGTGAGCCCGTCTGACATACCTATTATGATATCTTTTACGAGGTAAGAATTGGCTTTATGCTGCTCATTGTTCATTTCAACCGGATTGCAGGGCAAAGGTCGGGGGATGGTTCGGTAATAAAAACGATCTTGGTCAGGTGTGAGTTGAAAAGCAATTTCTATAGTTTTGGATAACAACAGGAAAGCTCATTTAGAAATTGCATGTTCAATAATTTACCAAAAATTCCGTTAGTGTATTTTAGTAAATTTGAAGTTCAGGACAAATGTGGCCGGATGTATAAAACAACATTTCTTTTAAGCGCTTTTATATTGGTGGTTTCGCTGGCGGCTTTTAATACCGGAGATCCTGGGGAAAAGCCTGTGTTTATACCTGCCAGTGAGCAGCGGCAGGGAGATGCCGAGCAGGGGTACAGGTATCTGACCACGGGTGATTTTCTGAAGAGTGGTTTTCCGTACGATTTTTTTGTGTTTGCCAATGGCAAGGGAAAAAATTACCTGGGGCGCGAGGGCAAAAATGCCAATGTGGACCAGGGGTTTAATGTAGTAACCAATACCGATAGCATGGATGTGGTGATACCTACCTGCCTGCAGTGCCATTCGCAGGTTTTTGAGGGGAAACTGATTGTAGGGCTGAGCAACGCAGGGATTGACTTTACTGATATGGAGAAACGGGCGAAGAAACTGGCATTGCTGAAGCAATGGCAACTGACCTCGCCTGCTAAATACCGGGCGGTAAAATCGTTGCTGAACACCATGAATACAGTGGACCCGCTGATAGAAACTGAGGTGCAGGGCGTGAACTCAGCCGACAGGCTTGCCGCTGTGCTGGCAGCTCACAGAGACCCGGTAACCCTGAAATGGAGCGATACTGCGATGCTGGAACTGCCTGCCGGTGTAGTGCCTACTGATGCCCCTGCATGGTGGCTGCTGAAGAAAAAGAACGCCATGTTTTATAATGGTTTCGGACGGGGGGATTTCAGTAAATTCCTGATGATGAGCAATATGCTTACAGTAACCGATACCATTGAGGCACGCGAGGTGTACAGCCACTTTGGCGATGTGCTGGCTTATATAAGGTCGCTCAATCCGCCACCCTATCCGTACCCGGTAAATAAGGAACTGGCTGAGCAGGGGCGGGCTGTCTTTAACCAGACATGCAAGGGTTGCCATGGCACCTATGGTTCAGATGGCGCATATCCAAATCTGCTGGTGCCTGGGTCTATAATCAAAACTGATTCGTTGCTTTACCAGGCCAATCAGCAGGCAAAGCCTTTTCTGGACTGGTTTAATAAAAGCTGGTATGCGCAGGGGCCAAATGCCGCGGCATTGGTGCCGGGCAATGGCTATGTGGCCCCGCCGCTGGACGGAGTATGGATAACAGCGCCCTACCTGCACAATGGCTCTGTGCCTACAATAGAAGCTGTGCTGAACAGCAAGCTGAGGCCAACATACTGGACCCGTGATTTTGACAAGCCGGAATATGATTATGAACACCTGGGCTGGAAGTATGAGACCCGCACTCAGCCGGAAGGAAGAAAAGTATATAATACTACATTGCCGGGATATGGCAACTACGGGCATTATTTCGGGGACAAGCTGAGCGATGCAGAGCGGAAGGCAGTGATTGAGTATCTGAAAACTCTGTAACAGGCAATGGCCTGGTAATTGTGGAATATGATGCGAAAACCAGCAGGTTAATTTTCCAACAACATTTAAATAATTCGCTTAAATTACTTTTCGGGTAGGAATATGTAAATTTGCCGCTAACCTTTTCAAAACCAACCACGAGGTACCAATGGCATTATTAGGTAATCTGATAGCACGCTCATTAAAACTCCGGAAACAATTCAAGCTACCAGTAGCTCCTCCACTTACGTATCAACGCCACGCGCTGCGCCAGTTGCTGGAGCGCGGACAGTACACTTCTTTTGGCAAACATTACGGCTTCGGAGACATTCTGAGCAAAGAAATAGATTTTATAAAGGCTTTCAGAGAAAGTGTACCGGTTTGCACTTATAAAGAAATGCACGATAACTGGTGGTACCGCTGCCAGGAGGGTGAAGAAAATGTAACCTGGCCTGGCAAGGTAAAATATTTTGCACTGAGTTCGGGCACATCCGAGACTGCCAGCAAGCATATACCGGTAACCCAGGACATGATCAAGTCAATAAAAAAAGTGGGGTTCAAGCAGCTATACAGTATGGCCAATTTCAAAATTCAGCCGGTGGCATTTGAGAAAGGAATACTGATGCTGGGCGGCACTACCTCGCTTTTTGAAAAAGGGGAATATTATGAGGGCGATATGAGCGGTATCAGCGCCAAGAATATGCCGCGCTGGATGTCTTCTTTACTATATAAACCCGGTCAGCGCATCAGCAAGCGCCATAAATGGGAAGACCGTATAAAACTGATAGTGGAAAAGGCCGACCAGTGGGATGTGGGCATAGTGTGCGGCGTGCCCGCATGGGTGCAGATAGTGCTGGAGCGGGTAATAAAGCATTATGGCGTAAAAAACATACACGATATCTGGCCCAACCTGAGTGTATATATTCATGGCGGCGTATCTATAGAACCTTATAAAGAGAGTTTCAAACACATCTGGGGCAAGCCGGTGACCTTTATAGAAACCTATATGGCATCAGAAGGGTCATTTGGTTTCCAGGCAAGACCGGGGGCGGGTATCAGACTGGTGCTGAATACGGAGATTTTTTACGAATTCATACCCTTTACCGACGATAATTTTGATGAAGATGGCAATCCGAAACCTGATCCGCAGACCTGCCTGATCAATGAGGTGCAGGAAGGCGTGGAGTATGCGGTGGTTATCAGCACCTGTTCGGGTGCATGGCGGTATATAATAGGCGATGTATTGCGGTTCACCAATGCAGCGGAGCATGAGATAGCTATTGTGGGCCGTACCAAGCAATTCCTGAGCCTTTGTGGTGAGCATATGTCGATAGACAATATGAACAAGGCCATAGAAACAGTTTCTAAAAAACTGAAAATAACCATAAGGGAGTTTGCTGTGGCAGGGCTCAGGCACAATAACCTGTTTGCCCACCAGTGGTATATTGGTTGCGATGATGCCCACCTGGACCAGGAAAAGCTGAAGCAACTGCTGGATGAAACGCTCTGCAAACTGAACGATGATTATGAGGTGGAACGCACATCGGCCCTGAAAGAAATTTTCATTCATGTGCTGCCGGCACGGGTGTTTATCGACTATCTGCGGTCTAAAGGCAAAGAGGGCGCAATGAGTAAATTCCCCCGCGTACTCAAAGGCACTACACTGCAGGACTGGGAGCAGTATCTGGAGAAAAACAAGATTCTGGAGATTAGTGCGGCCTGATTTATTCCTTGCATTGATACACTTTCTTAGATGTGCCACACTTTTAAAGTGTGGCACATCTGTTCTACCCAGGTTCTGATATTTCTTATTTTTTATCCTCCCCTTCTTATCCAAACCAAATTATCTTTGCGCTGAATTTTTCAGCACATGAGTAAAACAATATTAATTACAGGAGCAACATCTGGTTTCGGGAAGGCTATTGCACACCGCTTTGCAAAAGAAGGCTACACCATCTGTATTACCGGCAGGCGCACAGACCGGCTGAAAGAGATAAGCCAGGAACTTAAAGATCTGTTTGGCGTAATGGTATATGGCCTGGCATTTGACGTGAGAGTGAGAGCCCAGGTAGAAGCCGCCATTGCAAAGCTGAAAACGCTGGTACCCGCCATTGATATACTGGTAAATAATGCAGGGCTTGCTGCCGGCCTGAGTACCATTGACGAAGGAGATGTTGACGACTGGGAACTGATGATTGATACCAATCTGAAGGGATTGCTTTATGTAACCCGCCAGATAGCCCCCCTGATGCGCGAGCAGGCAGGCGGGCATATCATCAACATTGGGTCTACGGCAGGCAAGCAGGTATATAAGAATGGCAATGTGTATTGTGCCACAAAATTCGCGGTAGATGCGCTGAACCAGGCTATGCGCATAGATCTGCTGCCCTATGGCATTAAGGTTACCGCTATAAACCCGGGCATGGCCGAAACCGAATTCTCCATGGTGCGGTTTAAGGGTGATGAAGAGCGGGCCAAAAATGTATACAGCGATATTAAACCCCTTCAGCCTGAGGATATAGCAGATATAGCCTGGTATTGCGCCAGCCTTCCCCCGCATGTATGTATCAATGACCTTACGGTTACCTGCCTTACACAGGCCTCAAGTTTCTACGCTATAAAGGAATCAGAAAAGAAGAAACCGGAAGGAGCATAAAAGGATCAAAATAAAAAAACTAAAAGGGAATGATTGCTCATTCCCTTTTAATTTTTAAAGTATTTAGTTGATTTGTGAAGCCGTATTAATGAAGATCCGTTTCCCTCAATCTTCACTAAAGTACCGGAGCATTATTCTCCAACTACTTCAAATTCAATTTCTACCAGGTTGTCTTTACCGAAGTCGATGCTTGCTTTGTGCATACCAGCTTCCTTAACATCATCAAGGATGGTTATGCGGCGGCGGTCGATTTCGTAGCCTTTCTGTTCGCGGATTGCACGGGCAATCTGTATAGAGGTAACAGAACCAAAGATTTTACCGCTGATACCGATTTTGGCGCCTACCTTAACAGGAGAAGCTTTAAGCACAGTTGTTACCTGCGCTACTTCGGCCATCAGTTTGTCTTCTTTCTTCTGCAATTGCTTGCGGCGCTCTTCCATGATCTTTGCATTAGAGCCGCTGGCTTCAATGGCAAATTTCTGAGGAATAAGATAATTGCGCGCATATCCGGGCTTTACAGCCACCAGTTCGTGGGCAGAGCCCAGGTTGTCAACGTCTTTTATGAGGATTACTTGCATGATTCTATTTTAAAAGGTCAGTAACATATGGTAAAAGAGCCATCTGGCGGGCCTTTTTGATCGCCTGTGATACTTTGCGCTGGAATTTCAGTGAGTTACCGGTAATGCGGCGCGGCAGCATCCTGCCTTGTTCATTGAGGAATTTTTTCAGAAACTCTCCGTCCTTATAATCAATATACCGGAGACCCATTTTCTTAAAACGGCAGTATTTCTTCGGGCGCTTTTCAATACGCTGGGACGTCAGGAATTTTATTTCGTTTTGCTTTGCCATAGTCGTATGATTTTATGCGTTTTCAGCGGTTAAGTGTTTAGTGCGTTTCCTCAGGTTGTACGCTATCGAGAATTTGTCGAGGCGGGTAACCATATGGCGGATGATGGTTTCATCGCGGTTCATCATGATTTCCAGTTTTGCGTTGGCATCAGATGGCGCTTTGAATTCAAGCACATAATAAAGGCCGGTTGTTTTTTTCTGAATAGGGTAAGCCAGTGAGCGTAAACCCCATACTTCCTGGTGCACTATCTCGCCACCCTGCGCCGTTACGAAGTCTGTGAACTTCTTCTGGGCGCCTTTGTAATCTTCATCACTCAATACGGGAGTAAAGATCACCATCACTTCATAATCCTGAAGGTTGTTTTCTGTTGCCATAATTTGTTTTAAAAAGGTTAATCCAACTGCCCGGCGGGAACTTCGGATACTTTTTTAGTTGCAAGTCATCGATCTTAAGTCGTAAGTTTGTACTGCCAACTGAAAACCGCTAACTGCCAACTGAAAAGTAGCCGGGCAAATTTGGGATTGCAAAAGTAGGGGATAAAATTATTTAAACCAAATAAAACATTTAAGAAATCTGGTATCTTAATATAGTGTTGAAAAATATTTCAGTACAAATAGTGTTTTTTCAAAACAGACTACTATTTTTATAGCAGTATAAAATAATTACCTGGTGAATACGTTATAAAAGAGATGTTTCGTAATTATTGTACTATAAACCAATTTTTTATGGGCCAGGTAAAAGATCAGCAACTGGGTGTGCAGCAAAGCCATACAGGTATCCTGAAAAAAATTAAGGAAAGTATAACCAACCTCTTTAAGCCGGAAGAAGTTGAAGTTACCTTTAAGACAAAAGGCAATCAGGTAACCTATACTTATACCAAGATAGAGGCCAGACATGTGGCCTGAGGGTATTAACTGATGCATACATTAACCAGGGAATTGAATTTATTCGATTCTGCTGTAAGTTATGCTGCTTTCCACTTAGTTAAACCTGAATTACCTACTCAACTGCTTTATATCTCATTCATACTGGATCATTTTTAAAAAATTGTAAAAAGGTTCCTTTTCTTTTCGCATTCCCTTTACAATATCCTTTCTACCTTTATTCAGGCATTTAACCAGGTAACCAACCAATTTTATAAATATTCAGTTACTGCTGTGTAATGGGTATGCAATGCAAAATGTCCCTGTACCATTTAGTGCAGGAGTTATTGAATTATCAAAACTAAAAGCAACAACAATGCAGGATACAGAACAACTCTACAATGCCTGGAAAACAATCATGCAGAAGGCTGCTGATATTAATAATGCCGCTGCTGTGCTCGGCTGGGATCAGGAAGTATATATGCCGCCTAAAGGAGCCGAATTCAGGGGCAGGCAACTGGCAACACTTGCCGGGCAGGCACATGAATTACTTACCAGCGATGAATTCGGCAATCTGCTGCATAAATTAACTGGTGCTCCGGGGCTTAATGATGTTGCACAAAATAATGTGCGGCTGAGCCTTGAGGATTATGAGAAAAACAAGAAGCTTTCTGCCGCTTTTGTTGAAGAAGTGTCCAGGTTGCAAAGCGAGTGTTTTAATGCATGGATTGCAGCTAAGACACAAAGTGATTTCCGCATTTTTGCCCCGTCGCTTACAAAAATGGTTGCTCTCAAAAGAAGGCAGGCCGAATTATTGGGATATAAGGCCCATCCATACGATGCCTTGCTGGATGAATACGAGAAAGGCGCCACAGTGTCTATGCTCGACCCCATATTTGAAGGCATTAAAGCCGGGATGCCCTTAATGCTTGCAAAGATAAAAGCTGCCACACAGGTAAGTAATGATTGCTTTCACCAGCATTACCCGAAACAAGACCAGTGGGATTTTGGCATAGAGGTACTGAAACATATGGGTTTTGATTTCGAAGCCGGGAGGCAGGATTATTCGGAGCATCCGTTTACTACCACTTTTGCCCCTACTGATGTGAGGCTCACTACCCATGTAAATGAAAACAATTTTGCTTCCATGCTCTGGAGCTGCATTCACGAAGGTGGCCATGGCCTGTACGAACAGGGGTTGCCCGAAGAGCAATACGGTCTGCCTCTTGGCGCTGCGGTATCGCTGGGTATTCATGAGTCTCAGTCGAGGATCTGGGAGAACTGTATTGGCAGGAGCAAGGATTTCTGGTCCTATTTCTATCCGCGTTTACAGGCCCGTTTTCCCCGGCAATTGGGTAAAACTGATGTGGATACTTTCTTTAAGGCTACCAACAAAGTTGCGCCTTCACTGATACGTATAGAGGCCGACGAACTGACCTACCATTTCCATATCCTTATAAGGTATGAAATAGAAAAGGCATTAATAGAAGGCACCCTGGAAACGGAAGGTATCCCCGCCCGATGGAATGAACTCTACACCAAATACCTGGGTGTTATGCCGGCAGATGATAAATCAGGGGCATTACAAGATGTGCATTGGAGCCATGGCAGTTTCGGTTATTTCCCTACTTATACCCTGGGCAGTTTTTATGCTGCACAGTTTTATGAACAGGCAAAGACAGATATTCCCGGGTTGCCGGAGCAGATACGAAACGGCCGGTTCAAGCCGTTACTGGAATGGCTTAGAGAAAAAGTACATATTCATGGCCGGCGATATACTTCAGAAGAATTATGCGAACGTATTACCGGTAAAAAACTAGATGCTGCCTTCTTTATGAAATATGCTGAAGAAAAATTCGGGACTGTATATGACTTATCAAATTCCAAATAACAAATTCCAAATACCAAAATCAAAAATCCAAAGTCCTAATAACTAAGTCCAAAGTCCAAATACTAAAAGTCCACTAAAATAAATTACAGAATGAGGTGAGTACCGGCATAGTAAGATATTCTGAGCCACTGGATGTGGAAGAGTTGCGGTTCCTGGAAAAAAAGGCGGCAACCGACACTTCTAATTATTACAAAGTTTTCCAGGTGCTGATGATAGGCAGTTTTGTGATACCCTTTGCCGGGGCATGGTACAGGGCTTTTGATGGTATGGTCAATGCCTTTTCGCCCATCCGTTTTTTTACTGCTGCCGGGGTGCTGGTTGCGCTTTCATCTGTTTCTACTTATCTGGCCTACCGCACCTATCTCAGGAAGATAAAACTTGATATCAGAGATAAAACCAAGACTATTGAGAAAAACCACATCATGAAGAAAGTGCATGTAACCACTAATGACACCTACCATTTATATATAGATTCTCCCGTAAAACTAAGTATAGAAGTAAAACTGGAGGATTACCTGCTTTTGAATACAGGCGATGAAGTAAGTATAGAGTATGCTACCCATTCAAAAGAGTATCTGGGGTATTTTTAGTAATTGTTGTTTACGTTTAGTTCTATACTTTTGAGGTCGGCAATGGCAATGGTGTACCGTAAATTGTGTACTGTAAACTGCCAGGTATATTATGTTATTCAGCAATGTCGTAGGCCAGCAACTGGCAAAGAATGGTTTAATGAAAATGTGGCACAACAATGTGTTTCCACATGCGCTGCTTATTGTGGGCGCAGAGGGCACAGGCGGTCTGCCCATGGCGCTGGCATTGGCACAATACATTTTTTGTGAACACAAAACTGAAACTGATGCCTGTGGCCGTTGTGCCGGTTGCAGCAAAGCCTCGAAACTGGAACATGCCGACCTGCACCTGAGCTTTCCCTCTATTCCCCCTAAACCGGGTGTCAAAGCAATGAGCAGATTGTATATCCAGGAATTCCGTGAGTTTGTAAAACAATCTCCTTATGGCTCTACCTACGACTGGCTGCAGCACATCAATGCCGAAAACAAGCAGGGCAACATTACTGCCGAAGAGTGCCGCGAAATAATAGAATCGCTGAACCTGAAATCTTATGAAGGAGGTAAAAAGGTACTCCTGATGTGGCGGCCCGAATACCTGGGCAAGGAAGGCAACATACTGCTGAAACTGATTGAAGAGCCACCTGCTGATACGATACTGATACTGGTGGCTGAAAATACCGAAGATATACTGCAAACTATACGATCCAGAACTCAGGACATTAAACTGGCCCCTGTTGCCGCAGCGGATATTGCACAGGCATTGACCACCCGTACCGACACCGACCCCATCAGGGCAGCCCAGATAAGCCATATTGCTATGGGCAGCTATACCGAGGCCCTGAGGCTGTTGAGGCATACCGATAACGACCTTTTCCCCGAGGTGAGGAATCTGTTCAATTATATCTTCACCAACGACGGCCTCGGCATTGGCAGGTTTGCCGATGAATGGTCGAAAGCAGGAAGGGAGCAGCAGAAAAATTTCCTGCATTACATTATCCAGTTGCTGGAGCAGGTGGTAAGGATTCGCTACAGGCCCGAAGTGGTGAATGAATTGCCCCCCGCCGAAGCTCAGTTTGTACAGAGGCTCGCTGCCACCAAAATTACCTATGAAGGGTTAGGGCTGATGGCACAGGCGTTAACTGATACCATTTTTTTTATAGAGCGGAATGCACACTCCAAGACCCAGCTTCATGCCCTGGCTATACGGCTGCAATATATTGTTAAAGGCCTGCCGGTGCCAGCCTAGATAATTAATACCGGCTACCCGAAAATAAACTTAACGCTTGGCTAATAGCAGGTTTATCAATTGATCTGCTTCATTTCTGGTAACTATTTTTGATTCCTGCAGTGGAGAAGTCAACGCTTTAATAACTGCATCTGCTATCGAAACCTTATCCATTGGTTCAAACACAAGGCTGGGCACCACCACATCGTGCACAAAGGGCAGATTGCTGGCAATAACTTTCATACCGCTGTCTGTAGCCTCTATCAGTGGCAGTCCGAAACTTTCCATTACGGAAGGAAATATAAGGTAAGGACAAGTAAAATAGAGCTCCCTGGGATCTACATATACATGGTTCACTATCCTGGCCCCGCGATTATTAAGTTCATTCATCCGGGCTATATACTGCGGGCCTGTATGGTCTATTGTCAGGTGCAGCTTGGGTGTATATCCCTTTTCAAGCAGATACTCCCATGCATCAAAAAGAGTAGTATGGTTTTTCTGTGGCGATGGGTTGCTGATAAAAACAAATTCATCCTTCACCCGCTCATGGAATGGCATGTGACCGCCAATGTATTTCCGGTCGTCGTAAAAAGGTATCTGCAGGCAATGAGCCACATCTTTTAAGCCAAGGCGGGTAAGTTCCTGCACCATATGCGGTGTCTGTACTATGTAGTAATCGGTGTTCCGGTTAAACAACTTTATAACCAGGTATTTCAGGTAAAGCTTAAAGTACTTCGGATTCAATTTCTGCTTGGGAGCCTCCAGTAATTTCTGGTTGTGGCTGTAGGAATATACCGGTACCTTCAGTTTCAGCGGAGGTGGGGTATTGGCAAAGCAAAATACTTTAGCATAATCATTCCGGTGCTGCTTATAAAACCTTAACCGGTCTTTCATTTTATTGGGGATAACAATAAAGTTTTTATCCATTGCCGCAGGCTTTTCAAAACGGGGGTCCAGCAAAAAAAAGAAATCATCTTTTGCCGGCAGTTCCAGTATTTTTTCAATCAGGTATTGCAGCAGCACCGCCCCACCCCCTTTATTGATAAATAATGCATCAATCAGTATCATCCGGCTCTTTTAATTTTAATCAATGATCCAGGGTATTGCTGGTTTTTCTTTATTTCTGTAAACGCTGTCTGTAATCTTCAAAAAATAAGCCGCACCTGCTTTACCGCTGATAGCGCTGTCAGCCCATTCCCTGATTTGATCGCGGCCGGCATAAGTATCTTCAGTCAGCATTTTGCCGATTGCCGACTTGCAGCTTCCCTCCTCCGCCCAATCAAACACTACCCCGTTAAAACCATCTTTAATAACCCAGCTCACCCCGCATATATTGCTGCAGATAGCTTTCAATCCGTTCAGTAAACCCTCACTGACTATTACTCCCCAGCCATCCTTTTGGGTACTCGGCAGTACTACCCAGTCGGCATGTAAATATTGTTCCAGCAGTTCATCATACTTCAGAAATGGGTGAAAAATAATTTTATCTCCGGCCCTGTTGTTCAATACCAGCTGCTTCAGTTTTTCCTCATCAGGCCCGTTGCCATAAAGATCCATGTTGAAATTACTTTTGCCGGTATTTATCAGTTGTTCCGTAAATCTGTAAATCCCTTTACCTGGCTCAAGCCTGCCTGCATATATTATACGCTTTACTTCCCCCTCAGGTTTTACGGATTTTCCGGCAGAATCTAAACTGATAAAATAAGCCCATGGAAAAATGATTTTACTTTTGAAACCCAGCCCTGCATATTGTTCAACTCCTTTTTTACCTATCGCCAGAACAAACTGTATATGCCTCGAATACCTTAACTGGTAATACCTGTATTTAATGCCCCGCAGCCATCCTTTAAAATTTGCAGGGTTGAAGGGCTCTGTCATTATACCCAGCCTGCATTGCCGGCGGATGCATTCTTCAAAGGCCAGGGAGATCATTTGCCCTACCTTTATACCACCCATTACGTGCACCGCATCTTTATGTTCTTTCACAAGCGCTTTAATGGTATTGGTATCAGGTGATTTGATTATTTCCACTTGCTCAATAACAGGTACTTCCCATCCCATATTTTTACGGTAAGGGGTTATTTCTTCTTCCACCACAAGCAGCACCTTTGTATCCGGCATCAATGCCAGCGACTCCAGAAATGCCTTCTGATGTATACTTATAATACCCTGCCAGAAAATAAATACCATAGTCCATTATTTAGCAAGTTCCTGGTAAACTGCCAGGTATTGTTCTGCTATTATTTTGTAGTCATATTTTGCCGCATTCACTCTGCCTCTTGCCACTAACTCATCAAACAATTTCCTGTCCTGCAATGATTCTATAGCTTCCCTGATTTCAACAGGTTTATTGGGATCCACTAATAGGGCCGATCCCTTACCCAGCTCCAGCATAGCGCCGATATTACTGGTAATTACCGGCCTGCCCACGCATTGTGCCTCCACAATGGGCATGCCAAAACCTTCGTAATGCGAAGCCATAAACAGCACATCGCAGGCTGCATACCGCTCGTATACTTCTTCATCACTCAGTCCGCTATACACAGTATGCGCAATGTTATAGTTCTTTAGTTTTTCCAGCTCATCTTTTGCCGGCCAGCCTATAATATCCAGCTTAAAATTGGTGCCTTTTGCAGCCTCAATCAGGTTGTCGAGATTCTTGTGCTTGCCAGTGCCCATCATCAGTATCACCGGCTGCGCATTCAGCTTTTCTTTTGCCGAAAACCGGAATACTTTTTTCACCGGATCGGGTATTATTCTGATCCTGTCCTCCGGGAATTGAAAGTACTTAATCAGTTTTTGTTTCGTAAAATCGGAAACTACCGTAACAATATCCACGTACTTAAGGGGCAGGTAAAACCAGAACAGATGATAAACCATTTTTACCAGCCGGGAGTGTACGGGGTTTTCATAAAACCCAAGATCGTGTACCGTAAGAATAGTTTTCTTGCCCCTCAGCCCCATCGCCAGGAAATTCACATCGCCTGTAATATGGTTTATTTCACTGGCAAACTTTCCGGCACGCCTTGTATTTTGCAATCTTGAAAGCGATCCATCGCAATAAAAATCCCTGATTTCGGCCCGGTCTTCCAGGCATTCTTTTACCGACTTGAAAATACCTTCTATCGAAAGGCCGGTTTTCCTGGGTTCCCTGTAAAAATGAGTAACGGTAAGCATGGCAATATGATGATCTTTATTGGCAGGTTGGCCCCGGATTTGAATAATTTACTGTAAAAATAACCTATTTGCCCAAGTAATAAAATCAGGAAGTAAACAATAGTTATAACGGCCACAAAAATGGTTTATTCCCGGAGAATCAGAGCGGCCGTTTACCCGAATTTTCTTTATTTCCTTATGGAAAAACCATAAGGAAGCATCTTTATAATAAACACATTACTATGGCAGAAATACTGGTTGAACAAAAAGGCGGCAGGCGCAAAGTGCAGGCGCCCCGCATAGATTTTACCCCTATGGTCGACCTGGGGTTTATACTGATTACCTTCTTCATTTATACCACTACAATCGCCAGGCCAGGATCGCTGGAAATAAATATGCCATCCCGCGAAACCATTGGTGGAATAACCGTATATGCCGATACCAGCACAATAACACTGATACCTGCAGGTAATCATAAAGTGGCCTGGTATATGGGTGCATTCAGCCAACTGAAGCCAATGAACTACCAACCCGTAGCAGAAACCAAAGACATGCTCACAGCTATGAAAAAACAAGTTGCCGGCTTGCCCCTGTCCTTATCGCTCCAGGCTCATAAACTGCATGTGATCCTAAAGCCAAATGACAATTGCAAATATGAAGATGTGGTGCAACTTCTCGACGATATGAACCTGGTTGAGGTTCCTTATTATGCCCTTGTGGATATTAGTGCAGAAGAGAAGGGTATGGTGGATAATTTTTAATGGTATTCACTTTTGTTGTGCCACACTTTAAAAGTGTGGCACAACTTGAAGGCCTCCTATTCTTTTATAAATCTCTTGTTTATTATAGCTCCGTCAGCATCTTTGATCCGCAGAATATAAATACCCGGATTAAAAGAACAGGTAGCTAAAACTTCCTTATTTGAGTTGATTTTATCTGAAAACAGTTCCTGGCCCAGTATGTTGAGCAAGCTATAAAAACAGTTGGATGCGTTTTCTATGGTAATATTAAAATTGGCCGGGTTAGGGTAAATAATTATTAAAGGGTTCAGATTTAATTGATGAACATCAAGTGTATTAATATTTGCGGCAATTGTTTTTTCAGTTATTACTGTGCCGCAGGAATTACTGGTTGAGATAACACAGGCTACTGAATCATTATCCCTGAGTGTATCGCTGGTGAATGATGCATTGGTAGCACCAGCAATATATGTTTTATTGATAACCCATTGATAAGCCACAGGTCCTGATGATCCGGAAACAACAGCAGTGTAGGTAACTGGTTTGCCGTAATTGGCAATTGTATCCGGGCTAACAAAAATGGATACTAATGGCTGGGACGGGATTTCAATAGTTAAATTGGCGATCCTGCTCACGGTATCAGGCGATGCACAAATGGCATTACTTTTAAGAATCACTTTTACAATATCGCCGGATACAGGAAGGTAGCTGAAACTATTATCAGCAGATTGATTGAGTCCATTTACGAACCACAAATAAACAGGGTCAGATCCGCCATTTACGGAAGAAGCGCTGAAAGCTGCACCTGAGCCTGAGCAGATCGTATCGCCTGGAGTAATGGAAATATTAACCGCAGGGACAACTGAAGGTATAACGTTTACAATTGCACTGTCCTCCATATTTAGCCTGCAGGTTGAAACACTGTCATAGGCTGTCACTGAATAACTGCCAATATTAGTTTGCGGCCCGAATTCAATGGACGTACCGGTACCTGAAACAATTGCCATCAATACCGTATCCTCATACAGCAAATATTGCAGGCCTGAGCCGGAGCCATTCAAGCCTATATTCACCCCGGTGCCACCGAAACAATAGCTGCCACCGCCCGTTACAGTGTAAGCAGCGGGCATCTGGTTTACCGTTACTGTTAATTCTCTGAAGCATCCGTTTGGAATTGTGTAGCGGAGTAATACATTACCGCTAGCCGCACCGTATATAAGGCCTGTGCCAGAATCTATGGCTGCAATAGGCGGGTAGCTGCTGCTCCATATACCACCTGAAGAATCATCACCGAACATTTCAGAATGGCCAATACAGATATTCGGATTTCCAGAGATGATTCCGGGAAGCGGATTAACTATAAGCGGAGCAGTTGCTGTTGTTGTGCCGCATGTGTTGGATACCGAATAGGAAATAATTGCAATTCCCGCGGCAATTCCATTTATATTACCCACTGAGGAAATAACGGCTACCACCATATTATCCACATTCCAGCGGCCTCCTGAAGTGGTATCGGTTAACGTAACAGATTCACCTGCGCACATACGATTTGCGCCAGATATTGCTGCCACTTCCGGCATGGTGATTACGCTGATAGTTTTCGATATTGTTCTTACAGCGCAGATGTTTGCAATGGTGTATTGTATGGTATCTAATCCGGTACTTAGTCCTGTCACTACGCCATTCAGTATAGATGCTGACCCATTTGTGCAACTCCACATGCCTCCCTTTGTCTGGTTAAATAAGGTGTCATGCGCACCGTCGCATACTTCACTATTGCCCAATAGCGGATTTATTCCGATAGCAGTACTAACGATATTGGTAAGCACTGCAGGGTTATCGTCAAAGAAAATGCCCGCCTGATTTTTTATGTTTGCTCCATCCGGCAATCCAGGCTTTGTTTTTATATTGAAAACAACCATTCCCTCAGCCAGGTTATTATGGCTGCTGTCGGGAAGATTGACTCCGGGGAAATCAAATTTTGCAATAGTGTAAGTACCATCTTTAATAAGGGTATAACTCATTACTGCAGATGCCGCATCAATATTCAAACTATGAAAATCAAGACTACCCGAAAGGGTGTCCATAATATAGATATTACGGGCCGTATCATTTCCTGTATTTTCAAACCGTATTGTATATTGCAATTGGGTGCAGGGCATAACCGCCCCTCCCGGCGATACTGAAATTTCATTGGGGTCGAGCGAAGCCCTAACTGTATCGTTTTTAGTTATGATGTTGTTTGTGGTATCAATACCACCAAGAACTCCGTTAATACTGTAGGTGGAATTTATGGTATCGGTTAATAAAAGGAAAGGAAGGCTATAAGGCAATTCGAGCCAGTAATTGATAACGGGCAGGGTTGCAGCGGTTACACCTGTAAAATTCCAGGTAGCAATATTTCCCGATATGGAGGTCGGTGCTGGCGTGGCATTGGCATAATTATATTTCGGGCTGAACTGCAGCTTCAGAATAATATCATCTGGCAAACAAGATGAATTGTTCACAATTATCGTTCCCAGCTGCCGGTGCCGGCCGGTTGTAGTAGAAACAGCCATCGAAAGGTCAAATGCAGTTCCGCTGCAATTGAGGCCAAAATATTTTAAGTTGGAATTATTGAGTGCAGGCAGAATGGTATCATAAACAATACCCGATGCAGGGCAGGTAATGTGCAGACTGGCTGGTGTTTCAATTACCCGGAATCCATAAACTGTTCCTGGCCCGCCAAATGCTTTATAATAAAATCCGCTGGTACTGCTTATAGTATCTACCGGTATTCCGTTGGAATCTATTTCGGTTTTCACCGGCAACCTCAGCAATTGTTCACCACTGTCAAAGGTGCAGTTACTGTTGGCATCAAAAAAGAATTTCACCGGCAGGTTACGGCAATAGTTGAACTCGTAGGAATATAATATTGAATCCTGCGCTACAATTCCGTTATAC
This sequence comes from uncultured Bacteroidota bacterium, assembly GCA_903835005.1. Taxonomy (GTDB): domain Bacteria; phylum Bacteroidota; class Bacteroidia; order Chitinophagales; family Chitinophagaceae; genus Nemorincola. The sequence continues at coordinate 28,817 of CAILLK010000070.1, read as the reverse complement.
AAAACTTGCTTAATAGTAAAGGTTCCCGGTTGCTGGTAACTATGCATAAAATCAGCCGAATTGCTGCCGGCCGAAACGGGCATATTAACGCTTGTACCATCCCCAAACCACGTTGTTACATTTGCGGTAGGAGACCAACCGCACGTTTGCAGCATAAAATCAGGTATACTGCAGAAAGTGTCTGAAACATTCAATACACTGTGAGCAGAAATTTTGTTGTACACACCAATAATATGGCTTGTGGAATAGGCAGCAAAACCGGTAGATACACAGATTACCTCACACCGGTAATACTGCCTTTCAACCGGATTTAACTGATAAATATCATCGGTTGCGCCAGGTATGGATGTAAATAAACTATTGTCTGATGAGTTCTGCCACTGATACCTTATTCCACATCCGCTGCTGGCGCCTGAAAGACTCAATACAACAGGTGAGTTTGCGCATACCTGATAAGCAGCAGCAGCAATTGTTCCCCCTACTGGTGTTCCGGAGCAGGAGCCAGTATAAACTGATATTGTTTTGGAAGTGCTGCAACCTGACGAGGAAATGAAAGTTAAATTGGTTGCTCCAGGCGTTATACCTGTTATTCCTCCAGTCATAAAATCATAGGATGCAATTGAAGGATTCCCGATATTCCATGATCCGGGGCCGGCGCTATCTGATTCATAAATTGTGGAACCGACGCATGTGGCAGTAGGGCCTGTGATAGGTGCGATTGCAGGTACAACTGTAATAGGATGAGTTGCTACGCAACTTGTACCTAATGAGTAGCTGATGGTAACAGTGCCGAGGGCAACCGGAGTTATTATTCCTGTAAAAGGTGCTATTAAGGCGATCGATGGGTCACCACTAGTCCATGCTCCTCCGGGCATGCCATCTGTAACGGCAGTGGATGACCCCAAACAGACAGATGATGGTATACTAATTGGTGGTGGCCCTATACCTACAGTAACGCTGATAGATGTAAAACACCCGGTGGTAATATCGGTATAAGTGATTGTGGAAGAACCAGATGAAAGACCCGTTACAATTCCGGTTGCAAGGCTTATCCCGGCAATGTAAGGTGCAGAACTGCTCCATGTTCCGCCGTAGACACCTCCATCTGTTACAGTTATTGTAGTTCCGGGACACAAAAAACTTGGCCCGGTTATTGGCCCAGGAACAGGATTTACATTTATTATTGCCGACCCGGTCATGGTTCTATGGCAACCTGTTGATGGATTAGTGGCCATAATTGTATACATGCCGGCATTAGTTTGCGGACCGAAATCAAGAGGGCCGCCGCTACCAGGTATTGTACTTACGGCTGCCCCGTAATTCAACAGAGTGTAGGTTATTCCTGCCGATGACCCGCTCAGATCTACATGCAGTCCTGCTGATCCTGCACACATGCTCCCTCCGCCACCTGTATAATAAGTGAGGGGCAGCGGATTTACAGTAACATTAGTTATCGCAAACTCAACACCGGAGGAATAAGTAATGGTTACGATACCATTTGCCACACCTGTAACCACACCCGTTACAGGATTTACTGTAGCCACAGATAAGTCATTACTCGACCACGAGCCTCCGGCTGTGGTATCAGTTAGTGTAATAGTAGTACCGGCACATACGCCAAAAGGTCCGGCTATAGGCCCTATAGTGCCAAAAGCCGTAATCGAAAAAAGTAATGCGAGTAATGAAAGGATAGGTGCTCTCATAGACATGTTTTTTTTGGTGAAAACAGGAATAAAAATCTAATTATTTAAAGCATATTTTGCCGAATTACTTTAATTCAATTATAAAAGTAATAATTTTTAATTAATAACTCCAGGAAGTAGATATCCATAATTTATTTTTTAAAATCAACAACTATTCAGTCTGATATTCTTTCCCCTCAAAAAACTCCCTTGCAGCTACTTCCCCGTTATTGAACAATAGTCTTTTTTGTTCGCTGCTTATATGCCTTACCCTGGGATTGAGGTTACTGGTGCTTATGTATATAGTATGCTTGCTTTCTTCTTCATAACGCTCCCTTTTATTCATCTTTTCTATGGTTAGGTTATACAATGCTGCCACATAGCTGCTAAAGGAATGAATACGGAATGGGGCTATGCCTGTATGATTCTTTGAGTAAGCTATTTGTTCCGGCCGCTCAAGGCTCAGGCCAAGCGTAGCTGGGTTTATCTTTCCAAGCTCATCATCGTTAATGGAATTGAAAATAGTAATTGGATAATTGGCGGCTAAGCCCCCATCGGCATAAACATTGTAATCAACTCCATCTTCGGGGTGCGCTGCAATATTGCCGGAACTGTCCATGAAAACAGCGCCAAAATAAAGCGGAATTGAGGCGCTGGCTCTTACCGCAATTTTCAACGGCATATCGGGATGCGTTTTCCAGTTGAATATCTCTGTTTTTTGTTGAGTCAGATTAGTTGCTGTTATGTAAATATCTTTATAGTTACGATCACTAAGCGCCAGCTGATGCAGCTGCATAAAGGTTGTGTTTTCATTTCCGGTCCTGGCCGCAATTTGTCTGCCTATCCAGTTTTCAAGTTTCTTCCCTTTATACCAGCCATAATTTTTTCGTAGCCTTTTTTGTCCGCCAATAAAGAACATTTCGCCGTCATTGAATTGCCGTATGTTAAGCTCCGACAGTATTTCCAGCATTTGCGCAGCGTTGTATCCGGTAGCCAGCAATACCCCTGTTATAGCTCCTGCCGATGTGCCGGCCACCTTTTCTATAGATTGTGTTACCCTCTTTTCCTCCAGTACTTTTAGCGCCCCCACAAATGCTATACCCCTTATGCCGCCACCTTTCAGCACCAGGTATTTATATTCCTGCGCTGCAGCATGCAGAGAGAATTGCAGAATAAGAATAGCGCACACAAAACGGTTTATCATTTCAATCCGGGAGTTTGGATTAAACAAGTTAGCACAAATCTTCCAACCGGAGAAATAATCTGGCTTGAGGCTGAGATGTCCTGCTTTAAAAGTGTGCCACAACATGGAATCTGCAAATAAGGCTAAAATATTTTATGGAATTTTCACCCCCCGGCTTCTTAATAATAAACATACAATTATGGAAACCAGGAAACTATTGCAAGCCGATTATCTCGACATCATTTACGACAACCGCAACAAAGATTATGGCGGTTACGAACTACGGAAACATTATAACCAGAGGGCAACGAAAGCCATGTTGTTCCTGTTTTCCAGCCTGGGTATACTGTTCCTTTTTACATTGATTAATACTCATGCGCCGCAAACAATAATTCCCACATTTCAAATCCCAAATATTCTGGCCGATATCCACCCTGTAGAAATGCCCGTATTGCCGCCAAAGGTCTTGCCCCCGGCTCCCCCACCTGCAGCTACCGCCAGTACGCATGCTTTTGTTGTTCCTAAAATCGTGCACACAGACGAGGTGACTGAAACACCTCCTTCCGATCCCAAACCAAATGGAGACTCCCAGCCCGGCCTCACAACTGCTTCAGGAACAACAATAGGTATCGGAACCAATAACACCGGGACATCGGGCCACGGAAATAATGTTATTCCGGTGAATCTTCCCCCAGCCGAACCGGTAAAATGGGTGCAGCAAATGCCCCAATTTGATGGCGACCTGAATGCCTGGATCGGTAATCACCTTAAGTATCCCGAAATTGCCAGAAGCGAGGGCATAGAAGGCCAGGTGGTAATACAATTTGTAGTTAATGAAGATGGTTCTGTTTCCGGCGCTAAAATAGTAAGGAGCATAGGTGGCGGCTGCGATGAAGAAGCGCTGAGAATGGTGAGCAGCATGCCGAAATGGAAGCCCGGCAGAAATAACGGAACAGCGGTTAAAGTTTACTACTCCATTCCTATAAGGTTTGTACTGAATTAAGAAACCAGACAATTTGCAATTAAAGGGGGGCCGCTGATCCGGTTCCCTCTTTACATATACCGGTCACAATAGAGCTATTATTTGCTGGCAACAATACATGCTATTTTTTAATTATATGAAATCGCATTTCATTTTTGAGGAATCCAACCAAAATCATAAAATCTTGACTGCAAAATCTTACTTTTGCATCCTTAAAAATCTTTAATGCAGCCATCCGTATTAGAACAAATGCAATCAATGGGCCACGAGCAGGTGGTTTTTTGCCAGGATCCCCATACCGGCCTCAACGCTATTATAGCTATTCATAATACCACGCTTGGCCCTTCATTGGGTGGCACCCGGTTGTGGAATTATAATAACCATACCGAGGCGCTTACAGACGCACTGCGCCTGAGCCGCGGTATGACCTATAAATCAGCTATAAGCGGTTTGAACCTGGGTGGTGGTAAAGCAGTGCTGATAGGCGATGCTGCTAAACTGAAGTGCGAAGCTTATTGGCGCAGGTATGGTAAGTTTGTTAACAATCTCAATGGTAAATACATTACTGCCGAAGACGTAAACACCTCATCGGCCGATATGGAGTTTATTGGCATGGAAACAAAGTTCGTTACCGGCAAACCTGAATATAGTGGTGGCAGCGGTGATCCTTCACCACTTACTGCCTATGGCGTATACATGGGCATGAAGGCCGCCGCTAAAAAAGCATGGGGCAATGACAGCCTTACCGGTAAGAAGATATTGGTACAAGGCGCCGGCAACGTGGGGCAATACCTCATGGGTTACCTCACCGGCGAAGATGCCAAAGTTTTGGTATGCGATATTTTTGAGGCAAAACTGGTACAGGCAAAACAAAAATATCCGGCTATAGAGATCATTTCCAATGACAATATTTTCGACCGCGAATTTGATATTTATGCCCCTTGTGCTTTGGGAGCTACTGTGAATACCTCCAGCATTAATAAAATGAAGTGCCCGGTTATTGCCGGCGCTGCTAATAACCAGTTGGAAGATGAAAATGTGCATGGCCCTATGCTGGTGGAAAAAGGTATTATTTATGTGCCCGACTTCCTCATCAATGCCGGCGGCATTATTAATATAAGTATTGAGATTGATGGCTATAACCGCGACCGCGCCCTCAACACCGTAGCCAAAATATACCAGCGCACACTCGATATTTTCGCCCTGGCTGAAAAAGAAAATGTACACACCCAGCTTGCCGCTATGCGCATGGCCGAAAAGCGAATTGCTGATATTGCCAACCTGAGAGTTGGAATTTAAAAAGTGGGTTGTTTCCAAAACAATGAGCCCCGCGAATGCGGGATTTTATATTTTGTAAGCCACCTGATTTTGCCTGATTTTTCTTATTTTTGTGATATGAACAATCTGTCTTATCACACTAGTGTTGTAAAAGTAGGTAATGCTAAGGGGATTCGTATCCCTGAAGATTATTTGGAAACTTTAGGGACGGATGTGGTGCTTGAAAAGACAAAGGACGGAATACTTATCCGCAGTGCCAATGAAGTAGCACCCTTAGAAGATTGGGATAAACTCTTTTTAGCCTCAGATACTGCTTCTGATGCTGAATTTCAGGAATGGGACATAACTCTGCAGGATGGCATTGCATAAAAACTATAAAAAGTGGGATATTATACTGGTAAATCTTGATCCGGTAAAAGGTAGGGAAATAAGTAAAACTCGTCCATGCCTTATTATTTCCCCAAATGTAATGAATAAACATCTTGATACATTATTGGTTGCCCCTCTAACCTCAGCACTAAAAAATTATCCATCACGATTAAGAACTAATTTTAAGGGCAAGCCCGGAGAAATATGCTTTGACCATATAAAAAGCATAGATAAAAGCAGAATAATAAAAGTGGAAGGATCCTTAGATAATTATTTGCGAAAACCCGTAAATTAATTATTACAGATTATGTTTAGTGAATTAAAGTCTCTGTAATTTTGCCTTTTAAAAAATGTACACTCCCGGCTTGCCGTCATGCGCATGGCCGAAAAGCGAATTGCTGATATTTCGAAGTTAAGGGTAGGGATATAATTGATGAATATTCTTTCAATTAAGAACTTTTCACAAATTCCGAACTGAAAGTTTTTTCCCCAAATCAACAGGTTTTGAGTATTTTTTATTACGATTACTGATCTTATTTATTTCATTTGCTTTTTTGTAGCAATAATTATTGCGCCATTGGCGCCTCTTGAGCCATATATCGACATCGCGCTGACTCCGTCGATTACAGCTATTGATTCGGGATCAGGGGCACCAGCACTCGGATTATTACCCAAACTTATTAGCTCTTTCTGGTTCATGATTACCCCATCAACAACAATAAGCGCTTTATTATTTAAAGACTGCCCGGTGCTATCAAGCAATATTACGCCTGTAGCACTTAGCAGGTCGGTGGAATTTGAGGCCTTAATTGTTTGCGCCTCAGCCAATACAGGTATAAGCAGCAGAATAAGGAACAGCTTTTTCATACTATAATTTATAAAATAAAGGTAGCAATAAAATCATTAATTATCAGGTTATCCTGATTTTTTACTTCAATTCAGGCATTGCTACAGAATGGGTGTAATTCGGCTGTCAGTGGTAATAACTGATTTCCCGGCTGGTAATAAAAACTATGGGTTCAGTGCGGTCGTCATTATCATTAACTTTCCAACTGATTGCTTTGTGCCAGTTGCCCTCAGCGTCAAATTGTTCATACCTGTATATCATTTCGCTGGCTATACTGCCGTCTTTATCATAAGTAAAAACCCGTTTCACTCTCGCCCTGATACTTCCATCCGGGTTAATTTTATCCTGAAGTTGCTCAATTCCTTTATCTGCAAAGATATCATCTGCATCCGAGGCATATAAATTATTTGGCAATCTCCTTATAAAATTACCATCAGCATTGTATAAATTTTCTTCCCTAAGTTTACCCTGCCCGTCAAAATTATATTCTGTATTTACATTCCTTAAGCCTTGCCCTGTTTCATCAAAGTAGTAGGTCAGGCTGTCATTGGCATTATAGTAGCTGATCCCCACCGGCAGGTCGTCCTGATCGTATTTATAAACAACTCTCGATAACAGACTATTATCACTGCCCCGGGTTATTGATTCGGTTTTATACCTGGCCGCATTGTATTTCCAGTAGCAATGCACTATAAGGCCGTTTTCAAAGTTATAATGATCGCAAAGCGCCTGGTTACCATTTTCATCCAGTAAATGGGTTGTGCGCACTGTCTGGTATTTCTTTTCAGGTCTTGCCCGCAGTATACAGGCATAATGTTTCACTTCAGGTATCGTAACAGATGTTTCTTTCAATATGGCCACTTTACCCCTGACACCTTTTTTATCCAGATCCGATTTAGCCTGCAATGCCGGAGACAAAGCAATAAAACATACAAGAAAGATAATATATAATTTCATAAAAACGCATTTCAGTAATGAACAAACGTGATTATTAATGATTTTATTTTAATTCACCCCGGCAAACTTTTCAAAATGGAAATAATATCCAATGTGCCGTGTAAAAATTGTAAAGATTTCTAATAGAAAGGACCTAAATAACTTCCAGAATAAAATTCCCATCTATTCCCAATTTTTCATGCATGGCCTTCAGTAATATAATGTCTGGTTTTTGCCTGCCACTGATGATTAATGATAGCTTTGCCTCACTCACACCCAGGGCCTGCGCTAACTGTCTTTGTTTCCAGCCTCTTTGATATTTTTGCAGGTCCAGCGCAGACCCTAATGTTTTAGGACGTTCTATGGAATAGGTTGCACGGTCAAAATTTCTTACAGAAAGAGATAAAACGCTCAGTCTTTTTGTTTCGGCCCGAGTCAGATTACCTTCACCCTTGCTCATTATTTCATTTATTTCTTGCATGGCAACCCTAAATTCAGCCTCATTTGCGATATCAGGTATGGATGAGATTTTCACCGGAACCCCGGTTTCTAAGTTATAATCATCGCCATGCGTCATAACTATTCTTTTATTTCTCTTTACAGAGCTGTTGCTGCTTTTAATTGATTTTGTCGGTTCTTTACTGGTTACGTCCTTTTTCATATACTACATTTAATAATCGTTTACGGTTATGGGATCAATATCATCATACTGGCTATGGGTGCCCACCCATTTAATGTACATTGTCCTTACCCGAAAATGGATAATGGCTACAACCCTGTATTTATTGCCGCCAATATTGAAAATATACCTTTCATTACCTATTGCATCTACAGAATTAAAAGTACGCTTCATTTGATGAAAACTTGCCCATTGCATCCTTTCACATTTTTCAAACCACTCATCCAGTGATGATTTGGCTTCTGCATGCTTGGCAGAAAAGTCCTGTACTGGTCTGTAGGATAAAATAACCATTACTCATAAAAAGGTGGGAATAAAGGTAAATTATTTTCTTTAGAAAATCTTGTTTTCATTTAGAAATACTAAACAAATATTAACTTTGGTACGAGACTTCACTAAGTCTCCCCATTGCTGAAACAAAACAGTAATCAGGAGGTTAAGGTCGGAATTCAAACTCTTTGATTAAGCTTTATTTCCTTGCCCGTTTTTATTATTTCCTCAATAAATGGGTCTCCTTCTTCAAAATAAGCTGAGTTGAATATATGTGGTTCTATATCCACAAACTTTATGTTTGCTCGGCCAATTTTACCTCTGTCGTCTAACCTCATTCCGGTAAAATCATCTGATACAAGTGCCAGGTCTACATCACTCCATTCGTGAGGCGTATTACGGGCATAAGAACCAAAAAGGATTACTTTTTTAAAGTGCACCCCGAGCTTGTTACATTCCGCAATGTAGTCTGCTATATATTTGTTCAGATCTTTCTTCGTAAACATTCACTGATTGTTTTGTTTCCTGTTTTGAGATAATCCTGAAAATGCTCATTATACTGCTACCCAACTGCAAAGATAGAAATATGATTTCTTACTTATTAAAGTGTCTGAGCTATACCCACAGGCTGGGACATTCGTGTAAAACATAAGCGAATTTTAGAATTGCATCCCAATGATGTTTTAATATCCCAATATTTCCCGGATTTTCTATCTTTAATAAAATATTGCCATTTGCCACCCATCCTCTCCATACAAAATATCTCTAAATCCTATGGCCCTGTTCAGGCTTTAAAAGGTGTTTCATTCGATGTTCCTGAAGGAAGTGTTTATGGTATACTGGGCCCTAATGGCAGCGGTAAAACCACCTTGCTGGGCATAATGCTCGATGTGCTGCTGGCCAATGAAGGCTCGTTCAGCTGGTTTGGAGGCAGTAGCCATGCAGAGGCCCGCAAGCAGATAGGATCCCTGCTCGAAACACCCAATTTTTACCACTACCTTTCGGCATACAACAACCTGGAAATATCAGCTGCCATTAAGCAACATGGTTTGGCCGACCGGGAACGTGTACTCAGACAGGTGGGCCTTCTCGAACGTAAAGACAGTAAGTTCCAGTCCTTCTCTCTGGGCATGAAGCAACGACTGGCTATAGGCGCGGCCCTGCTGGGCTCACCCAAGGTACTGGTGCTCGATGAGCCCACCAACGGCCTCGACCCGGCCGGTATTGCCGAAATAAGAGAACTGATTCGCAAACTCAATAAAGAGGGTCTCACTGTAATCATCGCCAGTCATCTGCTCGATGAGGTGGAAAAAGTATGCACCCATGTGGCTATCCTTAAAAGAGGCAACCTTTTACTCAATGGCCCGGTCAACGAAGTGCTCCTCAGTGAAGACCAGATAGAAATTGCCGCACCGGATATGAATAATCTCCGGATTACAATGCAATCCATGCCCGGAATAAAAAAGATTACACCTGCAGAAAACAAATTTCAATTACTATGCGAGCCAGGGATTGATGCCATTAAAGTAAATGAATACTGTATCAGTAAAGGAATCATATTGTCGCATCTCTTAATTAAAAAGAAGAGTCTTGAATCTAAATTTATGGAGCTAACCAATTAATTGCATCAACTATGTTTCACCTGCTTACTACAGAATGGCTTAAAATAAAACGTTACCGCACCTTCTGGATCCTGGCTGGGCTGTTTTTGCTGCTGATGCCATTGTGGAATTACGAAATAGCTCATGGGTTTATTAAAATGGGTGGCGGCAAGAATGGCATCAATTTTTTAAATTCAGCATATACCTTTCCCGAAGTATGGGGCAACCTGGGTTGGTGGGGCAGTATTTTCATACTGTTTATATCTATACTGGTTATTATACTCACTACCAATGAATATTCTTTCCGCACAAACAGGCAGAATGTTATTGATGGCTGGAGCCGGCTGCAGTTTTTTCATGCCAAAGTGCTGGTAGTTTTTGCCCTGGCTATTGTTGCTACGCTTTATCTGTTCCTCCTTGGCATGCTTTTCGGTTGGCTTAATTCAGGCTACCTCTATGGCTTGTTCGGCCATTTCAGTCAGGTGGGCTACTTTTTTATATTGTCGCTCGATTATCTTGGCTTTGCACTGCTCATCGCTATTCTGGTCCGGCGAAGTGGTCTGGCCATCGGCCTTTTCCTCTTATATTCTATGATTATTGAAAACATTTTAAGAAGCATTATCAATCACTTTGCCGATAAACCCTATGGAAATCTCCTCATGCTGCAATCCAGCGATGAATTGTTGCCCTTCCCCTTAATGCAGATGGCTGGTAAAATGATGGGTATGGGCCAGGAGATTTCTATGAACATATATGCCATAACCGCCGTTGCCTGGTGCATTATTTATTATTTTATCTGCCGGTTGATTCTCACAAGAAATGACTGGTAGATACTGATTTTATCAATACACTATATAATTGATTTCTATTAGTATATGCCAATAGCCGTAGTTTTAACACCCATTCCCCGCCCGCTGTTTTTATTATTTATGAATGTTGCTTAAATTTGCACATGCTTACTGGAAAAGAACTGATTCTGGCTACCAAGCCTTTTGCTAAAGAAATAAGGTGGAAGAGCTGGTGGCATACGCTTACTTCGTTTTTTTTGCTTGCCGGCTCTATTGCCGGTGGCCTCTATCTGGGTTATAAAGACAAGATTCAATTTCAATATACCAACCTGATTGGCCAGGTAATCTGCAGTTTAGCTACCGCTGGCATGCTGGCCCGTTTCTTTATTATTTTCCACGACTATCAGCACCATACCATTCTCCGTAAATCATGGGTTGCCAATATCATATTCACCATTTTCGGTATTTATATGATCACGCCGCCCAATATCTGGAAGCGTTCTCACGACCATCACCATAATCATAATGCCAAATTATTCAGCGCCAGTATCGGTTCATTCCCTATTATGACCCGGCAGAAATTTAATGATGCTACCAGGAACGAACGGATGGTTTACCTCGCCATCCGCAACCCCATAAATATGTTCTTTGCCTATTTCACCACATTTATGTTTGGCATGTGTATCTCCTCATTTCTCAGCAGCCCCCGCCGGCACTGGGATTCACTGGTGGTGCTAATCTTGCATTTTTCTATCGGCGCTTTTATCTGGATCGAATTCAGCTTCCTTACTTTTTTCCTTACCTTTTTTCTGCCTTTCTTCCTTTCACAAATGCTGGGCGCCTATCTGTTTTATGCGCAGCATAATTTCCCGGGAGTTGTTTTCAGAAAAAATGCCGATTGGACCTATACCGATGCCGCATTGGAATCGTCCAGCTTTATGAAACTGAATCCGTTCATGCAATGGGTAACAGCCAATATCGGTTTCCACCATATCCATCACCTCAATTCCAAAATCCCCTTCTATCGCTTACCCGAAGCTATGGCCGCCATTCCCGAATTGCAAAAAGCCAAAGTAACCACCCTGAAACCACGGGATATGATTGCCTGCCTCAAACTAAAAGTATGGGATGCCGACCTGAACAGGATGATAGGTTTTGATGAGATGGACAATCCGCCTGCGGCTTTTGTAAAAGCATAGTAAGAAATTACTCACAGCACCCCGCTCACTACATTACTCTTATTGAGCAACTCCTCTATCTCCTTCTCCCGCTTTTGTATCTGCACCCGCATGGGCGAGAAGGTCCACCGTGCCCGTAGCTTCGAGAGCCGGTCCTGCGGAGGCCTTATGATCAGCCGCATCAGCAGGTTCAGCGCGGCATAGCTCTTCAGTATGTTCGATAGTTTCACAAAATACACCACGGTACTCTGATCGCAGCGCTCCAGCATATTCTTCAGTTCCACAGGGTCTGTCAGCGACGATATGCACAATACCGTCCCGCTCTTAGGGTTAAAATATTGCGCAAGCCCGTTATCCTTATGCCACTTGCTGTTACTGATGGTCAGGGCCGTCTTCTCATCCTCATTGGCCGATTCCGGAATATGAAAACTCTGGTCGGGTATATACCGCATCTGCCACTCCTTGTGGGCAAGTGTATCATATATGGTCCACACATGGTTTTTGTAGTGGTTCAGCATCTCCTTCAGGTAGCCATCATCCATCCACGATGATTTCACCGACGCATAAAAACTGGCGTAAAAATAGAGGTGCGATGCATAAGGCTCATGCAGTTCAGGCACCCTTACCACCAGCTCGCGGTTCTTGGCATATACCTTCCACACTATACGTCGCACATCATCACCCGCCTCAAAATCCTTGTAGTTCAGGTGTTCCCCCTCCACCTTCCGCAGTTGCTCTATGCGCACATCCATGGTCTCCGTCTTCTTCGGAAACACCTCAGCATCCATAGCCTCCTGCAATACCGGCGGCTGATAAAAATGCCCGCTTACCGGCTGCGCCACTGCCAGGCGAAACAGGTGCAGCATATCCTGGAAGTAGATAAAACCACCCTTCAGGTCATACTCCTTTATATCAGGCAGACTAATCCTGCTGCGCCCCGTAATAGCCTCCGGTATCAGGTTCTGCGCCTTCCGCTTGTTCGAGAGCAGTCCGAAAAAATCAGTAAACACATTATCATCATAATACAGCCGGGCCTTCACAAATCCCAGCCTCGGCCTTATCACATCATTCAGCCGGGCATTCACATACAGCCTGCTCGTCTTTCCCTTCCTCGTCTCGGTAGTAAACTCTACCTGTAGCACCGAACCCTTCACCGACCGCATATATAAATAGTAAAAATAGCTGAACAGCGTGCTGATAAGCGACAATACTGCCAGCACTATCAGAAACACAAAACTCATCTTGCCCATCAGCTTTATAAATGGTATCAGTGCCGATGGCTCCTCACCCTTGGGCACAGGCGTATAAAGCAGGTACCAGGCATACCATGCCGCCCCCACACACAAGACCGTATTTACCGTAAACGGAAAATACTGCCATCCATACCGCAGTTTCCATTTTATTTGTTTCCAGTTCATTTTTAGTCTGTAGTCTCAGGTAATAAGTATTTAGCGAAGCTTTCATAATAATTCCTGCAATATTGCGAAGTTATTTTTCAGTTTATCGAGGCGAAAATTCTGCGAATAATGCATTATTTCAAGATTGTTACAACGAAGGAAACTGGAAAAGAACGGGTAAGATTGTACGAATTATTTTGAAAACTTCACTTAGACCTGAAATCCAAGGTATGAAAATAAGACATGCAGTTGTTATAAGTTGTTAATTTTCCACTCCTGAAATACTAACCCGAAAAATACCGGATCAGAAAGGTTGTTGTCCCGGCAGTTGTGGTACTAGGTTGGTTCAGTGGCGGTGGCACCGTTGGAGAGTTGGAAGGCTATCGGGCTTGCCTGCTAATCCGATAAAAATTCAAAATAAGGAGAGTCCCCGGCGCTACTATGTGATAACCGCTACCACTTCAAAATGCCATAATTATTATCCCCTTGTTCGCATTTATACGCAAATGCAGCGCCTCGCTGGTCGGGATTTTCAATCCAATCGTTAAATTAAGAAAGCCCGATAGGGTTTAATATCATTAGCCGCCGGTAATACCGGTGGTAGCATAATAGAGGGAACCAACCCAACGGGGTTGAATTTAGTATAGTGATTACCCAAACCACCTTGCACTACTTGCCCCGATGATGTCTATTCCTCTTTCGGAACATACCAATTACGCATAGCCGAAACAGTTCCACTATCGGTTATCACAGTAGGAAAAATTTTGCGAGGATGAGTTAATAAACACTATTTATGAGCAAACTCCTCTTTAGTGCCCCTTGTGTCTTATCCATTGTGCCCTTCATGGTAAAATTCCAGCACATTAAATTCCCATCCTCAAATTCCCGACCTTTGCCCCCACGCCATGAGCATCACCACATTCAACGCTTTCAGAAATTATAACTACCGCCTGTATTTCTCAGGCCAGTCGGTTTCACTGATAGGCACCTGGATGCAGCGCACAGGCGTAAGCTGGGTTGTCTTTACCATGACGGGCTCTCCATTTATGCTGGGACTTACCGCATTTGCCACCCAGTTCCCGTCATTTGTCCTCTCATTGCTCGGTGGTATCGCCTCCGATCGCTACAACCGCTACAAGGTATTACTGCTTACCCAGGTGCTCTCTATGGTGCAAGCCGTGCTCCTGGCCTTACTCGCACTCACCGGCAAATACCAGGTATGGGAGATACTCACCCTCAGCGTGATGCTGGGTGTGATCAATGCTTTCGATGTACCTGCAAGGCAACCCATGGTGCACGAAATGGTTACCGATAAAGCCGACTTGCCCAATGCCCTTGCGCTCAACTCATCAATGGTCAACCTTGCGCGGCTCATAGGCCCCGCCCTGTCGGGTATTATACTCCAGAAATTCGGCGCGGGCATTTGTTTCAGCATCAATGCACTCAGCTTTGCAGCCGTCATCACCTCGCTGCTGCTTATGAAATTGCCTCCCTACATAGCGCCCACCGTAAAAAAGAAGGTAGCCCGCGAACTCAGGGAAGGCTTCGTTTACCTCCGGAGCACACCATCTATCAATGTCATAATGCTCATGCTGGCGCTCAGCGGCCTGCTGGTGCTGCCCTACAACACACTCCTGCCCGTATTTGCCAAAGTCATCTTTAATGGCGATGCAGCCACTTTTGGGTATATCAACAGCTTTATTGGCCTGGGCGCTATTTGCGGCTCGGTATTCCTGGCATCCCTCAGGCCCGGCACAGATCTTAAGCTGGTACTGCTCATCAATACCATCATCTTTGGCACCTTCCTCATGCTGTTTTCACATATCAGTTATTTTCCGCTCGCCATGCTATTCGCCACCATTACCGGGTTTGGCATGATGTCGCAAACCACTATTATCATGACCATCATACAGGTCACATCCGACAAAAACATGCGGGGCCGGGTGATGAGTTATGTGGCTATGGCCTACTTTGGTATGCTGCCCCTGGGCAGTCTGCTTATAGGCGCCGTATCCACCTTGGTGGGCGCGCCCGATGCGTTGCTGTGCCAGGGTATTATAGCGCTCATTATTGCAGCTGCTTTCTCCGGCCATCTGCGCAGAGATTACCTCAATAAAAAGGAAATGAACAAAATGGAAGAAGTGGAAGATAACGTGCTGGAAGAAATCTGATCTGAATAAACAGGCAATTACTGCAGATTATCCCTGTCAAAATAAATCATTTCAGGCAGTATTGGTGGCTTAGCGACCTTGATTTTTAGGGCATGCTGTTTATAAATCTTTACAGTTTCGCCTCCTCATGAAATATTTCATTACAAAATTCAGGCAGGCACAAGCTTTATAACCGAACTTCGCAAGGAAATAAAACAACATCCGCAGGCACTCATTAAAAATGGCAACAGAACCCGAACAACCAGCCAAAAGCTATTTTCTCTCCTGGAGATACATATTGTTCTGGGTATCCAGCCTGTTGTCTAATATTGGCAGCTGGATGCAGCTGGTAGCACAGCCCTGGCTGGTGCTCAGTCTCAGCAATTCCGCCTTCTGGGTGGGTTTCACCGGCTTTGCAACCACTTTTCCCGCTATCCTCTTCACGCTGCCCGGAGGCGTGCTGGCCGATCGCTACGACCGCAAAAAGGTCACTATTTTTTTCCAGGTTATCCAGTTTTTCTTTGTGGCAGCATTGGTTGTGCTGCTCGTCAAAGGTTGGCTGCACGTTTGGATGATCATTGTTATATCATTTATCGTTGGCCTCACCGATGCACTTTCCAATCCTTCCTTCCAAACCATAATCCCGTCACTGGTTGACCATAAAGATATATCCCGAGCGGTGTCGCTCAATTCCACCCAGTTCAATCTGTCGCGCATACTCGGTCCGGTTATAGCAGGTGTTGTCATAGCCCGCTACGGGGGTGTGGCCTGTTTCAGTGCCAATGCCATATCCTATTTTCCATTTCTCATAGCCATCTGGTATGTTTATCCGCGCAATAAGGCCAGAATCCGCAAAGAAACCATTCAGTCAAAGCCTGTTGATCAGTGGCGCGAAATCCGCGACCTGCTGCACATTCACACCATCCGGTTGCCACTCATGACCGTACTCGCCGCCAACTTCTTCTGTGGCCCGCTCATTACCTTTTGTCCTATACTCATCAGGGATGTGTTTCACTCAGGCGTGAGCGATTATGGCTGGGCCATGACCGCCTTCGGAGCTGGAGGCCTTATTGGCGCCGGGGTCACTTTTCTTCAGTTCAGCGGCTCCTTCGGGCGCAATAAGTTTGCTTCTGCTATGGCAGTCTTTCAGGGCATGCTGCTCATAATTCTGGCGCTGCTGCACTCATTTCTGCTGTTAGGTCTCATTCTGGTTCTTTGCGGTATCACCCAGATATCGGCCAATATCTCAGTCAATACCTTTCTCCAGGAAAACGCCGCCGATAAACTCAGGGGCCGGATCACAAGCCTCTACCAGCTGGCTATGTATTCAGGTGTATCTTTGGGCACGCTTGTTACCGGTTTTATGGTTTCCAGGTGGGGTATCGCCACCTCATTCCAGATCAACGGTAGCATAGCAATAGTGCTGCAGTCAGCCCTGTTATGGCGGCAATTGCAGCAGCCCGTGGCAGAATCAAGTGTAGTTAAGAAAGTATAATCAGTAAATATGAAATAGCTCCTTAACACAAGCCCGGATACCCTCGCCCTTTTACAATTTAGAATAAAAGCTCCAGATTGTAACATTACCCGAAGCAACCGCAACCGATGTATCTTCCAGCTCCAGAGTAGTAGATGTAAGCTGCAGTATTTTCTGGTTCTCGCTGCCAAAGGGCCAATCGGTAAGTTTCAGAAAGGTATTGTTGTCTGCAAATGTCCAGGTATAAGTACCAAGTACCCCTAAAGGATTCGGGAAGCTATAGTGGCCATCGGTATTAAACACATACACATTGGTAGGATCGCTGGTATAAGTATACACCACTGATGTGTTTATAATACCCCTTCCCGTTGTATCAATATACTTTTTGGTCATCATCCAGCTCCCTTCCAGGTCCGAAGCCGGAGTAGATACACTGCTTTTTTTGCAGGCACATAATGCCATAATCACGCAGCAGAATAGCACGATTGACTTTTTCTTCATAGTGGCTCATTTTAGAGATATAAAGTTACAGATTATATTAAATGTAACGGTGTTTCTGAGGAAATATTGTGCTTAATGAACTGATATTCTTTTAATACTCCAATAATAAATAACTTTACGAAATTTGAAGTATGAAAATAGATATTACCTATTTGGAGCGATGCATTGCGACCCTGAATAAGGCGCTCACCCTGCTTAATAGGGCCGATCCTGAAAATATAGATTACGATATGTACCGTTCAGCCTGTATCAAAGAGTTTGAATCAATATTGGAGCAAAGCGGCAAACTACTCAGGAAAGGGCTGAAACCCTATTTTCATTCGTCCAGAGAGGTGGACAGGTTGATATTCAAAGATGTATTCCGTCATGCTGTTTTGCGAAATATTATAACTGACGAGGAATGTGAAAGATGGTTGCAATACCGCGATAACCGCAGTAGTACTGCACATGATTATGGCGCTAACTTTGCCGAAGAAACAGTTGTACTTTTGCCCCGGTTTATTGCCGATGCAAATGCGCTTGCTGCTGAAATCAGGCGATTAAATGAAGAATGAAATGCTGATAAGGGAAAAAGACAAACAAACACTGCTGCATATTTTTGCTACCGTAAAAAACTTACCTGTGGAGGTATGGGCCTATGGCAGCCGGGTTAATGGCACTGCCCACAGCGGCAGCGACCTCGACCTGGTAATGCGTGGTCCAAATCTTTCCCCATTGCCTGTTGCTGTAGTAGCCGGTCTATATGAAAAAATTAAGGAAAGCAATATTCCCATCCTGGTGGAATTAAGGGATTGGGCTCAATTGCCTTCGTCTTTTCATCACAATATCGAACAGCAATATGAGGTGTTGTTTGATAACCGGAAGAATATTTGATTAGAATGAAAAATGTATGCCAGTATACTTAAGTTATTCTTACATTGAGCCACATATAGTGCCTTTCATGTCTCTGTGTCTCTTTGCGTCGTCAACGGTCTCTGCGTTTATCCGTTTCTCCCATTTTATTCGCACATTTGCACATTAAGCCATTGAGCCTCTAAAAAATGAACGCCGAACTAAAGAAACTCTTCCAGACATTACATATGAGGCAGTTTGCCCCTGTTTACCTTATAGACGGGGAAGAACCTTATTATCTTGATCTGATCACCGGCTACTTCGAAAACAACATACTCAGCCCCGCTGAGCGCGATTTCAACCTCATGGTGCTTTATGGCAAAGATGCCGAATGGAGCGATGTAGTGAATGCCTGCCGCAGGTTTCCCATGTTTGCCGATAAGCAGGTGGTAATACTCAAAGATGCCGGCTCACTTAAGGGAGGTAAAGATGATATTAAAGGACTCAATTCCCTCATTGCCTATATCGAAAAACCATCACCCACTACTATCTTCCTTATTGAGCATCCGTTCAAAAAAGTTGATGGTACCACCCGGTTTGCAAAACGCATCAAAGACAAGGGCATCCGGTTCACATCCGATAAAATAAAAGAAGACAACCTCCCTGCCTGGATCATGGAGCATGGCAAGGAAATCAACTTTCACATCGGCGTTCAGGAAGCCGAGATACTGGCATCTTACCTGGGTGGCGACCTTAAAAAAATTGTGAATGAAATAGAGAAAGTACGTATCAATATCCCGGACGAAAAAGCGCTCACAACAGCCCATATCCAGAAGTACATTGGCATCAGTAAGGAGTACAACATTTTCGACTTTCCGGTAGTACTTACTAGTGGCGATACCGATAAGTTTTACCGCATGCTGAGCTACTTTATTGCCAATACCAAGGCTGCGCCCATGCCGCTGGTTACCGCAGCTTTTTATATGCATTTCAACAGGCTTTACCTGGCTTGTTTTGTGCAGGGCAAAACAGATAAAGATGCTGCCGCTGCAATAGGCATGTCACCATTTTTTGTGAAAAATATCATGGCCGCAACCCGCCACTGGCCGCTGCCCCGGGTGGAACGCTGCCTGATGCTGCTGGGCAAATACAGCACTATGGCAGTAGGCATAAAAAACACCACCGACGACCGCGAACTGCTCAAAGAAATGATAGGCCAGATGATGGAGTAATCCATATAGAGACGCAACTGATATACTACCTGATTACTGAACAGGTAGCCTTGCCCGTTTATTTTTTTGTGTTTCTCCGGTACCAGAAATTGCGCCCATGCGCCTTTGCGTAAGCTGTTTTTTGTATGGCTGTAGTCATTATTTCTCCAGCAGCGCCTTCAGGTTGGCCAGCCCGGTGCCCAGGTCATCACCTCCCGCCTTTTCCATGTTCATAAACAGCTTCATGACATTGAACGGGTAAGGCATATTTCCGCGCATACCCCACCTAACCTTCGTTTTGCCACCTTCATCACTGGTAATCATATACCCGGTTGCCTTGTTGTCAAATGGTTTGATAAAATGAAGGTCCACAACCAGGCTGTCCCCCTCGGCAATCGTCCGGATGGTCTGTGTTCCGGTACCCAACTCTTTATTGTTGCTCTCCCATCCCGACACAAATCCAACAGTGCCATCAGTGCCGGTATAGGTCTTTTTGGCATTCGGGTCCATTGCCATCCATTTGCTGTAATTGTCCTGGTTTTTAATAAACTTAATGTAATTGAATACATCCTGCTTCGGCCTGTTAATGGTAATGCCGCGCTCAACTGCAAAATCCTTCGAAATAAACAGAGCTATAACACATAATACCACAGGTATAATCAATATAACAGCAACAATGATCAGAATTTTTTTCAGTATTTTCATTTTATTCAGGTTTTGAATCGGCCTAATATTACAAATAATATCCTTAATTTTCAAACAGCAATGCTCATTGTGCTCATAAAATAATTATGTTTTTCTACAGTCTGTTAATCAAGCGCCAGGCAATCAAATCCTCTGCCGCGAAGCATTTTAATAATTGTTACCGGACATACCTCATCACCTTCCACTCTCAATATTTTATCGCAATCCTCCAGGTCGAAACTGATCCTGCTATCGGGAAAATGGTGCAGTAACAGTTGCACCATTTTATCCGATTGGCTTTCTTCCTGAATATTTGTTTTAAACACTTCAACCATGGCAATTTCTCTTTTATCGCCGGTTATTGCACCTGCCGGTCATCATAATTGATCATCCACTGAACACCGAATTTGTCAAAGAACATCCCGAAATAAGCGCCCCACATCTCTTTTTTAAGTGGCGCCATTACCTTGCCGCCTGCCGAGAGCCCGTTAAAGAAATGATTGGCTTCATCCATGCTCGCCGGGGTCAGGGAAATGGTATAATTGTTGCCCGTCTTCAACGTGTGTCCGTGCGACTCGAGCAGGTCGGTTGCCATCAGTGTATTGCCGTTGCCTACAGGTAGGGCCACATGCATTAATTTATCCTCCTCACCGGGCGCTACATTACCTGCGGCGGGCATATCTTTAAATCGTATAATAGCTGAAAACTCCCCGCCAAATACCGATTTGTAAAAATTAAACGCTTCTTCTGCATTACCCTGAAAGTTCAGGTAAGTGTTGAGTATTGCCATTGTTTTAGGTTGTTGATTGCTTTGAAAAATATTCGATTTTTATTTCTATTGCTCATTATACGCGTCTTCCAGTCCCTTGATGTCAAGCTTTGTCATCTTCATCATGGCATCCATCACCCTTTTTGCCTTTATACGGTCTTTATCGTACATCAGTTTTCCCAGCGTATCAGGTACAATCTGCCATGTCACACCGAATTGATCATCCAGCCAGCCGCAGCGACTTGTCTTACCTCCTTCCGATAATTTATCCCAGAAGAAATCCACCTCCTCCTGCGTCGTGCAGTTCACAAAAAAAGATATGGCAGGAGAGAACACATGCAGATGCTCCATATGGCTGTCCATGGCCTTAAATGTTACCCCATCAAGAGAAAACGAAGCGTGTTTGATTGACCCCACATGCCCTCCTTCCCCTTCCTCATACCGGGCTATCATTTGTGTCTCTGAATTTTTAAATAGTCTGCTGTAAAATTGTATTGCCTGCTCTGCCTTTCCCGCCACTTCTTTCACAAACATCAGGCATGGCGAAATTTTTTGTTTCCCCTTAGTAAGCATCAGTTGCCACGAAATACCAAACCGGTCCTGCACCCAGCCATACTTTTCACTGAACGGGTATTTATTCAGGTCCATAAAAACCGTGCCACCTTCACCGAGCCCTTTCCAGAGCCTGTCAACGTCTTCCCCGGTTTCACACTCCACAAAAAACGATGTGGCCGGAGAAAAACTATACATCGGCCCGCCGTTCAGCGCATAAAACTCCTGATCGCCCAGGCTGAAGGTGGCAGTAAATGCCCTGCCCTTTTCGCCCGGTGCCGCGCCTGGTGCACGGTGCATGCTCAGTATTTTTGAATTGCTGAACAAAGCAACATATACATCTACTGCTTCTTCCAGGTTGTTGTTGAACCATAAGAAAGGTGTTATCTTTTGCATAGCCTCATTTTTTAGTACTCTTTTTAAAAGTTATTTTAGCCATTTCAATTTCAATATTCTCCTTCAGCCTGTGCTTCACTATCTTTTTTATCAGCGCCACAGGCAATGGCTTATTTTTTGCCAGGTGAATCGCCCCCTTGGTAGTACTATACCCCTTCAGCTCTTCGGCAAACTGATCCACTGTCCTCCCTGTCCACGGATACAATCCCCAATGATTTTTGGCATTCGCAAATCCCACCAGCATGCCATGAAACTTAAATGCCGGCATTGCATAACTGATCACTTCCTCAGCCTCCGGAGCCACTGATTTGATAATGCGCCGGAGCGCTTCAAGTTCTGCCCGCTCCTCTTCCGGCTGCAGCGCTATATAGGTATCGATGTCTTTAGCTGGCTGGTTCATTGGCCAAAGTATTAAACAATAATAATTCTTCTTTTTATTCAAATAAAAATTTACCCTGAACTGCAAACTTAAATGAAACCTTTTGGTTGCACAAATTTTTTACTCATTTTCTTTTATTCATCTTACCGGTTTATAATGCAATACTGCTTTCCCGCTTTCATACTGAGTAGTGCTCATCAGTTTCAGATTAGTTCTTTCTTTGAAGATAGTCATTCCCGATCCTATTGCCACCGGGTTTACCAGCAAATACAATTCATCTATCAGCCCCTCCTGCAACAGGCTGGATACAAATCCTGCACCGCCATATACCAGTATATCTTTACCCGGCATGTTTTTCACTACGTTTACTTCAGCAGCAAGTTCTCCCTTTGCCAATACTGTATTTGGCCATTCTGATTTATCCAGCGTTTTAGTAAAAACCACCTTGGGGGTATCCATCATTTTCCGCGCAAAAGCATACTGAGGGTCCTCCGGATTCTCCACCACCTTCAACCAATAACTCATAAACCCCTCGGTCATTTTTCTGCCCATCAGTATGCAATCCGACGAATCAATCAATTCATTCATAAAATCTTTCGATTTACTATCCCGGGCCATAATCATCCAGTCCAGCTCCCCGTTCGGCCCAGCCACAAATCCGTTTACAGTTATCTGCATTTGCAGTATCAGCTTTCTCATAATCCCGGTTTTATAAATATTTCATTCGGATAAAAATTTATCATCGTTCCTGATAGACTTGGCGCCCTTGCTTCTATATCCTTCCGCATTTGTGCACTTGGCGTTAATCTTTGTGTTATTTGTGGTTAAATTTACTTCGCCGGTTTATCATAATTCAGCATCCACCTCTTACCGAACCGATCTTTAAACATCCCGAATGTCGCACCCCAGAACATCACCTGCAGTGGCTGCTGGATTTCCCCTCCCTCACTCAGTTTCGCCCAGAAAGTGTTGATCTCCTCCTCACTGCTGCAATTGAGCGACAGCGACACGTCATTCCCCAACAGAAATTTGCGGGATCCTATGTTGTCGGATGCCATCAGCACCAGTCCGCCATTGGTAAGTGTGGCGTGCATAATGTAGTCCTTCATTTCCGGGGCACAATGCGCCTCCGCAGGCGAACCGCCCACCGTCATCAGGTGCAAGTCGCCGCCCAGGCATTCCTTATAAAAATTCATTGCTTCTCGGCAGTTGCCATCAAAAGTCAGGTAAACATTGATCTGTGTCATAATTATATTTTTAATTAATGCAAACATACTGCATCAATCTGATTTGTAAGGAGGGCAAAAACGGCATTTTTAAGGGTACATTATGACAAAAGGAATTGCGCTCTGATTGACCGGCCTTTGATACATTTGTAGTATGGCACAAAAACATGTTTCTGTACTGGTACCCGTTGGCGACGCCTCTCTTGGCTGCATCAACGGGCCATTTATCCTGTTCGGTAAAACCAATGAATTCCTTGCCCGTCTGGGCAAAGACTCCATGTTCACAGTTCAGTTCGTTGGTCTCAGCAACGTACCTCAGGTCTACGACCGGGTATTCTCCGTCAACCCCGATATCACCATCCACGATCTGCACCATACTGACCTGATCATCATACCAGCCGTTAATGGTAATATGAAGAAGGTAATTGAAGCCAACAAAGATTTCCTTCCATGGATAGCAGCCATGCATTCAAAAGGGACCGAAGTAGCCAGCCTCTGCGTAGGCACCTTTCTGCTGGCTGCAACCGGCTTGCTGAACGGCAAAAAATGTGCCACCCACTGGAACGCCGAAAACGAATTCCGCACCATGTTCCCCGATGTCTGCCTGGTATCCGATAAAATCATTACCGATGAAGACGGAATATACACCAGCGGTGGCGCCAACTCCTTCTGGAACCTGCTCCTGTATCTGCTGGAGAAATACACCAACCGCGAAATGGCAGTAATGTTCTCCAAGCATTTCGAGATAGAGCTCGACCGCCACAGCCAATCTGCCTTTACCATGTTCACCGGCCAGCGCACCCACAAAGATGATGTAATAAAACGAGCACAGGAATTCATAGAGCACAACTACCAGGATAAAATCACCATCGAGCAACTTACCTCCATGCTCTCCCTAAGCCGTCGCAACTTCGAGCGCCGCTTCAAAAAAGCCACATCTAATACTGTAACAGAGTACATACAGCGCGTAAAAATGGAAGCCGCAAAAAAAGACCTCGAAGCCGGCAAAAAGAATATAAACGAAGTCATGTACCAGGTCGGCTACACCGACCACAAAGCCTTCCGCACCACCTTCAAAAAAATCACTGGCCTGCTCCCCCTCGCTTACCGCAACAAATACTACCACCAGTACCAGGCTGAATAATTATCATTTACTAAGTTCGCGAATTCCCACACATAATATTTTTATGTCCCCGCTTATTGCTGCTATTTTGCTTTAGTGGCAGTCTATCCCGTTTTTCTTCGGGAATGGCACCAGTCAACGATGAATTTCTATGAAGCTAAAAAAATCAGGAATTACGTGGGACGGATTGAATCCGTCTATACTCGCACACATCAGGAAAAACGCTCCCGGTTCGCAAACTCCCCTCCTGTTTTTAGGAGGGGACCAGTTGCATGATCCGCCGTGGCGGAGAATGCAACCAGGGGTGGTTAAATCCCGCTCATCCGGATATTTGCACACTCCCCTCTTTTTTTCAAAGAGGGGACCGGCCTAGGCGCTAAGCCAGGACAGGGGTGATCGAATCCCGCCCATCCGGATATTTGCACACTCCCCTCCTGTTTTTTCTCGGATCCCGGAGCATTTCGGGAAGGAGGGGACCGGTTGCATGAGGCGAATGCCGAATGCAACCAGGGGTGGTTAAGTCGCGCCCGTCAGGATATTTGCACACTCCCCTCTTTTTTCCAAAGAGGGGACCGGCCTTGCGCTAAGCCAGGACAGGGGTGATCGAATCCC
Organism: uncultured Bacteroidota bacterium; assembly: GCA_903835005.1. Classification (GTDB taxonomy): domain Bacteria; phylum Bacteroidota; class Bacteroidia; order Chitinophagales; family Chitinophagaceae; genus Nemorincola. The sequence goes on along the minus strand of CAILLK010000070.1, from coordinate 3,719 downwards.
GCCCATCCGGATATTTGCACACTCCCCTCTTTTTTTCAAAGAGGGGACCGATTGGATGAGTCGAATGCCGAATCCAATCAGGGGTGATCGAATCGCACCCGGCAGGATTAAATTATCATATCCTCCCAAAAAACCTCCATCCCCAAAAACCTCCCATAGCCCCCCAGTGCCTTCTTTACAGCAGCACCCAACGGCACCACCACACCCTCAAAATACTCAGGCACCACAACCACCCTTCCTTTCACCAATGATCGCCTCCACACCCCCACCACCTTACCATCCACCACCACAATCGGCCTGAATATCCCGTTACTGGAAATCGCATTACTGAAATGATCATCATGCAGCGATGCGCTCCTGTCCTTATAGCTCACCATATACTCATCAAACGCTGGCAACAAATGCACCGTTTTCTTTTTCAAGCCGCCTTGCACACCGCCACCGGCAAACCACCATGTTTTCCCATCCAAATTTATACATTCAATTCCCGCCTTGTTCATCTCCAGCCCCATCCTCGCATCACCCAAATTCAACCCGCTCCACCACACAAAATCATGCAGCGTAGCTGGCCCGTGGCTGCTTATATATCGTTTAAACAATTCCCCCACAGCGTCATTCCTGTCTTTAATCTTCGATGGCCGCACCCGCTCATCAAAGAGTGCATAACTATTTTCCTTACCCGCCCTTACCCCGCTGCACACCACACCATCTATCTCCGCACGGAACATAATATGGCTCGACCGCAGGTCATCAGTAGCTATCTTATTTTGCTGCAGCACCGCCATCAGTTCCTTCCTCGTCATATGCCGCTCACTCAGCGCACTGGCTATTATTTTATTGCATTTCCCAAAAACCCGTTCTGTAAGTCCTAATCGTTTATTATTGGCATTCAGCGATCCCCTCAGTCTTGGCCCGGTCAGGTCCATCAGCCACCGCAGGTCCTCCGCCGCTACCAGGTGCCAGGTAGGCCGCAGCACATGCGTCCTCAGTATCTTCCCCTCATCCATAGCCGCCTCAATCACCGCATCAGTCGCCCCCGGCAGCCTTACCCCAATCCCCCATTTCGCCATACCATAATCCTGCGCCTGCATCGCCCCCATCCATGCCACCACCTCCTCGGGGGTAGAGAAAGTACTCCCTGCAATATGTTGATTGATCAGCCTGCTTTTTGAAATTTCCACACCCGGCATCAGCTATTCATTTAGTTTTTCAAAACTAAAGAATTTAATCATCGCACAGCCTGCAACATCTCCTTCCGGTGCGGCCCACCTAAATTTATTACCTTGCAGCTCACTCCTTATACGGCCACTTCAAACTAACGACTAACGACTTACGACTTTAGACTAACGACTCACGACTCACGACTCACGACTTAAAAAAATGGACTACTTCAAACACCAGCTCGACCTCCTGCAAATGGAGCGTGTCGAAGACCGCAAATCTTATCTCCAGCTTGCCGAAACCACATCCGTATACCAGCGCAGCGAAAACGGCTATACCTGGTACCCCATCGCCATCCGTGGCTCCGAAATGACCAAGGGCGACTATATCAATGTAGAAGTAGAGCGCACCACCCATCAGGATATCAATCACCAGCTCCGCTTCGGCGCAGCCGCCATGCTGTTCTCCAATCACGACCCCAAAAACAACAGGCTGGAAGGCACCATTACCCACTCGAGTGGCAACATACTCAAAATCACCCTCCGCACCGATGAGCTCCCCGACTGGGCAAGCGAAGGCAAGCTCGGCATCGACCTCCTTTTCGACGACAACAGCTACGACGAAATGCAGGGCGCCCTCAAATATGCCGATGCCCTCGCCGAAACCAAGGAAGGCCGACTGGTAAACATCCTCACCGGCAAGAAATCCCCCACCTTCGATACCACCATACACCTCTTCAATAACCCCAAACTCAACAGCATACAAAACGAAGCCGTAAATAAAATCATCACCGCCAACGAACTCGCCATTGTGCATGGCCCGCCCGGCACCGGCAAAACCACCACACTGGTGCAAGCCATTAAAGCCCTCATCAAAAAAGACAACCAGCAGATACTCGTAGTAGCCCCCAGCAATACCGCCGTCGATCTGCTCTCCGAAAAGCTCTCCGATGAAGGCCTCAATGTGCTTCGTGTAGGCAACCCCGCCCGCGTTTCCGAGCGCCTCATGTCGCTCACCCTCGATAGTAAAATGAGTGAACACAAATCCATGAAGGAAATCAAAGCCCTCAAAAAGCGCGCCGCCGAGTTCCGCAACATGGCACATAAATACAAGCGCAGCTTCGGCAAAGCCGAGCGCGAGCAGCGCAAGGCCCTCTTCGATGAAGCGCACAAAATCATAAAAGAAGTGGGCAACACTGAGCAATACATCATTGACGACCTCATTGCCAAAGCCCAGGTCATCGCCGCCACGCTCGTTGGCGCCAATCACTACACCGTGCGTGGCATCAAGTACCACACGGTAGTGATAGATGAAGCCGGACAGGCCATCGAGCCCGGCTGCTGGATCCCTATTGTCAAGGCCCAGAAGCTCATCCTTGCCGGCGATCATTGCCAGCTCTCTCCCACTATCAAAAGCAACGAAGCCGCCCGCAAGGGTCTCGCCACTACCCTGCTCGAGAAATGCGTAGCACTCTATCCGCAGGCAGTTGTGCTGCTTCAGGAGCAATACCGGATGCACGCCCACATCATGGGCTATTCCTCAAAGGTTTTCTATTTAGATAAATTATTGGCCCATGCCTCGGTTGCCGATCACACGCTTTTTCCCGGCGAGCCGCCGGTAGAGTTTATAGATACTGCCGGTTGCAGCTACGATGAAAAGCAGGAAGGCACCAGCATTACCAACCCCGAAGAAGCAGCCCTGTTGTTGAAACACCTCACTGCTTTGGTCACCGGACTCAGCAAACACTTCACCCCAAAAAACTTCCCTTCCATCGCCATCATATCACCCTACAAGCAGCAGATACATGTTCTGAACGAACTGCTGCCCCACAGTCCGCTGCTGCAAAAACATGCCGCAAGTATATCCATCAACACCATCGACAGCTTCCAGGGACAGGAGCGCGATATCGTTTACATCAGCATGGTGCGCAGCAACTCCGATGGCAACATAGGTTTCCTATCCGATATCCGCCGCATGAACGTAGCCATGACCCGCGCCCGCAAAAAACTCATCATCATCGGCGACAGCGCCACCCTCTCCCGCCACCCCTTCTACGCCGGCTTCATCGCCTACACCGAATCCCTCAACGCCTACCACAGCGCCTGGGAATATATGGATGCGTAGCAAAAGGGGGCATCATTTTATCACACCACACCGCAATCAACATTGCAGTTATTTACAGAAGAAGCCTGAAGGGCTTCAACGTGAATAACCACCGGTGAAACCGATGAATATAAGATATAATCGACCAACCCGGAACGGGTTGAATGTGCTGTTTTGTAACCTTTATTCAAGATACGCTCATTGCCCCGTATGCGGCTATCTGTTGGTAGCTAAATCCAATTCTGTAGCATTATGCCCGGTAGGTGGCTATCCCATGCGAGGATTGTATCACACCCAAATCAGTAATCAATCCAATGTATATTCCGGCCATGTTGACCCACTATTCCGGTCATGTTGACCCACCCCTTAGTTGGGCAATAAATGAAAGAGCTTAATGATATGGCTAAGGTACTTATTTTTTTATTCGTCTTGAGTTTCCTTTTAATTCGATCCTG
>CAILLK010000069.1 GCA_903835005.1 uncultured Bacteroidota bacterium | reverse complement strand
TCCGCTCCGCTTCCAGTCTTCAATCATCGACAACATCTGATGCCGATGTTTTGTTTTGTCTGACGTCATGCTCTTTTTTAACCAGCAAAATTACTGATGGCATTCGCCATTAGAAATATGTGGTTGGTCGGTCGGATACGTAAGGTCTGCTGTTAAAAATATTGATAGTGCAATAACTTGCTATAAAACTGCTATTTCATGTTACCATAAGAACAATCAATCCTTCCTAAACAATAAAAAAATAAATCCGGGTGGTGTGTTATCAAATATTGGAGTTGCATACTTTACATTATCAAAATATGAAAATAAGGAAGCAAACATTGATTCATCCATTAGCTGTACTTTAACTGCCTTAAAAATAAACAGCTTAAAAAATAATAGAAGAAGTTGGGCTAATGCAGAAAAAAATTTAGCTAGCCCTTACTTAGAATTAATGACATTAAATACTGATACTGGCAATATTTATAGTGCTATTAATTGCTTGGATTCATCGTTAAAATATTACACTTTGGAGGAATTTCCTAATGAGAATGCAGAAATTTTGGCAAATAAAGCAGTAGCATTTCGTTCTCTTGGGCAGTTTACTGATAATTCTAATTATATCTGGAAAACAATAAACTATGAGAGGTCAAAGAAATATAATAATGAAGCATTAAAAACATTGTTATTGCCCTCTGATCGGGATGGAAGAGAACGTGTGGCTCAAATAAGACAAAATATAGGTAGTCTGGATGTTATCTATTCCGATATTATAAAGAATAAAACAGAAAAAAAGAAAACCATTAAAGAGGCTATTACCTATCTAAATATGGCTTTAGATGTGTTCAATTTGAATCAATACCCATTGATCTATGCGAGTATTAATGATGATTTTGGAAATGCATTTACGGAATTTGCCTCAATTGAAGATAAAAGAAATAATTTGTACAAGGCTGAGAATTATTATAATGAAGCATTTAGGATATTTATCGAAGAAAATCATCCTATAGAATATGCGGGTACCATAGATGATTATGGTGATTATTATAAGGAGCTTGCCACTTTTAAAGACAAAATAATTAATTTATCGAAAGCGGATAGTTGCTATAAAGTTGCATTAAGAATTTATACTGAAAAAGACCAAAAAGGGCAATGCAAAAGAGTAAGGGAAAAGCTGGATAATTTATATAAATAGGGTGTTTATCAGAATTAAAACCCTACAACTGCCTCTAAAGTCTAATCTGCATCTTTGTGTATGAAATTCTCCTGACAACCGATTGTGGTACTTATTAATGAATTGCTGTAAAATTTATGTAGCATCTTCGTAAGTTATTTATGTCAATGATAAATGCACAGAACTACAGTTCTGTTTTTCAACTTCATTAACCCCTACTAACATATTTTGGAGTAAAATACTTCTATTACCAAAAAAATAATGGTGGGTTTTATGTCTAACGTCACAAAACAAATTTACCGGAAATTAAATAACCTGTTTCCTGTTCTACGCACGGCAAAACCCTTTACCAGACTTGATTTAAAAGAAAGGGGTTATAAAGATATTGATTTAGTAATATTTGATTCAAACGCCGATGAAATCAACTTTATTTTATCCCGTTTTGATAATGAAAGAGGTCAGTTGATTGGCAACCCATCAATTGAAATAGTTGCTAATTTTAAAGAAAAAACTGCTAATGTCGTAACATACAAAGACCCGCATTATTTCCATGAGGCAGTACCTGAGCCTGATGATATTGGTGAAATTGCTTTATGCCAGGTCAACTACTTTCTAAATGAATTCCTGAATGATATAAAGAAATTGAATCATAGCCATAAAAAGCCAGTTCTGGAAAAATAAAAAGCCAGCCTGAGAACAGGCCAGCCCCTATAAACCCTATCACTATGAAAATCTTTATGCTTAATGCAAATCTGACAATTTTAGTAACAGTAACAAAGATACTCTAATAATATTTCCTTACAAAGTCTTAAAACCCTATCACGGCATCTAAAGCCTCATCTGCATCTTTATGTATAAAGTTGGCTTGATAGCCCATTGTAGTTGTAATTGATGAATGCCTGTATAGTTTCTGCAGCATCTGAATAGGTATCTTATCGCCTGATATATTCCCGAAAGTATGCCGGGCTATGTGCATCGTTATTTTTTTAGTGATGCCAAGTTTTTTAGCGATCTCATTTAATGCCGGATTGAGTTTGGCATTAGTCGCCTTAATCTGTTTTTCTACTGCGTAAGAATCGTTTATATCCGGCAAGGTTTCCAAATCAGAAAATACCAGATTATGTGCGTGTTTTTGCGCTTTATATTCTCCAAGAATCCTGATTACTTTTTCCGGTAGTTTGAGCGAACCGGTTTTAGCATTCTTTCCCATTGTATAATACATCCGGTCATTTTGGAAATCCGTCCATTTGAGGCGTAACACGTCCGATATGCGCATACCAGCAAAATAAAAAGAGGTAAGCCAGATATTACGCGCATGGTGAATATAGGAATCTTTTGGTAGTTCCAATCCCTCAATAAGCTTTACTTCCTCAGAAGACAAGCCCACTTTCAGAGAGCGTGGAGGTTTAGGCGTGATCTTGTCATTGTCATAAGGGTAATATTTCTTATCTATCATGCCATCCCTGATTGCCTGATTAAATATATTTTGAATGATACTGAGATAGGTTATAATCGTATGGGTAGCCCTGCCTTTTGATTTCAGATACACCCGGTAATTTGTCAGCAATTGGGCATTGATAGACTGAAAAGGAATATCAGCATCATTTAGAAATTTCCTGAATACACTGATTTTACCTTTATCGGCGGAATATCTGTTATATTTTTTCTGTTTTTTCAGGTTTTCAAGATGATGCTCCGCACGGGCAAAGAACATTTCATTTTTGGGAACCTGTATTTTTCTTTTGATAGAGGCAGAAGACACGTCATTTTTCTGTACTTCCAGATCAATCAAACTATCTTCCGCCTCTGCCAGTTTCTTAGAGAGCAGGTTATTAAGCCGCACCGAATTAGGGTGGGATTTTTTAACCCTGCTTTTTTCTTCGTCCCAAAATGTTTCCTGGATATGGTGCCCAAGATGGACGAAAGAAGATTTACGGTCCTTGGTAATCCGTAGCGCAAGCGGATAAGTACCGTCTTTGTTTTGTTTCCTACGAAGGACTATCTTTGTAGATGCCATGTTATACAGTGTTATTGTTCGCACAATAAAGGTACAACATAAGTACAACATTTCATGGTTTTTCTTGTTTTTATGTGTATTTATTTTTTTAGCATAATCAGTAAAATCAATGCTTTCAGAACATATTGAACCATATTAAACCAGTATTAGCAACTTTTAATAAGTTGCCAAATCTGAATTTTGCAATAAAATATTTTAAGGAGACTGTTACAGTTTGATCAGATCATCTGTAGCCTTGTCGTAGAAATTATATTCGGTAAGCGGCGAATTATTATCGGCTATTACCTTCACCTTCACTTTATGCTGCTTGTCCCATTTCTTCACAATGGATGGTTTGAAGAAACTGCCCTTGGTAAGATACGCTTCAAGAATCGGATTCACATGCAGGGTCAGATCGCGGTGGCCCTGAGTTACTATGTATTTCAGGTCTTTTTCGATATCATCGCCCAGCAATATGGAAGGGCCTATTACGCCGGTACCTTTACAGGTAGGGCATACTTCGGCAGTACTGATATTGATTTCCGGCCTCAGGCGCTGACGGGTTATCTGCATCAGTCCGAACTTGGAAAGTGGCAATACAGTGTGGCGGGCACGGTCGGTAGTCATCATATCTTCCATGGCCTCATAAAGCTGCTTCCGGTTTTCGGGCATCTTCATATCTATGAAGTCAACTATAATAATACCTCCCAGATCGCGCAGTCGCATCTGGCGTATTATTTCCTGCGCAGCTTCCAGGTTGGTTGCCAGTGCATTGGCTTCCTGCCCTGCTTCCGGGGCACGGGTGCCGCTGTTCACATCTATTACGTGCAGTGCTTCGGTATGCTCAATGATAAGATAGGCGCCACTGTTCAGGTTCACGGTTTTTCCAAAAGAGGCTTTCACCTGCTTGGCAACACCGTAAGTATCAAAAATAGCCTGGCCATTGCTGTGAAGTGTAACAATATCTTCCTGGCCGGGAGAGATACGGCCTATATATTCTTTGGCAACAGCCATTATCGCCTTATCATTCGTTACTACCTTCTGAAACTTATCGCTCAGCAGGTCGCGCAGAATGGAAGTGGTTTTATCCTGCTCACTGAGCACCATCTGGGGCGCCTTGGCGCCTTTGAGGTTGTGCTGCAGTGTTTTCCAGGTCTTTTCCAGTTCCAGTATATCGGCATGCAGTTCGGCTGTAGATTTGCCCTCGGCAGCGGTGCGTACTATTACACCGAAGTTTTTGGGTTTTATACTTTCCACAATTTTCTGAAGGCGTTTGCGCTCTTCGGCAGAATGTATTTTGCGCGAAATAGCTACCACGTCGTTGAACGGTGTAACCACTACAAAACGGCCCGGCAATGAAATTTCGCAACTGAGGCGTGGCCCCTTGGATGAGATCGGTTCTTTTAAAACCTGGACAATAATTTCGGGCTTACCGGTAAAAACTTCCGTTATTTTACCACTCTTGAGAATTTCGGGTTCATTTTTAAATTTACCAAAATCATCACCCCACGAAGTATTTCCTTCTACACTCTGCTTGCTGAATTTTACCAATGAACGCAGATACGGACTCAGATCGGTATAATGCAGAAATGCATCCTTTTCATAGCCCACATCCACAAACACAGCATTAAGTCCGGGCATCAGTTTCTTAACCCTGCCGAGGTAAAGATCACCTACGGCAAACTGGCCCTGGCCCCGCTCATAATGAAGTTCAACAAGCTTTTTATCTTCTAATAAAGCTATTTCTACACCTTCACCTGATGCATCAATAATAAGTTCTTTGTTCATACCAGTGTACCGGTTCTGCTACGGAATCAAATAAGAGTATAGTTCCAGCAAGGCTTGAAGGCTGTAATAATGAATCCGCACATCATATACAGGGCATTGAGCGCCGGTATATGATGTGCCGGATAAAGCAGCATTTGATTGGAAGCAGAGGTTATAGCCTACTTGTTCTTCTTATGACGGTTCTTTCTCAGACGTTTTTTACGTTTGTGTGTAGCTATTTTATGACGTTTCCTCTTTTTACCACAAGGCATACCTGTTAGATTTATTTAGTTATTTTAATGAATTTATCCTGTCATCAATTTCCTTGCTGAAAGCAGGGTCACTGACTAATTTCTTACATTTTTCCAAAAGCTCGATTGCTCTTTTCTTATCTCCTTTTCCTTCGCTGGCCTGAGCTAAAAAATAAAGCGCTTCTTTATTTTCAGGCTCCAGTTTCAGCACTGTTTCATACCGGCCGATTGCTTTGTCGTACTGCCCCGACTGAATAGCCATTCTTCCAAGCAACATATTTGCAGGGATATCATCAGGTTTTTCACGAACAATCGCTAAAAGAATCTGTACCCCCCGCATCGGTTCCTCGGTGCCTTCAATATACCCTGTAGCCAGCGCCAGCTTTGTGTCTTCGTTATCAGGATTTAATTTCAGCGACTGCTCCAGGCAACTTACTGCTTCAGCCGCTTCCCAGGCCTGAACAGGTGATGAAGACTCATTTTCCATCAACTGCAAAAAGAATTGGCCTGCAAAGTTAAGCTTCTTTTCCGAATTTTCCAACCGCGCCGATTTTGAGCTGTAATATGCTGCAACCGGCAAGCGGCCCGCATGCTCCCATATCCTTGAAAGCTGTATGTAAAGCCCCGACTTAATTACCGGATCCTGTGCCGCATCCAGCTTGTGTTCGATAGCCAGAACAGAATCTTTAATGTTCTTACTCACTGACCGGCTTGCACCAACTAATATTGAATCGAATGATGCTGCGGCTACTTTGGCTGGGCCTCCCGATACGGCTCCGCCCGATCCGGGACGTTGCATTTCCGAAACTGTTGCCTTTGGAGGAGGAATGGTATTACCACTCATGTACAATACAATAACAAGCGCAATTGCCACTGCAATTGCAACAAAATGAGTTGCCCGCAAGATTTTGAAATTTTCTATGCAAAGGTAACGAATTAGCTGGTATAACTTTGCAGCAGCTAAAGCAATATTAATATTTTACAGCAGGCGGGGTGTTATCTAAGCAGGTGGGAATAAATTTTCATGCTTGCTGCAAAATAATTAATCATTTTCGGGTTTATGCTCCCTCAACTCGTGCTTAGATTCTTTTACCGCAACCACAAATTCTTTTGCCGGTTTAAATGCAGGAATGAAATGCTCTGGTATTTCAACTGCCACATTCTTCTTAATATTCCGGCCAATTTTTGCTGCACGTTTTTTCAGAATAAAACTGCCAAAACCACGCACATATACGGGCTCACCTTCTACTAATGAAGTCTTAACTTCTTTGAAGAATGTTTCTAAAGCCACAAGGATGTCCACTTTTGGTATTCCTGTTTTTTCGGCAATGCTGCCAACGATGTCTGCTTTTCTCATACAAAAAGGTATTGATTAGTAAATAAATTTATTTGCAACAATATATTATTGGCGAAGATAGCCTATAAATCAATACCACTGCGTGTTTTGGAAGTTTTAACAAAAAAATGACAATTATTTGTTAACATTTTCTGTTTTCTAAAAATTTAAGACTAAAAGAGTAATAACTTATATATTTATAACATAAATGTTATTCAATACATGTAAGTACATCTATTCAGATTTTTTTACTGATAGTTAAATAATTGGTTAATATTATATACAATACAGATTTATTGAAGTAAGGATATTTCTGAAAACCCACTTATTCCCAAAGTACTTTGCAAAATTATTTAAAAATAAGTTATTCCGGACTTAAAGATGCTTTTATCTCCTTTAATTTAAAGAATCAAAGCTTCTTCTTTTTAGCCTTACTTTTGCAGAAAATCTGTAGTTGGAAAGAAAAAAGAAAAATGCTGTAGCATGGTGGCTGATTACGGGTGTAATAATGATCATCATTCAGACATTGCTGGGAGGAGTGACCCGGCTTACAGGATCTGGTTTATCTATTACAAAATGGAACCTGCTTGACGGCATTTTGCCACCGCACAATGCGAAACAATGGAATGATGCGTTTGAAGGATATAAACAGATAGGCCAGTACAAATTTATAAACAGCACTTACACCCTGACTGATTTTAAATCTATTTTTTTCTGGGAATGGCTGCACCGGTTCTGGGCAAGGCTTCTGGGTGTTGTATTTGCATCAGGCTTTATATTTTTTCTTTTAAAAAACTATTTTGATAAAAGGATGATAAAACCCTTTATTATCCTTTTTTTATTAGGGGGGCTACAGGGATTGATAGGTTGGGTAATGGTAGCCAGCGGCCTCAATGATACCCATTTGTATGTAGACCACATTAAACTGGCATTGCACTTCGTATCGGCTATGATACTGGCCTGTTATGTATTATGGTTTGCCTTGCAGCTCATCATTCCTGAGGAAAAAAGAATAAGTGACAAACCGCTCTTTTATGTGCTCTTGCTTATTATTATATTATTGTTTATTCAACTCACCTATGGCGCTCTGATGGCAGGACTTAAAGCTGCAATGGCCGCACCAACATGGCCGCTGATAAACGGAATGTGGGTGCCCGATGGCTTTACAGCACATAGCTTTGTGAATGATAAACTGAATGTTCATTTTATTCACAGGGGCATAGCTTATACCTTGCTGATATTGCTTGTGATCTGGTTTTTAAGAATGCGGAAGACTGCAAAAATCAACAGACAAAGTTTAACAGGGAAGGTAATTTTCTGGCCTCTGCTGCTTGTTCTGACACAGGTAACTCTTGGTATTCTGGCTTTACTGAGCGCGCCATCAATGATACCAGGGAAATTCGGGACATTTGAAATCATCGCTGAATTGCACCAGATGATAGCCATGTTTTTGCTGATGTCGCTGGTGGTTAATTTATATGCGGTGGGTAAGGGAAAACAAGTTGCTTAATGGGATAGCAACAACAGAAAACTATTTTTTAAAATATTTCCTGAAATCGGGCGCAATATCTAAAAACTCAGGCAGAAATGGTTTTTGAACCCTGTCGAAGAATATAATGCCACTCATTTCTTTGAGTGTATCTCTCTTTATAAGCGTGAAGGTATTATCGGTATATACAAATTTGATGTACCTGCAGATATCTGTATCAATAATTACCAGCTTATTACTGTCGAGGAATTTTCTGGCCCCTGCAAGGTAAAACAACATATCATCCTCAGCTGTATAGAAATCATCCTCGCCATCTACCTCTATGGCTTTAGCAATCTGATCACTGTCTGGCTGATAAAACACCGCAGCAATCCGGTCAACGACAAGCGTATCTATGTACCTGGTATTATCTGAATGTTCGGCTGTTTCAGCTGAGGTAATGGTATCTGTTTCAGGCAGGCTTTTCCTCTCAGGCTGAGCATTATTGCAGGAATACAGCAGGATCGCAGCAATTGAAAATATACAGAGAGGTACCGGACGCATAATTTGGTGATTTACTGAAAAATTAAAGAACGGCCTCAGAAAATGAGGCCGTTCTTATAATTTAACGCTTTACTGTTATTAACTCACACTCGGCTCTTCAGTTATCTGGGCCGGATGATCTATTTTGAAGGTGATCTTACCATCAGCTTCCACATAATCGGCCGTCACATTATCACCTGATTTGATGCGGTGGTTGAGAATTTCTTCTGCCAGCGGATCTTCCAGGTATTTTTGTATAGCGCGGTGCAACGGACGGGCGCCAAACTGCTGGTCGTAGCCTTTCTCAGCTATATACTTCTTGGCTGTGTCGGTAAGCTGCATAATGAAGCCGAGATTATTGAGGCGTTTCATCACATCCTTCATAATAATGTCAATGATCATTGCAATATGCTTCTCTTCGAGCGAATTGAAAATCACTACATCATCTATCCTGTTCAGGAATTCGGGTGAGAAAGTACGCTTCAGCGCCTTTTCTATCACACCCCGGTTGTTTTCTTCCTGGCTCACGGCCTTGGCAGTAGTAGTAAATCCAACACCTGCACCAAAGTCTTTCAACTGGCGTGCGCCAATATTAGATGTCATGATAATCAGGGTATTCTTGAAGTCTACTTTACGGCCCAGGCCATCGGTCAGCTGTCCGTCATCAAGCACCTGCAGCAATATGTTGAAAATATCGGGATGGGCTTTTTCTATTTCATCGAGCAATACTACTGAATAAGGTTTGCGGCGAACTTTTTCAGTAAGCTGGCCACCTTCTTCATAACCCACATATCCCGGAGGAGCGCCTATCAGGCGGCTGAGCGAGAATTTCTCCATATACTCACTCATATCCATGCGTATCAGCGCATCGTCGCTGTCGAACATGTAGCGGGCCAGTGCACGGGCCAGTTCGGTTTTACCCACACCTGTAGGGCCGAGGAAAATAAACGAACCTATTGGCTTACGCGGGTCTTTAAGACCTACGCGGTTTCGCTGAATGGCTTTTACAATTTTATTGATCGCCTCATCCTGACCTACCACATTGGCGCGCAGGTCTTCGTCCATACGGCGCAGCTTGGCGCTTTCGGCTTCCACCATACGCATCACAGGTATGCCGGTCATCATGCTCACTACCTCTGCAATAGATTCTTCATTGATCGGGTAGCGTTTATGCTTGGCTTCCTCTTCCCATTCTGCTTTAGCTTTCTCCAGCTCCTCACCCAATCTTTTTTCGCGGTCGCGCAGAGCAGCAGCTTCTTCAAAACGCTGGCTTTTTACCACCTTGTTTTTCTCCAGCTTTATATCCTCAATTTTCTTCTCAAGGTCAAGAATAGTCTGCGGAACATTGATGTTCTTCAGGTGCACTCTTGCTCCTGCTTCATCCAGCACATCTATTGCCTTATCGGGCAGAAGGCGGTCGGTCATATAGCGGTCGCTGAGTTTCACGCAGGCTTCAATAGCCTCGGCATCATAGACCACATTATGGAAGTCTTCGTATTTGGAACGGATATTATTGAGGATAGTTATTGTTTCCTCAATGCTTGGCGGCTCAATCAATACCTTCTGGAAACGACGGTCCAATGCGCCATCCTTTTCAATATACTGACGGTATTCATCCAGTGTAGATGCTCCTATGCATTGCAGATCGCCACGGGCCAGAGCTGGTTTAAAGATATTCGAAGCATCGAGTGAACCCGAAGCGCCACCGGCACCCACAATAGTATGAATCTCATCTATAAAGAGAATCACGTCGCGGTTTTTCTCCAGCTCATTCATAATGGCTTTCATACGCTCTTCAAACTGGCCACGGTACTTGGTTCCGGCCACCAGCGCTGCAAGATCCAGGCTGATCACCCGCTTATCAAACAATACACGCGATACTTTGCGCTGAACTATGCGGAGCGCAAGACCTTCAACAATAGCGGTTTTACCTACGCCCGGCTCACCTATAAGAATCGGGTTATTCTTTTTACGGCGGGAGAGTATCTGCGATACCCGCTCAATTTCTTCATCTCGGCCCACGATAGGATCAAGGGTGCCCAATTCGGCAAACTTGGTTATATCGCGTCCGAAATTATCCAGCACCGGTGTCTTTGATTTTGTTGCCCCGGCTGCAGCAGGTTTGCGCTGCTGCTGAAACTGACGGCGTTCTTCATCATCATCAAACTCTTCTGATCCCGGATCGTTGTAATCTGAAGAAGGGCCACCACCCTGAAGAATGCTCAGTTCATTTTTAAACCGCTCATAATCAATTTCGTAATGGTTCAGAATCTGGGTAGCCACATTTTCCTTATTCTTCAGTATAGAAAGCATAAGATGTTCTGTTTCCACTGTGGTACTTTTAAGGGCCTTGGCCTCCAGTACTGTAATCCTGATCACCTTTTCGGCCTGCTTGGTAAGCGGCAGGCTGTTGATATTGGCAAGCGGTTTGTTGTTTTTGTCCTTGATCGCTACTTCCAGTTCTTTACGCAGCTGGAAAAGGTCTACATGCATTGTCTGCAATACTCTGAGGGCCATGCCATCGCCTTCGCGGATGAGGCCAAGTAATAAATGCTCGGTACCAATAAAATCATTACCCAGCCGTAAAGCTTCTTCACGACTGTATGAAATGATCTCTTTTACCTTCGGCGAGAAATTAGAATCCATGTAATTCCTGTTTTTAAATAATAAAGTTAACATTTTCCTTCGTATTATCCTATCGTCATTAATTATTGAAGTATCATCGCTTTATCTTTGGGCATTATTTTTTTTCTGCGTATTATTATTTTCGAAAAAAAGATTGCGGGAAAAGGCATTTGAAAGAACTGCTTAAAATTATTTCATAAATCAATAACACTCCTGAGTATGGATTTCAAAATTGATACCAAAGATACATTTACGACCATTATGCCACTTGAAAAGGAGATAAGTGCTAAATTGACAGGTGAACTAGGGGTAAAACTGGAAGAAATGAGGCAAAGCGGCAGTAAAAACTTTATTGTCGATTTGCAGCATTGTGAAAAAATTGACGAAAATGCAATACCTGAACTGATAACTTTGCACGAGGAAAGTTACAGCCGGGAGCAGTCGCTGGTATTCACCGGAATAAATGAAAAAATAATTTCGGCGCTTAAAAAAGATGAATCCGACCTTTTGCTGAATATTGCGCCGAAGATGATTGAAGCAATAGATATCATCAGCATGGAAATATTGGAACGGGAATTGATGAGTGAAGAATGATTTCTGAATAAGAATTTACAGAATTAATAGCAGTATATGAGAGAAATAGAATGATAAACGATGAACTTACTTATAAAATAATCGGATGTGCAATGAAGGTTCATAGTACCCTGGAAAATGGCTTTCAGGTAGTTATTTAACAAAGGCGCCTTGCTATAGAAATGAATAAAGAAGGATTGAATTTTGGCAGGGAGATGGAACAATCAATATTTTATCAAGGGGAATACGTAGGGACCAGAAGAGCTGACTTTATAATTGAAAATAGAGTTATCGTAGAAATAAAGGCTTTGGTCAATCTTGTAGATGTTCACCTGGCTCATGCTAAAAATTACGTTGTGGCTTATGATTTTCCAGTCAGACTTCTAATAAATTTTGGAGGAGTTAGTCTTCAGCATAAGATGATTTTTAACCCTGAATACAATTCTTTATTTACTAAAAACAATTCCGAGAATTCAAAAATCCTGTAAATTCTGATTCAGAAGAATGAAAGTAACAATACTAGGCAATAATTCGGCCCTGCCTGCATTTGGCAGGCACCCTACAGCACAGGCAGTGAGTGTGTATGGAGAAGTGATTTTGATAGATTGCGGTGAGGGAACCCAGATCCAGATGCAGCGGTATGGATTGAAGTGGCGCAATGTGCATCATATATATATCAGCCACCTGCATGGCGACCATTATTTCGGGCTGCCGGGCCTGCTCAATAGTATGAGCCTGCTGGGCCGTACTGCGCCATTACACCTTCATGCCCCTGCAGAATTAAAACCGATTATAGATGCCATTTTGGAAGTGGCAGATACCGTTTTATGTTACCCTTTTTATTTTCATCCGCTTCCCGACGAATCAACCCTGATAACCGATGAAGTATCGTTCTCAGTAACCTGCTTCCCTGTAGAGCACCGTATAAAGTGCCATGGCTTCATGGTGGAACGGAAGACCAGGGGCAGAAAAATAGTGCCTGCCAAATGCAGCGAATATGAAATACCGGCAGCTTATTACGACTACCTGAAGAAAGGCGATGACTATGAGCGCAAAGATGGCTTCGTGGTTAAAAATGAATGGGTAACTGAGGATGGCCCATCTGTGAAAAGATATGCCTATTGCGCTGATACATTATTTACAGATAGCTTTCTTCATATTATAAAGGGTGCAGACACCATTTACCATGAGTGCACCTACCTGGAAGCCGACAAAGCTAAAGCAATAGCCCGCTACCATAGCACCGCTATGCAGGCTGCAGAAGTTGCAAAGATGGCTGGTGCAAAACAGTTACTTCTGGGCCATTTCTCCTCAAAGTATAAAGAGCTGGATGCATTCAGAGAGGAGGCAAGCGCCATATTTCCTAATTCGCTGGTGAGTATTGAGGGAACGGTTTATGAGGTGTAACAACTTATACTATTGCCTGGAAAGCAATTCCTGTACCTGGTTTATGAAAGTTTTTGCAGGCAAAATCAACTCTGTTAAGTCACTTTCTGCATAATCAATGAAATCTTCATAATCGCCTTTATGCCTCATTGTGAAAATTTTAGAGTAAAAACGACCATTCTCTTTATTCATTATTTCAGTATCAATAAAATGAAGCCCCAACATTTGTCTAGCTCCGGCATGTGTTTTTGTACTAATGTCATTATATACAAGCAAGGCACTCACAGCATAAAAACAAGCATAATATAACCTGTTTACAGCAATATTCCATAACTTATTTTGCAGCAGTACTTCTACTTCAACTAAAGTCTTTTTTGAATTTGCCATGCGATATTCGACCAGGTCCAATTTTTGTTCACGAGTCATAATATCCTCCCTTCTTTATTTACATTTTCATAAAAAGGAGTTACCCTATGAGTCGTCCATGCTTCGCTTGTATAAACCATTGGATTGATAATTATTCCGGTCTTAAATTCAATATCAAATAACGGATAAGTTATCTTATCTTCATCATCATGTGTGATTTTGTCTCTATCCAATAATATCAACAGGTCAATATCTGAATCTTCATGATAATCTCCACGAGCATAAGAGCCATATAAAATAAGTGTAGCGCCCGGAGCATTCTGTGTCACCGATTTTTTTATGAGTTGTAATATATTATCCTTATCATTCACACAACAAAAATACATCATTCATAAGGAATATTCAAAACATTGCCTGCTATCATAGTGTAAATAAACCGGAGTATCAATGCCGGCTTTAAAAAAGTCATAACTTTATCGCAAAAAAAGGAATGTTACTACAGTGGCAAACAGGCGTTGTAATACGGATAGAGCAGGTTACACACAATACCAAGCGGTATTGGGTGGAACTGCCCGAAACACCGCATTTCAATTTTATTCCCGGCCAGTTTGTTACGCTTGACCTTCCGATAGCTGAGCAGCGCAACAAGCGATGGAGAAGTTACAGTATAGCTTCCATGCCCGATGGAACAAATATCATAGAATTGCTGATCGTCCACATGGAAAAAGGCGTTGGCTCTTCGTATATATTTGAAGAATTGAAGGTCGGCAGCAAGCTCACTTTAAGAGGACCTCAGGGAGTGTTTGTACTTCCGAAAAACCTGGATAAAGATTTATTTCTTATCTGCACGGGTACCGGCATAGCGCCTTTCCGCAGCATGGTGCAATATATACACCATCACAGAATTCCATTTCATAAAATATATCTTGTGTTTGGTACCCGCACACAAGCCGATTTATTGTATGAAGAAGAGATGACCATGCTGGAGCAGCAGATGCCCGGATTCAAGTACATCCCTACCCTATCGCGTGAATTATGGGAAGGCCACAGGGGTTATGTTCACCCCATTTATGAAGAGCTGTGCAAAAACCGCCAGCCTGCATCTTTTATGCTTTGCGGGTGGCGAAAAATGATAGATGAAGGCAGAGAGCGTATCATATCTATGGGCTACGATAAAAGGGATGTGGATGTGGAATTATATGGCTGATAAATCGCTCGTTTACCCACCGGCTGCAGATTGGAAGCTGATTTGTGTTTCTAAAAGGGACACCAGCGGAACTAATACCAAATCGGAATCAGGAACCGGCATTATTGGGATTTGCGGTCTTAAATAGGATCTTTGCAAATTGCGGCTTCACTCCTTTGTGTGAGCCACTTCTAGGACGTTTTATTTTGTCTATCTGGTCTAAATTTATCCCATGGAATGCATTCAGAAATGACCTGGCTAAGATTCCAGTATATCCTTACTTCGCTTAATTGCTTTTTCAAAAGTATCAGTGATATTGGCCTTACCTACCTGGAATACCAGCCGGGCCTTGGTAAGCTCATTGAGCACCTGCTCATTCGTTACTTCCGATAGTATAAGTTTTGTGCCTTTATTCCTGATTTCCTTATGCACTTCTTTTATGGTCTGAACACCTGTAGCATCTATGATGGGTACATGCCTCATGCGAATGATGAGCACTTTTGCGGGATTCTCAATCACCTTCATGGCCTCTTTGAATTTGTAGGCCGCGCCAAAAAATAAAGGCCCGTTGATTTCGTAAATATCAACACCAGCCGGAACTGCATTCCCGGTTATCAGATCCTCCGTTTTCCCTTCATCAGTATTGATCACATGCTCCACCGAGCTGGATTTCATCATTTTCTGAATGAACAGAAAAGCTGCCAGCACTATACCAAATTCTATAGCCACTGTAAGATCTATAAATACCGTGAGCAAAAAAGTAGCCAGCAATACCGCTGCATCGCTCCGGGTCCCTTTCAATACAGACAAAAAGTTCTCCCACTCGCTCATATTGTAGGCTACAATAATGAGGATACCACCCAGGGTGGCCATAGGAATAAGGGCCGCCCACTTGCCTACAAACAGCATAATAAGCAGCAAGGTGATCGCATGAATCATACCCGCAACCGGTGTCCTGCCTCCGTTTTTAATATTTGTAGCCGTGCGGGCTATTGCTCCTGTAGCCGGTATGCCTCCGAATATTGCTGAAGATATATTGGCTATGCCCTGTGCAATAAGCTCTGTATTGGAGCGGTGATTACCGCCTATCATGCCATCAGCCACCACAGCACACAACAAAGACTCTATACTGCCCAGCAGCGCTATGGTAATAGCCGGCCTCATAAGCCCCCTGACCACACTGATACTCAACTGCGGCAAGGCAGGATGAGGGAAGGTAGAGGGTATGGCGCCAAAGCGGCTGCCGATGGTTTCTACAGGTAGTTTTAGAAAATAAACTGCCGCGGTGGTTACCAGTATAGCAACCAGTGAGCCGGGAATTTTATGGGTAACCTTAGGCCATAAAAAAACAATGATTAAGGTAGTGACACCTATGATGATTGCAGATGGGTTTATGGAAGATAAATTGTGGCTGTAAGCAACCCACTTGCCGGTAAAATCAGCAGGTACTGCGCCCATCCTGAGGCCAAATAGGTCTTTCATTTGTGATGAAAATATGATGACTGCAATACCGGTTGTAAACCCGACTATCAGCGGATAGGGTATGTATTGTATGGCACTACCCACTTTGGCAATACCCATAAGAATAAGTATAATGCCTGCCATAAATGTGGCGATAATTAGTCCGTTGACACCGAACTGCTGCACAATACCATAAACAATAACGATGAACGCGCCTGTTGGGCCGCCTATCTGCACGCGGCTGCCACCCAGGGCGGCAATGGTAAAACCGGCAATAATAGCGGTAAACAATCCTTTCTCGGGCGATACCCCTGATGCAATGGCAAATGCTATAGCAAGCGGGAGCGCAACAATACCCACTATAATACCTGCAATAAGATCTTTGGCAAAAAGATCTTTATTGTAATTCTTTAAGGTGTCAATTATTTTTGGTCGGAACATTTTAACAAAATAGCATTATTAATTGCTATAAAGGTAATTACCTGTTGATTGCAGCAAAAATAGGAATTCGCATAATACCATTCCCTGACCAGTATCATATTTCCTATACCGCCGCCACCTGAAATGTAATAAGCTTTTCTTATTTTCACTTTAATAGCAATGTGGCATTGCTGCTTTTGTGTAATTTTACAATCATGTTCTTACATTTTCAAAATAACAACCCGGCATCAGAACTGATTAATAAAAAACATGCACTCATTGATGAGCAGACATCGCCGCTGCAACGCATTATGTGGATATATAATGCCGATGAACCGGAACGCCGCAGTTTCGAAAACAATATCTGTGCTTTCCATATAGGCAATGGCTATTTTCTGAGCGTGGCCCACAATCTTAAATTGCAGGCCGGGTTTGTAAAATCAATGGATGAAGACCTTTATAAAAAGGAGATTTATACCAAGCTGGATGGCGCTCAGAGCCGCCTTATGGACCAGCATTACTTCACAGACGACTATACCCGGAAAAAATACCTGAACAATAATGACCCGGCTAACCTGCAGGCCATTGCCGGCATACTGAAACAAAAGCGGTTTGATACCCGCTGGGTTACGCTGGCCGAGAAAAACATCTGCAACCCCTATGTGGTGTTTCAGTTCAAAAACAATTTATTTTACGATGATCATGATCTGACCCGGCAAATGGCCAGTAACCGGCAGTTTTATGAACCTGCCATCCAGAAGCATACTTTCCTGGCAGAGGTTGCGCTGGTGAAGGCTTTTTACAGCGCTGATATTGCCTTATACAAAATGGTGAATGCCCCTGAAGAAGTAATAAAACGTATTCCCGCAATAGAAATTGACCTTAATTTCATTGATGAGCCGGCAAATAAATTGTATTGCCTGCAAAGCTCACCCGGCGGCCCTTCTGGCCGGTTGCTCAATGAGGCCGTTATCGATGGTATACTGGATCACTTTACTATTTTCCCAGAAGATTTTGGCGGCAATTATTTATTCGAAGGCTACCGGTATCTGCTGAAGGGGTATACCCGCTTCGGCTCATCGGGCGCACCCTATATTATTTTTGATGATACCCGCGGATGTTATGTAGCCAATGCCATACAAAGTGAACTGAGTGGCATACAGATGTCTATTAAAAATGACCGGGAAGGGAATATACAATATGTGAATGCCATAGCATCACCGCTCTATATTATCAGGGATGAATTGCAGGGATATCTGAAATAGAATCACCTTAGTGGTCATATTTCACCTCGAATGGCTTTGCAACAGCATCGCGCTCATGGCAATTGAGGTGAATATCCTGTATATAGATGGTTACATCTTTGTAGTCCCATTCCTGTATTTTTTCCTTCTGTATCTTGGTCATCTCCCATGTATTGGAATACAATGGCCCGAAGAAATCATGCCCCGGCGCCTTTAGCGAAACCGTAAAACCCGATGGCCTGCAACCCACCGAATCGGTGGTGAGAATAGGGTTGGCCAGTATAGCCTCCCGGGTAGTATAGTAGGTAGTGATGTTACCTATCCGCACATTTGGGTAAGGCAGCGCCTCCGGTTCTTTTTTCTTTTTATGTTTATTTTTGGCAGAAACGAGTATTGCCGGGAGGAGGAGTATGAGAAGGAGGAAGATTTTTTTCATTGCTAAAAATTAAGCCTGATTATTTTATAAAGTTACGATTGATTATTTCAATAGCGAACAGAAAATAAGTTCATCTTTCAATCCGACAAATTCATCGTCCCATAAATTGTTTTCAATAAAAAACTGTTCGATTTTGGGATAATATTCATCCGTTAGAATAACAGTGGAGATTGTTGCAGAATAGATATTTTTTCTACCAGCTTCATCCATCAGACTTTTTAAATTCCTTATCAGTTTTCTTTTGCGGTATGGAGCATTAATCAAAACAGCTCCATTATCATTAATTTCATCGTATATGTCATTAAGAATTTCAGACACTTTATTACCAATCGCCGAGCGCTTATTTAAGAAGTGTTGCCTGTCATTCAAAGCGACAGTTTCAATAGTTGCCCTGCCAATTTCTGTTTTAGGGTAAAACCTGTAATTAGCAATATACAAATGAGGTTTAGGAGATTCGAATGGATTTATAATGGGCTCAATTTCCGGATTATGATCACCTTTAGTTGTATTGCATTTTTTATTGGAAGGGACCAGATTCCCCCATTCAACTACTCTATCAGGAAAATATTTTTTGGGGTAGAAATGGTCCAGTTCAACATACTTACCTTCTTCACCTAATCTACATTCAGAATAACAACATTTACCAAAAGCAATTTCAGATACTGCATCTACTAAAAAATCCTTTTTCCATACTGCAGTCCCTTCCTTCTTATACTGCTCGGTTAATTCTTCGATCAATACATCATTAAGTGCCTCTGGTTTTGGTGGGAGTTCAAGCTGTATCATTTAAATCATTTTTGTTTCGAGTATTAATTTTTATGAATTCTTCAGCAACCTGGTCCTTTTCTATTTTAAGGGGTCCATCAACTAGTTTTTTAGCATCTTTCAAACCAAGTCCTGTCAACTCCTTAACGGTCTTAACAACATTTATTTTTGATGGATCAGCCCTTTTCAGAATTGTATTAAAAGATGTTTTTTCAGGGGTAATTTGAGAAAGTTGTAATTTCAGTATTTTCCTTTCGGGGCTTGTTGGGTGCAGGATTTCCATTAGCTGATCATAAGCGGTTTTTGCCTGATCATAATCTTCATTATCCAGAGCCGCATCAAATACCCTATATAATTCGTAATACCTGTCGCTATACACGGCTTCGTCCATATCCATCACGTCCCTCAATATTTCTTCCACACTCCAGCCTTCAAGAGTTTGCATAGGAACACGACGGATATTAACCCTGTCCTCAGTTTTTATCAAAGCAAACAGATTGATCTTCTCAATGGTCTGAAGTATAAGCGGGCTGTGTGTAGTAACAATGAACTGTGTAGCGGGAAAAGTTTTACTTAAGTAGCTCACAATTGTTTTTTGCCATTTAGGATGCAGGTGCAGATCCAGTTCATCCACCAGAACTATAGCAGGTTCTTTAAGCGGATTTGGAGAACCGGGATACCGCTCAAACATCTTTTTGCAAAGGTCTATTATCCATGCCATTGTAGCTTGGTAGCCATAGCCCAATTGCTCGAATTGAAACCAGCCTTCTTTGGTTTGGTATTCAATAAAGTTCTTTAATTTTTTAGTAGTTGTAAATCTAAAATCCAGGATTTCCGGTAGGATTTCGCTCTTTATTATTTCTTTAAGAAGTGTTAATCTTATATCAGCTGCAGATTGTCCGTTTTTTGATGCGTAATCTAGCTGAAACAACCATTCTTCAATGTTGGTTAACCTAAATTCAGGATCAAAAAGAGATGCCCCATTTGAATCTTCATTTTTCTCAGAAATACCATTGTTTGAAATCTTTCTTGTAACTCCATATGAATATATGTTAAGATTGCGAATGGTAATGTCTGTTTCATCGGTTAAGCCATCCACATTTGAATACCCCCAATAGGAATTAGAATTGGTTTCATTTGATTTGCATTCTAAGTTTATTTCTATTATTTCCTTCTCAGCTATGCATTTATTCGTACCTTTTGGCTCAATAAAAAGGTACGACTCAACTAAATTCTTGGAAGAGGATTTTGTATTATAAAGCGTGGATGTTGGATCCATAGAATTTTTAGGGACAAAATAATCTCCATATTCAGATTTTATAGTTGTTGGTTCTAAGTATGCGATTGATTTTAAAATATTAGTTTTCCCCGTATTATTATTCCCCAAAAAAACCGTCCATTGATACAAATGCCCGTCCTTATCAATCAGGTCAAGCTCATTCCGGCCTTTAAATGAATGATAATCTTCAAAAACCAACTTGCCAATATATACCGCTTTGGATTCAGCCATTGTTATTTGATAATTAATTTGACGATTATAATTATGCTGCCGATAGTCGCTATATGACGTATAATATGGGCAGTAAATATTGACTTAATAATTTCGGATTTGTCACATTTATTTTAAAAATTGATTTTCTCCATAAAGTGGAATTACATACAAATATACCGTCCTTTTTTATTCAAAATGATTCTAGCGATTATGTTTTTAAAAGTTAATTTTGGAAGACAGTTATTATAATTCTATTTATGTTGCAGTTTAACCATAATGGATTTCTCACTCCACCAACAATTATTCAATCTACTGTTTCAGAGCTTGAGATGGAGTTTGTCAAAAATATTCCATCTCATAACAGGAAACTAATTTTCGAAAACTACCTTAATTATTCTGATGCATTGAAAGCGGCATGTAAGGGAAAAGCATTCGTTCAATGGGTAAATGGCTCGTTTACCACTAAGAAAGCAGAACCTGGTGATATAGACATTGTTTCATTTGTTGATTATACTTTGATAAATAATGAAGCTAAATTATTTGCGCAATTTATTTATCCTAATTCTGAAACTAATTTCGATGTTGACGGCTATATTGTACCTGTCTATCCACATAGTCATAAGCTGCATTTCCTGTATACCAGCGACAGGCTTGATTGGCTAGACCGCTTTAATAAAACATGGTTAAACAGAGCTGGCAATCGGCATCCTAAAGGTTTTCTGGAAATAATTTACTAAATTTGATGTAGATGAAACAGACTCAGTTTTATAAATTATTGGACATTGTTGAGGACATCAAAAAAGTTGATGCCATGATTAAATTGCACCAGGAGCACGATAAATCCACATTTATGCTGGATCAGTACCAGGCAAGAAAGGATAAGCTTATAGGCATAGTAATTGATGAACTGGTTTCCCCGTCATTGCGATCTGTCAGGAGTATAAAAACAATAAAATTGATCATTGATAAGTATTACCCCGATCTGGAACATCTGTATGATATCTCAAAAACAGATGATTTTGCCAGACTCGAAATGGCTATTTAATACACACTTACAAATACCTCCCGGTATATCCCCTCTTCACCTTTTTCAGCCCATCAGGCGCACCTTCATATAGCAGCTCACCACCCCCAACGCCCCCTTCCGGCCCGAGATCAATGACCCAGTCGGCGCTTTTGATCACATCGGTATTGTGTTCTATCACAATTATCGAATGCCCCTGCTCTATCAGCGCATCGAAAGAGCCCAGCAGCTTTTTGATATCATGCATGTGCAGGCCGGTTGTAGGCTCATCGAAGATGAAGAGCACCTTATCTTTCTGCCTGCTTTTGCCCAGGAATGAAGCCAGTTTCACACGCTGCGCCTCACCGCCACTCAGTGTGTCGCTGCTCTGGCCCAGCTTTATATAACCCAGGCCCACATCGCTGAGCGGCTGTAGCGCTGATGCCAGCTTCTTTTCATCTTCAAAAAAGGCAATGGATTCATCTACGCTCATCTCCAGCACATCATATATGCTCCTGGTGCGGTAGGTCACTTCAAGTACTTCGTCTTTAAACCGTTTGCCTTTACATACCTCACACAGCAGGTGCACATCGGCCAGAAACTGCATTTCCACTATCACCTCGCCTTCGCCCTTGCAGGTATCGCAGCGGCCGCCATCAGTGTTGAATGAGAAATGTTTTTCGGCATAGCCCCGCATTTTGGCCAGTTGCTGTTTGGCATAGAGCTTGCGTATCTCATCATATGCCTTTATGTAAGTAACCGGATTGCTACGCGATGATTTGCCTATCGGGTTCTGGTCTACCTGCTCCACATGGTTAATGCTTTGCAGGTCGCCGGACAGGTTTTTAAACAGCCCCGGCCTGTCAGCCCCTTCGCCATAGTGTTTTTGCAATGCAGGATACAGTGTTTGCTTTACCAGAGTAGTCTTGCCGCTGCCGCTTACACCCGTTACCACGCACAATACATTCAATGGGAAATCAACCGAAACATTTTTCAGATTATTTTGCCTGCAGCCTTCTATTCTTATTTTGCCGGTGGGCTTACGCTTTATGGCTGGTGGTATAATTTTAAGCTCGCCGCTCAGGTATTTACCTGTAAGGCTTGCCTTGTTATTGATAAGCGCTTCATAATTCCCTACAGCTACCACCTCGCCACCCAGGTGGCTTGCAAATGGCCCCATATCTATAATGTAATCAGCCTCGCGCATCATCATTTCATCATGCTCCACCACTACCACTGTATTACCCAGGTCGCGAAGCGATTTCAGCACACTTATCAACCGCTCCGTATCCCTGCTGTGCAGGCCTATGCTTGGCTCATCCAGTATGTACAAAGAGTCGGTAAGATTGCTGCCGAGGAATTTGGTGAGCTGTATGCGCTGGCTCTCACCACCCGAGAGCGTATTGGCCAGCCGGCTCAGGGAGAGATAACTCAAGCCCACATCCAGCAGTGTTTTCATCCGCTGGTTTACCTCCAGCATGATGCGCTTTGCTATAGCCGTATCATTTTCCGAAACTTTCAGGTTCTGCAGCCAGTCATACAATTCATCTGCCGGCCGAAACATCAGGTCGGCTATAGTTGCGCTGTTTATTTTCACATAGAGCGCTTCTTTTCGCAGCCTTGTACCTTTACATGTCGGACAAGTGGTCCGGCCCCGGTAGCGGGCCTGCATCACGCGGTATTGCACCTTGTACAGGTTTTGCTCCACCATCGTAAAGAAATCGGCTATGCCACTCACCTTATCATTGCCATCCCACAGCAGACTGAATTCCGCTTCGTTAAGATCAATAACAGGCTTATGTATCGGGAACTCATATTTCGCCGATGCTTTTATAAATGCCTGCTGCCATTCGCTCATTTTCTCCCCCTTCCAGCAGGCCACCGCGCCTTCATACACACTCAACCGTTTATCAGGTATCACCAGCTCGGCATCTATGCCCAGCACTTGCCCGAATCCCTCACAGGTAGGGCACGCCCCATACGGATTATTGAACGAGAACAGATTCGGCGTCGGCTCGTCAAATATGATACCATCTGCTTCAAACCTGTTATTGAAGGTGTGTATTTCTTTACCATCTACTTCCACAAGGCATTCGCCCTCGCTTTCATAAAACGCCGTCTGTATGCTATCTGCCAGCCGGTGCAAGTCGTCTTCATCAAACTCCGGCTTCACCACTATACGGTCTATCATCAGGTTGGTTTTTGCTTTCCCTATTTTCACCGTACCATCCAGCACACTTTCTATCCTTATTGGCTTTTCATCCACACCGGGCGCATATATGCGGCTGAATCCCTTTTGCATCAGTATGTTCAGTTCCTCCTCCAGGGTGCGCTTATAACGCAGGATGAGCGGTACAATAAACTGTACTTTGGCACCAACCGGCAACGTCTTCACAAACTCCACCACATCAGTAACCGTATCTTTTTTTACTTCTTTGCCGCTCTTGGGTGAATAGGTTTTTCCTATCCTTGCAAACAGTAACCGCAGATAATCATAAATCTCGGTCATGCTGCCCACAGTGCTGCGGGGCGTGCGGGTGGTTACCTTCTGCTCTATAGCTATTGCAGGACATATGCCGCGTATATAGTCCACATCGGGTTTGTCCATCCGCATCAGGAATTGGCGTGCATAAGAGCTGAGGCTCTCGGCATAACGGCGCTGCCCTTCCGCAAACAAAGTATCCATCGTCAGCGATGACTTGCCGCTGCCACTTACCCCCGTTACCACAACCAGCTTATTGCGCGGAATGGCCACATCCACATTCTTGAGGTTGTGCATCCGCGCACCCTTTATAAAGATCGCATCATGGTTATCCGGCAGTGTTGATTCACCAATGATATGATGTTCCACTTCAGGCGCTGAAATACCTTCACTATGAGGTGAATTATCTGCTGATACTGTTATTGCCTTTTTTCGGGAAACCTTCGCGCTTTTTATTTTCTGCTCTGCCATAATGGGGTAGTGCAAATTTAAGGTATTGAACTATCTGTGTTTAGAAAAACTTCAATTAGAAGAATCCGAAATCAAATTGGCAAAATTGATTATTTAAATTTCATTGATGGCTTTTGCCGTCTTTTGTACGCCAGGTTATTTTGTATGCCATTTTGCATATTTCCTTATTACTTCCTCATGTGGTTTCCCTTCGCCCCTTTCAGATTCAAGTAGCGCTTCATCAACATCTTGTTTTACCTGGTCCGGAAGCTCATCCCAAAAATCACTTTGCTGGTCTATTTCAAGAATGGCATTTACCCCGCGCAATGAATTTTCATCCGCTTTATCTACATATTTTTTCACCTGTTTCCTTAATGCTTCCGTGGTTGTCATTGAGAATAGCTTTATACAAATTCAATGAATTTATAATTCTGAAGAATCCTCAGGGAAAAGATTGCAACTTTCTCAGAATTTTTATAACATTATTAGTTAGTTATTCTCTTCCACAGTTACTGTTATTATTTCAGTACTCCCTATAAAAACCTAAGGATATTCATAAAGTAACGTAAGAAAATATAGGTAAGAGTTAATCCCGGATGGTTACTTCTTCGAAAAATATTTTGCATTTTTCATAATGATTCCATCTACGAAATCGCGGCGTCCTCAAAACAAAGATTTATTCCCCGGGTTTCCTTTCTGTTGAACGAAAAGTAATTATAAGGGAATCCCAGCTCTTTAATTTTAGCTTGCAGTTCGGCAACTGTCATAAACAATACTTTATCAATCCTATTTCATCTTCATCACAGCAAAATAGGGATGTTCCGGATTCACAATCAGTTCCTGCCGGTAAGGATGAATGAGCACATCCCCGCCTGCTCCAAAAATTTTATTGATGGAAATCGGGCAGGCATATCCTCAAGCGGTATAGCCCCAAGAAGCGGTTCGGTGCTGCCAGGCAACACTACAGCGCTGCAATTTGACCTTCTGTTTTTAAATTTCACCTCTACTGATGCTACAACATCATACTCAACTATGTTTCCGTTTCCCAGTTCAAATTTTCTTTTTTCAACTAATGGGAACTGCATTTGTTCCTGAATACTTTCATTTATTGCAAGCATATAAGCTCCGGAATCCACAAGCATCTCAACATGCATCCGCCGAACCTCTTCTTCGCCAATTATATATCTCTGAGCCAGTGCAAGGTCATCTCTGTTTATTAATTCTACCGATGCATAAGTAAGTCCCATTTTTTGGCATATTTATAGTAAAGTTAAATAAGGAAATTCATTTTAAGAGCATAAAAACTGAGCGCCCATCACTTAAACTGCTTCAGATAATACTTGATCCCATCCTCCTCCAGTATCAGTTCTCCCTTCTGGCAGCGCAGTACTTTTATGGTCCGAGGATTTTTCCCGTTGCACGACAGGGTTTGGTCTGTACCCAGGTTTTTTACATACCAGGTGGGGTGGTTTTTGGCATCCAGCCCGCCATACAGAAAACCCTGCTTGTCATCGCTGCCCGGGCCGGTTATATACAATGTTTTGATCTCCGTGGCAAAATCTATCTGGTCTGCAGCCCTGTCCGTTACTTTTTTATATACCGTCCAGTGGCCTATCATCTGGTCTATATTGGTTACCGGCAGTGAACTGTCTTCCTTGGTTATCACTTCGGCTTTTATAGTATCAGTAAGGTCGGTAGCCAGCACATAAAATGCTTTATCATCTTTAAATACCAGTATAGCCGGCCTTTTCAGCATTATCTTGTATTTGGCGGTGCCCAGGTCCAGTATACTGTCTTCATCTATGGTATAGGCGCCGTTGTAAATAAAGCCGTCCTGGTTGTGATAAGAAAATGAATCTTTGTGCCTGAAGGTGATATATAGTGTATCGGCAAAAGCCAGTAGGGTCGAATCCGGGCCCATACGTTTCACCTCTTTCCACCTGCTGATGGGCAGCTTGAGCTGTTTATGCTTATCCTTGCAGAAACCCGCAACCGGCAGCAATAACAATAGAATGAAAAATAGTTTGCGCATATTTTGCGTTAGTGAGGCTTTCAAAATATTTTCTACAATATTACGAAGTTATTTTTCTATTTATCGAGGAGTAAAATCTGCGAATAGTATACTATTTAAAGACTTTTACAACGAAGAGAAAATGGAAAAGAACGAGTAAGATTGCAGAAAATATTTTGAAATCCTCATTAATTATACCAAAAAAATTAAAACTCACTTGCCTGATACCCTTCCGCCAAACACAATCATAAAATTTATGTTTCCTGAAACATATCTCTGCGCAACTTCAAATTTAAATTAATCGTAGCTTCATATCCAATTATGGCCAGCTCGCAATTGCATATAACGCTCGTTCAGCCCGATATAGTATGGGAAGACAAATCTGCCAACCTGCAGCAGTATGAACACATGATTGCAGGAATAAAAGGAGATAAACATATTGTGGTTTTGCCCGAAATGTTCAGTACCGGTTTCAGCATGGATGCCGAACGGCTGGCTGAATCTATGAATGGCCCTACAGTAAACTGGATGGCTGCCACTGCCGTAAAACACAGGTGCATTATTACAGGCAGCCTTATTATTACAGAAGATGGCAATTATTACAACCGGATGATCTGGGTGCAGCCCGATGGCAATATTGGCTGCTACGATAAGCGGCACCTGTTTGCTTATGCAGGTGAAGACAGGCATTATACAAAAGGTGAAAAAAAACTGATTGCGCAGGTAAACGGCTGGCGCATCAATGTTATGGTTTGTTATGACCTCAGGTTCCCGGTATGGGCCAGGAATCAGGGTGAGGAATATGATGTGCTGCTCTATGTAGCCAACTGGCCCGAACCTCGCAGCCTGGCCTGGCGAACACTGCTGCAGGCACGCGCTATAGAAAACCAATGCTATGTGGCCGGCATCAACCGGGTAGGCACCGATGGCAAAGGCTTTAAGTATGCCGGCGAAAGCAGTGTTTTCGGCCCGCTGGGCGAAACTATATGGCAGGCGGGAAATGAGGTGGTTTGCAAAACGGTAACTGCAGATAAAGAAACACTGTATAAGGTGCGCAGTGCTTTTCCTTTTTTAAATGATGCCGATAAATTTCTTTTGCTTTAGCCGAAAGATTTTATCTTTCAGCAAATTACCGAGGTAACCCAAACTGATAAAACTTGAAATTAAAACCCCGACAACTCATCAGGTACTTAATCAGGAGTGTCTATTACTTTCTGCCGGTGCAGCTGGTGATCCTTCATTTCCGCAAGTACCAGATATTGCTGGCATTCTGGATTATTATTCTGTTTACAATTCGGGGAAACCTTGCATCCCATTTTGGCGCAGCATCGCTTTTCCTTACGCCCGAGTATATGGGCAGCACCAGCTTTATCAGTATGTTCCTCATGGGCGGGGCTATGTGCGTGTTTATAATGACCTGGCACATCACTACCTTTATCATTCACAGCAGACGCATCCCGTATATGGGCGCCACACGCCATGCTTTTGTTATCTATTGCATCAATAATTCCATCATCCCGCTGGCTTTCTTACTGTTTTATTCGGTTTATACCATTCATTTCCAGTACAAGGAAGAACAGTTCAATTTTAAAACAGTTTTGCTGCTGCAAACCGGTTTTTACCTGGGCATTCTTATCATCGTTACCTTATCATTTGCCTATTTTTTCAGGGTCAGCCGCGATTATTTCAAATCCATCCTGTCCAAGATCACCAACCCTTCCCGGATCAGGGAAATAATCCCCTACGACTCGCTCGATTATGAACTGGATATTATCCCGTCCAAATCTTTTATCTCAGGCCGGTTCAAAATCTTAAAAACCACCGAACTGCCGCCCTATCAGCCCAGGGTCATGAGTACCATTTTGCGCCGCCACCACCGCAATGTAATATTTGCAGCGCTCATCTCTTATGTACTGCTGCTCATAATGGGTATTTATATGGAAGAACCCTTGCTCCGCGTTCCGGCAGGCGCCGGCTTCCTGTTGCTTTTCTCTATTATTATGGGTGTGGTAGGCGCGTTCAAATATTTTCTCAAAAGCTGGGAGGCTATCGGGTGGATCATATTTGTGGCTATGCTGGCCTATATGGTGGATTACCAGGTTTTCGACCTCCGGAGTATTGCATACGGACTGAATTACCATGCAGCCGAGTCTGAACTGCCCGATTATAGCTATAAAAATATACATGAAATATTCAACAGTAAAAGATACTATGCCGAAAGATCGCTGGAAGAAACCCGCCTCCAATACTGGAAAACCAATATCAATGCTGCCGATACCGACAAGCCGCCGCTTGTGGTCATCACAGTGAGTGGTGGTGGCTCCAGGGCTGCATACTGGTCTTTCCGCGCACTGCAGTACGCCGACAGCATTACCCATGGCAGGTTGTTTGCCAATACCGTATTTATGACCGGGGCGTCGGGCGGTATGATAGGCGCCGCTTACTGGCGCTCCCTGCACGATGCTTATAAACAAGGGCTGCTGAAAGACCCTTACGAATCGAGGTATCAGGATAATATAGGCAAAGACCTGCTGAACTCAATAATATTTTCATTGGCAAGTGTGGATATGATATCGCCTTTCAACCGGGTGAAGGTGGGCGGATATACCTATACCCGCGACCGCGGATACGCCATGGAGCAGGAAATGGGCCGGAATACCGAAGGCATGCTCGATAAAAATATAGGCTTCTTCAAAGAGCGCGAGGCAAAAGGCCAGATACCCGAAATGGCCGTTCTCGGCACCATCGTCAATGATGGCCGCAGGCTCATTATCGCCAATCAGCCTTCCTGCTTCCTTACCCAGCCCGAATATTCGCTCAATCAGGAAGTTCCTCCCATCGACTGTATCGATTTTTCTACATTCTTTGCCGGCCAGCATCCGGGCAATATCCGCCTCACATCGGCGCTGCGCATGAATGCCACTTTCCCGTTTGTGTTGCCGGTAGTGCGCCTGCCCAGCCGCCCCAGTATGGATATTATGGATGCCGGCCTTAGTGATAATTTCGGCAACCAGATCGCTACCCGTTACCTGTCTGCACTGCGCGGCTGGCTCGAAAAAAATGCAGGCGATATTATCTTCCTCGAAATCAGGGACACCCGCGAGAGCGGCGTATCCTCCTATAGCTCCGAGTCATCGCTGGGCAGCCAGTTGTTCGATCCCCTGTTTGTGATCCAGAACAAGTGGGAAGCATTCCAGTCCTACTCCCAGAGCTACCTCAAAGAGGCCGCTCCCTATGCCCTTAATGGCCGGCTCAAATACCTCACCCTCCAGTATTACCCTGCCGAACCCAAACGAGCCGCCGAACTGAATTTTCACCTTTCCCGCAAAGAAAAAGAAGACATCTACAGCTCCATAGATTACAAAGGAAACCTTGAGGTTATGGATACCCTGGTAAACCTGCTCACTACCAATAAACCAAAACCTTAGGAGCCATGAATAAGGTATACAGGAATAAGAAAAGCGATTTATCCGGAAATAATCTTTGTGGTCTTTCTGATCTATAGAAATGGTGTACTTTATGTAATCATCGTACCTAACCTTCAAAACACCAATTTACGTTGCGGTAAGAATAGGGCTCAGTTTATATCTGCGCTATACCCTCATCCCAATCCGGCATCTTCGGCGCCCACTTCTTTTTAAGGAGTTTATCTGCAATACTCCTGTTCTGATAAAATCCTGCCTTTTCCTGCATCAGCACCGGCATCTGTATCAGAGCGCTGAGCAACACAAGTTCCTTCCAGGGTTTGGCCTTAAATCTTTTAAAGAATTCAGCCAGCAGCGGCCGCACATCCTTCAGGTTCCAGTAGTGTATAAGGTAAGGCGCAGCAGTTTTCACTTTGCCCGCTGCCTGAAAAAAGACCGAAAAAGCAAATTGTTCCACCACATGCTTCTGAAATTGCGGATACATTTTATCCGTAAAAGCAAGTATCTTATCCAGTTCCCCGGCAAAACGGGTATTAAAACCCAAAACACCCGCGTTCCACATCGCAAATTCATTCAGCAGCACGCCATTGGTATGTTTCAGCCGGTCGGCTTTCAGGTGGTGGTTCAGTTTTTTTAGTACCGGGTTGCCCTCCTCACTTATTTTCCCCTCCATCACATGCATATACTGCTTTCCGGCAGCAATAGCCATCATCACAGGTTCAATAGGGCTTGTAAAAACCACATCCGTATCGGCATAAAGTATATTGCCGGTTCTGTACCGGGCAAAATCGCGCAGTGCCTCTATCTTCACCCGGTGCACAAAATCTATTTGCCCGCGCCATGCCTTCAGGGTTGGCTGCTCTATCTTCCGGTAGTGCAGGGGCAGCGGGCAATCTCTGAAACCCTGAAACCACGCCGCATTATCGGTATATATCCATACTTCCAGCCCGGCGGGCCCTCCCCCCTCATAAACCCTTGAAAGCGATAAAAGCGCATTAGCACACTCCTGAAAAACACTTTCATTGCCATAGCACTGAAAAACAATATAGTTGGTTGCAGGTGTCATGAGGCCTCAAAAGTAATTATTTAAATTGCAGGTGCAATCTATCATCATATCTCATTACCTGATTGCTACCTTCATTTAGGAAAACTTCCGGTTTTGCTTCATAAAACCAGAAATAAATCAGGGAGGTTATACCTGCAGCATGTTTGTTTTTCAACGCTTGGGGGGGAATCCTGAAGGGATAAAATGGGTATATAAATAAATCTATATGGTTTTGCCGGTACCTGGAAACTTCTAAGGGAAACTCTGGATCCGGTAAGTAATTAACAGGAATATAGAAAACAGTTAATTCCGGATTTCAAACTTATAAGTTGAATGTTCTGTTTCTGTGTTAATATTTATAAGGTAAAGACCATCTCTGATGCCAGATAAATTTAATTGTGCAGTTGCGCTGGTATTTAGCGGTAATTCATTAGTTAACACCATTTTACCGGTAGCATCATATATACTGATGCTAAGATTACCAGTTTGTACGGGATCACATTTAATATTCAATACTGAAGATGCCGGGTTAGGGAATATAGTGGGCAAATTGGCAGAAATGGTAGTTATGCCTAACCCACCGCAATGACCTACAACAATAATCTTACTTACAGTTGCTGTGCCACACGAGTTGGTAACGATATAATAAATGGTATCTATACCCGGAGATATGCCAGTTACCAGTCCTGAGCCTGATACTGATGAATTACTGTTTGTGGTGGTCCATATACCACCTGTAATAGCATTGCTTAAGGTAAGAGTATTGCCAACGCAGACACTCCCTGGACCGGAAACGCTGCCTGCCGCAGGCAGAGAATTGACAGTTACTATCTTATTTACGGTTACCGGTCCGCATGCATTAGCTGCAGAATAGGTAACACTAATGGTTCCGGAACTGATTCCAGTAACTATTCCTGCCCCGGATATGGTGGCTTCTGAACTGTCGTTGATATTCCAAATGCCGCCCATAAGGCTATCTGTTAAGAGTATAGCAGAGCCGGCACATACAACTGAAGGTCCGGTAATGATGCCATTTACACCAACCAGATCAGTTACATAAACATTGACCGTATCTGATAATGAACCATCGGATACTCTGATGCGAAAGGAATCCATCCCGGTATAATAGGCTGTACCGGTATAATTTGTTCCTGAAGGAATGGTAATACCTGATTTGCCTCTCGATAAGGTAGTTGCAGGAAATCCGGAAAGGGTACCATGAACTGGTGAACTGATTACTGTCCACGTTTCTGTTTGAGCTGAGTCAATATCGGTTATTGCCATTTGGGTATCAATTGATGTAGTAGCACAAGCTTTTAAAGTTTCACCTTTACCAAATGCAAAGGAAGGAGTATGGGTTAGCTGGATGAGTTTTCGCACGCGGTTGTTTACCCTGTCCGCAATGTAAAGATTGTCTGCATTATCTGCTGAAATACCATATGGATTATGCATATACGACAGATTTGAATTTAGATTATCGCTGAAATCTTCCATATAAAAATTACCAGCTGTGGCATAACTGGAATCTGTTGTAATATCCAGTTCGCGACACGAGCAACTAATTTCATTGCAGAATAAATTGCCTGTCCCGTCAGTACAAAGGCCGGTTATGGTTGCCAGCCAGGTACTTAATAGTGGTACTCCGAAAATAGGGGCGGTTGTAGAACTGTTTCCGGCAATGGTTGTAATTATTCCTGTAACCGGATCTATTTTTCTTATCATGGATTTATCGGTAGTGCATTGGTCAGCAAAATAAACAGTCCCTGCAGAGTTGATAGCAATAGCAGCAGGGCCTTTTAATAATGCTGCTGTGGCCTGGCCTCCATCTCCTGCAAAACCAGATGTACCTGTCCCGGCGAAAGTTGTAATGATTCCGGTCCCAGATGCAATACGTCTTATCCTATTGTTGCCGCTATCAGCAATAAAAATATTTCCAATAGGATCAATTCCAATTCCAAGTATGCCTCTGAATTCAGCGCTTGTAGCAGCACTGCCATCCCCCGAGAATCCTGATAATCCATTACCGGCAACTGTGGTAATTATACCAGTAATTGCATCAATTTTTTTTACCTGATTGGTGGAAGATGAAACAACAAAAAGATTGCCCGTGGCATCAATACATATATTCTTCGGAGTGATTATCGCATTGGTAGCAGGAATACCATCCGTAGTACCGGTGCCACCTCCTGCCACAGTAGTAATAACGCCGTTTTTTGCATTTAATTTCCTTATTCTAACATTACCCTGATCGGTAAAATAAATATTATGGGCAGCATCAGTGCATACATCATAAGGCCCGGCAATCTGTGCATAACGCCCACCACTGCCATCGCCACTGAAACCGGATGATGCCGAACCAGCAACAGTTACCGTTATTCTTTGTGCATTTACAGAACTCTTTAGAAAAACAAACAGAAAAAGTATCAAATAAAATTTCTTCATCAAAATAAAAATTAAAATTAAGCTATGTAGTATGTGCTACAAATTAATATGCATTTTAAATTAAAAATGAAAAATGAATACCAAGTTGAATACAATATATTTCATGATATACACTAATAATGACGTGTATTTATTTTAAAACGTTAGTAGTCGCCTGTATAATTTTATTACTTATTTATTTGGTTTTCCTGAAATCCATTCAATCTTGTTCAGATATTTAGTAACAACAGCAACACTCCCAAAGTGTTACACTCGATAACCAAATGCTGTCAAATTACATTAATATATTATATATAAAAAATCAATTAAAAACCGCTAATTGAGCACTTGAAAATTCTCAAGGTAACATTAACCTATACGCCATTAATCACCAACCACTTAGCCCAGAAAAAAATTACATGATGTACCGCATTGGTTACTTTGCCTTTTTCCCAGCTTGAAAAATCCATATCTAGGCGGCCCAAAGGCTATACAGAACATCCAAAAACCATTGGGGAGCAGCTTATAAAGAAACGAATTGATCTCAAATTAACAAAAGTAGCATTTGCAAAACAAATAGGAGTATCACCAAGTGTTTTGGCTGATTGGGAGAAAAGCAGGTGCAAGCCAGGGGCTGACCATATGAAAAATATTGCTGAGTTTGTAGGATATAGCCCACAAAGATATTAATAGACTAACAATTTCACATAGGTCAACTAGGTCTCGTGTTGATAAACAGGCATAAAAATTTATGCCGCTTTTTAAGGAAAAGCAGAGGTAAGTTCTGAAGTTGTTAAACTAAGAACCAGTAATATTATTTTTTTAGCTACACAATGGTAATTGGCTAAGATTATCTGCTTTTGTAAGGTCTCTGTGAGTCCTTAGATAATCTTTACCTGATGGATGACGAACAACTAACACTTCAGCCTCATCTCCATATATATCTTTAACAAAATAAGTATGGGTATGGGTATTTATATCCATAATTGCTTCAGCTTCGAGTATGACCATCCGAGCATTATTATAACCCCAATCTCCACCAATATGAGTTATGTACTCATGTGGTTGTGCAGCATATTTTGTCTTAATACACTTAACTTGTCTTCTTGCCATATAATTTAATTTTGAATTAAAAGTTTTAAATGCAGTGCAAATATATCCAAATGTATTGTCTATGTCCTGTTACTATTTTCCATTAATAAATCATTTATTATTGCTTAATCCACTGTTTATTGAACGACTTTTGGAAAACTGCATCGTTACAAATACACCTTTCTTTCTTATGTTCTTCAAAATTTAAATAAGGTGTCAATACTCTCATTAAATTAAATCGTGTTGTTGTCGGCAATAAATCCTTTCTGAATTGCTCTGCATTGTTTACTATTTCAGCTGCTAACAAAATGCCTGCAAATGCAGATTCAAATACCGAGGGAACTTCTATTTTTGTATTTAGACTTTCTCCCTGTGATTGTTTTAATTTCATTAAAATGCCTCCACAAATAACCTCAGAGTAAAAAATTTCGATTGACTTGCCTAATGTAAAATCCAATTCATCTAAAACAAGGTTATTTTTTTCAACGATCAATGATAACAGAGCTTGGTCTACTGGTTTACTGTTTGCTAAATAATCTCTAACTATTCTCTCAAATTCTGGTTCAGATAGATTTAGACTATCAGCAATTTCCTGTGAGATGCTTTTTTCTTCAATAATAGGGAAATATAAACAGCAAAGACAAGGTGAGTTAATAAAGTCTGTATGTCGCGATACACCAATATTTTCTTGTTGAGTCCAGGCATTGAATATATTTTTAGGTAATGCTCCTTGCACAGAAATACGATCAGGTTTATTATCTACGCAAACAGCTATAGTTTCAATATCCCAGGTTGATCTCTTTATTATGTATTCCTGCCATGTTATTGGGTCCACTGTAATATCTAATCCGGTTTTATCCAAAAACGTTTTTCCTAATCCAACTTTGTTATTGCCTATACTTATCTGATCTGCCAATACATACCGCTGTAGATTTGAAATTTCTATTTCTTCATTATCTATAAGTGTTAATTTACCAGAGATTGCCGGTAATCTACCCATAGCCCAAAGGACACCATTTCCAATAGCTCCGAGACCAACTAACACCGTTTCCTTAATTTTTAGTGAGCCTATTATTGGATTAAAAGCATCAGAGGTGGTGCTAAAATCTAATATAGAAATGGAAAAATCATCATCGTTTTTACTATATGGAAGTTGCTCATGAAAAACCTTTCTGAAAATATTTGCAGCACCAAAGCAAGCAGCAGCACCTGCTGCGAAAGGATTACTTGTATTGGATGAACCTACCGGTCGTTTTCGCGAAAATTTAGTTATCCAATTATCTGAACCTACATAAAATACTGGGACATCAAATTTGCAAATAGAATTACCGACAATTATACAGGATGTAGGCTTTTCAGATTTAGATAAGTTAATATTCGGATTGATAGAGCTAGCCAAATCTTCCAACTCACTAATTAAATCATTATTGTCGCAATTGTGAATTAGTAAATTTGGATATAACCTAGATAACAATCTTACTAGCATATCAAGAGTTGCCTTTCCTTCAAATGATTCAACTGCATTAGTATCATAAAAGATCATGATTTTTTGGTCCAATAATAGATTTTCAAATTGGGTTCTATCAAATCCCTGCAGAATTTGGGAGGCACCAAAGGATACTTTATCAAAAAAATTTGCTAATGCCATTATTTACGATTGTTATTAGTGATTCAACTTCTCTAAAGTTTAATTCTTCCCATTGTTCCTTTCCAGCCAGGCGATAAACCGCCCAATCCTTCAATTTGAACGGCTTAACCGCAAAATCAGGTATTACGATGGAAATTCCGCCGATTACGGAAATGATAGGATATTTATCATCTGTTTCTGAATGATATGCCTCTCCTGGATGGCTATGTATTTGAGATACTAATGTCATCTTATTTCGATACAGCCAAACATTTATTCTATGTAGTTCCTCACCGTCTACCGAATAAAGTAATCCGTCTTCAGTGCGGGAAGATATTTGCTTAGGAATCAATGTCGCTTTGATCTCGAAAACAGTATCCATATGGATACCAGCCCATAAAGCAACGCCCTCTAATCTTTTCAGACCACATTCACGTAAATGAAGATATACGTCTTCAATACATTTGATTGGCACGATTATCCTTTCGACATTTAGTAAACCAGTCATGTGGGAATTAAGTTTGGATCAAACCCAATTTGGGCAATAGGACTTACTACTTGTGTAATGGTTTGGAATTGAAAAGAGCTAATTGCTGAAATGCCATACTCGAATATTTTTTCAACTAAAAATCCTAGCGTCCCTTCCCCGTCAACTTTTCTATGTAATAACCATGAATTGCCAGAATGCGCCGGATGTCTGTGGTATTCACGTACACCAGGAAAACAAATGAAGGGTAATCCGGTAGTATCCTGTTGGACCAATGGTTGGAGCTCCATCATCCCGTTATCCTTAATCATTCTCCTAAGCATTGGTATTGGAATATTAGGCAAATCCTCCCATGTGAAAGGGTCAATAAATCTGATGGAAGGAGGATCAAGATCATAATTGTCAAAATTTACTTTGACTGCAAACACATGAACAGCAGGCTTAAGTTGAATAGCAGAAAAAGATAGAATAACATTCGGGAATTCTCTTTTCAACATGATAATTCCTCTCTTCCTATGCATTTCTTCAGAACTCAGAAATTGGTTTACCTCTTTGTCAAATTTTTCTATTGAAATTTCTGGATTTATAGTTTGCATAATATAATTTTTGAGCCGCCACCATGACCTGCATTTAGGCTAAGGAATAGTTCGGCACACTCAGGGAAATGATAATCTTCAATTTTTTTGTTTAAATCCAAAGGTGTATTATTCCATTTTATTCCCCAGTCTGTATACGGACGGGCTTCGTTACCTGATTCCTTTAATGCAAGTACAACCGCTGTTTTTAATTCACAATTTTTATTGACTACTACAGGAGCAGGGGTACCATTCACAATAAAAATCAGCTTTATTTTTTCATGGTCATGCTGATGATGATGGTGATGTTTATGCTGACCGGAATGCTCATTCTTTTCCACCGATCTTATCTCATTTTCCAACCCTTCTAGTTTTTTCTCCTCATAAGCCAGTTCTTCTTTTAAATGATTCAACTCATTCTTTTCGTGTCTGATTTCCTGCTCTAAGCTTTTGAAATCTTTGTCTTTTTTCTCTTCCATAATATATAATTTAATTGTTCAAAAAAGATACTTAGCAAAAGCATTTTTAGCTGGTTTCTTTGCAGGCAATCTTTTGTCATGCAAATGTATAAATAATTCCGATAAAACAAAAAATTTCTGTAAAATATAAACATGTTTCTATTAGAAACATAGTGTTATTCACACTGTCTTAGTAACTTTGTACACTTTTTAACTGAAAAAGTTGTAACTTTGCGTACATGAAACAATTCAACCAGTGAATATTAACATTGTTTTGTACTCGAAAGTTGGTGAGAAACTCATTGAAATTAGGAAACTAAATGGGCTTACTCAGGAAGAACTATCTAAAATGGTAAACATAAATAGGTCTACAATTTCCAATATCGAAGCAGGAAGGCAACAAATAAGTTTGCATCTTTTATTCAAAATTGCTCAAGTTTTACATATGGAAGTTTCTAATTTTCTACCATCACTAGATGAAATTGCTAGTCTGATGGCTGAAGAAGAAAATTATTTACATAAACTTATGGATCAAAAAAATCTTGGTGATTATACAAGAAACAGTATTTTACAGTTTACAACACAAAATAAAAAAGCCGTAGAATGATCAGTAATTATATTGAATCAAGAGCTGAGAAACTGTTGTCAGAATCGGGTGCTTTGACCATACCCGTAAATTTGAATTTATGTGCTTCTTTCTTAAATATAACCCTTAATCGGGCTATACTCGAAGACGATGTATCAGGTTTTCTTTTACTGGAAGGCGACACAGCGAATATAGGATACAACCATACGCATAAAGAACATAGATTTCGCTTTACTATAGCTCATGAAATAGGACATTTCATTTTACACAAGAAAAATGCGAGATTGTTTGTTGAAAAATCCCAGAAAAGAGAAGAAAAAATAATGTTTAGAGATAGTAGTTCATCTACTGGAGAGTATATTAAAGAAAGAGAAGCTAATTCATTTGCAGCAGCATTATTGATGCCAAGAAAAGCAGTTGAATCAAAGGTTGCTTTAAGCAACAAGGTGTACGACGAAGATCTTATTGATGAATTAGCTGAAGAATTTAATGTTAGCAGACAAGCCATGGGAATAAGATTATCTAATCTTGGTATAGTAGACTACGATTCATTAACTAAATAAAAATTATTGGTAACTTTCTTTTTCTGAACTTTTTATTATACTTTCATATATTCCGCCGTAAATGAGTTTTTTGCTTTTTTGTTTAAAGATGATGTGATAATTGTATTCCCATTTGCTGAGAGACAATGTATAGTAAACCGCTGACTAGGTAGTTTGTACGGCTTTCTCCCAGCAATATGAATATGCGGTCTTGTTAGCGCTCTTTATTGTTCTCAACTCTTCACAAAGCCAAGTACAAACTACTATTTCCAATCAGAGCTATCTTGGTGAAGGCTCTTTTTACATTCAAAAATTATTTTTGTGAAATTATCATTGGAAATTACATCCTTTTGGGTAATCCTGTAAAATCTATGATTTGGTAAGTGGCTCTTTTTGCTATACCCAGGCAGTGATAGATTATCTGAGATTGCATTTTACTATCACAGACTTGAGATACGTTTAAACAAAAACCGCATCAATTTTGTTGATGCGGTTACAATCATGTAAATTAATGAGACTTCCTTAAGCTTTGTGTCACTTCCTTGTTATTTTTAACTGTTGATTTACGAGTAAAATCATAAATCAAAATTAGCAGACACAACGAGGGAATTAATATCTCAATAAAAAATAGCTTATCAAACATATGTATATTTTATATTATGTCGAACACATCGGCATTGCTTTGATACTATCAAAAACCGAGCCAATAAAGCAAGTCTGCCAGCAAATATCAGCACAATTAACATTTAAAATTTGCGTCGCTAGGGCTTAAAATGACTGCAAATATAGCTTAAATCTTATCAACCTGTTTCTATGTTCATAAATTCCTTTTTGAGTTTTACAAATTTTATTTCCTGTTTTTACTTGTCAATTTAAATTGCTTCCGACTTTTAGTATTTCCTTTTCAATTTCGTACTCCGACGTAATGAACTTCTTAATGTCTCTAGGAATTGCGATTTGATCTGGCTGCTTTATATGTTGAGACTGTCGAAACATTCTATTATTTTCCACCACTATTAGACATCTTGCAAAATCTCTGTTTGACATGTAGGAATTCTTATACAACGCAATTTCTGATTCCAGATTCTTTTGAAGCTCTTTGAGGTTAATCAGTGATATTTTGGCATCCAATAAATTAATTTTCTCTTGTTCAAGTGAATATATTCTCTGAAGCAAGCTTTTAATTTTATTGTTCTCTTCCATTTCAAGTATTTGCTTATAAATTCCTACCACAGCACGATTAATATCGTTTTCATAAGCCGAGCTCCAGGTCTTACCGATTAAAAGGAATAATACGCCAATGAAAATTTCACTTGTATATCCTAGTATTCTGTTGCAAAACATAATAATAGGTCTTCCATCAAGATTAATTTTGGGAATTCCATAAATGAAAGTATGGAAAGTGGGAAATTGTGAAATCTGATTTAATATGAAACAGAAACCTGCGAAAAGAGAAAAAGCGGGTAAAAACCGCATGTATCCTTTATTATAAAATGAGATCGATACACCAATGGAAAAAACCGCCAACGCCAACACAGATAGACAACGATCAAAGTTTGAGAAATAATTCATAAATGCGCTCTTATTAATATCTGATTGACTGCATGCAAAAGCGACAACAGCGGAAATAATAATTGTTGATGTTACTACTTTCAGTCCTTTATTTTTTA
Source organism: uncultured Bacteroidota bacterium (assembly GCA_903835005.1). GTDB lineage: Bacteria > Bacteroidota > Bacteroidia > Chitinophagales > Chitinophagaceae > Nemorincola. Next base: position 9,764 of record CAILLK010000069.1, on the reverse strand, counting down.
CGTTTTTAAAGAAAATAAAATTATGCCCAAAATAAATACAAGAAACAATCAGAAAAATACTGTTTAATGTTGAAAAAGAAATCAAAAAAGATTCATCTATACTTTTGCCGCTTTGCAAGTGCCTATCTATCTGAATGAAGTTGGTAATTGCCAAAAAGAACACGTACAGTCCAGCAAAAAATAAACCATAATCCAATTGACGTAAGAATGTAAAATCCACAACCTTACGGTTGCGAAACGCTCTTCGGTGAACCATAAACCAGATGTAAAATGAGATTACACAGAAAGCAATATCCATTACTCCAGCTGTAAAAAATCTAAAAACCTTAAGATACAAACTGCCACTAAGTGGGTTCTGTTGTTCAAACTTTTCTAAATCATAGTATTTATCGAGAACTGTACGTAAATCGTGGCTTGAAGCAAATAAATATATGAAAGAAATGAAAGACATTAAAAAGAACAATGAAAGAGTGGCGACAATAAGGGCTTCTTTGATGCGATTGGGTTTTGAAACTAACTTGTCTTCAATCTTCGGACTTTCACCGTATGCATAATTTCCCAAATAATTGCCCTCGTTTGAATCTGATGGCACTTTTACACTTACAACCTTTACCCGACTCGCAACTACCTGGCTTTTTTTAAAAAATAAGTCGTTTAAAATTATTCCAAGACAAACAATAAAAATTAAGACCGCAACAAGTGAAATCATGTTTGAGAATTTTTAGTGGGTTAAACATTTTTCTAAAAGTATTGACTTGTAAATAAAATATTTAATTGTACATGCTGGAGAACCTATGGCCACTAGCATTGCGAATCTTCTACCTATGCCGAAGCTTGATTGCCTAGTCAAATAATCTCTAAAAGGATCAATACTAATCACGCTTGGCAATGCTAGTAATATGAAGAATCCTAAAACTAGGGACACTAGTTGGCTTATTGAATTCATATTATTTTGGTCCACCTTCAGAAAAGCTCTAAAAATCACAATCTCAATTATTATTACTTCTACAATTACCACGCATAGAACACAAAACGAATAGGATAATTCTAATAATTTAGCTGCTACCTCTTGACTGGTAGCCTTTTCAATCGCTCTAGTGAAAATCCAGTTTAAGAAGAATGCCGCCATTACCCAAACAATGGATATGAAGAGTGCCCAGAATTTAATATTTTTCTCTGTCATTGAATTCATTTGTTTAAGTTATTCTCTTAAAAAAAGATATCCATCACCTTAGCCATACCCATTTGCAATTAAAGCAAGTAGACAATGTATAGTCTTAAAATTCATTAAAAATACTTTTTTATAGGATGTTTTTTTGTGATTCGGCAAAATACAACTTTATTTTTACAAAATATAGAGTTTAGAAATAAATATTTTCTAGAGTGTTCTAACTCATGTCTTAACTGGCCAGCGGAAAAATAGTCTACTTTATGAGTGGCTGAGATAAGCATATTGTGCAAATGAGAATCAGCGGCATAAAGAACAATACTCTTTTCATTCTAATTGACTTTAACTTGTTTGAGAATAGTAATATATTGTACTAGCTACATGTTTGTTGAGACCTAATTTTAAAATTAGGTCTAATAATTAATCGGTAAAACTACGTGTAAAATAAACAAGTGTCAACCGGGAAATATACCCTATTTCTGGGGGGAAACACCCCCTTACGATACGGGGAAAATACCCCCATCACTTTGCAGTTTTTCCCGTTGCACAGGAAAAATGATGCACCTACCTTTACTGACACATAAATAACGTAATCCAAATATCTATTCATTCTTAATACAAAACAGATGAAAGTAAATATGAAAAATATATATTTTCTTATATTCTTGGTGTTTTTTGCCATTCATAGCAATGCTCAAAAAGTAGTCACCAATAGTAATGTCAATTTACGATCCGGACCCACTATTGAAGAAAAGGTAGTTTATCAAATTCCCAAAGGCACAACCATAGAACTAAATGGATGTCAAGATACATGGTGTGAGGTTACGATTTCTGGTCACTCCGGTTTCATTGCACGACAATATGCTGGATCTCCAGAAAAACATTATTCAGGAGAACCCACTCAGGTTGCACATCCAATTGGACCTGTAAACCACTATACAAATTCAAGGGGAAATGTCGTGCAATCTCCCACTCACTATGATGCGCCACCATCAGGCGCTACAGCGCAATGCAGAGATGGCACGTACAGTTTTAGTCAAAACCGACGCGGTACATGTTCTCACCATGGAGGCGTAGCTAAATGGCTAAAATGATAAAATCCCGTAGGTCCGCTGCACAGTAGTCTAATGACAGAATGCTCAGCTCTGACCCACTGGTCAGGTCTCCCTACATCCCTAAATCGGTTCAGGAAGAGAACGTTTTTTATGGAAGGACTCTAGGTTGATCACATACATAAGAGTATTTTAAAAACTCCGGGAATCATAATAAATATTGTAGGAACCAAAAAACAGAATCAATGAAAATCAAATTCACTCTCTTTGTTTGGCAAAATTTCCTATGCCTTTTCTTCGTCTTTTTTGTTCAGATTGCATTTTGTCAAACCACTGTTTCACTTATAGACAATGAGATTCGATCTTTAAATGGAGGAGTTCGAGCAGGAATGGGTGGAAGAAGCCGGGTAACTATACCCATCCGGATTCCTCAACATGCAGTTGGATTAGTGTACACTATTCAAGCGTACCGGAGTTCCGAAACACCAGAAGCATTAAATTTGGCATTGGCTATCGGCACATTGTATACCACAGGGAGTCCTGCTTTAGCGAGTTTAGCTAGCAAACTTCAAATCCCCATCAGTACCCAGACTGTAGATGCATATATACTCACTTCACAGAAAGATGAATCTATGTTTGTCGCTAAGAATGATGGGTATTGGTCCACCTACTCTTTGGCAGACCGCCAAGCTTGTGTAAACTGCAAGGTTTCATTAGAATTCAAGCCGGTTGAACAGGATCAGATCGTTTATTTAGCTTTAAGGAATCCTTCTGCTTTGGAAGCAATTAAAATTCAAGTTAATGCTGTAGCAATCGTACCTTAGATAGAGACTTTTGATAAAGTAAAACATGATTAGAATGCAAACTCAAATCAATTAGTGGATTCACTTGCTTGAATGCTTTTGTTTACCTAGATTTTATTTTACAATAATCGAACGTAATCACATCGTTTCCAAAATAAACGTCGTAGCCTGATTGATGAAATATAGGAACAATATTTCACGTATAACGAAATGGCTTTGGTATGCTAATGCACACATCTAAACGATGTCTGCTCCGCTACCGCTCGACAGCCAGCCACCCACAGGTAAATCGGAGTGAGTCTTTTTTGTTCAGCAAACAATGCGACCACGCCAAACAACCACATGCCCGGTTTAGTTAACTTTCAAAGGAACGGGCAATAGGTTATTTGCCCTTCGCCGAATTCCCACTACAGTGGAAAGTTTGGCTCAGGGTTTGGAGCGTGGCACATTGTTTGCATCTCACAAAAAAGCCTTACGGCAGCTCATGTGTCCTTTTGTCCGTCCTCAATCCATTCACTGTGTAGCTTCATTCCGGCTAGCTCTGCCCCACAGGCCGGTACAGCTTGGCATTTATGCTTACAACACACAGCCTTGCACAAATCCCATGCTATACCGCTTGCTATATGCCGGATGGCTACTTCGTTCCTGGCTTTTCAAACCGACAAAAGTACACCCGCTGCCCTCGTATGTGCTCGCCCGCGAAGCCACCGGCTGCGTTACAGATTTTGCTTCACACGCCAACGCTCATTTGCAATGCCAACGCAAAATCCTGCACTGTGTAAATACCGCATTCCTTCGTCATGCCTGGCTATTTACCCCAGCCTGGTGGCACTCGCAGCGAAAACGCTCATTCTTCGCTCTTTTCGCTTTCTGGCGAGCCGCACAGTGATCGCAATATAGGATTGCAATCACTTCTTTCATACGCACGGCCGCAGGCGCTTTTACTTGCCAACGCACATTCTTAAGTTAAATAGATATGGTGTTTATCAAGCATGATCCTTCCACAATATCCTTAGTAGATTACGGGTATTCGACAAAAAAGTTAATTGGAAAATTTTAGTAACCATCTTTAAATTATATTCCTGAACTTTAACTCTTTTTGGCTATGACAATACATAAGGGGATGACTGAAATTGTTCGAGATATGCAAAGAATCAAGGAGGCAACTTTGTTTCGCAATGATATTTTGGATATGAGGAAAACGATGGATGCTGCAATGTTGCCTAAAATCGCTTCAGATCATTTTGCTCTAACTGGAGCTATAAAACTTAAATCATTGTTGGATGATAGTGTGAAGTGGAAATTACCTGATATGGGAGTATCAAAGGAGCAGCTATTCTGGAAAGCCGAACTGGCAGAGCGTAATTTTTTCAAAAATCAATTTACAAATCATGAATTATTGAGAGGAGTTACACTTTCTCAGTTAGGCAAACATGCTCTGGATATGTCTCTTCCAAAATTATTTCATATAGATTATAAACTACCAAAATTATACGATGGAATTGAAAACATTCTCGGATTGAAAGAAAGTATATTCACAACTCTAAAGACAAGTCGGATATTTAATGAGCATTTTATAAACAAACAGAATTTTTATAAGGTTGAATACGATTTATCAAAAATCGCAGAACCAAATGACACCGAAGCTTCTCAAATTATTACGCCGTCCCTGTTAATTACTGAAGCAAAGACGATTAAGAAGGTCATTCAAGACATCTATAAAAATAACGCAAACTTGTTTAAGATCAGACCCAGAGAGTTCGAGGAATTGGTTGCAGAACTACTCAACAAAAAAGGCTATGCCGTTGAATTAACCAAACAAACTAGAGATGGTGGATATGATATTATCGCACTTCGTTTTGACAACGGTATGCCTCTTAAATATTTAGTGGAATGTAAAAAATATGGAAAAAACAGACCAGTTGGCATTGATATTGTTCGGTCATTTTGCGATGTGATTCGCAGTGAAGATGCCAACAAAGGTATTATCTTCACAACATCCTCATTTACATCGGGAGTTAGAGCTCGGCAAAAATCTAATCCGTTTATTTTAGAGTTGAAAGATCATTCTGACATCATCCAATGGGTGGAGAATTATATGCTAAATTTTTAAAACATTGAGAAGATCTATTTATTGCTTTCTAATGATCTTTTTAATTACGCTTAGTTGCTTTTATCATTTTGAGTCAAGTAATTTCTGTTTTTGAAATTTCCGATTCTTCTTATGACCTATTTTTCTTCCATTTGTGCCTGGAGAACTTGTACTTAAAAGCCCCAACAAATGTATCTGGGCAGATTTCCGGCAGCGTTTTATGATGATGGTCCAGTTTATGAACCATATGCAGAGATTTCCATAGATCAGTATAGCTCACATGTTCTCCGTCCTGGAAGTAGCATTTGTTTCCGTCATCGAAGAGTCCGAAGTGCATTCCTTTGTTCAGTTTTTCTATAATCGCTTCAAGCTTTGTAGTGTCCTCCATCCTATGATAATTCTTTGTTTTAAATTCGCTAGCTTTTTTCGGAAATGCCACTAATCAGGTCATATAGCCTAACAACATTAAGTCCGTTTTTTTCCATGATTGAGTTTCTGAAATTTGTATTTTCCGGAAACTGACTCACAGTCTCAAGGGCTAGTAGTGTGAAGTCTCTCCTGAATTTAGGTTCATAATCTCTTAAAAATTGCTCTCCATTTTCAGGTGTTTTTTCGCCTGCAAATGATATCTGGTATTGCAGCAAATACTTTTCATTAATTATCCTGACTTTTTCTTCGTATTCTAAAATGAGGAGTACCATAGGTTATGTTTGAGATACAAATGTATTTAATTAATTCAATCGGTGTACATACGTTTATTATAATCTTGCATCACAATACAAAGCTGATATACTTACACTTACATGAAGGAACAAGCGGCAAGTATTCTGCAAAAAGACAAATGGATATATGCCACTGCTGGTATTTTGTTTTTGGCAATCACGGTATGGTTCATATACATTCATGCCTTTAATCAGAGCGTCAATGAAGGATTGCGCCAGGCTTGGGGTTCGGCATACCAGGTCATGGCGCTATTTGGCTGCATCATTGGCTTTATGGCTTCCAGAAAATGGGATGGATACAAGAGTCTCATTGGGAAGGCAATCCTGTTTTTCTCCATTGGCTTGTTACTGCAATCCTTTGGTCAGAGTGTAGATAGCTACTATAATTACTTCAATAATACAACCATCCCATATCCTTCTCTAGGAGACGTTGGCTTTATGGGTAGTGTACTTTCATACATTGGTGGGGCATGGCTTTTACTCAAAGCCACCGGATTCCAGGTATCTACGCGATCACTTAAAAAGAGACTTATCGCAATCATAATCCCACTCATAATTCTCATTACGTCCTACCTGTTCTTCATTCATGGATATGTATTCAACTGGTCAAATCCAATGAAAGTCATTTTGGATTTCGCATATCCGCTTGGTCAAGCAACATATATCTCCATTGTCCTCATCGCATATCTCAGTTCAATCAATTACAACCTAGGAGCCATGAAATGGCCATTGTTTTTCCTGCTCATAGCATTGGCCTTCCAATACCTTTCCGACTTCATGTTTCTGTATCAGGCTAATGCCGGAACATGGATAGTTGGCGGAGCCAACGATTACCTGTACTTCATGTCATACTTCTTAATGGCACTTGCCCTTTTGGTCATGGGGGGGGTCCGGCGGATATTGCCGGAACTGTAAATGATGTATGGTTACTGACATCACCATTTACAACAAAATACTGTCCCGGATACTCAAAGAACAGGAACTTATCCTTGGTTCTCTTGCATGGCAAATAGCAGAGAAAACAAGCGGGATACAAATCTTAAACAGGGAATCTTTTGGACTAAGAATTATCGGTGATCCGAAATCTGTGATTGATAACTTTGTATATAGATGTGAACGAATTTTCGGCTCATTTGCAAGGGATGCATGTAAGCAGGCAGTTGCATATTTAACTGTGGAGATGCCACAACAGGATATTCCGGAACGGTTGCGATAAGCTTAATTTATTCCGTATGCAAGGTGTACTTTTTTCAGAAAAAACCAAGAAAAGCCGTGAATAAACACTAACCTTTCTTGGTTTGAAAATTGTTTAAAACCGGATACACGATTTAAGTTTTTTGCATTTCTAATACATCCTCTTCTGTTACTTGATAAAGAACATAAGGACATATTTTGCACGCATCCGATTTTCGCTGTAGATACCATCGACACTGACTGCGAATACCACAGGGATGTAATTCACCTGCAATATCGGGAATCTGGTCTATGTATTGCATTACATTTTCTACAACTCCGCAACCTGTGCCATTCCATTGTCCGCAGCCTGTTGATATACATTTGTTTGTGAAGCGAAACCGCTGCTGTACAGGCATCTCATGGTGTTTCGTTGTTTCAATGAACTGCTCATCTACCGGCAGCGGTTGGGGAAGAATGGCCACTATTCCGTTGTCCTGCCGTATTCCCAATAACTGAGAACCCGGCTTGCAATTGTATGATGGACATATGATAGTATCAGGCTTCATTTGGTTTGTTATTTAGCTTAAATCTTATCATTCACAGGTCCTTTCTCTGTTTCGCCGACCGGTGGAATTGGATGTTGGTGAATAATGATTCCATAAATAGGGTGGCAAGGAAATGAGATGCATACTTGTTTTTTGGACAAGTCGTAATTTGCCACCTCACTTAGAACAGCTTTTTGTATCGCTGCATTGATTCCTGATCTCTGTGTGTCGGATAATTCCAAATTACCCAGGTCTATTGTAAATTGATTTTTGTTTGACATAGCATGTTATTTTTTGCCTACTCTGGAAAAGTGTTTTCAGCAACCCACTTATTTTGGCAATAAAATTAAATTGATTCTTTTATCATGAAGTGTTTGTTCAACGGAAAATAATACCGTTGAATAACGGTATTATTTGCTTTGAATTTTCGTACTTTAAGCTTTCCGAGGTCGATACTATTCATTCCACTTTCTTCTCCCAGGCAAATCAACAACGCAAAATCAGAACATCTTCAGATTTTGCTCCGGGTAGCAAGAGAAGAACGGCAGAAGAAGCCGTACCTCTCTTTTCAGTTTGAATATTTCAGCGGTATTTAATCTCTCAGTTTTGTCTTTCTGCTCCCCGACAGCAAAGGTACCGGCCTGCTCCACAAAGGACAAGGTCAGCACTTCCGCTAATGCCCGTTTGTGAATTTGCCGAACAAAATCTCCACACTCGGACAATCAATGAACCAATTCTGTTGAGGTCGTATTTTCTTCGGCAAAACCTTGCTCCTTTCCTCCACATGCCTTCTTACTTGTCGCTATCGGCAGCATACATACATTTTTCAGCCGAAGTGGGCTTTCACAAGGACTACAGTAGCAAATACCGGGCATATCAGCCCTACCAAAGACGTAACCAAATAACAAATAGCATATGGCACACAACATCCATTTTAACAAATCAGGACAGGCCTCGTTTTTTACAGTCCAAAAAAAGGCCTGGCATGGGTTAGGGAAAATAGTAGAAAACTATCCTACCAGCACTGAAGCATTGCAGTTTGCAGGGCTTGATTACATCGTAGAGAAACGCCCCGTATTTACGTATGATACGGAGAATTTCAAAGCAAGCGAAGACTCAGACATTAAAATCCCGGAAATAGAGGTGCCGGGATATTATGCCACCGTAAGAACCGACACAGATCAGGTACTTGGTATGGTAGGCAAAGATTACAAGATCGTACAGAATACTGATGCATTCACATTCTTTGATTCCATAGTTGGAGGTGACGGAATCATGTATGAGACTGCAGGTGCCCTTGGTAGCGCCGGACAGAAAGTATTCATCACTGCCAAACTCCCGGACTACATCAAAGTAGGCAGCGATGATCTCATAGAAAAGTACATCTTTTTGACCACCTCACATGATGGCTCTGGCAGCATTACCGCAGCTTTTACACCGGTTCGCATTGTTTGCCAAAACACATTGAGTATGGCATTAAGCAACTGCTCAAACGTGGTAAAGATTCGTCACACCGACAGCGCACAGGAACGGCTTAAAAATGCTCACAAAATCATGGGTATATCCAATACATTAACTCAGCAACTGGATGCCATATTCAACCAATGGGCAAAGGTGAGGGTAACCGACAAGCAGGTAATGCGACTGATTCAAGAGGCTATGGCTCCAAGCAGGGAAGTACTAGATAATGTCAGAAAAGGGGCAACTGATGAGCTTTCAACAGCCTTTACGAACATTTGCGAGAATACCTTCCAATATGCCATGCAAAGTAGTACCCAGCAGACAGAGACAACAAAGGGTACTTTGTTCGGAGCGTTCAATGCGGTGACTGGTTTTTACCAAAATGTGAAGGAATTCAAGACGGGAGACGATAAGCTGAATTCCATACTGTTTGGTACAGGATTGCAACGCTCACAGACTGCATTCAAATTGTGTGAACAGTTTGAGAAACACGGTGCAGATGCTTTCAGGATGAATTAAAAGGTGGGGTAGAATATTGGGCAGGGGCAACCCTGCCTATATTCTATTGGAACTGGTATAGTTTTGACTCTGTAACAGATTCTAGGGAGTATCCGACCGACCAACCACATATTTCTAATGGCGAATGCCATCAGTAATTTTGCTGGTTAAAAAAGAGCATGACGTCAGACAAAACAAAACATCGGCATCAGATGTTGTCGATGATTGAAGACTGGAAGCGGAGCGG
>CAILLK010000068.1 GCA_903835005.1 uncultured Bacteroidota bacterium | reverse complement strand
GTGGCTTTTTTGTTTCAGGAAAGTGATCAGTGTTAATCAGAGGGTCTCTGGTTCAAGTCCAGAAGGGAGAGCGAAAAGCCATCACGAAAGTGGTGGCTTTTTTGTTTCAGGAAAGTGATCAGTGTTAATCAGAGGGCATCGCCCGCCAAAGGTTCAGCGAAGGCGGGTCTCTGGTTCAAGTCCAGAAGGGAGAGCTACTAGTAGCAAGGGTTTCAGAGGTTTTATCTTCTGCAACACTTTTTCATTTGCATACAATTTGCATAATACTAGCCTCTAAAATTAATTTTTAATCAATCTCATCATTAATGATAAATCCCCAGTAAACAATATGTTTCAGGGGTTTTATTCTTCTTGGGGACAATGTGGGGGCCAGTAAAAGGTTTTGGCTCGATTTTTTTATTGATAGCTAAAAGTAACAAAATATTGGAGGGGATTTTACAAGATTAATTATTTAACGAGGCAAATAAAGTGCCAATCCAATTATTTTGCATAATTTTCGCAAAATTAAGCTTGTAAGCTATGTTGATAAGTTTTAAAATTAAGAATTATCGTTCCTTTAAAGATGAATTGATTTTCTCTTTGGAGGCAGATTCATCTAAGCTTAAAACTCAAAATGTTGCAGATGTTCCGATTTCAAACAACAGCAATTTAAGAGTTTTAAAAATGGCAATGATATATGGTGCTAATGCCTCAGGTAAATCAAATTTGATCCGGGCTTTTTTTAACCTGGTGCGCTTCATATTAGCTAAGCCAAATGTAGGTGAGCGAGTGGAAATGTATGAACCATTTTTATTTGATATAAATACAAAAAGAAGCGACGCTAAGTTTGAAATTGACTTTATTACTAATTCAGTGAAACATACCTATTGCGTTATTTTCAACGCAGAAAAAATTGTAGAAGAAACATTATTTTCATTTCCTAATAGCAGACAAAAAATCTTGTTTACTCGATCGTCAGACACAGAACAAGATTCCAATATCCACACTGGCATTTTAGGAAGCGATTTAGGGAATAAGAAAATTAAGATATTTAATAACCAACTTTTATTATCAAAATTCGGAAGTGATGAACCTATAGCTGAACTCACTGCCATTTATTTGTATTTTAAAAACTATGATGTTATTAACTCTGAAAATACTTCTTACCGAAGAACTTATATACAAAAGGAGGTCAGTGAAATTCTGTATAAAAATGAAATATTGAAAAATAAAATGGATTCTTTATTGACATTTGCTGATACAAAATTAAAAGCGGTTTCAATACAGGAGAATAAAGATGCCCCAGCTCCTGATGGTATTAAACGTGGTAATATATCTAACGGGTATTCACTTTTTGGCGTACATCCTTTATATGACAATAGTATTTACACTGGCAGCGATCAACAGCTTTCATTCAATCAGGAATCAGTGGGAACACAGGTTCTTTTTTCTTTAGGTGGGAAAGTATTACTTACATTAGAAAATGGGGGGGTATTAATTGTAGATGAAATGGATGTTAGTCTGCATCCTTTTTTGACGCGAATGATAATATTAATGTTCCAGTCGGATAAACTAAATCCTCAAAATGCTCAGTTAATCTTCACAAGCCACGATATGACACTTTTAGATAGGGATTTGGTTAGGCGTGATCAGGTATGGATAACTCAGAAAAATGAAAACGGAGCGTCTGAAATGTTTTCAATCCAGGACTTTGACGGTGTAAGGGAAGAAACTCCTTTTGACAAATGGTATCTTGCAGGTAAATTTGGTGGTTTACCTTCTTTAAAGTCAATAGATTTAATGTTTGAAAATGAGTCTGCAAGCTAATAAGACAATATTTATTGTTTGTGAGGGAAGCGGTACCGAACCCAACTACTTTGCTTCCGTAAGAGACATTGTTATTGAAAAAGGGCTGAATATAAAAATTACTATTTCTCCATTACCCAAAAATGAGGAAGAAGTAGTTACATCGAGACCTAATACAAAAAAAAGAACATTAGAAAGAATTTCAGAAGAAAAAGAAGCAAAATTAAAAAAATACGAAATAGCTGAAGAATTCAGGGCTCAACCTGTAAGATATGTTCGTGAAGCACAAATGGGGTTAGATGGCGGGACTTATGATGAAGTATGGGCAGTATTTGATAAAAACGGGCATCCAAAACACAAGGAAGCATTTGAATTAGCCGCAATCAAAATCAATGGCAAAAAAGTAAATATCGCATTTAGCAGTATTGCATTTGAATACTGGATTATATTACATTTTCGCCAATTAAGTCATCCTTTTTTAAAATCACAATGTAGGGAAGGGGATGTGATTTTAGATTGTGGGACAAATACCTATTCCAATGATTGTAAGGGTAATTCGTGTATTTGCGGTTATTTAAGAGTTAATAAATTATTGCCTGAATATACAAAAGATATACATAATTTATATCAGGTACTTGAACCGAAAATACATACTGCTATAGATAATGCAGTCTGGTTAAGAAATAATATACCAATTGTTGATAAAAATAAGCCGGTTTATATATTGAATCCTTATATCAATATAGACCATTTAATGTTTAGTTTGTTACAGTTGCCAAAGGATCTAACCTGGTTCAACAAAAATGAGGAAGTAGAGATTGGGAGTATCTCATTCAGGATTGAAAAGAATGGAAATATTCTTCGCATATTGGTAAAAAATATAAATGTTAAGACGAGATATATATTGAATAAGGGTTCATTTTTATTGACAAATGCTACAGGTATGCTTCATGCATTTGGAGATAGAGAAATATTAGATGATAAACAGTTCACTATAGAAGTTGATCTAAATAATTTACTTGATTTTAATCCCGTATTTATTTTATACAAGACAGTTGGTGAGAAATATTTAATTACTGATTTGTAAAATAAAACCCAGTTTCTGTACCCTGTTTTACTATATTTCTAATACCCTACCACTTCAAGATGCAATCAGTTAATTGCATAGTATCTTTTTGATCTATCAAACTCATAACAACATCTAAACCCCCAGCGGCATCGCATCTCATTATTGCCTGCTCAGGCAGGTACCACCCACGCTGTCGGCTAACCGGCTACCAGCCTCCGCAGTCAAATCCCGTTTGTCTCGATATTACATAAAGTATCGCCAACTGCCAATAAAACATTCTCCAAACCTCTTCACCTTGATAAAGCTAAATGTAAATAATCCTAAAGCACATTTACTACCATAATCAATCGGATTACTCCATCAATTGCAACCTCCTGTAATTAATAAATTATATTAATATCACATACCTCCCATCCCAAAACAACACATATGCGAAAATTCATTATTAACAACTAAAAATCACCCTCAAACCCGCGCCCAGAGCGGAAAGAAATTTACATGATGTACCGAAATCTGTACATGACAGTACGTTTTTCGTACTGTCATGTAATTTTCTTCCATGGAATTCAAAAGTCGTTCTCACCTTTGTACTCGCCAGCTATAGTTGCGATTATTTTCGTAACGGAGGCGGGACTAAAAATTATATAATATATGGAAACAACAACAACGCTCAACAGCTACATCTTCACCCGCAACAGTAACTTCAATCGGCATGCCCTGAATTTATACCTCGAAAACCTCCAAAGCCAGGCATTCCCGCAACCTGAGGCTGCGCTCAGTATTTTCAAAACCATCGACGATAAAATGACCATGCACGGCAGCAAATTCTTCTCATTTGTCGAAGAGTTCGAGGCCTATATCCATGATCTGTCGCTTACCCATCCGCAGCGGCAGTTCCTGTACCGCATAGTGAAAGACTACCTCAAAGACCTGAATTCCAAAAGCTACAACTACGGCAATATGGATTATTATGAGGCATACCTCAATTATTTCAAAACCATAAGCCAGGTTATCAATCACACCAACACGCAAACCGCCCTCGCCACTACCGCCATCCCGGATCTGCTCACCGATATTGTGCATCGCAACATGCTTATATTATCCGATGAAATAGAAGCCATTCCCATTGGTCAGAAGGCAAGAGTTATAACCTCCCTCTACAAAGCCATGGCCGCAACTGGTAAAACCCAAACACCTGCCGCCATAAGCAAAGCCAACCTGCAGTCCTCAGCCCAACTTATCGAAAATCCCTCCATTATAAATCCGTAACCGCAAGGTAAATCCCCTTGAGCCTGCCCTGAGGTTTTCTCGAAGAGGGTACCCTGTAGAAGCACCCTCAACTGATAAATTGCTCGCCTTCTCACAAACATTCTCGCTAATCTAGGCAAATGAAAATTAGCATATATAAATATAATATACAATAATAAATAGCAACGCTTCTTGTTCCGGCCGAAATTCATCCGGAGCTTGTAGAAGGGCCCAATTATAAACCATATGATTATCTACAACGATCTCCCCGTAATTTGCATTTACGACCTTATGAAAGCCGGCGCCTTCCTGCGTGCAGATCAAAAGCAACGGCAAGTATCAGTAACACTGGCCGGCTTCGATAAGGACCAGTTTACTATCCAGGTAGATATTAGCCAACCTCAGCCATTCATAACCATCACGCAAACAGGCAACAGGCAAACCAGTAATTGCAGGGTAAATATCATCCCAAAACCGCTTCAGGTCAATAGCGGCAGCAACTGGTATTTTATTTGCCCTGTCACTGGTATTCATAGCCGTAAACTCTTTTTTTACGAGGGCTGTTTTCTGAATCGCAAGGCCATCCCGGGCATCTACAGCAAGCAACTGCTTTCCGGCAACCAGCGCAAAATAATCACCAGGTATAATAATATCAATGTCCTCGCCAGCCTGTCCCAAAAAGCAGGTGCACCCTATTTTCGGCCAGAATATGCCGGCAAGCCCACTAAAATCTACCGGAAAATAAGTAAAATTGTTTGTGCTGGTAAGTAAACCTTGCTCTTTTGGATTTAGTAGATCCGGAAGAGCGGTGGCCCGTATAAAAGAGTAAAATATCCCGGATTTACTTTGGTAATTTTGTTCCAGGCATGAGGATATGCGACGTGGAAATTTTATCTGCAATTCAAAACTTTAAGGAAAATGAAAAAGCTTGCATTTAATCTGTTGATCGGGTTTTCAGAATTGGTGGCGATACTGCTGGGAGTGGCTACTGCCGGTATTGCCCAATCTACGCCAAAGCATGCCTTACTTATGCTTTCAAAAAAGGAACATATTCTGGCTATTGTTGACCCCGTGAGTTTGAACATTGTAGGGCGGATACCGGTAGGGCCTGATCCGCATGAAGTGGTCGCATCGGCCGATGGTAAAACAGCCTATGTTACCAATATGGGTAGTGGCAATTCATCTGAGATAGATGTGATAGACCTCATAACCCAAAAGCCATTGCCCGATATTGATATCAAGCCTTTATATGGCCCGCATGGCATTGCGTTCAGGGGCGGCAAGATATGGTTTACGGCACAGGATTCAAAATCGGTGGGGCGCTATGACCCTGCAACCGGCAAGGTAGATTGGGTAATGGGTACCGGGCAGAACTTTACCCATATGATATATGTAACCCCTGATGAACAGAAGGTCTATGTGACCAATGCACATTCAGGCACAGTAAGTATACTGGAAAATGTATTGATGCCACAGGGTGGTATGCCACCGGGTAAGATGCCGCCGGGCGGTGCGCAGCCAGGCAAGCCGTTCCCGGAAAGGAAACCCCGCCGGGACTGGAATGAGACTGTAATAACTGTTTCGAAAGGTTCTGAGGGTTTTGATGTATCGCCAGATGGTCGTGAGATTTGGACAGCAGCGGCTGACGACGGCGTAATATCTATAATAGACACTGCAAGCAGGAAGGTAAGTGCAACTATTGATGCAAAAATAATTGGCGCCAACAGGCTGAAGTTTACGCCTGATGGACGGTATGTGCTGATTACAAGCCTGCGCAACGGCGACCTGTTTGTATATGACGCAGTAACACACAAGGAAGTGAAGCGGTTGAATATAGGCCATGGTGCAGCCGGCATACTGATGGACCCGGATGGCAGCCGTGCTTTTGTGGCCTGCACGGGCGATAATTATATTGTGGTTGTGGATCTGAAAAAACTGGAGCCTACCGGGCAAAAAATTGAGATTGGTGGCCCGGATGGTATGGAATGGGCTATAAGACCGGAGGAACGATGAAAATTTAAATTCAAAAGCACCTGGCTGAAACATTGTTTTTTCTTTGGCATTTTTTGGCATTAGGGCAGATTCTTAAAATTATTTTTTTTGAGCAGATTAAGTGAGTCAAATACATTCAGGGCATTCAGAAGCAGGAAGTATGCACTTTATTTCACCGGCAGATCGGTATCTCAGTTTGGCACCTGGATGCAGCGCACGGCTGTAGTATGGGTGGTATACTCCATGACCAATTCGGCATTTTTAATAGGAGTCACTATTTTTGCCGAGCAGTTCCCATCCTTCCTGTTCTCCATACCGGGCGGCGTGGCGGCCGACCGGTATGATCGCCATAAGATCATCAGGATCATGCAGATACTATCTGTAATACAGTCGGTGCTGATGGCTTTAATGGTAATGACCGGGCACACTGCCGTGTGGGCAATACTAACGCTGAGTGTGATATTGGGCATCATCAATGCCTTTGATGTGCCTGCCCGGCAGGCGCTGGTGCATGAGGTGGTAGCTGACCCTGCCGATCTGCCCAATGCCATAGCCCTTACCACGGCTATGGCCAGCCTTGCCGGACTGCTTGGGCCTGTACTGTCTGGGTTGGTACTGACTACTATTGGCGCTGCGGTATGCTTTTTTATTAATGCTGCCAGCTTTGGGGGCGTTATACTGTCGCTGATACTGATGAAGTTGCCTGCAGCGCCTACCCGGAAAAAAGACAAAAAAGTGTTTGCCGAGTTTGCCGAAGGCTTTGCCTACCTGAAGCAGTCGCCGAATATTGGCTGGATGATTGTGCTGCTGGCGCTGGTAAGTTTGCTGGTATTGCCCTACAATACGGTATTGCCTGTAATAGCCAGGGAAATATTTAAAGGCAATGCCTCTACTTATGGCCTTATCAATGGTTTCATTGGCGCCGGTGCTGTGATAGGAACCGTATACCTGGCTTCCAGAAAGCCGGGTGGGGGGCTGAAAAAAATATTGTTTGTCAGCAATATTATACTGGGTGTGGGGCTGATCTGTTTTTCTCAGTCTCGACATTTTCCGTTGGCCATGTTATTTGCTGTGCTTGTAGGGTTTGGCTCTATGGCGCAATTTACTATCAGCAATATAGTAGCCCAGTCTGAATCGGCGCCGGAGATGAGGGGCCGGATCATAGGTATTATGCTTATGGCCTTATTTGGTATGGCGCCATTGGGCAGCCTGGTGGTAGGGGCAGTGTCGCAACACATAGGCGCACCCACCACTATGCTGGCTCAGGGGGTAATAGCTATTGTACTTGCAATAGTGTTTTCCCGTTTTCTGCTCACTGGCAGTTCGAAACCAATTGTAAAAAATATTATTGCTGATGAGGCGGAGGAACTGGTAAAAGAGGAATATACCTGAATTTAAGGCCATCGTTTGAGTTGAAATACCCGGGGTATAACAAATAGTACTCTTTCTCATACAGCCCAATAGCCTTTTTTAAACCACCTTAAAACAATAAAATATATTATTATATCATATGATTATATGTAGAGGCAGGATATAGATTGGATGAGTAATACCTTTTCTGATTTAGGTTGATTTTTAATTTGATTTACTTTAAACAAAAGTGAGTATGGAATGCAATATTATTTTTTGCTTTTGTCTTCATTTATCGGCCTGTGGCGTATGAAATGCAGCATGTTTTAACTACCTTTATTCATCAAATCAGCATATTGTTTCCTTTGCTTGATATATGGAGAATGAAATTTCTATTTTAATTGTTGAAGACGAGGAAATCTGGATTGAGCAACTGCATCATATCCTTACTGAATTTGGTTATACAGTAACCAAAACTGTAAGCAATGTGGAAGATGCATTGGTTGCCTTAAGTGGAGATGAATATGACCTTGTGCTGCTGGATATTAACCTGAATGGTAAAAAATCGGGCATTGAACTGGCTAAGATTATTAATAAGCTTTATGTGAAGCCATTTATTTTCCTTACTGCCAGCCTGAACCACCAGATGAAAGATGCCGCTGCTACCGGGCCATCTGCATACCTTACCAAACCTGTAAATCCGGCTTCTCTTTATGTAGCTATTCAGAATGCAATCAATAATTTCAGTAATAACAAAACAGGCTCGGTAAAAGAGGATGATGATTTCAGCTCTTTTTTTGTGAAACAGGGGGCCCGGTATAAAAAAATAGATTGGGCTGAAGTAGCTTATCTATCTGCCGGCAAAAATTATACCAGTGTTTTTAATGCAGCAGATAAAACCGAATATTATATCAGGAGTTCGTTGCAAAAAATATTACAATACCAGGTACCCAAGCACCTGCAAAAACAATTTGTGCAGGTAAACCGATCTGAAGCCGTTAAATTATCCTTCATTCAAGAGGTCACCAATGACGAACTGAAAACGGCTTTCAAGAGTTTCGTTATCTCTGATACCTACAGTAAAGAGCTAAAGAATAAGCTCAATATACTTTCCTGAGAGCAACGGTTATAAATCTGGTTCGCAAGGCTCAATCATTGTGCCCTTTTTATGGTCATTGTACCAATTATCTGGTACTCTGAGCTCCTACTGTTAACCGGGTTTCAATTTCATGTACCCTGTTTCCCATTCTCCTTTTAGAATTAGTTCGACCTCAAAAAAAGCCTTAATTGCCTCAAATATCTACCGGTTGGGATTCATGGCATCGGGTTTACAACTGTCGTTATTGAACTTTAACAAAGTAAAACCAGACGAATAAAACTTATTTAAACGGGTAATAGTACCTGAATTCAGCAAGCCAACTTTATAATAACTAAACCTAAGTTAGTAATGTTATGAAGAAAAATTATCAAATATTATTCATATGCTTTATGAGTGTAACAGGTTTCGCCCAGGTTACCGTTAATCAGGGCTTTGAAAACAATGGTTATCTATCGGGTGGTGGTACAGGAACATCCACTACCACCACCTCGGGTTGGTATCAGTATATCTTTACAGTTCCCACTACCTTTAACAGCAGCATAAATAACCTGATGTTTAAGGCATACAGTCAGTATGGTAATAACCAGGGAATGGATGATGTTTCCTATACTGCTTACTCATGCCATAATTCAGCTATTGGCGGTTATTCAGTTCCGGTTTGCTCCGGCACATCCCTTATGCTTGCAGATGCTAGTTCAGGTGGCTCCTGGAGCAGTTCTAATACATCAGTAGCAACAACAGGAGCTGCTACCGCTAAAATTACTCTTTCAAATGGTTATGAGCCGGCGCATGGTCAAGCGGGGCAACTGGTGTTGCACTATCAGCAAGCAAATTGTTTCGTATAGTAGTTGAAAAATAATACCCATTTTAATTGTAAAGCTCAGGGACGGGTGAGAAATCACCTGTTCCTGATTAACGTAAAAATTGTTTAATTTGAAATATATTGGTAAAATGATAGAAGCTGAATGTCCAAATTGCGGCAATTTTATGGTATCGGTAGATAGGGTTGATCAAACCCAATTAACCTATAATTGTATGAACTGCAATTATAACTGGTCAGTGATTATTAAACAGACTCAGTTCAGGTGTTTTGTGTCCAAACTTACCTTGGGGTTAGTATATCCCGAAATATATGATGCAAAATATCTGTGTTTAATATGAGTTTTATTTGTTTCATTTATGAAAGTGTTTAAATAGATAAATTTCTAATTCTGGTTGTTTTTATTTAATACATTGAATGTGGAAAATTCCGCCTATTATAAATTAACTGAATTTTTGTATGATTTCAAAATGAAGGAATACAATGAAGATTTGCAAAGTCATCTTTCAGCCAAATCTGAACCTGTTATTTACTTCAGATTGCGGGCATTCAATTTTTCGGAGTTAGAACAGTTTCAGGATATCGCAATTTCAGATCTGGTTTATGAGAAATTTGCCAGAGCTGCTAGCCGGCACAGCTACAAAAATGAAATTTACGCGGTAAACCAAATGGTATACCTGATTACTAATACACTGAATGAAAAAATATTATTATGTAAAAGTACTACTGGTCCTGTATTTATCTTCGATGCTGATTTCAGAAGGGATTTATATATTGAGGATGTGAGTAAATTGATATTATTGCTGTTGAAGAAAATGACCAGGTACAATGGCGGAATTAAATCTTCCTGTATTATGGAAGCAATCAGTATTGAAGTAAATAAACAAGATAATTTAGCGGCAGTACAAAAAATTATTACAACTAATCAGATAAATAAAATGGATATTTCAATTGCCGAAGTTAAAAAAATAATCAGGAGCCTGAATTGAAATAAGGTTTGTCATTTAGAAATCAACCTTACTTTTTCCATTCAAAATAGAAAGTTGCACCCTGGCCGGGTATTGATTCGAACCAAAGATTTCCACCCTGTTCTTCCACAATCATTTTAGCAATATTTAGTCCGAATCCGGTACTGGTATCCTGAGTAGATATATTGTTCGTTGTACGAGACAAAGTGAAGATTTTATCTTTATATTCAGGAGCTATGCCTTGCCCGTTATCTTTTACGAAAAACACATAATAATCACCCTCTTTTTCAGCGCAACCTATATCTATTACTCCGGTTTCTTTATTGCTGTACTTTATCGCATTGCTGATCAGGTTTTGAAATACCTGTATGATTTTTAATTTATAGGTATTGAATACCGGCATATCATCAGCGATATAAATCCGCACATTCTTTGGCGGGAACAATAGTATAGTTACCTGCTCCAGTAATTCTTTGGTATTTACCGGTTCGGCAATCAGATGTGTAGATGTAACCCTGGAATATTCGAGCAGGAAATTTATTTTTTCAGTTAAATAAAGCGCTGATTCAGAAGATAGTGTTATAAATTTTGCCAATTTCGGGTTTTCGATTATTTCATCTTCCGTTGCAATCAATTTCAACGCTCCAACTATTCCAGATAAAGGAGATTTAATATCATGAGCAACCATATAAACGAATTTTTCCAGTTGCCGGTTTATTGCACTTAATTCTTCGCTGGTTTTTTTTAATTCGGCTTCTGATTTTTCGAGCACTTCAGTTTTCTCACTTAGCTGATTTACTGAATTGTGTAACTCCTCTTGTATTTGCACCCTTCTTTTGAATTCCCTGAATATAAAATAAATGAGTATGAGAATCAAGGTGACAGAAATGATACTTTCAATACTTGTAGATAATACAATGTAATGTACGAGGTGGTCATTTTCTTCGCGCCTGTTATTTAAAAGTTTTGTTTCGTCTTTCTGCAGTTCTTTTACAAGGCTGCGGATTTCATCCATCTGCTTTTTTTCATCTTCTGTCGTTTTATTTACATCATTGGTAACGTCAATGTTATTCATGTAAACCACCTCATTGCCAATTATATTATTCCAGAAGCCCAGTAAATCCTGAACATGTTTATCCAGTATCTGCTCAATATTTCCCACTTCAGGGTCATCTGTCAGCAGGAATTTCAAGGTATCCAGCGTAGTATGGATACGTTTTAATCCGGTAAAATAGGGATCAAGGTACCGTTTCTGGTTGGTAACCCTGTAGCCACGTATGCCGGTTTCCATATCTATTAAAGTAGTCTGAACATTGGTTGTCGTATCCAGGATACTCCTGGCTTTTCTCAGCCATACTCTGTGATCCTGTTGTTTTTGCAGAATAAAATAAGAAGTTAAGCCACTAGCTGCAGACAAAAGTATTGCCAGGATAAAACCAAAATACAACCTTTTTTTGAAAATAATTTGCTGCGACATAACTATTTAACCGCGAAATACAATTCTGTTTATTCTAACAAATTTAGATTGAAAAAAAATGTAAAATAAATATGAATATACCATACATAAATTCACCTATTTCTCCGAAGAACGAGCATAATAAATACTTACTATTAATTTAATAAATACAATTCCACAGAAGGATATTCCAGAGAATGAAATTCTTTCGAATAAAATCCGCCCTCAAAAACAGACCCTTTCGGCCTCAAAAAACATCCTGTTATGCCTCAAAAATTTATAGACAGGGTTATTATTATTTAACTTTATGCAGGAATTCGATTTTTAAACTTTGTCATAAATGCATCATTAATAATTGTCGGATAAATAACGTTTAAAAAAACCAAAAAATATGAAACAGATAGTATTATCCATTGCTTTTGGCTGCGCCTTAATGTCTTGTGGCAGCAACGCTACAAAGCAGGCCGAAGCAGAACAGACGACCAGAACAGAGGATTCTTTAAAGGCTGAAATAGCCAAAAAGAACGTAATAGACTCAATGAACGCTGTGAATGCACATGCAAATCAGGAAGTGAATAAAGAAAAACCTGCTGTGGCTGAAGAACATCATTCATCCGAACATCACGAGCAAAGGTCAGGGAATAATGCTTCAAACGGTGGAGGTAATAATGTTACGTCAGGTGTAAACAACTCATCTGCACCACAATCTGTTCCGATTGCGGCACAACCATCACCCGTGGCGGCGCCTGCTTCTGCACCCACTCCTGCAGTAACAGCTGCACCTGCACCAGAAGAAAAAAAAGGATGGAGTGCAAAAGCAAAAGGGGCCTTGATAGGCGCCGGAGCCGGTGCTGCTGCCGGAGCCTTGCTGGATAGCAAAAAGAAAGGACAGGCAGTGAAAGGTGGCATTATGGGGGGCATTATTGGTGGTGCAGCAGGGCTTGGAGCAGGAGCTCTTATAGATCATAAAAAGAAACAGAACGATAGTACGGGTAAATAAGCTAAAACTGTATAGAAAACAAAAAATGCTGCTCTGATATTGCAGCATTTTTTTTGTGTGGTTTAGCCGATTATAACAGGCCCCAAAAGAAATGTTTTGTTCCATTGGTGGCATCAGTTACCTGGTTTTTTTACTCAATAGATCAATGGAAAATTACAGGAGAAGGCATAAAAAAAGCGCTTCGAAGAAGCGCTTTTTTATGCAAAAAAGATAGTTTACTGTTTCATGAATTTCATTGTACTCAAGCTGCCGGATTCATTTTCGCGTATAGAAATATAATAAACACCGGTCTGAAGATTTCCGGTATTTACTGAGAAAATCCTGTTGCTGGCTGTTTCAGATAAAACTACCTGGCCTAACATATTGGTAATAATTACTGTCTTGTCGCCATTCTGGTCACTTGTAATTTCAATATTACCGCTTTTGGAAGGATTAGGATATAAAGAATAATTGGTAGTAGAATATACCGGTACTTCTAATCCGGGTATTACAGTACCCTCTACAGTAACATTATCATATCTGTCATTTCCGGTCGTACCTGTAACTCTGCCAACCATCCTCATACGGAAAACGAACTTACTGTTATTATATGCTGAAGTATCAAGTACGTGAACACTTACTAACCTGTAGGCAAGGCTGCCTGAATCAACCCAATGATCGAGCCCTGCGCCACTTGTTTTCCAGGTAGCACCACTGTCATTGCTGTAAGAAAATACATTTACAGAATCACCGCTGTTGTAGCTTGAAAGTTCACAAGCATATTTTATCCAGAGATTGGTAAAACCAGTGGTGGGGGCATAGATTAAAAGCTCCATACTGTCGTTTGGGTTGCGTGCTTTGAAACCGGCGCCTGCAATAGCTCCCATTCTTGCATTGGTAGTATCTCCTACTGCCGTATTATCGCAATAAGTGGAATAAGAAGAAGAAACGCCAGGAATAGTTTTTTCTACCCAGTCTGCATTTGCAGTACTTAAACCTCCAGCTGCATAATCAGCAGGGATGGCAGCATAAATTCCCAATCCGCCTGCAGTACCTGATACTGGTGTTGCGGCAGTATAAAGTGGTGTCCAGGTGTTGAAATTCCAATAGTACATTAATGTTTGCCCGTTACTTTGGAAGGAAGCTGCAGCAAGGCATAATAAAACGACGAATAGATTTTTTCTCATAATTTTTTTGATTTTGAGTGCAAAGGAAGGCACCTTATATTACCATAATGTTACGTCAAGGTTAAGGAAAAGTAACCTCAGTATAATGGGTAGAATCTGATACCATCAATTAAATTTCAGCTCCTTATTTGTTTAAACACTGGTAACATCCGGGTAATATTCCGGTAACATAGGAGTTTTTCCTTTGCACCCAAATAGAAATTATGAGAAAAGTTGTACTAACTACCATTATGTGTGTGTCTGCATTGCTTGCAGCATACATATCCGTAAATGCCCAGAGCAAGGTTATCCATTTCTGGAATTTCAACAGTTATACCAGCGGGTATACGCTTCACCTTCCTGCTTTTGCCAATATCGGGGCATCCTATTCTACCATTGATACCAACAAAGCCAGATGGGTATTCAAACCATTGCCAACAGGTGTATCCTCAGGTTATCTTGGATATTCCGACGTTTCTGCTGCTTCCGGAACAGACTATGACACAGTTAACCAGTCACCTTTGGGTATGGCACTAGGTTCAACAGTAGGTAACTACTTCAGGGCCCGTAACCCCAACGACAGTATGTGGTTGCTTGTTTATATGCCATCAACTCATTACCAGAATATAACCATCCGTTATGGTACTGAATCTTCAAGTACTACCAGTGGTGACTCTGCACAGATTTATGCATACAGCCTGGATAGCGGCGCAACATGGAATACAGCCGGCTTATCAGTCCCTTCTCTTGTATTAGGTTCTACCTATCTTACTTTCAATGCAGGGCAGGTAACCATCACAGACCCGGCAGCAAATAACAATCCGCGTTTGGTTTTCCGTATTACATTTAAGGGACGCAATACAGGAACAAGTGGCAATAACCGGTTCGATAATTTTTCTGTAACTGGTGATACACTTATCTCTTCTACAGGCTTCGGCACACCCGGCCAGGCAGGCCAGCTGATGTACTTCTGGGATTTCAATTCTTTTGCCGGAACATTTACCAATCCCAATTTTCCTTACATAGCTCCAGACTACTTTATACATGATTCATCCAAGGCCAAAGTTCACATGGGCTTATTCCCTGGTACATCGTCGACTAACCCTACTTATTTTGATGAAGTAAGCACAAGTACCTATACAGGTACCGACGGTGATACTGTAAATGACCAATGGGCCGGAGTTCCGTCGCTTAACCCAAGATCAGTAGTTACCAATCCCGGCACAGGAACAGTTAACCCTGGTATTCGTTGCCGGAATCCCCAGGACAGTACCTACCTTTATTTTTATATACCTACCGTAAATTATAAAAACATTGTTTTAAAATGGTGTTCTGAATCTTCGAGCCTTACCAGCGGAGATTCTGTACAGGTTTTCAGTTATAGTGTTGACAGTGGTATTACCTGGCGTTTGAGTGGATTATCTGAAGCGCTGGATTCTGCCTGGATTTCAGGTATGCCAACAGGAACATTCGGATATCGCCCTACACCAATAACCGTTTCCATTACCGATCCGGCTGCGAATAACTGTTCTAAGCTTGTATTCCGTATCCACCACATAGGGAGGAACAATGGTTCTTCCGGAAACAACCGATATGACAATATCTCGGTTCAGGGTGATTCTATATTTTCACCAACTCCGACTATTACCACAACTCCTACAGCTTATGGTCCTTTGTGTAATTCGGCCAATTCTACAATTTACGTGCCGTTTACTACATTTGGAGCTGTTAACGGTCCTTACCATGTACAGATTTCAAATGCGGCCGGAGTATTCCCAACGAATTTTACATCAAATATAATAGACAGTTTCACCGGTACCATGACATCGCCTATAACGGCAATAGTTCCAGCCGGTACTGCTCCTGGTACTGTTTACCGCGTTCGAGTAGTATCAGCATGGCCTGGTATCTATGGTACTGATAACGGAAGCAATATTGTGCTTACCGGTGTTGCCGCCCCGATTTCAGGGCCAACAACAGTATGTGCTGCAGGCGCTACAATTAACCTTATTGAATCAGGTTCAGGAACCTGGTCAAGCAGCAATACTGCTGTAGGAACTATTGGTTCAGCAACCGGCCTTGTTACCGGACTTACTCCCGGAAATACAACAATTACCTATTCAGTAGGTGTTGGTTGTACTACTTCAACTACGATTACTGTTAATCCGGTTCCGTCGGTTATTACCGGTTTATTCAATGAGTGTATTGGTGTGGCTACCACACTTAATGATGCATCTGGTACCGGTTCATGGACAAGCGGTACAACATCAGTTGCAACTATAGGAACCGGATCAGGAACGGTAACACCAATTGCTGCAGGTAATTCTACAATTACTTATACATTGCCAGTTACCGGTTGTTTTGTTACACAGCCGGTTACAGTTAATACATTACCTGCCGCAATCGGTGGTTCAACACCGGTCTGTGTAGGTTCTAACGCTACACTTACTGATGCCACAAGCGGTGGTACCTGGAGCAGCAGTCTTCCTGCAGTAGCATCTATTGGTACATCGGGTACGGCCAGCGGCCTGTCTTCAGGTATCAGCACAATTACCTACACTTCATCAGTTGGCTGTATTGCTACTACTCCATTTACGGTTAATCCTAATCCTGCTTCAATAACCGGTCCGGGAACAGGATGTGTAGGTTCAACAATTTCTCTGAACGATGCAACCGCCTTCGGTGCATGGAGCAGTTCTGCACCATCAGTAGCTACAGTAGGTTCATCAACAGGAATTGTTACCGGTACAGGTGTCGGAACTACAACAATAAGTTATACCTTATCTACAGGTTGCCAGACAAGCGCTACAGTTACCATTAACGCCGCATCTGCATCCATTACCGGTACTGCTGTTATCTGCGCAGGTTCCAATTCAACTTTATCCTGCACTTCGGCAGGTGGTACATGGAGCAGCAGCAATACTGCAGTTGCCACAACAGGAACTGCTACAGGGACCTCAACTACCGTTACAGGTGTAGTAGGCGGATTGGTAACTATTACCTATACTTTACCAACAGGTTGTATTGCTACCTATAATATGACCATTAATGCTCTGCCGGCCCCGATAGCAGGTCAGTTTTCATTATACTGTCTGCCTTCAACTACAACGCTGACAGATGTTACATCTGGTGGTACATGGACAAGTGGCACTACAGCAACCGCGACAGTTGGATCAGGTTCAGGACTGGTAACCGGAGTAGCTCCGGGTACTACAACAATTACCTATTCATTACCTACCGGATGTAATGTATCGGTTGTAGAAACCGTTTATCCGACTCCTGCAGCTATTACCGGCAGCAGTAATGCCTGTGTTGGCGCTACAACCAGCTATTCAGATGTAACCGCCTTCGGTGCATGGTCTACTACAAGTTCTACAATTTCAATAGGTTCAGGTACCGGAATAGTTACCGGCTTATCAACAGGTACTGCAATAGTTACTTATGCTGTTTCTACCGGATGTGTTATTACAAAGAGTATTACAGTTAATCCGGTTCCATCAGCAATAACCGGATCAACAAGTGTATGTGCAGGATTAAACGATACATTGACAAATACAGGTGGTGGTGTCTGGACCAGCAGTGAGCCATTCATTGCCAGCGTTGGCGCTACATCTGGTATTGTTACGGGTATTGCAGCGGGAAATCCGACCATAACCTATACTTTACCTACCAGTTGTTATATTACTTCAGCTTTAACGGTTAATGCTTCACCTTCTATAATTACCGGGCCTTCCTCGGTTTGTACAGGAATGAATGTTAATCTGAATGATCTTACATCAGGCGGTACCTGGAGCAGTAATAATGCCAATGCATCAGTTGGCGCTGTAACCGGTATCGTAAATGGCGGTTCTGTTGGTATTGATACTATAAAATACACGCTGACTGACGGATGTTTTGTTAGTAAATTAATGATAATCAATCAGACCCCCAGTGCTATTACAGGAACTGATTTTGTATGTGCCGGATTGACATCAACACTGTTTAACAGTACTTCCGGTGGCAGCTGGAGCAGCAGTGTACCTGCATTAGCCTCAATAGATGCTACTGCTGGTGTTGTGACCGGAGTAGCCGCAGGAAATCCGGTTATTTCTTATACATCACCAAACGGTTGTTATTCTACAACAGTATTTACTGTAAATCCATTACCAGCGCCAATAGGCGGTGTTACCTCCGTTTATTGTATTGGTTCAACAGCGTTGCTGTCTGATTTCATCACAGGCGGCAGCTGGTCAAGCAGCAATCCCGGTGTAGCTACAATAGATGTAACCGGCCTTGTAACAGGTGTTGCAGCAGGTTCTGCAACTATTTCTTACGTACTGCCAACAGGTTGTCTGGTGACTTATGTTGAAAACATTACTTCAACTCCGGCACCTATTACTGGTGTACCGACAACATGTATTGCAACAAATACCACTTTCTCAGATCTTACTGCATTTGGCGCATGGTCCAGTTCGAACCCTGCTATTGCAACTGTAGGTTCGGGAACAGGTGTAGTAACCGGAATTGCTACAGGTACAACTACAATTACTTATGAGTTGTCTCCTTCCTGTCTTATTACCACCAATGTTACCGTTAATCCTGATCCGACTGCGATTTCGGGCATAACCAATGTATGTATGGGGTCAACAACTGCATTAACAGATGCAGGTGGCGGTACCTGGACCAGCAGTATTCCTGCTCTGGCCTCTGTAGGCGCTACAACCGGTGTTGTTACAGGTATTGTGGCTGGTACAGTAGATATCAGTTACACGCTTCCTACCGGTTGTGTTACTTCATCAAGTTTAACAGTTAACCCGCTGCCACTTATTTCAGGCGCAACATCTATTTGCCTGGGTTTACCTTCACCACTTGTGGGTAATATACCCGGTGGAACCTGGAGCAGCAGTAACCCATCGGTTGCTACTATCGGTTCATTATCCGGTTTGGTTTCTGCTGTTACCTTAGGCGCAACTACAATTACGTATACTTTACCTACCGGCTGTATCGCTACTGCTTCAGTTTCTGTCAACCCTCCACCGGCATCCATTACCGGTACTTTGGGAGTATGCCAGGGATCAACAACTACTTTAAGTGGTATAGGCGGCGGCGGATGGTACAGCAGCAACCCTGTTGTAGCTTCAGTTGGCTTTGGTACCGGAATAGTAAGTGGTGTGAGTGCAGGTACTGCTACAATTACTTATTCATTAGGTACAAGCTGCATCAGTCTTGCTACAGTAACGGTTAATCCGTTACCGGCAACAATAGCAGGTACTCCGGTTGTATGTCAGGACGCTACAGGCACTCTGAGCGATATAACGCCATCGGGTACATGGAGCAGCAGTAACACTACTGTTGCCATTATCGGATCTTCTTCCGGTGTTGTTTCTGGTATTTCGGGAGGTAACTCAACTATTACTTATACAATATCAGCTACCGGATGTATTGCAACAACCCCGGTTACTGTTAACCCGATTGCACCGATTACTGGTATAAATAATGTTTGTACCGGTCTTACAGTTACCCTTGCAGATAGTCTTTCTGCAGGTATCTGGACCTCTGCTGCTACATCTGTAGCTACAATAGGTTCTTCTACAGGTGTTGTAACCGGTGTAACGCCTGGTTCGGCAATTATCTCCTATACATTGCCTGATGGTTGTATTTCCATTACAGCTATTACAGTAAATATGAACCCGGCTCCTGTTTCAGGAAATGTAAACGTTTGTCTGGGTGCTACCCATGCGTTTACAGATACTACATCAGGTGGTTTGTGGAGCAGCAGCAACCCATCGGTTGCAATTGTTGGTCCGGGCACTGGTTCTTTGACCGGTTCTGCATTGGGTACCTCTACCATTTATTATTCATTGCCTACAGGTTGTAAATCGGCTTTGAGTGTAACAGTAGACCCATTACCTGCTTCAATAACAGGAACTACAACTGTTTGTGCAGGCCTTACTTCTGCATTAGCTGACGCATCAACCGGTGGCACATGGAGCTCCTCCAATCTGTCTCTGGCTACCGTTGGTACAGGTTCAGGTATTGTAACGGGTATTACTGCAGGTGCTCTTACAGTTACTTACACATTACCTACAGGTTGTAATACCACTTCATCGTTTACGGTTAAGCCTTTGCCAACGCTTTATACCATTTCTGGTGGTGGAAGCTATTGCTCAGGAGGTACTGGCCTGCATATCGGACTTAGTGGTTCTGATTCATTAATCACTTACCAGTTATATGTTGATACTTCAATGTCTGGTAGTGCAATGCCAGGTACTGGCTCATCGCTCGATTTCGGATTGAAAACCACAGCCGGAACTTATACAGTTATGGCTACCAATACTGTTACCGGATGCTCGCGCATGATGACCGGCAGCGAAACAATTACTGCAATTGCGTTGCCTGTGGCTTATAATGTAACCGGTGGCGGTGGTTATTGCGTTGGCGATACCGGCCTTCATGTTGGTCTCAGCCATTCTGATTCCGGGATTCATTACCAGTTGTATAAAGGAACCTCAACAGTTGGTTCTTATATAGCAGGCAATGGCAGTCCGCTTGATTTCGGTCTGCTAACACCTCCCGGTACCTATACAGTTATTGGTACAAATCCGCTTACTACATGTAACCGTAATATGAATGACAGCGCAGTGATTTTTGTAGATACACTGTTTACACCAACTGTTACTATTACAAGAACGCCTGCAGGAACTATTAACCAGGGCGACAGTGTAGTGTTAACTGCACATGTTACCGGTGGAGGCACTTCTGTTGCATACCAGTGGTTGAAAAATGTAACCTATATTGCGGGTGCTACCACATCGGTATACAGCAGCACAGGCTTTAATGACCAGGATTCTGTTACTGTACTGGTTACTGCAACAAGTACATGCGGTGCTACAATTACACCAAAATCTATTACATTAAAGATTCATAATGTAGGTGTTCAGCCGGTTAATTTTGAAAACAGCAATCTGAAACTGATTCCTAACCCTAACAGTGGCTTATTTACCATCTCCGGTTCGCTGGGTATAACAACAGATGAAGTTGTTTCGCTGGAAATCACCAATATGCTGGGTCAGGTAATCTACAAGCAGAATGCAACCACCCAGAATGGTAGCCTGAATGAGCAGATTTCATTAAGTAATTCTTTGGCCAACGGAATGTATCTGCTGAATGTAAGTTCGGGAACAGAACATAAAGTCTTCCATTTTGTTATTGAAAAATAAGAAATAAAAAACTCAAACAAAGATTTCAGAAATCGGGTGGCTTCAGGGCTACCCGATTTCTGTTTTTATATGTATCCGCCGATTATTTATTTCCGGTTTATAATAGATTTTATCATTGTTTATCGAATAAAGAATGGGTAATATTTCTTCCTTTTTATTTTGCCATCATTTAGCTGTGTGGGGCAGGGCGATAGCCGAATCTAATACCAATCAACAAGTGAAAAACGCATCTTGGTTATTGAAAGCAACCAATAAAAGACAGACATGGATTGCAGTTTCAAGGAGAAAATCATTGATCATTGAATATCTAAAAGGCTTTGCAGCAGGAGTTTTTACCTGGTATGAATGTATTTCCGGAAATTTACCTATACTAAACCTTGTTTAGTGGAAATTTAATTGATTGCAGTTTCATTAAACTCTTTGAAAATTCAGAGAATTGATAAAGCTTATTGAAAATGCCGGATATGGCATAATAAGGCTATCAGGAAGCTAATTTTTTTTTAAACAATACCCCCTTAAGGACTGATTGCAATTGACAATCTTAAACTTTTGGATGATGTTGCAGTAGTGTAAGTTGCCTGTATTGCTTAAACCTGCATAATTATAAACTACCACCCAATGAAAAATGCTTAGTCAATATTGAGAAAAACAGAAGCCGGATTCAGTATATATAACCCTGATTTAGAATGTTGCCGCAACAGTTTCCTGAATCCGTCTGCCGCTTATTCAGTTGAAATCATCTCCCATCATCAGTTCTGTTTATTGAAAATTTTATACATTTGCTGGTTATTGTAAAATCAGGGCCAAAAAAATCCTCCATCTTTCGAATGGAGGATTTCTATAATGATTTTCAAACTATTAACTACCATACTCTTGCACGCTCATTCTCCGGGCGGTAGTACTTGCTGCCTGGTTTTATGTTGAATGCTTTGTACCATGCTTCCATATTGCTTGGGGTCATGTTGCAACGCAGTTCAGAAGGGGAGTGCGGATCAGTTTTGAGGCGGGAGGCTATTTCTTCGGGGGTGGTATTGGCACGCCATACCTGGGCCCAGCTCAGGAAGAAACGCTGATCGGGTGTAAAGCCGTCAATCTTTTCCTGGCTCTGACCCTGCTTGGTCTTCTTGAATGCCTCGTAGGCAATATTCAGTCCGCCAAGGTCGGCAAGGTTTTCACCTTCGGTAAGCGCTCCGTTTGCATGGCTGGTATCAATAACAATCATTTTATTGAACTGATCCACCATCACATTAGCCTTGAGTGTAAAGTTGGTTGAATCGGCAGGACTCCACCAGTTGCTCAGGTTGCCTTCAGCATTATACAGGCGGCCCTGATCGTCGAATCCATGGGTCATTTCGTGGCCTATTACTGCGCCTATGCCGCCATAGTTTACCGCATCGTCGGCGGTCTCATCAAAGAACGGGAACTGCAGGATACCGGCAGGGAAAACGATTTCGTTGAATGCCGGATTGTAATAGGCATTTACGGTTGGAGGCGTCATGCCCCACTCAGTGCGGTCAACCGGTTTGCCCAGCTTGCTGAGCTCATAATTGTAGGCCCACTGCGATGAAGCGATTACGTTTTTCACATAGTCATCCTTGGCAATGTTCATGGCGCTGTAGTCTTTCCATTTATCGGTATAGCCTATTTTTTTCATAAACGCGTTGAGCTTTATGATGGCTTTTTTCTTGGTGCTGTCGCTCATCCAGTCCAGCTTCTGTATGCGCTCGGCATAGGTGCTCTGAAGGTTGTTCACCAGGTCCAGCATGCGCTGTTTGGCTTCCGGCCTGAAGTATTTAGCTACATAAAGCTGACCCAGCAGGTCGCCCACAGAACCATCTACTTCCTGTAATATGCGCTTCCAGCGCGGTTTCTGCTCTTTCTGGCCCCTCATCAGTTTGCCGTAAAAAGCAAAGCGGGTGGTATCGAAAGAAGCGCTGAGGGTAGATGCCATGCTGTTGACCAGGTGGAATTTCAGGTACTTCTTCCATGTATCAACCGGGGTTGATTGCAACACTTTGGCCATTTCGGTAAAGAAATCGGGCATACCTACTATAATTGTATCCTGGCCGGTTACTTTAAAATTGGCCAGGAGGGTTTTCCAGTCAACACCTGGCGTGCGTTTGTTGATTTCATCCAGGGTGAATTTGTTGTAAAGCTTGTATGGGTCCCGCATTTCCACACGGGTCATGGATGAACCGGCCAGCGCTAATTCAAGGTTATAAATGTCAGTACCGTCCTTATCGGCTGTAGCCTGGTCTTCTCCTGAAAGTACCAGCATTTTAGGAATATACAGCTTATAGGCATCCCGGATTTTGGTTGTCCTGTCGTCTTTATCGAAATAATATTCGCGGCCAGGCATGCCCAATCCACCCTGCCCGAACTGGCATATTTCCTTAGATACATTTTTGTCATCGGGCGATATGCCGAAGCTGAACAACTGTCCAATGCCTTCCATTTGCTCAATAGCTACCTCATTCAGGATGCCGCTGGCATCTTTGAGGTTATTGATACGGGCAATGATATCATTCAGTGGTGTTATGCCTTTCTGATTAATGGCAGCGCTGTCCATACCGGTACGGTAGAAATCGCCCACCTTCTGCGTCATACTGCCCTGTGGGGCATCTTTGATAGCCGCTACTGAATCGAGCAGGCCATGCAGGTTTTTATAGTTATTTTCAACCAGGATATTAAAACTTCCCCAGCGGGTTTCTGTGCCGGGTACAGGGTTGTTCTTCAGCCAGGTGCCGTTGGCATACAGGTTGAAATTATCGCCCGGATTCACGGTTGTATCCATATTCGCCGGGTCAAGCAGCTTTACGCTTGCAGACTTTGTTCCTCCCTGCTGGCAGGATGCCAGGGCCACAACTGCAGCACCGGCAAGCATTATTCTCTTTAAATACATGATATGTTGTTGCTATTTGGATGCGAAAGTACAATAATCATTTGGGAAAAAATATTTAAATTATGGGGAATGTGTGGGTGAAAAAGGGGGTAATTCAAATAAATGCAGAAGACCCTGTTGAAATAAATCAACAGGGTCTTCTCTATTTAATGGTTATATTTTAAATATTAAATTTATAAGAGAAATTACATTTTCACAAACTTCAGTACCTTGGTTCCATTACTGCCATTGAAGGTAATATAGTACAAGCCAGCCGGCAGGGTGGCTACATTTACTATAGTTTCATATGCTGCAATTGGCTTCTGGTCCATAGTCTGGCCAATTGTATTAGTAATAGTGTAGCTGTGCCATGCACTGTTATCTGCCCTGATAGTCAGCTTATTGGTGGCAGGATTAGGGAATAATTCAATTTCCTGACCTGCTAAAACACCGGTAACTGACAATGAGCATGAGCCTCCGTTGCAGATAATATCTTCAACGGTATTGGTTGGTACCGGAGCATTGTCATCGAAGTAAATACCTGCATTGCTTAAAATAGTTGTTCCGTTGGCAAGACCTGTTTTTGTTTTAACGGTAAAAATTACCATTCCCTGATTCTGGTTATGGTGCGAACTGTCGGGCAGGTTGATGTTGGGGAAATCAAATTTCACTACAGCTTTGCTGCCACTGATGTAGGGCGCTATCTGCATCTTTGCAGATGAGGCTACAACCTTAAGGCTGGCCAGATCTATATAATCTGATATGGTATCCATTATATAAACATCGTGAGCTACACCATTACCTGTGTTTTCAAAACCTATGGTGTATTGCAATTGGGTGCCTGAAGGAATAAAACCAGCAGGATTAACAGCCAGGTAATTGGGGTCGTAAGATGCCTGCACAGTATCTATTCTGGATGATGAGTTATTGGCAGGTGCAGCATCACCTGTAGTTGGTGTTACCAGGTAATCAGAATGTACTGTATCTCCTATGGTCAGATCGGGCGCTCCGGCTTTCCAGAAGGATACATTAAACACATATGGAGGTTTAACCGCAGAAACTGAATCCACATTCCAGGTAATCAGGTTGCCTGCCACTGATGCTGGCGGCGGATAAGCGCTCACAAAGGCATATTTAGGGCTGAAAGTCATGGTATAGGTGGCAGTCTTCGGTGTGCAATAGTTATTTTCCACAATCATTGTAGCGCCGCCACTATGAGGCCCAGCGCGGAAGGATGCATATTCTGCCAGGTCGAAAGAAGATGAACCGGAACAGTTGAAAGCAAAATAAAGGCTGGGGTAGTCGGTAACCGCCGATGAAATGGTATCGTACAAAATACCACTTGATGGGCAGGAGGCCGTTAAACCTGCAGGCGCAGAAATGACTTTGAAGGTATATACTGTGCCCGTCCCGCCAAATGCTTTATAATAAAAACCACTGGTTGCCGAGATGGTATCTACAGCAACGCCATCTGAATCAACTTCAGTAAGCACTGGCAGGTATAAGTAACTTTCGCTGCCATCCATAATGCAGTCTGAATTGGCATCGTAATAGAACTTAACAGGCAGGGTACGGCAATACTGATATTCATAGGTAAAGCCCAAAGTATCCACCGGAGTTGTGCCGTTGTACAGTACTTCATAAATATAATAAGACCCGGGTGCAGGGTACATATGGGTGATTGTAGCATTGCACAGTGGGGTAGTGCTGAGAGTAGTGCTGCCGGAAGTGCCATCACCGAAAAAGGTGGTCACATTGAAGCTGCCGGTACCACAGGCGCTCATATATATTACCGGGCCATTGCAGAAAGTATCAACCGGAGTAGTTACGGCATTGTGCAAAATGCCACCACTGCTCAGCGGCACATATACCGGGCTGGAATAACTGGATAAACCGCTGTAAACGCAGGTTACCTCGCATCTGTAAAACTTATTGCTGATCGGCGTAATGGGATATGCGCTTGTAGTTGCACCGCTGATATTGGTCCATGTTATATCATCGGCAGATGATTGCCACTGGAAGGAAAGACCACAACCAATATAATCGCCGGCTATTTCCAGTGTATCCGGTACACCGCAGCCTGTGGCTACAGTTGCACTGCCGGCATCCGGTAAACCCATGCAGGGAGTTGTGGCTGTAATAGTACCTGCTGTAGCAACAAGAAAGTTCGTTTCATGCTGAGTAGTACCTACCAGAACGCCGGAGCGGAACTCTTCAACATTATAAACAACAACTGATCGCTGGATGGCATTTGGAGTAAAAGTCAATAGTCCCGTCGAACCGTTAACCGTAACTGGTGTTGTAACTGATAATGGCTGAGCGCCTGTAAAGGGAGTGACATAAGTTATGCTGCCTCCTACAGTACCACACGCCCCGGCACCATTAGTAGCGGCAATTAACTCAAAATGAAGGCTGTCTCCATCCGGGTCAACGGCATCCGGGTAAAAATAATCAGTTGTTAAATTAGGGTACCAGGCAGCCGGATTACTAAGAAATGTAACACTGCTGTTAGCAGCACTACTGTTGTTTAATGTATCAATTAGTTGCACACTTGATCCTGCAGTAATATTTGTAATGGATGCTGATCTGCCGGCAGAGGCAGGGGAGGCAGTTGATATGCCGGTAAGGCTGCCACTGCAGGAATAAGTGCCGCTGGTGCTGCCGTTGTTACCGGTATATATAAACCTCCAGGTAGCAGATGCATAGGGTAGTGTAACATTTCCGGAATAAACGAATTTCTTTATGCCGGATATCGGGAAAGATACATTGGTACAGGTGGAACTGATACCTGTACATAATGGGGTAACCTCGGTGCCGCAGGTAGGTGAAGGTAAAGATAAATTAAAGTTCGACACACTGGTGCTGCCATCAAATACACAGACTTGTGGTGTACTAACCGGTAATCCGGAAAATGCAGGAAGCGAGGCTGAATTGCAGTCTCCATATAAGTTGATTGTTACCTTGTAGGTAAGGCCACTTACGTGGCTGTAGGTCATCTCGGCGCCAATAATGTGCGAGGCATAAGAACTGGAAGGGGTAATGATTGCAAGGGCAGAAAATGCCAGGCCGGTAAGGCAGTTGATGAGGTGCTTTTTCATTTCATTGAGAGTTTGGTTAGAGAATTTCTAAACCAAATATAAGCACAAAATCAATTCGGTTTAATTAAATTATCAGCAACTATTACATAAAGTATTTTATGTTTTATGTAATAGTTGCTGATTAAAAATTACATTTTCACAAACTTCATCATCTTTGTGCCATTACCTCCGCTGAAAGTAATATAATACAAACCTGCCGGCAGGCTGGCCACATTTACGGTTGTTTCAGTTCCTGAAATTGGCATTTGGTCCATAGTTTGCCCTATGGTATTGGTTATGGTGAAGCTATGCCATGCACTGTTATCGGCTTTAATGGTCAGCCGGTTGGTGGCGGGGTTCGGGAATAATTCAATTGACTGGTTAATAACTGTTCCCGGAACCATAAGTGCACATAATGCGCCGCCGGTACTGCAAATGATATCTTCTGATGTATCGGTTAACACGGGTAAATTATCGTCAAAGTAAATACCTGCATGACTGAAAATTTTTGTGCCATCGGGCAGGCCTGTTTTAGTTTTTACTGTAAATATTACCATTCCGGTATTCTGATTGTGATGAGAACTGTCGGGAAGATTAATATGAGGAAAATCAAATTTTATTACAGCATTAGCTCCGTTAATAAAAGGCGCCTCCTGCATAGCAGCCGATGATGCAAGGACCTTAAGGCTTGATATATCTATGAAGTCGGAAATGGTATC
The DNA here is from genome assembly GCA_903835005.1 of uncultured Bacteroidota bacterium. Taxonomy (GTDB): domain Bacteria; phylum Bacteroidota; class Bacteroidia; order Chitinophagales; family Chitinophagaceae; genus Nemorincola. The sequence continues at coordinate 18,598 of CAILLK010000068.1, read as the reverse complement.
CAGTATATATACATCATGGGCCATTGCATTACCCGTATTTTCAAAACCTATGGTGTATTGCAACTGGGTGCCAGCCGGTATATACCCGGCCGGTTTAACTATCAGGTAATTAGGGTCATAAGCCGACTGAACGGTATCAATTCTGGAAGAAGAGTTATTTGTGGTATTTACATCTCCGGTGGTAGGTGTTACCAGGTAATCAGAATGTACAGTGTCACCAATAGTAAGGTCCGGTGTTCCGGCCTTCCATAAGGACACATTGAATACATAAGGAGGTTTTACCGCTGAAACGGAATCGAGATTCCAGGTAATCAGGTTGCCGGTAACTGATGATGGTGGCGGATACGCATTTACAAAAGTGTATTTAGGGCTGAAGGTCATGGTATAAGTAGCCGTTTCAGGAGTGCAATAACTGTTGTTCACAATCATTGTAGCCCCGCCATTATGTGGGCCGGCACGGAAAGTGGCATATTCTGCCAGATCGAAAGAAGTTGATCCGGTGCAGTTGAATGCGAAATAAAGGCTGGGATAATCTGTTATGGTTGATGATATAGTGTCGTATAATATTCCGCTTGTGGGGCAGGATTCATATAAACCTGCCGGAGCAGAAATAATCCGGAACTCATAAACAGTACCCGGGCCGCCCAGCGCCCGATAATAAAATCCGCTTGTTGCCGATATGGTATCCACAGGTATGCCATTTGAATCTACTTCTGTAAGCACAGGTAAATAGCAATAGCTGTCGCCGCCATCGAAAAGGCAATTTGAATTGGCATCGTAATAAAACTTAACTGGCAATGAACGGCAGTAAGTATACTCATAGGTAAAGCCCAGGGTGTCTGCCGGTGTTGTGCCGCTATACAAAACCTCATAAATATAATAAGAACCAGGTGTGGTGTAGGCGTGGGTGATGGTTGCATTCCAAATTGGGGTAGGGGTAAGGGCAGTACTGCTGAATGTTCCGTCACCAAAAGAGGTGGCAACACTGTAGCTTGAGGAACTGTCGCCGCAAGCCGTAATATAAAGTACAGGGCCATTACAGAAGGTATCCACCGGTGTACTCATGGTATTGTGCAGTATGCCGCCGCTGCTCAATGGCACATAAACTGAATTTGAATAGCTGCTCAGAGCGCTGTAGGTGCAGGTAACCTGGCAACGATAAAAATAATTTCCAGTCGGGGTATAGGTATACGGACAAGTAGTCGCGCCGCTGATATTTGTCCAGGTAACGCCATCCGTAGAATACTGCCATTGGAATGCAAGGCCGCAACCGGGAAATTCACCGCTTAATTTCAAAGTATCAGGTACTCCGCAGCCGGTACCGAATGCTGCTGTGCCAGGATCTGGTATACCATAACAGGGAACTCCAAATTCCGCAGTATCGGCAAGAACGCTGAAGGTCATTTCGCGCTGGCTGGTGCCAACCAGAACACCAGAGCGGAACTCCCTGATGTTGTAATCTACTACTGCCCGCTGAACGGCATTAGGCGTAAAAGTGATCAGGCCGTTGGTAGTATTGAAACCAAGGCTGCCTGAAAGTAAAAACGGATTGGTGCCGGAAAGGCTGCCCACATAACTGACAGCTCCGCCAACAGTGCCGCAAGCCCCTGTTCCATTGGTCAGATTGGCCAAAGAGAAAGTCAGGCTGTCTCCATCAGGGTCAACGGCATCCGGGTAATAATTGTTTACAATCATGTTGCGGTAAAACGGAGGCGGTGGAATGGTAAATACCGGGCTGCTGTTGGGCCCGCCGGTATTGTTGAGCGTGTCAATTAATTGAAATAATGATCCGGCAACTATATTGGTAATAGATGCTGTACGGCCTGCGGCTGATGGCGCAGAGCTCGTTGTTCCTGACAGGCTGCCGCCACACGAATAAGTGCCGCCAGTTGATCCATTGTTCGAAGTATATACAAATCTCCAGACAGAGGATGTCCCTGAGAGCCAGATAGTCCGGGAAAAGACAAATTTCTTCAACCCTATAATCGGTGAAGATAAGCTGGTGCATTGAGAAATGGCCCCGGAACAGAGGGGAGTCACTTCAACGCCGCATTGGGGATTTGGCAGGCTCAGGTAGATGGAAGTGTCGAGTGTAGCGCCATTATAAATACATATCTGAGGTGTGCTGACTGGCAGGCCAACAAAGGCTGCCAATGAAGATGGTCCGCAATCACCATACAGTACAAGTGTGATTTTATAAGAATCCACAGTGCCTGCAACATGGGTATAGGTAAGATCGCCTCCCAGTATATGGGATGCATAAGTGTTGCCCGGCACACAAAAGAAAAGAGACAGACAAACAAGGGAAATTTTTTTGAAAAATGATAATTTGTTCATAAAGGGTAGATTTTATTGGATGAATAATATGTTGATTACTAGCTAATAGACGGGTTAAATATTGAAAACGTTAGTAGTATTGCAATATTTTTTTAGAAATTAAGATGTGATTATTTTATAAAATTTTAAAATTCATGCATATAATGTGCGCGAATGCATTTCATGGTCATTTAATCCACAAATCTGATTAAAGATTGAACATAAATTATAAGGAATATTGCAATTTAAAGACTTATGAAAAAGCAGCCGATAAACTTACATTTTCACAAACTTCATCACCTTTGTGCCATTATTGCCTCTGAAAGTAACATAATACATACCGGCGGGCAGGCTGGCAATATTTAATCTGGTAACTGAATTGGCGATTGCTTATTTTTCATTCATATACTAATGTTGTATTGTGATTGGCGTAATGTCAGGAATAATTCAATGCTTATGTTTAAATAGGTTGAAAATTCAGATGAACCTGGTAATTAATTAATTTACCAGTATAATTTATCACCATTGAAAAAACCTTATTTCAGATCAGAATCACTGAAAATCACCCTTTTTTATCCATTTATTACATCATTTCAGTCAAATTTCACTTAAATAACTCATTTCGCTTTTTGGCTTTATTGATTACTTTTGCAGTCCAAATAAAAAATAAAAAACTTTCATGGCTACAACAGCAGACATGCGCAACGGCTTAATCATTAAATTGGATGGCAGCCTTTACTCAGTAGTAGAATTCGGTCAGAACAAGACAGCGCGCGCCGCAGCAAAAGTATGGGCAAAATTAAAGGGTGTAGATAATAACCGCTCCATTGAACATACCTGGAACTCAGGAGATAATATTTTCCCGATCCGTGTGGAAAAACGCCCTTACCAATACTTATATAAGGATGATACAGGCTTCAACCTGATGGATAATAATACTTTTGAACAGATTGTGGTGGGTGAAAATCTGATTGAACATCCGGAACTCTATAAAGACGGACAGGAATGTTTTGTGATTTTTAATACAGAAACAGAAATGCCAATGGGCGTAGAACTGCCACCAAGCGTAAACCTGATGATCACTTACTCTGCCCCGGGCATTAAAGGCGATACCGCTACACGTGCAATGAAGCCAGCAACACTGGAGACAGGCGCTGTAATACAGGTGCCTTTGTTTGTAAATGAAGGAGAACTGGTGAAAATTGATTCCAAAACAGGTAATTACGTTGAAAGGGTTAAATCCTGATAAGCGCTGCCAGCGCCTGTTTTCAGGCTTTTTTACAATTGATCAGGTAGTTGTTAACTTTTTACTTCTAAAAAGAAATTCATGGAATACAAACAGATACAGGAACTGATAAAAACGATCAATAAATCTAACATCAGCGAGTTGTCTATTGAAGAAGGTGATTTTAAGATCACTATTAAACAGGAGTTTACGGGCCAGGTGCATTATGCTCCGGTTGCTCAGCCGGCAGCTCTTCCTCAACCTGCACCGCAGCAGTTATCAACAGTTGCTCCGGCACCAGCACCGGTGGCCGATAAACCAGCAGCTCAGCCAGCTCCGGCATCTAATCTCATTACTATAAAATCGCCTATGATTGGCACTTTTTACCGCAGCCCGTCTCCCGATAAGCCCGTTTTTGTAAATGTAGGTGATGAAATTAAGGCAGGTCAGGTACTTTGTATTATTGAAGCCATGAAGCTGTTCAACGAGATAGAAAGTGAAGTAAGCGGCAGGCTGGTTAAGGTTGTAGCCGATGATTCATCGCCGGTGGAGTATGACCAGCCGTTGTTCATTATTGAGCCGATGTAGATTAAGTATACATAATAGAGTTTTCATATAATATAAAACATCATAGGCTATTTAGCAGAAGTGGCATTGAGCCATTGAGCCATTAAGCCATTGAGCCATTTCAAAAAGGATGTTTAAGAAAATATTAATTGCCAATCGTGGTGAAATAGCATTGAGAATAATACGTACCTGCCGTGAAATGGGTATTCGCACGGTTGCTGTATACTCAACTGCAGATAAGGATAGCCTGCATGTAAGGTTTGCAGATGAGGCCGTATGTATTGGTAAACCCCAGAGCGCTGATTCTTACCTCAATATCCAGCATATTATGGCAGCAGCCGAAATTACTGCTGCCGATGCAATCCATCCCGGTTACGGATTCCTGGCCGAAAACGCCAATTTTGCCGAGATATGTGCTCAGTATCACATTAAATTTATTGGCCCTACACCGGAGATGATCCGCTCAATGGGTGATAAAATTACTGCCAAGGAAACCATGATCAGGGCGGGTGTTCCCGTTATCCCGGGCTCCGAAGGCCTGCTGGAAAGTGTGGCTGAGGCCAGACAACTGGCCAAGGATATGGGGTACCCTGTTATTATCAAGGCTACAGCAGGCGGCGGTGGCAAAGGCATGAGGGTGGTATGGAACGATGGTGAAGTGGAGCATGCCTATAATACCGCTAAAATTGAAGCTGCGGCATCGTTTAAAAACGATGGTATCTATATGGAGAAGTTCGTAGAAGAGCCCCGCCACATAGAAATACAGGTAGCCGGAGACCAGTTTGGTACTGTTTGTCATCTCAGCGAAAGGGATTGCTCCATTCAGCGCCGTCACCAGAAGTTGGTTGAAGAATCACCATCTCCCTTTATGACACCGGAACTGCGCCAGAAAATGGGTGAAGCTGCTATAAAAGCGGCCAGCGCTATCAATTATGAAAGTGTAGGTACCATAGAATTCCTGGTTGATAAGCATCGGAATTTCTACTTCATGGAGATGAATACCCGTATACAGGTGGAACATGGCGTAACAGAGGAAGTAATCAGTTACGACCTGATAAAGGAACAGATCAAAATTGCAGCCGGAGTACCCATTAGTGGCCGAAATTACGAACCCAAAATACACGCCATAGAATGCCGTATCAATGCAGAAGACCCCTATAATGATTTCCGTCCTTGCCCTGGTAAAATAACCACCTTGCACACACCGGGTGGCCATGGTGTAAGGGTAGACTCGCATATATACGCCGGTTATACCATACCCCCTTATTACGATTCAATGATTGCCAAGGTAATAGCTGTAGCCCAGACCCGCGAAGAGGCCATTAATACCATGGAGCGCGCCCTGAGCGAGTACGTAATAGAAGGGATCAAAACTACAATTCCCTTCCATCTGCAACTGATGAAGAACGAAGAGTTCCGTAAAGGGAATTTTACCACTAAGTTTATTGAGAGCTTTAAGCTGGTGTAAGAGGGGTGGATAAAAAGTTTGTAACTTTGACCAATAAAATTCAACAATATGAATGCTATACGGATCATGGTAAATAGGGAAATGGATGGTTTTACATTTAGTATTCTTCCTTCTGTGAGAGATTTTATAAAAAAACTTTTTCCTGGTTCTCATCCCGCTTCAAGAATATTTATAGGTTATGATATGCAAAGTGGTTTTGATGTGTTGCAAAGTGGTATAGAAAAACAAATTTACCCAACCCTTCTCGGAGTTGATAAAGATCGACTTAAAAAACAAGTTGATAAAATAGAATTTATAAATTCTGATACAGGCAATGTAGAAAAAATAAATGCGTGACAAAAAAATATAACCTATATCTCGGAAAAGGAGGCCATCTGGTTATAATGGCAGAATTTCTTGTAAGAGGATGGAATGTTGCAATCCCTGAGGTAGATATTGGTGATGATATTTTCGTAGTCGAAGACAATAAAGGTACTTTGAAACGCATACAGGTAAAAACCTCATCTGTTACCCAAAGAAAAAATACCTTTAGCGCGCAATATCAGGTTCCGTTTAAATCGCTCAATAAAATATCAACATCTCTGATATACTACGTTTTCATAGCAAGAAAAAATGAGGATTGGGCTAAGCCTGTAATTATTTCTCAGGAACAATTACTTGATTATGTTCAAAATAAGAAGGTAGGGTCACAACTCAATGGCTATATCACTTTGTATTTTTCCTACTCCGAAAACAAAGTGGAATGTTCAGGACAGGATTTTACAAAATATATTGCTGATTATACTGATTTTCCAATAATAGAACACTGATGAAAAAAACATTGCTAATAACCGGTGGCGCAGGATTTATAGGGTCACATGTGGTTCGTTTGTTTGTAAATAAATATCCGCATTACAGGATTATCAATCTCGATGTACTTACCTATGCCGGTAACCTGGAGAACCTTAAGGATATTGAAAATGCGCCTAATTACACTTTTGTAAAGGCTGATATTACCAATGCAGAAGAAATTGATTCCCTGTTTGCTTCTGATCATTTCGATGGCGTTATCCATCTGGCTGCCGAAAGCCATGTAGACCGCTCTATTTCCGACCCCAACTCATTCATAAAAACCAATGTAATGGGCACGGCTAATCTGCTGAATGCCGCTCTTGCAGCCTGGAAAGGTAATATGGAAGGTAAGCGGTTTTATCATGTATCCACCGATGAGGTATATGGTTCCTTAGGCGCAGAGGGGCTTTTTCTGGAGACTACTCCATACGATCCGCAATCGCCATATTCTGCTTCAAAAGCAGCCTCCGATCATTTTGTGCGCGCTTACGGCAATACATATGGTCTGCCTTTTGTGATTACCAATTGCTCTAATAATTACGGGCCTAATCACTTTCCCGAGAAATTGATTCCGCTGTTCATAAACAATATCCGCAATAATAAACCGCTACCAGTATATGGAGATGGCAAATATACCCGCGACTGGCTGTTTGTGATAGACCATGCAAGAGCAATTGATATGGTTTTCCATGATGGCCGCAACGGTGAAACTTATAATGTTGGTGGCTTTAATGAATGGCAGAATATTGAACTGGTAAAGCTCCTTTGCAAAGAAATGGATGAAAAACTGGGCCGCCAACCGGGTGAATCTGAACAACTGATAACTTATATTAAAGACCGTCCGGGGCACGATCGACGCTATGCTATTGATGCCAATAAACTCAATAAAGAGCTTGGCTGGTATCCATCAGTAACATTTGAAGAGGGCCTGAGCAAAACTATAGACTGGTATCTGGCAAATGAAGACTGGCTCAACCATGTTACTTCAGGTGATTATCAGAAGTATTACCAGAGCCAGTACCTTTAAAGGGCAAATTAATATAAGAAACGGGTAATAAATTCTAAATTGCTGAAATCTGGCAATCGGGAATTTATTATTAATTTTACCCCATTCTTACATTTGCATTGAATCAATTTTCAGAAAATATTCCATACCATTAAATAATTTGAAGAATGTTATTTAATTCGATAGATTTTCTTTTATTTTTTCCAATTGTTACAATCATCTACTTTTTACTACCTTATAAATTTCGTTGGTTTCATTTACTTGCTGCAAGTTGTTTTTTTTATATGGCATTTGTGCCGGTTTACATACTTATCCTGTTTTTTACTATCATAATAGATTATTTTGCCGGTATCCTGATAGAGAATGCACAAGGGCGAAGACGAAAATGGTTCCTGATAATGAGTATTGTTGCGAATGTTGGTGTTCTTGCTTTTTTTAAGTATTATAATTTTTTTGCAGGTGCTTTTGGCCATTTATTATACAGGGCCCACAGTAATTTAAACATTCCGCTGCTCGATATTATTTTACCAATAGGCCTGTCGTTCCATACATTCCAGGCGATGAGTTATACTATTGAAGTATACAGAAGCAACCAGAAAGCTGAACGCCACTTCGGTATTTATTCTTTATATGTCATGTTTTACCCTCAGCTTGTTGCCGGACCTATTGAACGGCCACAAAATCTGCTACATCAGTTTGTTGAACCTCATAAAATTGAATATGAAAATCTTACAACCGGTCTTAGATTAATGTTGTGGGGAATGATCAAGAAAGTGGTTATTGCTGACAGATTAGTCCATTATACTGATCCTGTTTTTAACAATCCGCATAACTATTCAGGTATTGCTCTTGCCATAGGCGCTGTTTTTTTTGCATTCCAGATATTCTGCGATTTTTCAGGATATTCTGATATCGCAATTGGCGCTGCGAGAGTGATGGGGTTTAAACTCATGACCAATTTCAACAAACCATACCATGCCCGTAGTATATCTGAGTTCTGGAAGAGGTGGCATATTTCTCTTTCAACCTGGTTTAAGGATTATTTATACATATCATTAGGTGGCAACCGTGTATCTGTTCCAAAAATGTATTTCAACATCTTTATTGTTTTTCTTGTCAGTGGATTCTGGCATGGAGCTAACTGGACATTTATAGCATGGGGCGCCTTGCATGGATTTTTTAGCATATTTGCCCTAATCACAAAGGAAAAAAGGAAATGGATCAACGATAGGCTGGGGATAAGTAAAATACATTGGGTTAATAATACATTAGATGTATTGATAACATTCTTGTTTGTAACATTTGCGTGGATATTTTTCAGGGCAAATAATGTGAGAGACGCTTTTTATATTATCAAAAAAATATTCAAAATCCCATCCGAACTAAGACAAGTTTATACCTCTAAAAGTTGGGCGTTTTTAAATCTCCTTAGTGTTACTGATCTTATCTTACCTTGTTTCGGGCTGATCATTTTTTTAGAGCTTGCACATGTAATAAGTACACAATACCAATTTGAAAAATCATTTAGTAAGAAACCAACCTGGTTCAGGTGGACAATATACTATTCTGGCCTGGCTGCACTTTTATTTTTAGGCGTTTATGAAAATCACCAATTCATTTATTTTCAATTCTGATCATGGCTAAGATAATTTTAAAATTGTTTTTAGTTACTTCGCCTGTACTTTTTGTTTTGGCAATATATTTTTATAATGACCCCTTTAAAGTCTTATATCATTATAATAGTTATTACCCTAAAGACGGAATTCAGCCAGTGACATTAAATAAGGACTTTGTTTCTACGGAAACATTTATTAATGGCTATCCGGAGTATCAATATGACTCATACATTTTCGGTAATTCACGTTCAATGTTTTACGCAATAGCAGATTGGAGTAAACATATAAACTCGGACAAATGTTTCCATTATGATGCAAGTGATGAAGGATTATACGGGATTGAAAAGAAATTCCGGTTTTTAAATAATCGGGGTGTGAAAATTAAAAATGCTTTGATCATATTAGATCATTCCGTATACCAGTATTATGCAACAAAAAACGATGTGGAATCCCACCTTTTTGTCAAGCATCCATTGTTATCCGGACAATCGCGATACAGATTCCAGGTTGGTTTTTTAAAAGCATTTTGCAGTAAAGATTTTCTGCTTAATTACATTACTGTATTGTTTACCCACAATATAACCCCCACAATGGTGGATAATGGGATATTTAACAAAACGGAAGCTCACTATGAAGTGTCAACTAATGAAATTAGTTTTCGCAATTATGAATCTCTTATTGCAAGGAACAAAGATTCGTTTTATCTGCCACGCATGAGATTGTTTTATAAAAGGAATAGTATTCAGCAATATGCCTCGAAAACTCTTACTGATGACCAGAAAATGCTTTTTGCAAGTATAAAAAAAATATTGGATGAAAACAGAACCATTTACCGGATCATTATTAACCCACTTTATGACCAGGAAAAAATTGACTCATCTGACCTGAAAGTATTGAAAAATATTTTTGGTGCAACAAATGTTTATGATTTTTCAGGAATTAACGACATTACAAATAATATCTATAATTATTATGAGAATTCGCATTACAGGCCGTTCATTGCTGCTATGATCATGGATAGTATTTATTCAAATTCCATTGTAAATAATAATTAATTTTCTTAGTCATCATAACTCTGGCAACATCATTCTCATCAAAATAATAAACTATTTTCGCACCAAATAAAGCAATAACCCAGAGATGAAAGGAATTATCCTCGCCGGGGGCTCCGGAACTCGTTTATACCCGCTCACAATAGCTGTAAGCAAGCAATTGATGCCGGTTTATGATAAACCGATGATTTATTACCCGCTGTCTACTTTGATGCTGGCAGGGATCAATGAAATTCTCATAATTACCACCCCTGAAGACCAGCCCGCTTTCCGTAAGTTGCTGGGCGATGGCAGCCAGATTGGTTGCCGCTTTGAGTATGTGATACAGCCCCGGCCCGAAGGCCTGGCCCAGGCTTTTATTTTAGGGGCAGATTTTATTGGCAATGACCCTGTAGCGCTTGTATTGGGCGATAATATATTTTATGGCGCGGGTATGGGAAACCTGCTGAAGAAAAAAGCCAACCCCGACGGGGCAGTGGTTTTTGCCTACCAGGTAAGCGACCCGGAGCGTTATGGCGTAGTGGAATTTGATAAGGACAACCGGGTTATCAGCATTGAGGAGAAACCCGAACACCCCAAATCCAATTATGCTGTTCCTGGCCTATACTTTTATGATAATGAGGTGGTTGCGATTGCTAATGCCATCAAGCCATCGCATAGGGGAGAACTGGAGATAACCGATGTAAATAAAGTATATCTCGAAAAAAATAAGCTTGAGGTAGGCGTACTGCACCGGGGCACTGCCTGGCTCGATACGGGCACCTTCGATTCATTGATTGAAGCCGGCGAATTTATAGAAGTGATCGAAAAAAGGCAGGGCCTTAAAGTAGGGTGTATAGAAGAAATTGCCTACCGCAACGGATGGATTGATGACAGCCAGATGGAAAAATTAGCTGCGGTTTATTTCAAGAGCGGGTATGGCGTTTATTTAAAGAAACTGATTGGCAATATTTAAGTGGTTATTGGGTTAGCGTGAAGATCTCAAATGAATAATTTAATGTTTTGGCTGCAGCCTTTTATTGCTGCTTTTACAGGATGGTTTACTACATGGATAGCCATTAAAATGCTGTTTCATCCCCGCAATCCTGTCCGGTTTATGGGTATTACCATACAGGGTGTTTTCCCGAAAAGGCAGGCTCTGGTGGCCGATAAGATCGGCCATATGGTTGCCTCAGAGCTGATACATTTTGATGATATTGCCGCCCGCATAAACGACCCTGTAGAACTCAAAAAACTAACCCCGGTAATAGAACAGCACCTCGATGATTTTCTGAAAGTGAAACTGAAAGAAAAGCTTCCGGTAATAGCCATGTTTGTAACCGGCAGCACGCTCGACAAGATCAAAGAAGGCATGCTGGAAGAAATCAATATCCTGCTGCCCGACCTCATCAGCCGGTACACCGATTCCCTGAGCCAGAAAATAGATATCAGGAAAATGGTGACCGAAAAAGTGGCCCGTTTTTCATCCGATAAACTGGAACAAATACTCGAGGCTGTGATGAAAAAAGAATTTGCCTTCCTGGAGATTATCGGCGGGGTTCTTGGGTTTGTTATCGGGCTCATACAGATGGGGCTTACATTGATATAGTAAGGAAGATTTGTTGTCCCGGCTTTTTGCAGCTATTGGGCCGAAGTGGCAGCATCCCGATTTTCCTTCGGGATTGGCACCGTTAGAGAGTAAAATTGCTATCAGGCTAGTAAAACAAACCATAACAAAAAACACTATAAAAATGATGGTTATTGCAACGAAAGAAGCAAACTTAGGAAGTGATGGTAATAGTTAAACACATTAGGATACTCTATTGTACATCGCTGGTGGGCAACCGCTTTGTAACTCCACACAACATCATCACGACTCTTACCCAATCCAGGGCAACCTCATTCGCGCAATACAATAAATAAAAATCCCCCCATTATGCCTATATTTACCCCAAACAAAACAACAATGACATAACAACAAACTAACCATACATATAGATCATTAGCGTTGCTTAACGTTTCTTTCTCGATAAAACCTCGACAATTTTATATGAGTAGAAAGAAACAGTATAAGGGATGCGCCTGCAAAGGCGTGTCCTCTGCTGTTTTCAATTCTACTCAGGCTCGTCGAGTGCCTTTCGGGAAAAGAAAAATATGCAGAGGTAACACGCCCTTTTTTTATTTCATTAATTCACGCCCCGAAGTTACCTCAAGGCATATTAGACCGCTTTGATGTAATGCCTACACTCCATTGGATAGGAAAGGAAAAAGTTGTAAACCATCACCAGCAGGTGCCCTATAGGGTATTGGAACACCAATACGGTTTTACTGTTGATGAAGGAGAACAGATAGGAAAAGAAACAGGTAGTGGCAACAAAATAATTCATGGCGATAATTTGGAGGCGTTAAAGTCATTATTGCCGGAATATGAAAATAGAATCAACTGCATCTATATTGATCCCCCTTACAATACGGGAAATGAAGGTTGGGTTTATAACGACAATGTAAATGATCCTAAAATAATGAAATGGCTGCATCAGGTGGTAGGTAAAGATGGTGAAGATCTAAGCCGCCATGATAAATGGTTGTGCATGATGTATCCACGTCTAAAATTTTTGCAGAAATTGTTAGCTGAAGATGGGATTATCTTTATTTCTATTGATGATAATGAACAAGAAAATCTTAAATATTTGTGCAACGAAATCTTCGGAAGAAAAAATTTCTTGACACAATTTTCATGGAAAACTGAGGGTAATTTTGATAATCAAGCAAGGGTTAAAATTAATCATGAATACATACTTGCCTATTTTAAAAAGGAAACTATCATGGGTTTTCCTAATGGTATTGATCCAAATATTCCCGCAACGAGTAAACTTTATAAAGATGAGATTAGAAATACCTTAGTGAAAAATGGACCTAAAAACCCAATATCTGAAATAGAATTGCCAATAGGATTTCCATGTGCAGTTAAAAGTTTATCGATACCTGTTAGAAATAGTGCGTGGCCGCATTATTTAAACGAAGCCATCATTGAAGACTTTAAACTTAAAAGCAAAGTCATTGTAAAGAGTGGATGGTCTTCAAAAGATGTCTTGCTTGAGTTCATTAACAATAATTGCCAGCCTGTTCTTGATACAAAGGAGCAGTTTACTTCTTTTGAGATTAGTAAAACCGGTGCAATTGAAATGGTTAAAAAGCGCAATTCGCTTAGTCATGTGATTTCAACATTAAATAATTTAAGTAGTACTCAAGCTATGGGAGTTGAATTGAAAAAAATCGGAATCAATTTTAGCTTTCCAAAACCGAATGTTCTAATTGAATATTTGATTGGTCTTTATTCAGATGAAAAATCCATTTTTTTAGATTCATTCGCTGGCTCCGGCACTACAGCACATGCTGTACTTAACTTAAATAAACAGGATGGTGGAAATAGGAAATTCATTCTTATAGAAATGGAAGAATACGCCGAAACAATTACTGCTGAAAGAGTAAAGCGGGTTGCAAAAGGATATGGCGATATGGAGGGAACTGGAGGGGCATTTGACTATTATACCTTAGGTGAGCAAATGTTTGATGAAAACAATATGCTCAATGAGAATATAGATATAGTGAAAATAAGACAGTATGTATACTATACCGAGACTCAGCAACCACTTACCGAAGGCAAACTATACCAGGTAAAAGATAACAGCTACCTCTTGGATAAGTTCAACGCTACAGGGTATTATTTCTTCTACGAGAAAAATGAAATGACCACTCTTAACAATGATTTTCTGGCTACCATAAAAACGAAAGCTGATCAGTATGTCATTTATGCCGACAATTGTTTGCTGGCTAAGGAATTTATGCTGAAGAAGTGTATTGTTTTCAAAAAAATTCCAAGAGACATAACCCGATTCTAACCCATGGAACTCAAACCATACCAGCAAAAGGTAATTACCGATCTCGCTGAATATCTCGATTATGTGCAACAATACAGGCGCACAGATATAGCATACAATAAATACTGGGAAGATAAGATTGGCGAATATAATCCGCTCACCCAAACGGGTATGCGTCCTTATCAGAACAGCGTGCCGGGTGCTGTGCATGTATGTATGAAAGTACCTACTGCCGGCGGTAAAACATTTATTGCTTGCAATGCGCTCAAAAAAATTTTTGAATCTTTCGATACCACTAAGCCCAAGGCAGTTGTTTGGTTGGTGCCTTGGAGCAACCTGCTCGATCAGACGGTTAAAAACCTGTCCGATCCTGCCCATCCTTACCGGCAGAAATTAAATGCATTATTCAATGGGAGGGTGCAGGTTTACGAGAAGAAAGATTTGTTGCAAGGCACGAACTTTAACCCTACAGTCGTGAGTGAGCAACTGAGCATTTTTGTTATGAATTTTGCAAGCATTCGGGCAAAGAAGAAGGAAGACCGGAAAATTTTTGAAGAAAACGGACAATTGGCTGATTTTGCAGAGCATGTAAAATGTAATGTTCAAGTTCTACCCGATACTGATGAAACCGCATTGATCAACGTTATTCGCAGCCTTTGCCCTGTATTGATAGTAGATGAAAGCCACAACGCCGAAAGCGAACTGAGCACAGATATGTTGCAGAACCTGAACCCCAGTTTTATATTGGATCTCACAGCAACACCCAAAGACAAAAGCAACATTATAAGCTTCGTAAACGCTATCGAACTGAAGAAAGAACAAATGGTAAAGTTGCCGGTAATAGCTTATAATCATCAGGATAAACATGATGTTATCAGCAGCGCATTGCACCTGCAGCGAAAGCTGGAAATACTGGCCGAAAAAGAGGAAGAAGATGGAGGAAGGTATATACGGCCCATTGTCCTGTTTCAGGCACAGCCAAGAACAAAGGACGAGAACATAGATTTCAGGCAATTGAAAGAAAAATTGCTCAGCCTCGGCATTTCCGAAGATCAGATTAAAATCAAGACAGCAGATATCGATGAACTGAAGAACATAAATCTCATGAGCAAAGCCTGCAAGGTCAGGTATATCATCACAGTGAATGCACTCAAGGAAGGTTGGGATTGTCCGTTTGCTTATATATTGGCATCACTGGCCGATAAATCATCCGCGGTAGATGTGGAGCAGATATTGGGCCGTGTGTTACGCCAGCCCTATGTTACAAGGCACAATAATTTTCAACTGAATCTTTCATATGTGCTTACCGCATCCGCAAAGTTTGAACTGACGCTCCAGAATATTGTAAATGGCCTGCAGAATGCCGGGTTCAGTAAAAACGATTATCGCGGAGTAGATAAAATGCCGGAAGAAGCAAAAAAGCCTGTATCAAATCCGGTAGAAAGTTTTCTTTTTCCTGAATTGCATAAACCTACTACAAGCAGTATTGATGAAATAATTCCAGACAAAATCAATTTCAATCCCTCAGAAGTATCTGCCGAAACCACCTACCAGCCGCTAGAAGATATTGAATCTCTGGCACAGGAAACAAGTATAGCCTTTGATAAAAAGATAGATGAACAATCTCAGGACCCCAATTTTCCTTTATTCTCTGAAATACCCGACAAGGTGAAAAAATACAAAATGCGCGATGTTGTAGCCTCAATGGCTAAAGCAATACGTCTGCCCCAATTTTATATTGATACTCCAAAAACTGATTTGTTTTTTGAGGGTGTGGATAGCATATTACTCAATCAGGAAGCGCTGTTGGAGGGATTCAGATTAGCGGCACAGAATGCCGAAGTAAATTTTGATAGTATCAAATCCGACCTCTTTAAAATAGATATTGAGGAGGTAAGGAAGGGAGAATTTACACCAAAGTATATTCCAATTGAGGATTCGGTTGTAAAAGACCCTTTGGTTGAATATATACTGGCCAAACCAAAAGAAAACCAGATAAAGGATATTGCTCTTGTAATGGTTGAGTTGATAGGTGACATGTACCCTATAGCAGACGATGATATTTGCAGGTATGTTGAACGTGTTATTTCAGAAATGAATGCAGTTCAGTTGCAGGATTTTCTGACACATAAACACACTTATAGCAGTAAGCTGAAAATAAAAATGCGGCAACTAGCAGACGGTTATGCAGAGAAGAAATTTAAAGAATTGCTGTTGGCCTCTAAAATAAAAGTGCAACCTACTTTCGCACTTCCTGAATACATAATCCCAGGCCGTTTAGGCAGCGATATAGCCAATGCCCTGTATGAAAGAGAAGGGGAAATGAATAATTTTGAAGCCAAGATTATTGCCGAAATAGCAGGCTTGCCCAATATATCTTTCTGGCATCGAAACTTAGGTAGGGGTAAAGGATTTTCAATAAATGGATATAAAAGCAATCATTATCCCGATTTTATTTTGTTTACAAATCAAAGAAATATAATTTTACTGGAAACCAAGGGTGATGACCGTGATAATTCCGACAGTGCAGCAAAAAACCGCTTAGGTCGCTTATGGGCAAGTGAAGCCGGAAAGGAATATAAATACCTGATGGTATTTGAGAATAGTAAACTGGAGGATACATTAAGTGTTGAAGATGCTAAAAAGATAATAAGGCAGTTGTAGTTTAATACTAATAACATTTTTGAACGGGTCTGAAGTTTAACCAAATTTGCAGTTGGTCCTTTGTGAAATCTTACCCGTTTCAATGCCATCATAGCCAGCCAGCTTTTGCTGCTTTTAAGGGGCATTTATAGTTAAAATAGGGTTTATTTTCAATTTTATTTATCTTCGTAAAGTATAAATAATAAGAATAAACAAAATTGCATGAATCTTGATCACTATAAATATGCAACAAACGAAACCTTTCTCAGTTTTGAGTTTGATAGCATTGGCCCAAAAGGTAATATCAGGAAAATAGTGCGGTTTAGTATTGAAAATGATTTTGGTATTACCTACTTCAATCTGGGCTTTGGCGATCTGGATCCACTAACAGGGATTTGTGATGATCTGACTGTAAGTAATAATAAGGATAGGGACAAAATTTTAGCAACTGTAGCAAATATTGTGATCACATTTACAGCTAGGTTTCCCGATATAATGGTTTATGCTCAGGGCAGCACTCCGGCTAGGACTCGGTTGTACCAGATGGGTATTAAGACTTACTGGAATGAAATTGAGCCTGTGTTCCATATATTCGGCTTTCACGATGATGGCTGGCAACCATTTGAAAATAATATTAATTATTCAGCTTTTTTCGTATTGCGCAAAAAGTCGTAAATTTGTATATCTTGAAAACACAGAAAATGGTATCAGAAACTAAACAACTGGTAAAAACCGAGTCTCTGGGAGTTACAATAACCAATGAAGTAAAAGATCATGGGAATGATCCATATTTTGTTAAAAAAAACAAGCAGGCCAAAGCCTTTATTAAGAAAAATGGCTTTCCCAAAGAACTTTTGCTTATCCTCAAAAACCGGATACCTGTCTAGGTAAATCACTCCGCTTCAGGAATTTGGATCTGTAAGTCTACACCGAGTTTCTCTCCCATCCCGGGCGATGTCTCCCGATTGCAAAGCCAGCCTGTGCTTAGGCCGGGGACTCGCCGGTGATTAGGGCACTTAGCCGATTTACTTTCCAGACCAACTCTATCTGGCGCGGTTCTGTACCAAAATCCTATGTGCAGCCGCCCCATTTCTCAGCAATCTCCACAGTTTGTTAATAATCCCGAAAATCGGGGCAACTAGTGTTTCCAATCTTAACAAATAAATGCGCCTTAAAATTAGGATATTCCAACTTTTAATTATACCTTTGTTTCAAATTTTGTAATTAATTATAATTTATTAAACTATGAAAAAATCATTATTTTACCCAGAGTATATCGAAGAGTTTTAGTCTGATCAGGTAAATAGCACACAAAATCCCAGCAATTTAGGCAATTGAAAATCGCATATTTTTATTGCCATTATACAACTAAATGAATTGCCACATTTTCACATTACCACATTTTCACATTGTTTAGTGAGATAAGATGAGATAATCGCAAATTGTATTATATCAGCCACCAGCAAGGGTTTCAGCGTTTACCATTATCCCATTACCACCTTTTGCGACAATGGGATAACCAAACAAAAAACCATTTTCTGGAGTGCCTGCTGGTTCAGCATCCACATAAACATTATCTGATTTAGGCAATTGAAAATCGTATATTTTTATTACTTCTATGCAACTGAATGAATTGCCACATTTTCACATTGTTTAGTGAGATAAGATGAGATAATCGTAAATTGTATTATATCAGCCACCAGCAAGGGTTTCAGCAATCGCCATTATCTCAAAGCTACCTTTTGCGACAATGGGATAACCAAACAAAAAACCTGAATCGGGTATTGAATAGAATATGCCTGCTTACCCCACCTTCAAATGCTCCTTGGTCATTATGGCAGCATAAGCCTCGTCTATAAACAATGCGGCATCCAGGTTTTTGGCGTTGTTCTCAAAATTGAAGAGGGTTTCGTATTTGCCGTTGCTGAACATGGATTTGATTTCAAATTTGTGCGGGTGTAGCCATAAAGGAATTACTTCTGATAATCTGGTTGAGTTGTTCATAGAAGAAGTT
>CAILLK010000067.1 GCA_903835005.1 uncultured Bacteroidota bacterium | reverse complement strand
GTAATATAAACCAAAGGAGGTATATAACAGAAACACTTTTACTGGCAATAATCACCCGTAATAACAACATTCATATTACGATAGTGTTGTATTGCCTGATTTGAATTGCTTTAAAAAATTATTTAGCCGCTGAATCGCTGAATAGAAATCAGCCATAACGGATTGGGTTTAAAAAGCCTTAATTTTGAGCCCTAAATAATTTCTGATGCAATTATCCGGTTTATATGAGCGGGCGATGAATTTTGAATTTCTGAGCGCCGAAGAGGGAATTTACCTTTTTGAACATGCCCCGCTTACCGAGCTGATGTTTGTAGCAAATGAGCTGCGCAAGATTCAGGTGCCACATGGCAAGGTTACCTGGATCATAGACCGCAATATGAATACTACCAATGTATGTGTGGCCAACTGCAAATTCTGCAATTTTTATCGTATTCCAGGTCATCCGGAATCTTATATTACAGATATTGAGACCTACAAGCGCAAGATAGATGAGACATTTAAATACGGAGGCGAGCAACTGTTGCTGCAGGGCGGCCATCATCCCGAACTGGGACTTGCTTATTATGTTGACCTTTTTAAAACCCTGAAACAACTATACCCCAATCTTAAACTGCATGCATTGGGCCCGCCAGAGATAGCCCACATCACCAAGCTCGGGAAAAGTAATCATCATGATGTGCTGAAAGCATTGAAAGAGGCAGGCTTGGATAGTTTGCCGGGGGCAGGAGCTGAAATACTCAACGACAGGGTGCGCAAGCTGGTAAGCAATGGAAAGTGTGGTGCACAGGAGTGGCTTGATATTATGCACGAAGCCCACCTGCAGGGCCTCACTACCAGTGCAACTATGATGTTTGGTCATGTAGAAACTCTGGAAGAACGTTTTGAACACTTTGTAAAGATCCGTGAAGTACAGGAACAGAAACCAGAAGGCGCCAAAGGCTTCCTGGCCTTTATACCCTGGACTTTCCAGGATGTGGATACTTTGCTGCAAAAAATACGTGGCACCAAAAACCTGACTACTGCTGAAGAATATATACGAATGATAGCCCTGAGCCGCATCATGCTGCCGAATGTGAAAAACATTCAGGCATCATGGCTTACTGTAGGTAAGCAGGTAGCCCAGATATGCCTCAATGCCGGTGCTAATGATTTCGGGTCGATAATGATTGAGGAAAACGTGGTAAGCGCTGCAGGTGCACCCCACCGGTTTACAGCAAAGAGTATACAGCAATCCATACGTGAAGCAGGGTTTGAGCCACAGCTCCGTAATCAGCAATATGAATTCAGGAAGATGCCTGAAGTGATGGAGGAGCAGGTAATAACTTATTAAAAACCCCAAACCCCTAAAGGGGCTTCGCCGGGGAATAAGTTTTATGCTTCATATCCTTATTTGGAAGTATTTTTGGTATTCTAAGAACCAATTAAAAATGAGTATGTGCCGCAATTAAAACAGAATTAAGGACAATGGCCTCAGAACTAATGCAGCCAGGCAATGCTGAATATATTAGCCTTCAGGAAAAAATGAGCGGCAGAAAGTAAATTGAGATCTCTCAGAAAAATCAAGAAAGATCCTGATTTTTTAACCTTAACTTTAAGAAAATCCTGATCAGTATTTTCTTATTATTACCATTATTGTATATTAGTGGCAAAGCATCCCATGAAACGCTGGCCACTACATAAAGCATATTTCTGGGAAACTGCCCCTTTCTTCCGGATTTTATTGCCATTTGCTGCAGGAATTGTATGTTATGACCGTTTCCAATTTTATCATTTTTCCGGCAGATTATCATTTCTGTTCCTAGTAGCCATGATGCCGGCCTACCTTGGTCTGGTACTGCTGAAGAAAAACAAGGGTGTCTTTGCAGCTGTTCAATTTGCCCTGATCTCCATCCTGTTCCTTTTATGTGGTTATTCTCTAGCCGGTTTAAACGATGTACAAAATAACAAATCATGGTTTGGAAGTGACATCAACAATCACAAATCCTACCTGGTAAAAATTACAGATGTGCCGGCTGAAAAAGAAAATACCTGGAAATTACCTGTATCAGTAATCAGAACTGTTGATACAAGTGGGGTGAAGGTAACTACAGGTAAAGCCTTCCTGTATCTTTATAAAGACAGGTTCCCGATGTTGCTGCATAAGGGTGATACATTGTTTGTGCCAGGAGACTGGCAGCCTGTGAAAAATGCAGGCAATCCGTTCGAATTTGATTATGCCGGCTACTGCAGGCGCAATAATATATATTACCAGCAATTTTGCTCTGTAAAGGATACCAGGCTACTGGCAACACATGACCCACATACCACACCATTTATAGTCCGGACACATGATTGGTGTATACAACAATTGGCCCTTTATCTTCCGGAACCTAAAACAAAAGGGCTTCTTCAGGCAATGTTGCTTGGCGATGAAGTAAACCTGGATGAAGAATTGCTTCAGTCTTATTCCGAAACAGGCATTGTGCATATCATCGCAATTTCAGGAGGTAATGTAGCGATTTTCTTTATTGCTATATCTGTTCTTCTTTGGTGGCTGAAGAACAAAAAACACCTCTGGATAAAGTATGCCATTGCACTGCCACTGGTTTGGTTTTATGTAATGATGGCTGGAGCCAATCCTTCGGCTATACGTGCCGCGGTAATGTTTTCATTACTGGCAGGTGGTATTATGCTGCAGAAAGGTATTAACAGCCTCAACCAGTTACTGGCAACTGCTTTCCTGTTGCTTTGCGCCCAACCAATGTGGTTGTTTTCAGTTGGCTTCCAGTTATCCTTTGTGGCTGTTTTGTCGCTGATCCTTTTTTATAACCCGGTATATAAATGGCTGACTCCGGCTAATAAGATTACAAAAGGTTTATGGAGTGCTGTAGCAGCCAGTATCTCTGCAGAGGTGCTGGTGGCACCACTTGTAGTTTATTATTTTCACATTTTCCCGCTCCTGTTTATTGTTGCCAATGTAGCAGCATACCTGTTTATGAGTATAGTACTTTACATGAGTATGGCCATTATAGCATTAAGCAGTATCCCGGTTGCAACCAGAATAATCGGATTCTGTACCATATGGATTGTAACCTGGTTTGATAAGGTAGTAACCTGGCTGCAAAGCTGCAACCCAGTATCTTTCAGGTTTATAATGCTAACCGGATTGGAATTGGTTCTGATTTATTTCTTCATTGGCGGTATAGCTTTGTTTTTGATGGAAAGGAGCAAGACGGCCTTGTTTACAGGAATGATTGCAGTTTGCCTGTTGCTCGTGAGTTTTTGCAATGACCAGTGGAGCAGGATACACCAGCACAGAATGATAGTATACAATGCCGGAAAGGCAAATCATATTGAAGTGATTAACGGTTGTTATTATACTGTTCTGAATAAAGATTCCGGCTCACAGAAAAAGGTTGATTACATGGTAAAGCCAGCTCATATCGGGTGGCGGGCCTGGAGTGAGGATAGCATGAAAAACAAGGAAAATTTAATAATTAATGGTAAGAGCATCCTTATACTTAACTATCCGGCAGACACTTCAACGCGTTTCCATAGCGATTACCTTGTGATCAATTACACAGGTAAAATTGATGCAAAAGAACTCCGGAAAATATTCTCACCAACGCTAATAATTATTGGTAATACCTTCAACCGCAGGCAACAACAACGGTTTAAGAAAGACTTTATAAAAGCCGGGGTGCCCATTCATTGCATCAGTGAAGATGGCGCTTTTGTATTGGAATAAACGTTTAAATCACTGGTCAGTTTCTCTTAAATAATTCCCAAAAACAAGCCAGCCAATTGATTGCTGACCAATGTTTTTTAGTTTTACATAATATATAGCTCCCGTTTGAAGCAGTTATTACTTTCAATAGTCTTATTGTTAATTAATTTCAGTGTTTATAGCCAGACACTGAAAGGTATTGTATTGAATGGTGAAACCTATAAGCCTATGGGTGCCGTTACTGTGCAGGATATGGCCAACGGGCATACCACAGGGACAGACTCGGAGGGGAATTTCATGCTCAATGCAAGTATAGGAGATATGATCAGTTTTTCATTTAACGGCTATCACCCCATCCAGAAAACGGCTACTTCTTATGCGGGTATGGGAGTATCGCTTTTACCAATATCAATGAGACTGCCCGAATACACGGTACACGAGCTGACCCAGTTTCAGAAAGACTCCGTTGAAATGACCAATCTATACAGCCAGGAGCTGAACAGGAAAACCATAAAACCTAAAGTAAGCACTGATGGCGGACTGGTAGTGAGCGGATTAATAGGAGCGCCTGTTCAGCGGATGTCGAAAAGCTATAAGCGGAATAAAAAATTCAAGGAAACCTTTAAAAAAGATATGGAGCAGAAATTCATTGACTCCCGCTACAAACCCGACCTTGTTACTACGCTTACCGGATTAACCGGGGATTCTCTACTGCGGTTTATGAATAAATATCCGATGGAATATGCTTATGCCCGGTCAGTATCAGACCTGGAGTTGAAAGCCTGGATACGGGATAACTATAAAGAGTATTCAAAAGATATGGCTGTTGGCCAAAAATAGCCAGAAGGCGCATTGAAAATGAAAACAGTATAGCTATAATCCGATAATAAGCTGTAAACTACTATTACATTTTGCATTAACCCAGTGAGGCCAGGAGCAGATCGAGATCGGTATACTTAAAGCCGAACCTTTTTGCAATGGGTGCATTGGTGACACAGCCTTTGTACATATACACGCCACGGCGGATGCCTGCTTTAGCCTGAACCAGTTCTTCTACTCCGCCCAGGTCGGCACACTGCTGCATAATGGGCATGAGCACATTGCTGATAGCCCGTGAGGCTGTACGCGAAACGGCTGAAGCTATATTTGGCACGCAATAATGGATGACATCGTACTTCTTAAAGGTGGGCTTCTCGTGCGAAGTGAGCCTTGAAGTTTCGAAGCAGCCGCCACGATCCATACTTACATCTATGATAACAGAGCCTGCCTTCATGTTCTGGACCATCTGCTCAGAAACCACTACGGGCGTAACACCATTAACCGGTTTCAAAGCACCAACAGCCACATCGGCATTCATCAGCTCTTCGGATAAAGTGTACGGGTCCAGCACAGAGGTAAAGCAACGTCGACCGATATTATTTTGTAACCGCATAAGGCGGTAAATGGAATTATCGAAAATTTTCACATTAGCGCCAAGTCCAAAAGCAGCACGTGCGGCGAATTCGCCAACTACTCCTGCACCAATAATTAGTACTCTGGCAGGAGGCACACCAGATATACCCCCCAGCAGTACACCTTTGCCATTGTCGGTATTTGCGAGATACCTGGCTGCGGTAAGTATGGCATAATTACCGGCAATCTCGCTCATAGAGCGCACAATGGGGTAAGTGCCGGCATCATCTTTTATAGATTCAAAAGCTATGGCGATAATCTTTTTAGCCATCAGCTGATCCAGGATGCCCTGTCTTAGCATCGGCATATGGATAGGCGAAAAGACTACCTGATTGGGTTGCAGCAGCACAGCTTCCTCATCGGAAATAGGCGCTGATTTGATTATAGTTGTTGCTTTAAATAACTGGGCTTTGTCGTAAACGATATGGGCTCCGGCCTCGCTGTAATCGTTATCGAAATAAAAAGAACCATCACCAGCGCAATGCTCCACAGCTACATCGTGGCCGTCGTTTACCAGAACCGAAACGGCTTCGGGTGTAAGGGCAATTCGATTTTCCTGGAAAGAATTTTCTTTTGGGATACCTATAAAAAGTTGTTTCTTTTTAGGTGCTATCTGCAACGTCTCTTCTAATGGGATATAAGAAAAGGAGGTAGATATGTATGGTTTTTTTGTCATTCCCGCCACAACTTCAATATTTCACCCAATGTACAATCTATCGGGCTAAAAAAAAATTATTTAACAAATGATGACCGAAATAAATAAGAAAGGAATGTATGCTTGCAGTATAGGTTATTGTGGCTTTAAATTTTAATTTTGCAAACAGCCCTGAAGAAAAATTATGCTCAGACAGTCGAACCAGTTACGGCTTTTACAGAAATTATCCCCACAGCAGATTCAGCTAATGAAACTGCTGCAGATACCTACTGCCAACCTTGAAGAAAGAATAAAGGAAGAACTGGAAGAAAATCCGGCGCTGGAATTTGAACTGGACAACAGTACTCCCGACCAGGACAATTACGAATTGGAAAAGCCAGGGGCCGACGGAGAAGAAGGGGAAGCTCCGGCAGAGGAGGTAGAACTGAGCAGTGATAATGCTGAAAAGGTGGACCTTGACGATTTTCTGCGACGGGAGGATGATGACAGCAGTGGTTATGACTACGGTGATGATTATTATGGCGGCGGTGAAAATGAGCGGGTGGAAACCCCGGCTAGGGTTGAGACCAGCTTTCATGAGCACCTGCTGGACCAGCTGGGAATGCTGGAGCTGGATGACCGGAGCCATAAAATAGCCGAACAGATTATAGGCAGCCTGGATGAAGACGGCTATCTGCGCCGGGAAATTAATTCGATAGTGGATGACCTGGCATTCGGGCAGAATGTGGATACCAATGCTGAGGAGATAAACGCACTGGTGCACCAGATACAGCTTTTCGACCCTCCGGGCATATGCGCGGTAACGCTTCAGGATTGCCTGCTGCTGCAGATACAGAGAATGCCGCAATCGAAGGCTACCAGGGATGCTGCGATGGTGATTGATAAATATTTTAATGAGTTTATCAAGAAGCATTACGAAAAGATACAGCGACACCTGGAGATAACCGATGAGGCTTTTAAGAATGTGATTAATATTATCATTAAGCTTAACCCTAAACCAGGAGGGGCCTTTTATACGGTGAACAAGGCAGAGAGTTATATTATCCCTGACTTTTTTGTGTTCAACAACAACGGCATACTGGAAATATCGCTTAACTCAAAGAATGCCCCTGAACTGCGCATATCGGAAGGATACAGGGATATGATAAAGGCTTATGACCGCAGTGAAAAGAAGAACAAACAACAGAAAGATGCGGTTCTTTTCATTAAGCAGAAACTGGATTCGGCGAAGTGGTTTATAGATGCTATAAAGCAGCGGCAACATACTTTGCTGCATACCATGCAGGCGATAATGGCCTTTCAGCGGGAGTTCTTCCTGACTGGTGATGAAACGGAGCTGAAGCCAATGATTCTTAAAGATATTGCCAACCTTACCAGCCTGGATGTTTCCACAGTATCGAGAGTGGCCAACAGTAAGTTTGTGCAGACAGAGTATGGCACCTACAAGCTGAAATACTTTTTCTCTGAAGCGCTGCAAATGGAGAGTGGGGAGGAAGTATCGACCCGGGAAGTGAAGACCATACTGAATGAATTCATTACGGCTGAAAATAAGCACAAACCATTATCGGACGATATCCTTACCGAGATGCTGGCTGAAAAGGGGTATAGCATAGCCCGCCGGACGGTGGCCAAATACAGGGAGCAGATGAATATACCTGTGGCGAGGTTGCGGAAAGAGCTGTAGGGAAATGCCTGATCGTGGCTGTTGAATTCTTTAACATATATTATTTATTTATGGCACATTTGGACCTGTATCGGGAAATTTGTTAACCTCACTACGGTTTACTGGCCACCAGCGCTTTACTACAACCTTGAAAAAAGCATACTCCCTAAAAAGGCGTTTTGTTTGGTTATCCCATTCACTTAAAAATAAGCAATGGGATATTGATAAACGCTGAAAACCTTGCTGGTGGCTGATATAAAACAATTTCCGATTATCTCATCTTATCCCATCTTCCAATTACTGAGAGCAAACCCCGATGGGTCGGGATTTTCAATAAACTGCCCTGATTGCTCATACACTTGTCTGCTACGAAAAAAGCTCTGCAACAGACATACGCCAGACGGAAAAAGGCTTTTTCTTTGGTTATCCCATTCGCTAAAAAAAACCGGATGGGACAATGATGTTGGCTGAAAACCTTGCTGGTGGCTGATATAAAACAATTTCAGATTATCTCATTTTATCCTATTATGTCTTATTGTCCTATCACTGAGAGAAACGGCAGTACGCCGAGGGGTTGGGATTTTCAATAAACTGCCTTGATTGCTCAGATGTTTCCGCTACGAACAAAGCTCTGCAACAGTCATGCGCCAGACGGAAAAAGGCTTTTTCTTTGGTTATCCCATTTCCTTAAAAAATCCGGATGGGATAATGGTGTTGGCTGAAAACCTTGCTGGTGGCTGATATAAAACAATTTCTGATTATCTCATTTTATCCCATTTTGTCTATTGTCCTATCACTGTGAGAAACAGCAGCAACCCCGATGGGTCGGGATTTTCAATAAACTGCCTTGATTGCTCAGACACTTGTCTGTTACGAACAAAGCTCGGCAACAGACATGCGCCAGACGGAAAAAGGCTTTTTCTTTGGTTATCCCATTTGCTTAAAAAAACCGGATGGGAAAATGATGTTGGCTGAAAACCTTGCTGGTGGCTGATATAAAACAATTTCCGATTATCTCATTTTATCCCATTATGTCCCTCTAATTAATGTAATAATGTGGAGTGTGTGAAAATTAATCTTTATCTAAATAGCCAAAAATGTTTTATTCCGCTTCTAAAAATATAACCCAAATATTGATGAGCTTCAACAATAAAAACATATTCACGTAAATATAATATCAAAATTATTGATCGAAATCATCGGGAATGTTCTGAATCCTGTAGCAAATGGTTTTAAAACATATGGTGAGGATTTTTAGGCACACCCTCTTTCGCTTATCCATCGCTGTATCTTTCCTTAAAACTACTGCTACTAAAAAATAATATGACTTCCGATAAATCAGACGTGGCGGACATAAAGTTCATTCAAAGAATTGGATTGGCAAAACGAAGTTTTTATGACAGTACACTTTTCGTACTGTCATGTATCGCATACGGTACATCATGTAAGTTTTTTATAGGCTAATTAGGTGGTTTTTATTGCTGTATACGTTATTTATACCTTGAGATTTTTGCAAGTGGCTATATAATTGGTTATTGCTATGGGTTTTGTGAGATATGGGTGAGAAATTGTATGGGTTTTGGGGCCTAAGAATTCATTGCTATGGGATAGTAACTGAAACATTTAGAGCGCAGGATCAATGTACTTCCCTACTGAAATACATGGGAGACCTTACCTCCCGCCCTCTGCCATGGAGCTAATGCATATCTGCAAGTATTTAATCTTAATGTGATCTTCCTAACAAAGGCAATCTTTTTGTAGATCAGGATAAAATAAGTCATGCTATACCGCGTGCGGTGCTATTCGATGTTCGAATTGGATAGCTCCAAATGGGGCAACTGCAAATTATTAGTTCTTTTTTTGCTACAAACAGATAGCCCCTTACGAGGCATTTATGAAGTACCATAAAGAATAAAAGATGTGTGGATATGGTTGCCCGAAGAGATTGTGATTTCACATCTTGCCTTAACCAATGCAAAAGCTGAGTTAATGTTATTAGATTCTGATCTGCTTTTCTGTCTTTTATTAGTTCTAACCCACATTGCATGTTTTGTTAATAAGTCGTTATTATTTTAGGGCTGATTTGTCAAATTTCCAGAAATTAACAGTAGCTTATTCGCAGGGAGTTACGAGATGCAAGATAATACAACAGCCATAACGGCTTCAATCGATCAGCAGTACACAGAATATAAAATTTTATTTATTTATTGGCTGAATAAATGTCGCTTATTTTGTTTCGTAAAATTTGGGAATGCAAAAATCAGGTATTCAGCGAATTATAAAATCTGTAGTACACAAACTGGACCTCAAAAAAATTCAATATGCTACAAATGAATAAGTTACTGCTCTAATGCTATAATGTGGGCTAAATCTTTACCAATCTGATTACCCTGGTATCATACTGACCGGTGAGCCTGACAGAATAGGTACCAGGTGGGAGTGTACTGATATTTACCATAAGCTGTGTGCCGGAGACTTGCTGCTTAAGCAATACCTGACCAAGATCATTAAGTATTTCCATATAGGTATAGAAGCCTTTTGGCGACTGCAGCACAAACTGGTCGAAGGCTGGATTTGGTGTAACTGAAACCTGATTTTCGGGCAATATCTGTGCTACCCCATTGTAGCAGGGCGGAGCATTGACCGTAACCGTCTTGCTGGTATAACACCCGGTTGGCGCTATGTAGGTAATGTTTGCCGTACCGACTGTTGCACCTATACCCTGGCCTGTGGCCGAGCCTATAGTGACTATTGATGAAGCGCTGCTGCTCCATACTCCGCCAGCATCGGCATCAGCAAATAATGATGTATCTCCAAGGCACATAAACCCGGAACCTGAAATGGGTGCCGGAGGGTGATTGGCTGTTACAAAAAACGTATCGAACGCATGAATACATCCGTTCTTATAGGTAACCCAGTAAGTGCCGGGCGCATTTATTGAATCGGTCATTGTAGTATCGCCGCCAGACCATAAATAATCAGTACCGAAGCCAGGGGTAAGCGGGATAAGGGGAACTAAGTCGCTGTACATACAAAAGGCAGTGTCGTGTATAGTAACAAGCGTATCGGGGCCAATAACGATATGAAAGGTATCGGCTATAACTGTGTCTCCGCAGGAGGTTGCATAGACTACATAATCGCCGGGACCGCTTATGGAGCGGTACTGACTGGTTTCGCCATCATCCCACAGGTAAGTTGCCTGGCCTGCAGGGGCGGCAATAGTAATGCTTCCTGAAGAGCATATTTTGCCATTCTGATGCGTATAAAGAGTATCGCGCAAGAAACCATATTCAGCAACAAAAAAGTGCTCAGAAGGGGAAGGTGTTCCAACAAAGATATCAGGGCCTGTAATCAATGTGCCTTCAAAATCGCCACCCAAAAATGCATTCCCTACTGCATCGCAGGCAATATCGCATTCGTCATCTCCCCCTACAACCAGCGAATTATAACCTATTACACTGCCGGAGAAATCGTACCCAACCAAATATACTGGCAGATCGCTGCCAAAAGAATATATACTCATTGTATCCCCCGGAGCCAACACGGCAGTGTGACTGGAAGTGCCGGATACCCAAACATAACCACATGGCGAAGTGGCAATGGAAAAAGCAGCAACAGAAGCAGCATCTGAACTGATGGCCCTGCTCCATACAGGGAGGTCGGCCGGTGAATATTTTATTAAAAATGCCGCATATGAGGGCACTATCGGATATACGCTGGTCAATGTTTCGGTGCCGAATGTAATTGATGAATCGGCGTAGCTGCCTGCCATATAAATATTCCCGCTGTTATCGTGCCTTATACCTACACTGTATGCCCCATGGCTGCGGCCTGCCGCCTGGGCCCAGAGAGGTGTGCCAGTGGCTGAAAATTCGGCAATATATGCCCTTGGATTGGTATAAGGATCGGACATCACCGATGATCCGAAATTGAAGGTTGCAGACCTGAAGGCACCTGCGATATATACATTGCCTGATGGGACAACAGTTATTCCGAAAGCATGATCATTGCCCGTTCCGCCGGCAGACCGCGCCCAAATCAGCGCCCCTGCCGGGCTGTATTTTGCAACAAAAATGTCGGTAGTGGTGCCGGAAGCATCGACATTAGTAAGGGTATAAGCGCCTATTGTTATTGAGGCACTTTTATAGGATGAGGTTACGTATATATTGCCGGAGTCGTCGGTAGCGACATCTCCTGCCCGGAGCAAACCAGTATAAAAGTCATCGGCAAAATCATAAAATGGCGCACCGTCTTTTATAGCCCACAGCACCGTGCCTGCAGGATTTATTTTAGCTATAAAGTATTGCCCTAAATAAAAAGAGTTGTGTAATGTAATCGAGCCTATCCGCACTGTATCAGAAAAGAAAATGCCGAATATAATCAGGTTGCCGGCAGTATCTGTAGTCATATTGTAAATGTTGGTACTGCCGCCAATAGTGCCGCCGGCCCAGAGGGGCTGCCCGGTGGGGCCATATTTTACCCAAACGGACTGCACGACCGAAGGGGGTACATACACGCTGTCGAAAAAGGCTGTATCAGTAGTTGAATTAATACCTGCAGCATAAACATTGCCTTTATTGTCGGTAGTAACAGGGTAAGACTCGCTTACAGAAGATCCAATCCGGCCCCATCGCCAGGCCATTTGTGCGTTTGCAGCAGCAGCAAAAAGCAACATCAATGGTAATGCTAAAATTATTAGCAGATAACGGTTTGCAGGTCGCATAAAGAGATTTATGAATTAAAGGTAGTGAAAAACCCATATAAATTCAAACATTTATACAAAATAATTTACAGACGAATTAATTTTTAAAAGAATATTTTTAGAGCTCATTTATATTCAATTCAGTAACGGCATATTGATTTGAAGAAGATCAGTTACCTAATAAACATCATTAGTTAGGTGTTATTTTGTAGTTTTATGTTCCTTATTAATAAGGTAAAGAACGATTATTAAATAAAGCAGACCATAATGCACAGTTATTAAATCAACATTCTTAATTGAAAAAACCGGAAAATGAAGGTAAAGATAATTGCAGTAACTACTATGGCTTTCCTATCCTTCCTGATCATTGCCTGCCTGGTTGTGACATCGTGCAGTAAGAAAAAAACTGCCCCGGCAGCAGTATCGGTGACCTGTAGTGATGGGGGCACTGCCCTGCATATTGGTAGCACAACAACAAACGGAAATGTGGAGACAACTATTATGAATGTAACCGGGTGTGATCTTTGTAGCGGATACGGATCACATAATGATGTAATAGGCTTCGATAATGTTTCACTTGATTTGTATATAGGTAATAACTGGAATTCATGCAACTGCCCTGGCAGTTTATCGGGTAAGTTAATAGATGCGGGCCCGCAGATCTGTCCGGATTTTACCTTTACCGGTACACCTGTTGCGGAGGCTGTAGCCTATACCAGCGGACATGGTTATGTGGGTATATTTCACGACGGGCATACCATTCAGTTTGTAGCAGGAGCCTACAATAACGGAATTGCCTCGATCAGTTATATTTTTCAATAGAGGGATGGTTTTTATTTTCATTTCATTTAAGGAGCCTTGAAGTTTAATCCTCATTATAGCCAAGGAACGATGACAAAATAACATTCATCATCTTACTCGTTCCATACTATTTATATTTCGTTGTAAAAGCCCATGAATAATTCATTATTCGCAGATTTTTCGCCTCATAAAAAAGAAAAATAGCTTCGCACTATGGCTTATGCTATTTTGTCAATGCTCCTAATCGCACAAATTTTAAAATAAATCGATCCTGGTATCCGGTAATTTTATTTACCTTATACCCAAATTCTCCTCCAAATGAAAATACTGGATATTAAGGCGATGAATGGCCCCAATTACTGGAGCGCCTCCCGGCATAAACTAATTGTGATGCTGCTGGACCTGGAAGAGCTGGAACAACGGCCTACTGATAAGATCCCGGATTTCCTGCCAAGGCTCAGGCATCTGATGCCCGGCCTGTATGAACACAGATGCAGTGAAGGTGTGGCCGGGGGCTTTTTTCTGAGGGTAGAAGAGGGCACCTGGATGGGGCATGTGATAGAACATATTGCCCTGGAGCTGCAGACCATGGCGGGTATGGATACGGGCTTCGGCCGGACACGGGAAACCAAGAACAAAGGGATATACCATGTAGTATTCTCCTACATGGAAGCTAAGGCAGGAACATATGCAGCGAGGGCCGCGGTAAGAATAGCACAGGCAATTGTGGATGGCCAGCCCTATGATATAGAAGCAGATGTGCAGGAACTGAGAGAAATAAGAGAACATGACCGCCTGGGGCCGAGTACCGGTGCTATTGTGGAGGAGGCTATCCGCCGGAAAATTCCATATATCAGATTGAACAAGCACTCGCTTGTGCAACTGGGTTATGGCGCCAATCAGTGCCGCATACAGGCAACTGTGGCCAGTACTACCAGCAGTATAGCTGTGGACCTGGCATGTGATAAAGAAGAAACGAAGAACCTGCTGGAGGCATCGGAGATACCTGTGCCCCGTGGCAGGATAGTATATAACGAGCAGGAACTTAAAGACTGCATCAGCCATATAGGCTACCCGGTGGTAACGAAGCCTGTGGATGGCAACCATGGAAGGGGGGCGACCACGAATATACGCAACTGGGAAGATGCGGTTTCAGGCCTGAAGGCAGCAAAGGAGCACAGCCGGGCGGTGATCTGTGAAAAGTTTATTACCGGTTTTGATTTCAGGGTACTGGTAATCAATTACAAATTTGTTGCTGCTGCTTTGCGTACACCTGCAGCCGTAACAGGCGATGGAGTCCACACTGTGCAGCAACTGATAGATATTGTGAACAGCGACCCGAGAAGGGGTTACGGGCATGAAAAAGTGCTGACCGCTATAAAGGTGGACCATTTCACGATGGGCATGCTGGACAAAAAAGGATACACATTGGAAACTGTAATAGCTGCCGGAGAAGAGTTATGGCTGAAGCCTACCGCCAACCTGAGCACGGGAGGAACAGCGACGGATGTTACCGACTTTGTGCACCCGAACAATATAATTATGTGCGAGCGCATAGCCCGCATCATTGGCCTCAATATCTGTGGCATAGATATAATGGCTGAAGACCTTACTACATCTATAACAGAGAACGGAGGGAGTGTGCTGGAGGTCAATGCCGCTCCGGGTTTCAGGATGCACCTGGACCCGACGGAGGGATTACCCCGGAATGTGGCGGAGCCGGTTATTGATATGCTTTATCCGCCGGGCTCTTCGGCACGTATACCGATAGTGGCGATTTCAGGGACCAATGGTAAAACTACAACTACAAGACTAATAGCACACATAGTAAAACAGCTGGGCTACAGGGTAGGGTATACCACCAGCGACGGGGTGTATATACAGAACCAGCAGATGCGTAAAGGCGACTGCACCGGTCCGGTATCGGCAGAGTTTGTGCTGCGCGACCCAACTGTGAATTATGCTGTGCTGGAGTGTGCAAGAGGAGGTATATTGCGTGCCGGACTTGGATTTCATCATTGCGATGTGGCTGTGGTAACCAATGTGGCAGAGGACCACATGGACCTGGGCGGTATAGATACACTTGAAAAACTGGCCCGACTGAAATCGGTGGCAGCGCATACGGTTTTTCCAAAGGGCTATGCGGTGCTCAATGCCGATGATGACCTGGTATATGCCATGCATAAAGAACTGGAATGCAAGGTCGCCTATTTTTCACTTAATGAAAACAATGCCCGCATAAAAAGACATTGTGCCAAGGGTGGTATAGCCGCAATACTGGAAAATGGCTATGTAACCATTCAGAAAGGCAGCTGGAAAATACGGGTAGAAAAAGTAACTAATATACCGCTTACCTTCTCGGGGATGGCGGAGTTCAATATAGCCAATGTGCTGGCAGCAACTCTGGCCGCCTATGTGCAGGAATTCAGGACCGAAGATATAAGGCAGGCGTTGCAAACCTTTGTGCCATCGCCCGGACTGACACCTGGCCGCATGAACATCTTCCATTTCCACGACTTCTCAGTGATGCTGGATTTTGCACATAATCCGCATGGTTTCAGGGCAATAGGTAAGTTCGTTGCAACGGTTAACGCATCTGTGAAGGTTGGAATTATTGCCGGTACCGGCGACCGGCGTGATGAAGATATCATAGCCCTTGGAGAAGAAGCTGCGAGGATATTTGATGAACTGATTATAAGGCAAGATAAATCGTTCAGAGGCCGCGATGGGCAGCAGATCATAGAGCTTGTAACCAAGGGTATACGCAATATTGATCCGAATAAGAAAATAACGGTTATTGAAAACGAAAGTGAAGCGATAGATTATGCATTCCAGCATGCTTTGAAAGACAGCTTTATTGTGATAACCAGCGATATGATACTAGATGCACTTGAGTATGTGAAAAACTACAAGGCCCGGGAAGATGGCGCTAAGGTGTAGCTGAAGGCAGTACATTAGTAAGCAGATGTTATAGAAATGCCAGCTTATTACGAGCTGGCATTTCTTATGTAAAGAAAGTTGAGTGTAATAAATTAGAAAGTAATAAGTGCCAATTGTTCATTCACAATAACCTATCACCTGACCATAAGCATTTGTTTACTTTCAACACCTGCAACAGTGCTGAGCTGATAATAATAAATACCGGCTGGTAAGCCCCCGGTATTGAATGTAAGGTGATGCTCACCTGCATTTGACACTCCATCAGTCAGTGTGGCTACGAGCTGGCCAATAGTATTGTACACCATAAGTTTTGCCGGCCCTGCCTGTGGCATATAAAAAGAGATGTCAGTCGCAGTATTAAAAGGGTTTGGGATATTCTGGCCTAAAGCAGGGGGTAAAGTTTTGTTCACATTGGTAATGCCAGCCAGGCCGGCGCTAGCCTCTATAATCATGTCCATACCTATTCTCTGACTGCTGTCTGTAATATTGTACCAAACCCCGCCAAATAATTGCCGTGCCACCTGACCCGAAGGATTAATTCGCCCAGGTAAAACTTTATCGGGCGAAGCAGGTGCAACAGCTAAGGAACCGGCCGCTGACCATGACAGCCAATAAGTGCCGGCGGTTAAAACAGGAGGAGCCGGCAAATATAATTTTAAATACATTACAGGCCTGTAAGTACTTGTTAAACCACCATTGGCAGTTATCGTATCAACCCTGTAGATACCGGTAAAACCGGTACTCACCAGATGATTAGTTAAAGTATCGCCCCATATTACTGCACCACCCAGGCCTGGAGTGCCGCTATATATCTGAAGGTTACAATTCAGAAACGTAGATGTTGTGCCACTACCTTTTTGATAACCGAAAACAATTACGGTATCAAATACCCATGTACTATCGGATGGAACGGTAAACTCATCAGCCAACCAGGTACTCTGTGGCCTGCCCATCTGCCATCCATCATCATACATATGTGGTGCAATGCAACTGGCGGCAGCTCCCCCAAAACCCACATCGGTAGTGAATGCGGTATCAGCTAAATACACTCTTTGGGAATAAGAGCGGAATGAAATAGCGCAGCAGATAATTGAGAGAAGAAATAATTTTTTCATTACTATAAATTTATATTCGGAACTAAAGTTATAACATTTCTGAATATGGAATTTACAGTAGGTAAAAATAAAACCAGGCCAAATTCTAAAACAAATATGAATACGGTTTCAAAGCCGGGAAAAATTGATCTTCCCGATCTCAATTAGGGCATTTAACTCAAACTTTACAACATAGGCAAATTTTGTAAAATGCGGGTTACAAACCACAATTTTTGTTTGAAAAAATCCTGCAAATAAAGATTATGAATATTCTTGTCTGGTATGCTTGTAAAAAATTTTTTTTCCGGCTTAAATTGAATAAATAAATTTTCGTCTACGCCGATTTTCCCTCCATTTTTATATAAAATCAAGTAAATCAATATTAATTTTTGATAAACTGGAAAATAAATCCGGGACAAATAGTATATTATTTTAAATACTATAATGTATAGTTAGTTTATAATTTGAAATAATTATTTGGTTATTTATCTGATTATTAACAACTTAATTGCATTTTCTTAATTTAAGTTACATTTTAATGAAATTGACAATCTTCAGGTAAAATTACATTTTAAAAATATTAATTGTTAATGGATAACTACTAATTTAGTTGTTCTAATGTTAATGTATATTTTTGATGCTTACCAGTAAAAAGTATTAGAGCATATTGATACTGGTTAATTAATAAAATTGGAAACTTAATTATTAACATTTCAAAAACGAAAACAATGAAAAAAATGTTATCATTAAATGACAGAAAGAACTCCAACCGACCGGAGTTTATTTGTCTGGGAAACCAGATCAGTGATAAAAATGAATTGCCTCCAAAACCGGGTTGGGATCAGGGCATAGGCAGCAAGCGATTGCCAAAAACAATAATTATTATTGTCCTGTTATTTTTGAGTATACCCAACTATGCTCAAAGCATTACAGGTACCGGTAATTTATGTGTCGGGGCAACAACTACATTAAGTTCTTCAACGACCGGAGGAACCTGGAGCAGCAGTAACAACCCGGTAGCAACTATCGGATCGGGTAATGGAATAGTTACCGGAATAACAGCTGGTACTGCAACCATAACCTACTCTGTGTCGGGCTCGCTGGCCACAACTGTGATTACTGTAAACCCAATGCCGGACCCGGGGACAATATCAGGAGCCAGCGGTGTTTGTATCCTTTCAACTATCACATTAAGCAGTTCTGTAGCCGGAGGAATATGGAGCGCTAACAATGCAATAGCGACAGTAGGCAGCACAACGGGCATAGTTTACGGGGCAGCAATCGGATCTGACACAGTAAAATATACTGTGACAAACACCTGCGGATCGGCATATGCAGCAGTAAATATTACCATTTCAGGTGTGGTAGGGAATATTTATACATTTGCAGGAACCGGATCAGGTGGTGCAGGAGGAACATCAGGGCCGGCATTTATGTTGCCGGTAAATCCAAAAGATCTGGTTACCGATAACTCAGGCAATGTATA
Organism: uncultured Bacteroidota bacterium; assembly: GCA_903835005.1. Classification (GTDB taxonomy): domain Bacteria; phylum Bacteroidota; class Bacteroidia; order Chitinophagales; family Chitinophagaceae; genus Nemorincola. The sequence continues at coordinate 64,288 of CAILLK010000067.1, read as the reverse complement.
CTACTGCCAGTTAAACAGTGTAATGAAGATCTCTAATTCAGGAATAATAACACTTGTTGCCGGTAGCAGCACAGCAGGAAACACAGGAGATGGCGGACAGGCAACTGCAGCAACGTTATATGGGCCAAACGGAGTGTTTGTTGATAACTCAGGTAATATCTTTATAGTTTGCACAAGTGGTCAAACAGTCAGGAAAGTAGATGGCTCAACAGGTATCATAACCACGATAGCCGGAACTTATGGAGTAGCCGGGTATACTGGAGATGGCGGGCCGGCTACTGCTGCAAAATTTTATAGTCCACTTGGTATTTGCACGGATACCACTGGAAACATATATATAGCCGATCAGGGAAATAGCGCTATACGTATGATTAACCATTCAACAGGTATTATTACTACAGTTGCAGGTACAGGATCACAGACATACAGTGGTGATGGTGGTCCTGCGACAAATGCGGGACTTAATCAGGTCCGAGATGTAAAAATGGATAATCAGGGAAATGTTTATATAACAGACGCATTAAATAATGTAGTAAGAAAATACGTGCCGTCGACCGGAATTATTACTACTATTGCAGGTACAGGCACTGCAGGAAACAGTGGTGACGACGGGCCAGCTACAAACGCAACTATGCATACACCTGCCCGGCTGGCATATGATGGTGCGAACCTGTTGTATGTATCTGACCAGGCAAATAATGTAATCAGGCAGATAAACCTGGCTACAGGAATTATCAGTAAATCGGCAGGTGTGAGTACTTCCGGATTCAGCGGAGATTACAGCAGTGCAATAAGCTGCCAGTTTAGTATACCCGCAGGAATCGCGGTTGACCACTCTGGTAATTTTTTTATTGCTGATGCAAATAACAAGAGGATCAGGATTGTACCATCGAAAGGAAGTATTTATAATTCGATAAGCGGCCCGACGAGTATTTGCTCCGGAACGCCGGTTACATTCTCGTCATTTATGTCAGTGAGTGGCAGTGCCACTTACCAATGGCAAAAAAACGGAGTAAATATTGGCAGTGGCAGCAGCAGCTATACACCAACTGCACCTTCAAACAATGACATCTATAGATATATAGTTAATATCACACCAGCATGCGCCAGCTCATTTTATGACACAAGTAACAATATCACATTAAAGGTGGACCGGCCAGCCTCAACAATAATTGGTACCGGTGACTTTGCATGCATAGGCGGCACTCTGAATCTCACTGATTCCGCATTAAATGGCACCTGGACTTCCAGTTCAACATCAGTAGCCACAGTTGACACAACTGGTGTATTGTCTGGTGTTACAGCCGGCACTACTAACATTACCTACACAGTTAGTAATACGTGCGGAACAACATCAACAACATCAGTAGTTACTGTAAATCCAATGGTAACTATATCAGCATCGTTAGGACCTAACGGAACTATAATTCCCATACCCCCTGTTACGGTCTGCTCAGGAACAACCCCAGTGTTTACGTTTACACCCAATCCAGGTTATCACGTAGCCAGCTTGTCGGTGAACGGAAGCAGTGTTGCCCCGGTAACTAGCTATACATTCAGCCCGGTAACAGCTGATCAAGTAATAGATAATATTACATTTGAACCTGATTGTGCAACTCCGGTAATGACAACCTGCCCAGCCAATGTAACTGTGAATAATGATGCGGGTTATTGCGGTGCAGTTGCCACCTACTTACCAGCGACGGCAAGCGGCACATCGCCAGTAATCAGTTATTCACAGAATTCGGGAACATCATTTCCTGTTGGCACAACCACAGTAACTGTAAATGCAACCAATACCTGTGGAACAGCAACCTGTACTTTTACAGTAACCGTAAATGACAACCAAATTCCGACAATTGCCGCTCCGTCAGATATGACAGTATATGCAAATACCGGATCGTGCAATGCTACAGGTTATAGCCTTGGAACACCGACTACCGCAGATAATTGCGGTGTGGCAAGTGTTACCAATAATGATGCAGGTACTTATTCTGTTGGCGCACATATCATAACCTGGACTGTAACAGATGTGAACGGCAATACTGCAACTGCTACACAAAATATTACTGTGGTTGATAACCAGAATCCGACTATTACCGCTCCGGCAGATGTGACAATATATGCAAATACCGGATCATGCAATGCTACAGGTTATAGCCTTGGAACACCAACTACCGCAGATAATTGCGGCGTGGCAGGTGTTACCAATAATGATGCAGGGACCTACTCTGTTGGCGCACATATCATAACATGGACTGTAACCGATATAAATGGCAACACTGCAACTGCAACACAAAATATTACTGTGGTTGATAACCAGAATCCGACTATTACCGCTCCGGCAGATGTGACAGTATATGCAAATACCGGATCATGCAATGCTACAGGTTATAGTCTTGGAACACCAACTACCGCAGATAATTGCGGCGTGGCCAATATAACCAATAATGATGCAGGTACTTATTCTGCTGGCACACATATTATAACATGGACAGTAACTGATGTGAATGGTAATACTGCAACAGCAACACAGAATATTACTGTAGTTGATAACCAGAATCCGACTATAACGGCACCGGCGGATGAAACAGTATATACAAATTCAGGTTGCACAGCTACGGGTGTATCAACAGGTAGTCCTGTTACAGGGGACAATTGTTCCGTGGCAGGTGTAGTTAACAACCATTCATCAGCAACATATTCGCTCGGTACCAATGTAGTAACATGGTCTGTAACTGATGGCAGCGGAAACACAGCCGCAGCTATACAAACAATAACAGTAGCTGATAATGTTAACCCAACTATTACAGCACCAGCAAATATAACCGTAAACAATAATCCTGGTTCCTGCAACGCAACAATTTCAAGTCTGGGCACACCAGTAACAGCAGACAACTGCAGTGTAGCCAGTGTTTCAAATAATCATTCATCCGGAACTTATCCTGTTGGTACTACCATTGTAACATGGACTGTAACTGATGGCAGCGGGAATTCGGCAACAGCAACTCAGACAGTAACAGTAAATGATAATCAGAACCCAACAATCACTGCTCCATCAAATGTAACAATCAGTGGCTGGTGCCGTGCAGTTTCCTTGCCGGATGCAGGCGCTACGCTGGGCACACCGGTTACGAATGATAATTGCGGGGTTGCATCTGTTACCAATAATGCACCCTCCGCATTCCCTGTGGGCACTACTATTGTAACCTGGACAGTTACTGATATTCACGGTAATACCGCAACTGCAACACAGAATGTTACAGTAACCAGCGGATCTCTGGCTGTTTCCGCAACAGCAACCAATATATCGTGCAACTCAGTAAATAGTGGCAATCATAGTAATGGCAGCATTTCAACAACAGTAACCGGCGGAACACCAACTTATTCATATATCTGGAGCGGCGGCGCCACCGTGGCAAACCCCACCGGCCTATCAGCCGCCACATACAGTGTATCAGTAACTGATGCACATAGCTGTTCTGCAACATCTTCAGCAACAGTTGGTCAGCCTTCAGCACTTTCAGTTACTGCTACCTCTGTAAATGTATCGTGCAACACATCAAATGGCGGCAACCATACCAACGGCAGCATTACCACTACGGTTACCGGCGGAACAGCTTCTTATTCCTACACATGGAATGGCGGGGCAACGAGTGCAAATCCATTAAGCCTGGGTATCGGAACTTATAGTGTAACAGTAACTGATGCGCATAGCTGCACTACAACCGGGTCTGCCTCTGTTGGTCAGCCAAGTTTACTTGCTATATCAGCCACAGCTACAAATGTAACCTGCAACGGGACGGGATATAATACAGATGGCAGTATTGCCGCTACTATAACCGGCGGAACATCGGCCTATTCCTGCATATGGAGCTCCGGATCAACAAGTACCAACCCTACAGGCCTGGCTACAGGCACCTATAGTGTTACAGTTTCCGATGCACACAGCTGCACAGTCGTCTCATCAGCAACTGTAGGTGCACCTGCCACGGTATCGAGTACCATAACCGGAAGTACAAATGTGCTGGGAAACACCACAAGTACATTCTCAGGACCATCAGGCATGACCACCTATAGCTGGACCATAACAGGCGGAGACCATGTATGCGACGTGAAATGCCACCACGCAAGCGGCCACGTATGCGGTTATGGGTGCGACCATTATGGAGTATCCTGCCCATCAACCTGTCACCATCACAGCGGCCACATTTGTGATAATGAACATACCGGCGACCACCACTGCAACATCTATTGTCATCACAACAGCGGCCATATTTGCAATTCAAAATGCGACCATTATGGCCAGTCGTGCACGTCGGCATGTCATCACAATGCATATCACCGCTGCGGCCATAACCATTGCGGGAGTGCAACCATATCCGGTTCTGAAACCGGATCCGGAATCAGTGTGGCAAACCCTTGTTGTGCAACTGTATACACCATCACTCTAACCGCATCTAATTCAGGAGGATGCAGCAGTACCAGCACTAAGGTAGTAACCGTAACACCGTCTGCTGCTATTACTGTATACTCGGGCTTATACGCCACAGGTAGCGGCATTCACCCGGGAGTAACCAAAACAGCACTTGCAAGCAACCTGAAGGTTTATAACAGAAATGTTGTAGGAGCGCGCAATTTTGATCAGACCAACTATGCAACTATATGGGGCAGCACATCAGGGCTGATCACCAATGCAGTGGTAAGTTCACCGGTATCCGTAACACTAGGCAGCGCTCCTGTGTATCAGTATACCATAAATGTACCTGCTTATGGAGAATATCTTATCATAGGCCAATCAACAGTAGCAACAACATATTATGGCGGAACATCTCATGTGATATATACAGGCAGAAGAGTAGGTGGTTATCTAACCTGTGACGGTTTGTCTTTCTTCTATGACGATGATGACACTTCCCAGATTATAGCCTGTGAGAGCGATGTAACCAGATATCACCAGGTTGTAGAAGATCAGACAGGTAAAGTGACAGAGGCAGATACCCACCAGGAATTCGGCTCACTGATGCTGGTAATTACACCAGTTACTTTAACCTTTGACGATTCCCTGGCATATCTTCCTGTTGTTTATGAATCTGTAGAAGGTGACTGGAGTAGTTCAGTGACAGCAGATCCTCCTTATGGATTTTACGCAACACCAAGCACAGCACTCAGTACAAGTGTAACTGACAGTGTGGTTAGTGCGGTTCAATTCGCTGTTACCGATACAGGAAGTGAATGGACCAATACGAAGCTGACACACCAGATACAACATAAAGGAGCCTCAAGGACTGCCTATTCCAGACCTGGAATGATCAATAACAGGACAAATAAACCTACAAAGCTGAACATTGTACCTAATCCGTCCAGCAGTGGCCTGGTAAAGATCACAATGGCCGATTTTGAAGGAAAAGCGACCATTTGTATTTATGATGTACTTGGACAGAAAGTGGCAGAACAGCCAATTAATGTAATAAGCGGTGCATCTGTATCCATGGATATTTCTACCCTTGTACCGGGAGTTTACCTTATGACAGCCGAAAACTCATCGGGCAAGGCCAGCGCCCGATTAATAAAGATCGGCAAGTAAATAAATGGGGTAATTGGAAATTAAAAGGGGCTGCTGTTGTTACAGCGGCCCTTTTTAATTTTTTATGAAACCGTAAATGAGCAGCAAGCTTCTTTAATCAATCATTTAAATTCCAACCAGCTAATCATTGCAAACGACTGAAAGATTGAATGAATCATATTGGTAAACCTATTTTAAACAGTGCGAACAAACCATAGCCTGCTTGTATATATTTATTGCTGTTTATTCATTCTCAACGGTTTTATTAATGTTGTTATGGCTTTTGTACATTTGTAAAGGTTAGAATGACTTATAAATAAATTAAGGAAGATTAGCAGGGGCAGATTAATTATGGAATTACCTATTTTAGATGCTATAGTAAAAGGGATACTGGTAGGCCTGTTTATGGCCATATCTGTGGGGCCAACATTATTTGCAGTTATTAAATACAGCCTGAATTACAGTTACAAGGCAGGCCTGGCATTTGTGCTGGGTGTTTCGGTAAGTGATTTTTTATTTGTAGTGCTGGCCAATATAGCTGCTGTGTGGCTGGAATATCTGAGGCCCTATGAAAAATACATTGCATTTGGTGGGTCAGCCCTTCTTATGATAATGGGATTAACCACTTTGCTGAAAAAACAAAAAAACACACAGCCCGGAGCAAGCCCAACAATTGTTACCAACGGACAATATTTCAAAATATGGTTATCGGGTTTTCTTGTAAATAGTCTTAACCCCGGTGCACTGATTACCTGGCTTGGAGCTGCCACACTTGTTGCCCATACAGCAATTTCTTACCGTATAGTACTATTTGCGACCTGCCTGCTCATTATTCTAAGTGTCGACTTCTCGAAGGTTTTCCTGGCTGAGAAAATTAAAAGGTTCTTAACCATTCGCCGTATCGTTTATGTACAACGCTTCTCAGGTATCTGCCTGTTTCTTATCGGCCTTACCATCTTTATAACAACATTTATAAACACAAGACCAAACAGCCATCCGGGGAAAAGCAGGATAGACAAAATATTGTCAAAGCCAGTAGAGTAATAATAAAATAAACCGTGTTGGTCAATTAAAACAGTCTGGCCTGATACCCGATTAAATATATAGCAATTATAAATCAGGTCGCATAAGATAACAACTGCCTATGGAAGAAATCACCAAGTATAAGACCATTTTATCGGCCGCCACCGGTGATTTCCGTGACAGGGGCAGTAAATTCCTGGCATACGCCTATCCTGTTCTATCTGCCGGAGCCGTAAAGGATAAAATTCAGGCGTTGAAAAAAGAACACCCAAAGGCGGCGCATCATTGTTATGCCTATCGGTTAGGAACCAGCGGAGCACAATACAGAGCTGTTGATGACGGAGAACCTCCAGGCAGCGCAGGTAAACCCATTTTGGGCCAGATTGACAGCATGGGCCTGACCAATTTGCTGGTAGTAGTGGTGCGATATTTTGGCGGTACATTACTTGGTGTACCTGGCCTGATCAATGCCTATAAGACGGCAACAAACCTGGCACTTGAAAATGCGCCAACAACAGAAAAATGGATTGAGGAACTAACAAATATCAACTTCGATTATCCAGTCATGGGTGAGGTGTTGTACCTGTTGAAACAAGCAGAGGCGACCATATACAGACAAGATCTGCAATTGTTTTGTACAGTAACCGCAGGAATTCCTAAAGTAAATTATGATGGGATTGTGAAAAAGCTTTCGGAAATTCGTGGAGTGTTTCTTAAAGTTGCTGAACACGAAATATAGAAACTGAACTTGCCCACAGCAGAAAAAAATACACAATTAATAAAAGCGGAATCGACACGCCTAGGCTTTATGAGTTGTGGCATAGCAGTGGCCAAACACCTGGATGAAGATGCTGTGCGGCTGGAACGATGGCTCAAAAACGGATACCAAGGGAATATGCACTATATGGAGCGCCACTTCGACCTGCGCACTGATCCCCGAAAACTGGTACCCGGGGCAAGGTCGGTCATTACTTTACTGCTCAATTATTTTCCTTCAGCAGTGCAGCTGCCTTCAGCTCCCAAAATTGCCAAATATGCTTACGGAACCGATTATCATTTTGTAATCAGGGAAAAACTCAACGAACTGCTGAATTATATACATACAAATATTGGAGCGGTTAACGGTCGTGGATTTGTGGACAGCGCGCCAGTGCTAGAGCGTAGCTGGGCAGTGCGCAGCGGCCTGGGGTGGGTGGGCAAAAATGGCAACCTGCTAACTAAGCAAACCGGCTCCTGGTTTTTTATCGCCACTCTCATCACCGACCTTGACCTTTTACCTGATGCACCCTTTGCAACTGATCATTGCGGCACCTGCACCTGCTGCATAGATGCCTGCCCTACGCAGGCTATTGTTTCGCCCACTGTGGTTGATGGAAGCAAATGTATTTCATACTTAACAATAGAGCTGAAAGATGCACTGATACCCGGGGAATTACAAAATAAAATGGAAGGCTGGATGTTTGGTTGCGATATATGCCAGGATGTTTGCCCATGGAACCGCTTTGCCCGTAAATCACAGGAGACATCTTTTAAACCGATAAATCAGGTCCTTAATCTTTCTTTAAAGGAATGGGAAGAAATGAGCGAAGAAACCTTCAACCGAACCTTTAAAAATTCGCCGCTGAAGCGTACCAAATGGGCAGGCATTATGCGAAATTTACAGGCATTAAAACATGGATTATGAAATACTAATCGGGATATTATAATCATGGCTGAAGACCAGCCGTTTGGACTCCATCAAAAACACACGCTACAAATGACAGATTAAAGCACGCCATTTTCAAAAATAAAAATCTGTTTCCATGATGTCAGTAAAATGGCACACTGGAAGCATAAAATTAATGAACAGGTCGAAAATGTTCGGAAAGGAGGGACCCAACTTTTTTATCTATGGGCAGGGTGAAGGTATCGGCTGAAATATCTTGGATACTGTGCCAGAAGGTTCGTTCATTTGATACGTGGTTTACAATCTTTTCCGGCAGATCTGCTTTGATCCAATAATAAATGCTGATAACCTGGGAATTATCGTAGGCTGAGGCCTGGAAAAAATCAGTTGTGTAGAAATGGTTCAGAACCTCAATTTTTATTGAAAGTTCTTCCATCCATTCGCGCTTAAGGCCATCAATGGTACCCTCTCCCCAATCAAGACCACCCCCGGGAAACTTGATGATTGTTTTGCCGCGTATTATCTCTTCGTTGATGAGTATTTTCTGACCGTTAACCCAAAGTCCATATACGCGTATGTTGAATCTTTTATCCATCGGGTAAAAATAGCGATAACATGGCAAATTGAAATTATAAAAGGCGGAACTAAAGTCCGCCTTTTATAATAAAAATCATTGACTAAATTAAGGTAATGTGATTGTTTTCTGAGTGCCATTAGCAAGTGTAACAACCGCCGTATCGTGGCAAGTGTAAGGGGCTGTATTGGCTCCGAAATTAACGCTTCGGGTTTTGCCATCAGATACCAGTGTATAAGAAATGGTTCCGGCTTCAGCCCATTTGCAGGTTGGAGAATATACCAGCGGAGTTGCAGCTGCAATAGTTACATCGACTGACTGTCCGGCTGAGTTGGTCATGGTGCCATTACCTGAAACCGAATATTCCAGATTAACAGACCATTCTGGTGTAGTCCCTGAAATGGTGAAACCACTGAGCCATGTTCGTGTCCTGGTCCAGTTTACAGAAATTGTTTTACCGCCTGGATAAGTAACTGTACCACTTATGGTAACATCGAAATAAGGCTGACCAGAACTATTAAGCCCTTCATAAGTTACTGTTTTGGTACCCGTAATCTGGTTATCATCCTGGAAGTAATTACTAAACGTTATGGTGCGTGTTGCTCCTGAAGTAAACCATTGCCCGGTGGGGTAGGTAACTATTATTTCCCCTCTTCTTGTCCGGCCATCACGGCAGGTACAATCTGTGCTGCCAAAATTTATAGTAACAACAGTATTTCCTCCGGATGTATCGCTGGTAACCGTGGCACAAGGCATACCCGATATTTTTGTTGTTCTGAAATTCATGCTTGTTGGGGTAGCAACGGCATTTTCAGAAATGGTCTGGGCATCGGAATACGATTTTTCGGCTACTGCCTGATCTGATGCTGTAGCTGTAGATTCAGCAGTTGTGGCACTTTTTTTACAGGATACCGTAAATATAAAAGCCGACATTGTAATTGCTGCGGTGCTTATACAAAGCAAAGTTTTCAGTTTATGCATAATTTTTGTTTTTAAATAAATGTTGTTAAGGGTAGACCAGGTCAATAGGAAATAGTTTAATACCACTCTCAAAATATAAAGAAAAATATTCCGGATTTTCGGTCTGCAGAAAGAACTATGAAATCATTTCTATTAATTCTGTAATGATCTCCGCCAATATGAAGCTCACCTTTGCTATGAAAACTATTACTCAAAAAGGTTCATAAATATTCAATCAAATACATTAAAAATTTTGTTATGTTTAAAAAGAATTTCGCAATTTCTGTTATTTTAGGAGTACTCTCTATAATCAGTTCCTGTAATAAAAAGGGCGATACTGGCCCGGCGGGTCCATCCTATACCGGAGCCATAAGCGGCCATGTAAGCCTTTACGATCAGTATGGCACTAAAGTGATTACCAATTACGGTGGTGTGGCCCTGGCTCATGATGGCGGTACTTCTATGTATACAGATAATACCGGTTACTTTATTTTCGGCCAGCTCAGCACAGGAGATTATAACATTGCGGCCAAAGGTAACGGTTATGCTGCTACTAAAGCCAATAGTTTCCAATTTTTAAGCGACACTTAATAAGGACATCAAGCTTTCGGCAATTCCGGATTTTTCTCCTGCTTCGGTTAACTCTTTTTCTTCTGTAACCACACCGGGAGATTCACTTGTTATCAATTTTACGGCAGATACCAGGGCCAGAAACTGTATCGTTTTTGTCAACAAAAATTCTGGAGTGAGCGGCATACCTGCAAACTATGTATTGGTTTATGTGAAAGCTATTGCTGCTAACCAGACCAAGGCTGTGGTTGTTATTCCGCCCTGTGATTTATATGATGAGGGAATCACAAGCGGATACACATTTTACTGTGCATCTTATGGATATGTAGTAGCCGATGTATCTTTTTATGAAGATCTTGCCACAGGTAAAAATGTGTACAATGCAATCAGTGCAAGCCCTGTAACTACAACAGCTATTGTGCCATAGTAATTATCATTGTTTCCTTCGCTGCAATAATATTTGTTTCATTAAAAACTATTAGATAATCATGATTAATTTCAGAAGAATTGCTGTCGTATTATTACTTGCAACTGCCTTAGCTGGCTCTGCATCCGCTCAAATTGATATCAGCATATCAGCAAATATTGCACCTCCCGCATTACCAGTTTATGTAAAGCCCATCTGTCCGGCAGATGGCTATATATGGACACCCGGTTACTGGGCATATGACAACGTGGATGGATACTATTGGGTAGCCGGTTCGTGGGTGTTACCTCCGCAGAATGGCTATTTATGGACTCCCTGCTATTGGGGATATACCGGTGGCATCTATGGTTTTCACCAGGGTTACTGGGGCAGCCATGTAGGCTTTTATGGCGGTGTTAACTATGGTTACGGCTATGGAGGATCAGGTTATGGTGGCGGCAGATGGGAAGGAAATTCATTCAAATACAATACTGCAGTATCCAATGTGAACAGGTCAGTTATTCATAATACCTACGTAAACAATTCAGTAGTCAATAACAGAGGCGGCAGAAGCAGCTTTAACGGGCAGGGTGGGACTACGGCACGGCCGTCACCACAAGAGCGGAGTGCTATGCAAGAGCACCATGCACAGCCCACAATTGCGCAGGTAGGACATCAACAAACAGCTGGCAAAGACCGTAGCCAGTTTGCAAATACAAATCATGTTGCTCCGGCAAATACTATAAGAGGCAATGCAGGCAGGGCATACAATACATCTCCCGCACAGCAGCATCAACAAGCAGCACAAAACAATAATTTGCCGCGAAAACAAAGCAGGCAAGCTCCACAACAGTTCATCAGCAACCACAACAACAGGCACACCAGCAACCTCAGAAGCAAAGGCAACAACAGCCACAACAACATCATCAGCAACCCCAGCAGTCACATCCTCAAAGTGGCGGTGAACATGGCCATCGATAAGTACCGGATTACGGGAGCCTAAAAGGGGTGCCTGATTTTGTTAAATCAGGTACCCCTTCCGGGTATTATGCCCGGCGGTAAAGCGATTAATGTTTACTGACTTACTATATTCGGAAGGTAAGCGTTTAATGCCGATCCGGATAAATTAATCAAGGAGTTACTTCACCAATATATAAGTCTCCACATCCTTTTGGGTAATTACTTTATCAGAGAGAATAATCAACCGCTCTACCACATTTCGCAGCTCTCTTATATTACCGGTCCAGTTATGTGCCTGCAATAAACTTACTGCAGCGGGATCCATTTCTTTTACGGGCTGCTTATAATCCTCGCATATATCTTTCAGGAAGTGTTGTATCAGTTCCGGAATATCTTCCTTTCGGGAGTTGAGAGATGGCACCTGTATTAATATCACACTAAGCCTGTGATACAGATCGAGCCGGAATTTTTTGGCTTCCACCTCTTCAAGCAGATTTTTATTGGTTGCTGCAATTACACGCACATCGACCTTTATATCCTTTTCGCCACCTACCCTGGTTATTTTGCTTTCCTGAAGTGCGCGCAGCATTTTAGCCTGGGCGTCATGACTCATATCGCCAATCTCGTCAAGGAAAAGTGTTCCTCCATTTGCCTGCTCAAATTTTCCCAGCTTTTGTTTAATGGCTGATGTAAAAGATCCTTTTTCATGGCCAAACAATTCACTCTCTATCAGTTCAGATGGAATGGCCGCACAATTTACTTCTATCATTGGCCCGCCTGCCCGGTGGCTTAGTTCATGCAGCTTCCTGGCCACAAGCTCTTTACCAACACCGTTTTCACCTGTTATAAGGACCCGGGCATCGGTAGGAGCTACCTTGGCAATTGTTTCATGTATACGCATCATGGCTTCACCTGAGCCAATCATTTCATTGCCCCGGGCTATCTTTTTCCTTAGTTGTTTTGTTTCAGTCACCAGGCATTTTTTCTCCATGGCATTCCTGACAGTTATGAGCAGACGGTTTAAATCTGGTGGTTTTGATATATAATCATAAGCGCCTTTCTTTACGGCATCAACAGCTGTTTCAATATTTCCATGGCCTGAGATAACAATAAAAGGTATATCCGGTTTCTCCGCTTTTGCAAACAGCAGCACTTCAAGTCCGTCCATTTTAGGCATCTTAATATCACAGAGTATACAATCGTAACTGTTGTCCTTTATTTTTTTTGCACCTTCAGCTCCGTCGGCAGCTTCATCAATAATGAATCCCTCAAAAGAAAGAATTTCTCCGAGCGCTTTACGTATCGCTCTTTCGTCGTCTATTACCAGTATAGTTTGTGGCATGTTTATTAAAGTCAAATGTCAAAAAAGGTGCATCAGTTCAGTTCACTATGATTAAACGAAGCGTTTTCGATTAAAAAGTCTCTGATCTGCTGAATCAACCGGCAATTTAACATATTATTTCTGCAACTTTGGCAGAGATTTAATGTGGCAGGAGGTTTGCATTGTATGTAGATACACGTAAAAATTCAAAACCAATAATTATGGCAAAAACAATTTTTCATCCAGCGGAGAAAAGAGGCCACGCCAACCACGGATGGCTCGATGCGCACCATTCCTTCAGTTTTGCAGGCTGGTATGATCCTTCAAAGATCCATTTCGGGGCGCTAAGAGTGCTGAATGATGATATAGTAGCTGGCGGAGAAGGCTTCGGCAAGCACCCGCACGATAATATGGAGATCATCACTATTGTGCTGGATGGCACACTGGAACATAAAGACAGCATGGGCCATGCCCGGCAGATTGTGCCGGGCGAAGTGCAGGTAATGAGCGCCGGAAAAGGGGTAACCCACAGCGAGTACAACCCCGACCCCAGGAAAAAGGTAAACCTGCTTCAAACCTGGATTTTCCCGAAAGAGAAGGGTGTACAGCCCCAGTATGACCAAAAGACATTCCTGGTCGAAGACAGACAGAACCAACTTCAAACCCTTGTTTCACCAATTGATAATAGTGATGCCGGCCTGAAAATCCACCAGGATGCCTGGATATACCGTACAGCTCTTGAACCTGGACATGGTGTAACATCTGTTTTACACACAGCAAATCACGGGGCTTATATCTTTGTTATTGATGGAAGTATAAAAGTTGGTGAGCAGGAACTGAACAAACGGGATGCTATCGGTATAAGTGAAGCTGAAAGTTTTGAAATAAAAGCAATTCAGAAAAGTGATGTGATTATTTTTGAAGTGCCAATGACTTTTTAATTCAAAAAACTGAAGCAGAGATTTGAGTGATTATAAACAAATAACAGACAGGCTAAGACAGCGGTTGCAACAACCGCTGCCTGGCCTTACTGCCCAGGAAAAAATGATGGGCCGGGTAGTTACCATGCCACTCAAAGTGCCAGATAATGCAAGGCTAAGTGCGGTGTTATGCCTTCTGTTCCCGGTAAATGGTGCACTGAATGTGTTGCTGATGAAAAGACGGGAAGACAAAACAGCGCATAGCGGGCAGGTAAGTTTCCCGGGGGGTAGCATGGATAAAGAAGATGATGACCTCAAAGCAACAGCCTTACGCGAAGCTTGGGAAGAGGTAGGTATTCATTCATCTGACTTTGAAGTTCTGGGAGCCCTTACACCGCTATACATTCCTGTCAGCAATTTTCATGTTTTTCCATTTGTTGCCTTTGCAGAAAAACGACTGGATTATAACCTTAGCCAAAATGAAGTATCTTTTACCATTGAGGTTCCTTTAACCAGCCTTTTCCATCACGAACGCAAGACCATAACTGACGTTATCTCTCCGGCTATACCTGGTGTAATCCGGCAGGTACGTGCTTATAAATTAGAAGATGGCACCATAATATGGGGAGCAACTGCTATGATGCTGAGTGAGCTTGAGGCTGTGTTTATGGAAGTAGCAGGTTGAACTGGTGTGGAAAATGCTACAGTAAATCGTTGGATGTATCTCATATATTACCCTTCATAGATGAATTCTATAGAGACAGCCTGATCAAGTATCTAACATAATAATACCGGCGATGCAACGGAGAATTGAAGCAGAAATTCCTTTAAACCGATCTGTATAGTAAGTTTTAGAGACCATTGTTTATGTAATATCTGAGTAACTAATGAAGCTAAAATAGGTTTTTAATAACCTACTACCCCGGCAGATGAAGCGTTATTCATATTGGCATCATGAGTACCGACAACGTCGAAATAAACATATCAGAAAAGGGATATTTCCTGAAGGGTTAACATAATTGCTATCTTTACAATTAAACCTACTTTGTGCGGCATATATTAATACTATTGTTACTGATGCCGGTATTTGCTGGCGGTCAGATAATTACGACCATTGCAGGCAACGGAACTCCCGGATTTACAGGTGATGGTGGCCAGGCAACCGCTGCCGAGCTTTATAACCCAAGTTCAATAGCGCTTGCCGGGCCCGGCAATATATATATTGCTGACAGAATGAATAACCGGCTTCGGGTTATCAGCAGTGCAGGTATTATTAATACAATTGGCGGCAGTGGTGTATCGGGTTATACCGGCGATGGTGGCAGTGCAACAATGGCAGCGATGTATCAACCCATGAGCGCAACAACCGACCAGGCAGGCAATACTTACATGACCTTTTATTTCAACAACTACATCAGGAAGGTAAACAGTACGGGTATTATAACCACCATTGCCGGAAGCACTGCAGCGGGATATGGCGGAGATGGAGGCCCGGCCACAGGCGCCACTTTTACATCTTGCTGGGGTACAACTACTGATGGCTATGGTAATTTTTATATCGCTGACCAGTGGAACCACAGGATACGCAAAATCAGCCCAGCCGGTATTATTACTACCGTAGCCGGCAGCGGGACTGAAGGTTTTTGCGGCGATGGAGGCCCGGCTACCCTGGCCTGTCTTTATTGCCCTAACAGTGTAGCAATAGACGCGATGGGCAATATGTACATAGCTGATTGCTTCAATAACAGGGTAAGGAAAGTGAATACTGCGGGAATTATTACCACTATAGCCGGTACGGGCGCCGCTGGCTCGCTGGGAGATGGCGGTCCGGCAACTGCTGCTCAACTTTATACTCCGGGCAGTGTGGCAGTAGATGCGGCTGGTACCCTTTTTATAGGCGATGCAGCTAATTATAAAATTCGGAAAATAGATAATGCAGGTATTATCACTACAATAGCCGGCACCGGGATTAATAGTTATTCGGGCGATGGGGGCCCGGCAACAGCCGCTGAAATAGGTCAGCCATTTACAGTTGCTGTCGACTCATTTGAAAATGTTTATCTGGCAGACCACAACAATAACCGGGTGAGGAAAATATCCAGTGGCATCTGTATTGGTGGTACAATTGCTTTGAGCAACCCGCTGCCCGGCGGCACATGGAGCAGCAGCGCCCCATCTATAGCAACGGTAGGAGCAACAACAGGGTTTGTAACGGGTATCTCGGCAGGTGTGGCATTTATGACCTATACTACCGGGTCAAGTACCTATCTGAGCAGCGTAACCGTTTATCAAAACCCGTCGGCAGGTACCATTATCTGCGCAGACAGTGTGTGTACAGGGTCTTCCATCTCTTTAACTGATGGCATAAGCGGTGGCTCATGGCTAAGTGCCAATACCAGTGGTGTAATAAGCGCAGCCAACCTTACCGGCGTTTTGCCAGGGACGGACACGATCTACTATGTGAATATAAATAGCTGTGGTGTTGCCAGCACCAGCAAGATAATAAGCATTGTACCTGCTGCTACCGCAGGGGCGATAAGCGGGCCCGGGATAGTATGTGCAGGTTCATCTATAAGCCTGACTGAAACAATAGCCGGTGGTATATGGAGCGCAGCAAACACCCTAGCTTCGGTGACAGGCGGCACTGTAACAGGGTTGTCGGCCGGTATAGACACCATAAAATATACTATTACCAATTACTGTGGATTATCTATGGCCTCCCGGCCGGTGACCGTAAACCCACTGCCAAATGCAGGATCAATAAGCGGACCTTCATCGGTATGTGCAGGGGCAACAATAAGTTTATCTGAAACAATGACCGGGGGTACGTGGAGTGCTGTAAATGCACTGGCTTCGGTGGCTGGCGGTACAATAACTGGTATATTGGCCGGAACGGATACCATAAATTATTTGGTTACCAATTCATGCGGTACGGCAGAAACATCTGTACCTGTGATCATAAATCCTTTACCATATGCCGGGGCTATTGGCGGACCTTCGGTGGTATGTACAGGTGCAGTGATAACTTTAACCGAAACAATAACTGGTGGCACATGGAGCACGGCAAACACCCTGGCTTCGGTGGCGGGTGGCACTGTAACCGGGCTTGTGGCAGGAACGGATACCATAAATTATTCGGTAACCAATTCCTGCGGCACATCTTTGGCCTCTATGCCTGTGACGATAAACCCATTTCCCTTTGCCGGAACCATTAGCGGCCTTTCATCAGTTTGTGCAGATTCTGATATAACACTTGCGGATGGAACTGCCGGCGGCACCTGGAGTGCGGTAAACAGCCTTGCCGCAGTAATTGGTGGCACTGTTACCGGTGCTGCAAGTGGAATTGACACCATCAATTATACAGTAACCAATGTTTGCGGAACAGCGACAGCAGTAAAAATTATTACGATCAACCCGCTGCCACATGCTGCAATTATAACGGGCCCGGTAATGGTATGTGCGGAGTCAGGAATTTTGCTTGCAGATTCAACCACAGGGGGTACATGGAGCTGTACTAATACAAACGCTGTCATTTCTGTTGCTGGCCTTGTTACCGGAGCTACAAGTGGCACAGATACAATTCTATATACAGTTAGTAATGGATGTGGTATTTACAGCAGCAAGCATATTGTTACCATTAATCCGATTCCGGATGCCGGGATAATAACTGGTATGGATACGGTATGTACCAGCCTGACAATACTGCTTACAGATACTATTCCCGGGGGCATATGGACCAGCAGTAATATTGCAATTGCAACAGTAACGGCCGGGGCAGTAACGGGACATGGGGCAGGTACAGATTCGATTATTTACAGGGTTACCAATACATGCGGTACAGCAACTACGTATAAAATGATTTATGTAACAACAGCTTGTTCTACTGAGATAAATTATATGACGGTTCTGGCAGGCGATACATACCTCTACCCTAACCCTGTGACTGATGTGCTCTACATCAGTTCTTCATTCAAAACAGGCTGCATTATTATATATAACATCATGGGTGAAAAGGTGATGGCGATTGAGAGCCATCGCGACCTAACTGAGATAAAGGTAAGCGACCTTTCCCCCGGCGTTTATTTCGTCGGTATCAACAATTCTGCTATTGGGAAGTTTGTAAAGAAGTAGTTTTTTTTATCAGATCTTTTCCACTCTCCGCTCATGCCTGCCACCTTCAAACTCAGTAGAGAGGAAGGTGG
The DNA here is from genome assembly GCA_903835005.1 of uncultured Bacteroidota bacterium. Taxonomy (GTDB): domain Bacteria; phylum Bacteroidota; class Bacteroidia; order Chitinophagales; family Chitinophagaceae; genus Nemorincola. Next base: position 46,120 of record CAILLK010000067.1, on the reverse strand, counting down.
TTACCATTTTCTCTGCGAGATCAAGGGAAACGAATCGGGCGGGAATGCAGATAACATTTGCGTTATTATGCTGGCGGGCAAGTGAAGCCAGTTCATCTGTCCAGCAGAGGGCGGCACGGATGCCATGGTGTTTGTTGGCGGTCATGGCCACACCGTTTCCACTTCCGCAAATAAGGATGCCTGCCGCGGCTTTGCCTTCTTCTACCATAGATGCTACGGGATGTGCAAAGTCGGGATAGTCTACGCTATCAAGGCTATAAGCTCCCTTATCGTCTATCTGCCAGCCACCCGATGTTAATACTTTTTTAATCGCTTCTTTATAGTCAAAGCCTGCATGGTCTCCGCCTATGGCGATGGGTAGCTGTTTATTGAAAGTTATGTTGCTCATAAGCTTAGTTATCTTTTTCGGCCTGACGTTTTAATCTTTCGCTGTAAGTACGGGTACTCATTACTACGGTAATTTCGTATAATATATACAAAGGTATAAAAACCAGCAGGCAACTGAACAAATCGGGTGGTGTAATGATTTCGGAAAGGATGAATAATATGAGAAATGCCAGTTTGCGGTTTTTGCGGAGCAACACCGGGGTAAGAATACCGATCCTTGTGAGAAACAATACCAATATGGGCATTTCGAAAACAATGCCCAGAGCCAGCACCAGGGTGCTGATCATATCAAAATAATTATCGAGGGTAACAATATTCTGCACGCTGGGGCTTAACTGGTAATTGCCAAAGAAGTTGATGGCGTAGGGGGCAACTATATAGTAGGCAAAGAAAACACCGGTAAAAAATAACAAGGAGCACCAGAAAACTATGCCTTTTGCCATCCTGACTTCTGAAGGCTTGAGTGCAGGTCTTATAAACTTCCACAACTCCCAGAGCACATAGGGGAAAGCTATGATAAAACCGATCCATAAAGATGTGGAAAGAGCCATCATGAACTGCCCGGTAACAGCGGTATTCTGGAATTTCATAGTTACCTGGCCCAGGCAAAAGGCATCGTAATGCAACAGCCTGCCCAACGCACAAAACCATTTGTAAGAAACGAAATCGCCATGAGCGGGACCTAAAATCACGCGGTCGAAAACCACCTCAACTTTGCAAAAAACAACAATTGCAGCAACCAATATGGCCGCAGCACTCCGGATGATATGCCATCGCAGGTCTTCGACATGGTCGAGAAAACCCATCTCGGCCTGCGGATTAGTATTTCGTTTCTTTAATAAATTTTTGTAAACGCTCAAAAGATTCCTTTAGGGGTGCAAAGGTAGGGAATGCAGATTGATATGGACTATGTTGATAAGTCATTTTACTAAACTTGCAGGGACACAGGTATTTACTTTACCGCTTAGCCTTTAGTAGCAGCCATTGAAATAAGATTATTAGGTGCTATTGTGTTTAATAATAATATTTCAGGATTTGTGCCTTTATTTCTTATAGACTTTCACTGAGAAGGTAAAAGCCTGCATCTTTTCAATTTGTTGCTCCCTGCTGAGGCCATGCAGCTTATTAGTTTTATTTATGCGTATGGGGCTGTCGGAAAGCTGATCGTGAATTAATGAAATAAGCGCTTGAGAACTCACTGCGTAAGTATTGGCTTCGGCATCGCCGCCCATTGCGGTTAATATACCAATCACATTGCCTTTTTCATCCAATACCGGTGAGCCACTCTGTCCATGACCAACTGGCAACTCGAGTGTATATTGCAGTTCGTTGCCATCGAAACCATTACTTGAGCTAATAGCCCCAGAACTGTAAAAGAGGTCATTTTTCGGATAACCAAGGGTGAATATATTGGTACCTAAGCCCGATTTTCCAGTAGCGAAAGTATAAGGCACTTCACCTTTACCAAAATGAAAACTCTTGCGGGCTATTTTCAATACTGCGAGATCTGACTCTGCATCAAAAGCAAGCTTATTTGCCTTAAAATATTCACCGTTGCGATCCTGAATATATATTGAATCGGCACCTTCTACTACGTGATTGCTGGTAACAAAATAGCCTTCATTGTTGATAGCAAATCCCGTACCTGTAAACCTCACATGTGCTGCCGGAGGCTGATTTATTTTCTTAATGTCGGTTTCCAGCTTTTTCTGGTTCTGGTTCAGTTGTTTCTGAGATTCTCTTAAGCCGGCTACCTCACGGCTTATTGTTACATACTGGTAATCATTTTTCTTTATGGATGGATTCAGTATTGTATAGGTAATGGTAGAAGTAAGCAATGCAACACCGGCGGCAACTGCTGCTGTTCGCCAGAAATGAGCAGGCAATTCTATACGCCTGCCTGTTTTTGCTTTTGGGTTTTTTATTTCAGATTCGTGAATTTCAGAAAGCAGGTTACGGAAACGTTTCTGCTTCCCATTTGCCTTCATTGACTTGAGCAGGTTGGTACTTTCAGAAAATTCTGCTGCAAATTCTATATCTGATGCCACTCGGCTATTCAGTTCTTTCAAATCGGTTTCAGACAGGGTACCTGCTACAAATGCTTCGGCAATTTCCCAGATATTGTTGTTTATAGACATCACTTACAAAATCTTGCTATTAATAATTCAAATTCATTCTCACTATACCAGTAAATACATTTTACCATTTTAATTGTCTGCCATGCTATAAAAAATCTTGCGAAGCCGGGCGAGACACTTGTATTTTTGTGTTTTAGCATTATCCGTGTTGGTGTACCCGAATGCTGCTGTTATTTCCTGCATGCTTTTATCATTATGATAAAAGGCTTTTAACAAAGATCTGCAGGGTTCACCCACCTGGTCCAACGCGGCATTAAGCATATCATAATGTATTTCCCGTTCTTCGTGTACTTTCACATCATCTTCATAGCCAATGCCACCTTCATCTTCATCCGTACCTATGTTCTCCTTAAGGAAAACGGGATCCCGGCTTTGCTTCTGTAGTTTTTTGTACCACAAATGCTTACAAACAGCCATCAGGTAAGTACTTATAGAGCACGTGAGCCTGAAACCGGTATCCTGAGCTTTGCCAAACAATACCACCATAGCTTCCTGAAAAAGATCAGCTGCATCTGATTCAGAACCGCCGTTTTTAGCCAGCCATCCTTTTACTATCGGATAATTTTGCTGGTACACCTGATTGGCCACTTTTCGGTTGCCAGAAGCCAGAGATTCTAAAAGCTGTTGTTCGGTGTTTATAAAGCCCTGCACTGTTAATACTGATTTATACAAAAAGTAACCCGTATTTGATGATTTTTTTTCTTTTGGACAATGAAAAAGCCAAGGGGTAAAGGTAATTAATTTTAAAAGGCCTATTTTATATAGATATTATTTATGTTTTGGGATGTTAATACATGAAATAACAATGGGTGCCTGAGTTAGCTGCTTATTTATAAACCATTACATACATAGCATGACATTTTTTATTGTCATCATGTAACGTTACAGCTATTGTTCCTACACAATCTTTAGTGAAAGAAACCGAGCCTTCAGTTTGTGCATTGCCATTAACTCCTTTTTTTGAATCAATGATACCCAGATCGGTAGCTTCTGATTCATGTTCATTATCAAAAACTTTACCAGAAATCCGGAAGCCCAGACCGCTTTTATCAGCCGGGTCAGTCATAGCTATGATACGAATATGGAATTTACCGGCAGCCCCATCGAAGTTGAAAAAGTAGTTGCCGCAATCTGAGTTGAATGTTTTTACTATTGTAGCTCCTGTTTGTTTCAGTGCTTTTACGGCATTATCGCAATTGGCAAAAAATGCATCTTTAGGGTCGGCAGGTTGGGGGATGTTCATACCTACCCGCTTCAGCTGATGAATCCGTGGGGCTTCGCCCTCCTTGGTATTGGCCGTAGTAACGGTTACCATTGTTCCTGCTTCGCCTCTTATCAGCCCTACCACTTCTTCAATAGTTTTATTACGGCAACTGATGTCATTTACCGAAATTATATAATCGGTAGCTCTGAGGCTATCATAAGCAGGGCTGCCTGGAACCAGGGAAAAAATCCGGGGCATGGTCCAGCCGCCAGTGGTATCTATAATCAACTGAGCACCTATCCCCCCGATATTCTGAGCCTGGCATTGAACAGAAGTCAGGATAAATAAAAAAGCAATAAGGCATTTATTCATCCTGCAAATTTAGTATTATAATTTTTGCATCTTAGAGAAATAAATGAACCTTATTGCTTAAAAGCTTTTTGAACAGCCAATCAATGATTGTCAGTATCCTTATCGTCTATCTTGCACTGGCTCAGAAAATAAGTATTTTTATCCTTGCCCCAATAAGGTTTAGTGATATCGCCACCGGTTTCTTTTGCATAAAGAGCATCGGCTTTTTCAAAATAGGGTTGAGCTGTTTTCTTGCCACCGCCATAAGCTTTGGGTGTATAAAATTTGCTAATTCCCTGGAGATAATACATGCGTGGGTTATTGGGGTTCAAATCTTTCGCACTTTCCAGGTTCTGGCTGAATAACTGCCCGTATTTCTGCCAGCGATTCATGGGATCTACAGCCATACGGGCATTGGCTATCATTGCCCCCAGCACAAAAGTTTCATCATTTTCTTTTGCAAGTATACTCACTGCTTCTTCATGTTCTTTCTCTGCTTCATCTAAGTATGCATCGCGCTTCGTGGCATCTTTTTCGAGGTAGGAAAGTACCGCTTTACTGAAGGACAGATAATAGTGGGTAATCCAGTCATTACCCCATTTCTTTGTTATGAGCGACAGTTTATTGCTCTGTTCTACTTTTACAGTCATATCCTGTGTAGTATCAAAAGCAAGGAATGTTTTTTCGAGCGGAGCCTTAAAATCCTGGGCCTCTGCATTCATAACTGCAAGCGCCAATGCACTCATTAGGATGATCTTTTTCATTTTTTTATGTTTAGTTGTATTTATTCCTGTTAATTATTATTTCGTCAGACTTTATAATTCATCCTTCTTAAACTGCGTCAGCGACATATTCACACCAAAAAATACGGAGCGGTATAAGGCAGGAACTATAGGGTTTCTGCCATCAACCACATTTGCGCTGTTATATGTGTAACGGTAACCAAAAACATTATGCTGGTTGGTAATATTATCTATACTCAGATAGAAGACTGTAAACCATTTGCCAAAGCTATGCAGGTATGCCACAGTTAGGGCGAGGTTATTAAAATCAGGGGTGCGGTCTCCTAAGAAGGTAGGATTATTGGGATTAAAATAAGGGCGGCCACTGGCATAGCTATAAGTGGCACTGAAATTGGTTTGCCATTTATCTACAAAATATTTAGCCACCAGGTTCAGGTTGTGAGCTGCAATGTATGTTGGCGTTGCCTCTGATATATAATTGGCATACAATCTCCTGGTGTCGATAAAACTGTACGATACCCAATAGTCCAGATTTTTTACACTCTTTTTATCCCTCCAGAAGAGTTCAATGCCCTGTGCATATCCATAACCATTATTATTTACCTTAGTTGAATCAGTTATAATCCTATAACTATTGGGATCAAATAGAGTATCGTGCAATTCCCTTACTAAGTCCTGGTATTTTTTGTAATACGCTTCAATCCGGAGTGTGCGGTCATTCTTTGTATATTGCCAGTTAACTATATAATGAATTGCTTCCTGCATATTTGGCCGGAGGCCGGCTAAAAGATATAGATTATCGGGGTTCTGATAAAAGACACCACTGGCCAGTGATACCTGGCTGTTAATACCTGTTTTAATTGCCATTGATATACGCGGAGCAATGTCATCTTTATTGAGCAACTGGCTGTGTTCATACCGCAGGCCAGGCTTTATGGCTATCCTGTTTATGGGAGTCCATTCCAGTTCGGTATAGCCTGCCAGTTGGGTTTCGGCAAAGTTTTCATTCAGGGTATCAAATGATTTGCTGATACTGTAATGTTGCACTTCTGCACCCGCAAGGAGGTTGAGCCGGCTGGTAAAAAAATCCTTGCCTTCTATTCGAAACTGCGCCCGCTGGTCTTTCTCATTAATAGGTATTGGACCGAATGTATTCTTAGTGGTATCCAGGCTATAGGATGCGGCAGTGTAAAGACTGTATCTGGCTTTAAACAATTGCTTATAGGATACATTGGTGTAATAGTACTGGTCTTTGGTTACAAAGTTTACCGTATCTGGTAATCCGGCAAACGGATTCAGTTTATTCAGGCCGGTATCCACAATGCCGGCATATGGGTTGGGAATAGATATGCCACTGGTTATATAAGAGGTATTGGCAGTTATTTTGAGAATTCCGTTTTTATTGGGTTTCCATACATAGCGCAGATTGCCGCTACCGCCAACTGGTACATTATAGAATTTGAAATTGGTGGTTGCCAATCCGTAAAAAGGAGTAAGATTATTGTAACTGCCTCCAATATCAAGAGCGCTGTTTTTCCACTTTTTTGTTCCAGATGCATACAGTCCGGCCATGTTTACACCGAGATTTACTGTACTTTTATCTGGAAGATCGGTAGTGTTGAGTTCCAGCACACCAGATAATGCCTGTCCATAACGAGCGCTGTAACCACCACTGCTGAAAGATACTCCCTGGTAATTGAAAGCGCCAAAACGGCTGCGGGTAGCCACACCGGGAGGGCCACTGAAAAAAGCATTTTGTACTACCATTTCATCTACAAGTATTGAGAGTTCGCTGGCATCGCCACCCCTTACAAATAAACCATTATCCGGACCGGTTTGTTGTGTGCCTGGCAGCATTTCCAGCGCTTTAACCACATCGGCATTGGCTCCAGCTGTGGTAACTATATCGAGTGGTTTAAGTACTGTTTTGCTTTTATCGTTCGATGCTTCAAAAGAACCTGCAGTAATCACAACAGCGCTAAGGTCGTGCACTGCGTTTTTTTTCAGGTGTAATACTATACCGCTGATATCGCCCATTATTACAATCGGCAGTCCGGCTGTTTCGTGGCTTATCTCAGATGCAACAATGCTCTGGTTTCCTTTTTCGGTGGTGGTAAAGGTAAATACACCAAGGCTGTCGGTGGTGGCGCCATCGAGAGTGTTGTCCAGATATACACTTGCACCTTTTATGGGCTTGTCTTTATTATCAATTACAGTACCGCTAAGTTTGTATTGGGCATTGGCTGCTGATACTATCAAAAGCATGGATAGAATGCATAATGTTCTCATTAAATGGGTGTGTATAAATTTAAGCATGGCTGTTTTGTGAATATGCGACAAAAGTATATTCTGGCTTTAGCTCACGCAAATTTATTTCGGCTAAAGAATCTGGTAAGTCGGTGAAGGAATGGAAAATAGCGGTGAATTAAATATCCTGCCGGTTTTATTGAGCAAATTGCCAAGTTACATTACCTTCACACTCTCAAATATTTTCCTAAAAATGAAATATTTACCGATTTCATCAAAATTATACGAACAGAACCGGGCGAGGTTTGTTGAAAAAATGAAGCCCAATTCAGTTGCAATTTTCCCTTGCAGCCCGGTATTTCCGAAGGGTGGCGATGGCACCTATGGCTACAAACCCGATGCCGATGTGATGTGGCTGAGCGGAGTAGTTCAGGAAAAAACGATTGTGGTACTCTACCCGGACAATCCGGATAAGAATATGCGCGAGGTGCTGGTACTGCTTAAGCCTAATGAACTGCTGGAAAAATGGGTAGGACATAAACTGCGAAAAGAAGAGGCTACTGCAATATCGGGCATAAAAAATGTGCAATGGCTTGAAGGTTTTGAAGCCATGCTGCAGGTAATGATGAACAGTGCAGATATTGTGTACCTTAATACCAATGAGCACAACCGACTGGATACAGAGCTTCCCCGCACCGACCTGCTATTTGTGCAGGAGGTAATGAAGAAATACCCGATACACCATTATGAACGGGCTGCAAGGATTATGAAAGAACTGAGGTGTGTGAAAACAGCAGAAGAGGTAGAAGTAACCAAAGTAGCCATAGATATTACAGCCAAGGCACTGGACCGGGTGTTGAAATTCATCAAACCCGGAGTAATGGAGTATGAGATTGAAGCTGAACTGACACATGAATTTCTTCGCAACCGGGCAACCGGCCATGCATATGGCTGCATTATAGCCTCAGGCGACCGGGCGAGAACACTGCATTATGAAGAGAATAACCAGGAGTGTAAGGATGGCGAACTGATACTGATGGATTTTGGAGCCGAGTATGGTAATTATAATGCCGACCTTACCCGGACTGTGCCAGTAAACGGTAAATTTACCAAACGCCAGAAGGAAGTATACAATGCCTGCCTTGATGTACATAACCATGGCAAAAAGATACTGAAGCCCGGCCTGCAGTTTCAGGATTATGTGAAAAGTATTAATGAAGAAATGGAAAAGCAGCTTTTGAAAATCGGGCTGATAAGTAAAGCAGATATTAAAAACCAGGACCCCGATAACCCTGCCTTTAAGAAATATTTCTATCATGGGGTTACACACTTCCTTGGCCTGGTGGTACATGATATAGGTTCTTATACCGATCCTATAAGAGAGGGAATGCTGTTTACCATAGAGCCAGGCATATATATAGAAGAGGAACAGATGGGTATACGAATTGAGAACAACATATGGATCACAAAAAAAGGAAATGCGGATCTGTTTAAAAATATACCTATAACGGTTGAAGAGATTGAGGCGAAAATGAAGCGGTAGGAGATGATTAATTAGTTGACGTTTCGTTTTAATAACTTTATACTCCGCATTCCAGTAATGCGGAGTATTTCATTTACACATGCATAATATTACTTTTGATTACAGTTGTTTTTGTAATTGAATCATGCCAGGGGTTACCACCTAATGCACTGATTGCATCAAATGGTATCAGCCGGCATAATGTTCTTTTAAAAGCTTCATTCCATCCTATTGGAGTAAAATCCTGTTTTACAGCTATTGTCCGGGTAATCAGCTTGCCTAAAGTCCTGCCTTTTGTGAGGCCTTCAATAACTGTATAGATGATGATGTATAAAACGATACCAACCAAATAAGTGAACCACGTGTTAGTAAATAGACTCGTTATATCTTCAGTACTGCTGCCAGCCCAAGCCATTAAGAATGCTATTGTCATAAAAACAAGAATCCTGATGGCATAACATACCAGCACATCAATGATGAAATTGATAAACCGTTGCCCTGTAGTGGCATATTCAAAATAGCTTTTATCGTTGGCCAGCTCGTCAAAAACAGAGGGTACGGTTTGCTCTTCCAAGATTTTTACAGTTTTTTGAAAAATAATAATAATTTCCTGATTAGTACGATTTCACTGGGTTTCTTTTTTAATGTAGCCCTATCTTTGTGTTTTAATTGAGTTACATGAAAAAGCTGATTACCGGAATACTTATTTTCACTACACTTACCAATATTGGGTATTCCCAGGGTTTTTATCTGCGACTTGGCCTTGGTTATGCCATTCCACAGGCCGGGCAAACGCTGGATGGTACAAGTCAGCCTTATAATGGATCACTTAATGACAGTACGCTGCAATACAAGGTAAAAAACACTTCCTTTTCTGCAGGGTTGGGTACTTTTGTGGGAGTTGGCTATATGTTTAATGAGCATGTAGGTGTGCAGCTGGACGGTAATCTGGGTATTTCAACAAAGCAATATAGTTTCACTGAAAGCAATTATAACTACCAGGGCGTTCTTAGCAATGTTACTGTTCAGCAACAGGCAAAATCTCCATTTATAGTTATACCATCATTGGTTTTACACTCTGGCGGAGATAAGATTGACCTATACTGCCGGATGGGTTTAGCATTACCGATAAGTACCAAAATAACACAAAATCAAATTATAGTTAATGCTCCCGGAACGGGCGCCCTGACAGAAAATGATATCAGCCTTAGTGTAACAAGTAGTTTTTCTCTTGGTTTTGCTGCTGCCGGGGGACTGAGCTATAACATTAGAGATAAAATTAAAATCTGGGGAGAAATCAGTTTGTTATCCCTCTCTCCGTTTATAAAAGAGGCCGATATTACAGCAGCCTCTTATAATGGCCAGCCACAAAGCATAACAGGTGCACCTACTTATAAATTCAGCAAAAATATTGCCGTAGATTCAAACGGTTATAACAGTCCGGCTTATGCACAACCTTTTAGTAATGTTGGTATTAATTTTGGCATAACTTTTCAGCTATCAAAAGGCGGCAATCATTCATCAGGCAGAAAAGGAAACAATGAGGATATAGATCCTAATAAACCATTCAGAAGAAGATAGGCCATTTATCTATCTGAGCCTGTCAACCGACTTTACCAATTTGTCATCTTTGCGTATACCAATTATAGCCAGGAAAACAAATACAAGCGAAATTACAGGTAATACTGCACCTATCCAGTAGCTGCCATCATGTGGTGGCGGAGTCATTTTACTTAATCCGTTAACACGCCAAAGCATTATTGCAATAAATGAAACTATTGCAAGCAAACTTATTAATGACAACCTTACCTGCAATTTCCTGTTCTTAAAAAGAAAAATAGTTATCAGCGGAATCAGGGTAATGAGCAATGCTAATAGTAAGGATGGAAAATGGTCATTTACCCTGAGTGGTGTAAATGTACTGGTATCCAACAAATGATATTGATAAAGATCAAAGTAAAAAACACCGGCATTTAACAATGCAGCCAGAAGGAGATAAACAGATTGTTTGCGTTGTATCATAATTATTTATTGTAGTTTTTATAAAAAGATTCTTCACAAATATAATTCTTAATGTCTGATTTAAGTACTTAAATAACCTTGAGGATTTCAAACAAGTTGCGCCGGGCCGGATTGCCGTCATAATATATCCATTACTTCCTTTTTATATTGCATGTGAAAAAAGACCTATTATTTTGAGGCTGCTTTTTACCCCTTAGAAACTGCGTTTTGAGTGTGGATAAGTTATGTATAAAATCAACTGTTTCCGGAGTAACTCTTTTCTTGCCATCTGTCTGGTTGAGTTATGCCACTGAATTTATTTTTTTCCACAGCTTACTCCGATATTCAGTTACATTTTTTTACCAACAGAGTTATTAATCCACAATCCACAATTAGGGTGTGAATTAGCTACTGGTGTTGGTTTTCATGTGTGGGTAACATTGCCATAACATGTGGATAATATTGCGGGAAGCATATTTCCAATAGGAATAACTTTTATTATTCCCCATTTTCACAAACCTAATAGTAGCAGTGAGTTTTTTTAAGAAATTTAAAGGTATTTATTACGAATGTGAATTAGTGTGAAAAATGCTTCCGGGTAAAGTTTTTTTGATGTTATAATGTAACTTTGTTGTATGATAAAAAGTGGTGAAATTATTCTCAATGAAAATGATATTAATCCTGCATTGGACCTTTTTACAGAAATTGAAAAACTTAAAAAGGAGAAGAATGCAATTATTCTGGCTCACTACTACCAGGAGCCAGATATACAGGATATAGCTGACTATGTGGGTGATAGTCTCGGTTTGTCACAAAAAGCTGAGGCTACTGATGCAGATGTTATCGTTTTTGCAGGAGTGCATTTTATGGCTGAGACTGCAAAGATTCTTAATCCGGGCAAAAAAGTTCTTTTGCCAGATATTAATGCTGGATGCTCGCTTAGTGATAGTTGTCCACCGCATCTGTTTAAAAGATTTGTTGATAGTCATCCCGACCATCTGGTTATTTCGTACATTAATTGTTCAGCGGGTATAAAGGCTCTAAGTAATATCATTTGTACATCATCAAATGCAAGAGCCATTGTTGAATATCTGCCAAATGATCAGAAAATTATTTTTGCTCCTGATAAAAATCTGGGGAGCTATATTAATAAGGTTGCCGGTCGTAATATGTTATTATGGAACGGCGCCTGTATGGTGCATGAAATATTCTCAGTAAGTAAAATTACAAAGTTGAAAGAAAGATATCAGGATGCAAAGGTCATTGCTCATCCGGAATGTGAAGAATCTTTGTTAAGTATAGCAGATTTTATAGGATCTACGACTCAACTTTTGTGTTATATATCAAAAGATCCATGCAAAATATTTATTGTGGCTACAGAATCCGGTATTCTGCATAAAATGCAACAAAGTGCTCCGGATAAAATACTCATATCCGCACCACCGGATAATGCATGTGCTTGTAACGACTGTCCTCATATGAAACTCAACACATTGGAGAAACTTTATCTTTGCCTCAGAAATGAATCACCTGAGATTTTAATGGATGAGCAATTGAGATTGGCAGCAAAAGTTCCTATAGATAGAATGCTGGCATTGAGCAGAGAATTGAATATTGTCTAGTAATATTATTATAATTTTTTTTTGTTGCAATTATAAGGTAATTTTTTTTATTTAGGCAGATATCCTTAAATTGCATCCAAAAATCAAATATTATTTTATGAAGCAATTAAACTTGTTCAGGAATTCTTTGCTTGCATTGTTGATTTGCAGTGCGGGAATTGTTAATGCACAGACGAAGCATCCATTGGCTTTTGGTGCAGTAGGTACTTTGGCGTCTAATTATTACCAGGATTATGTTGGTGTGCGTTTTGAAGTGTTAAGCCCAGTAAGTGTTGCAGGAGATAAGCAATATAGCTATGCCTGGACAAACAGTTGGGGAACTCCGGTTACAACACCACTGGTAAATAAGCAGATAATTATGCCACAGGCAGGTGATAGCCTTGCTACGTCTGCTGTTACTGTAGATATGACTGGTAAGATCGCATTGGTTTACCGGGGTGGTAATTATTTCAGTCAAAAGGCTGCTGCTTGTTATGCTGCAGGTGCCATTGCAGTTGTAATTGTGAATAATGCGCCAAATGGTGTTATCGGTATGTCTGCCGGTACTACTTTTACCGGTTGCCCTGTTTTCATGATTACCAAAGCTGATGGAGATGCAATTGATGCTAAATATCATGATGGTATTGCCGGAGATACTGCACGCATGACTATCACCCTTTGGGGATTAGGAAACACCTATGACCTCGGTTTGATTAACCAAGGTTACAGTTTATATCATGATTATGCAATACCTTATAGTCAGCTTACATCTGGCATTAACCCTCTGGCTTATAAAGGTGTTAATGGAGCATTTGTAGCCAATTTCGGTACTGCTGATCCAGGTCAGACTACACTGTATTCAACTACTACATTTTATCCTAATAGCGGTTCTTCTTCGGTGGTTCATTCTGACTCAACTAAATTATCATCTTTCCCTGCAAGTGATTCAATTTGGGCTTTTTACGGTCCAGAATTTAATATGACAGGTATTACATCTGGTGATGGACGTATAACCACAAAATATACTATAAAAACTGCCACTCCGGATCAGTATCTGGGTGACGATACTTTAAGTACTTCTTTCTATCTTACAGACAGCCTGTATTCTAAAAGCCGTTATGATTTTGTAAATCATCATCCAATAGCGAGCTTTTTTGAAGAGCCGGCATTAGGTACAACTGCTCCAACCGGAGACCATTATTTGTGGGGTCCAATGTATTATATTGCAAAAGGTGGTGGATATTTTGATACTGTACAGTTTACAATGGTTTCTAACACAGATACAGGTCATATTATTTCTTCAATATCTGGTGTATCTGTATATTTCTTTAAATGGGTTGATGGCATAGATACTCTTGATAATTTTATGCAGACAAATGAATTGGAGCTTGTTGCTATCGGGCAAAAGAATTTCCCTTCAACCAATTCAAATCCTGCTGATACTTCAGGTGGATATTTTAATGCTGTTGTTCTTGATTCGAATGGTATTAATTTAGTAAAAGTAGATTCTAACAGTTGGTATTTTATTGCTCCAGATTTAGAAAATGGCTGGTATGCAGGTTTAGATGGTAATATTAATGCTTATCCACGTACTTATGGTACCTTCAATTTCGGAACAATTGAGTATCCATCTACAATGTGGCCTGGTGGCTGGAACGATGGCTCAGGACCTCTGCAGTCATATGCAGGATACGGCATGAGCCCTACAACTTTCGGAGGTACAAGTTTACTTTCAAGTGTAGACTCTGTAATATTCAGTACTCAGAAAGGATTAGTTCCTGCAATAGCTTTTACTACCACAAGTTATGTACCTGATACCAGTAAAACCGCAGTAAAGAATGTAAATCAGGCATTCCAGAATTTCACAATTTTCCCGAACCCTGCATCAGATGTTGTTAATGGTTCGGTGTCCTTCAATGATCCTGCAGGTGTTGTTAGTTATACAATACTTAATAGTGCAGGTCAGGTAGTAGCAAAAGAAAAACATACAGGTGTTCAGCTTAATGATAAGTATACTTATTCGACTGAAAAACTTGCTAATGGAAGTTACTACATGGTGGTATCATCGAATGGTAAAGAAATGTTTAAGAAATTTGTAGTCTTAAGATAAGATTGATTTTTTTGTTTCTGTAGGCTACTCATACGGGTAGCCTATTTTTTTGTAGTTGTTTCCATGTTTTCATCAGCCAAACTAATTATCATCCATGTTTAATAGTCGTGGAAAAAAAATTGTTTTACAGTAAAAAGAATGAGTTGATGGACAAGATCCAGATATTGGTTTCACTATTCTTACTTTAAGTGTTTCTAGGATAATTTTCTTTTCTTGCTTAGATTAAATTTTCTACTCCTAAAATTCTATTCTGATTCTTAATTTTAGATTGTTGTTATGGTAAGATTTTAGTCTTAGAGGGTTTGATGGTCTATTTGTTAATTTTTTTAAGTACTTATAGTTAGGTTTAGTTAGTTTAGTAGAATTTCCATTGTTCCACGTGAAACAGTAGATTTTGGTATTGTATAATTGATGGTATTATTTATGGACTGCGATGTCTTTTATCAATGCTACCGTTCGTATCTTTGTATCCATGTTTCCTGATTATGATGTTATTGTTGTAGGTGCTGGCCATGCCGGATGTGAGGCTGCTGCTGCTGCTGCAAATATGGGATCAAAAGTTTTGCTGATTACAATGAATATGCAAACAATAGCCCAGATGAGTTGCAATCCTGCTATGGGAGGTATAGCAAAAGGCCAGATTGTAAGAGAGATTGATGCTCTGGGAGGTTATAGCGGAGTTGTAAGTGATATTAGCACTATTCAGTTCAGAATGCTGAATAAATCAAAAGGTCCCGGAATGTGGAGTCCGCGAAGCCAGAATGACCGGATGCTCTTTGCTTCTACCTGGAGGGAGATGCTTGAAAAAACACCAAACATTGATTTTTGGCAGGATATGGTAAGTGGCCTGATTGTTTCACGTGGAACAATAAAAGGAGTTGTAACAGGGATGGGTCAAGAAATCAGATCTAAATGCGTGATACTGACCAACGGTACATTTCTGAATGGTGTTATTCATATTGGTGAGAAGAAGTTTGGTGGAGGGCGAATGGGTGAAAAAAGAGCAACCGGAATTACCGAACAACTTGTAGAACTTGGATTTGACACTGCCAGGCTTAAAACCGGTACACCACCAAGGGTCGATGGTCGTAGTCTTGATTACAGTAAAATGGAAATTCAGAATGGCGATGAAGAGGTAGTAGGATTTTCTTATTTGCCGGTAAAAAAGATATTACCAAATCAACAGAGATGCTGCTGGATAACATACACCAGCCCAGAGGTGCATGAAATACTGAAAACAGGCTTTGATCAGTCGCCAATGTATCAGGGTCGTATAAAAGGTAGTGGACCAAGATATTGCCCAAGTATAGAGGATAAAATAAACAGGTTTGCAGAAAGGGACCGGCATCAGCTTTTTGTGGAACCAGAAGGCTGGAATACTGTTGAAATTTATGTGAATGGGTTCAGTACCTCTTTGCCGGAAGATGTGCAGTATAAAGCATTGTGCAGGGTGCCTGGATTTGAGCATTGTAAGTTCTTCAGACCGGGATATGCTATAGAATATGATTATTTCCCGCCAACACAATTAAAATTTACTCTGGAAACCAAGCTTATCCACAACCTTTTCTTCGCCGGGCAAATAAATGGTACAACCGGATATGAAGAAGCAGCTTGCCAGGGATTGATGGCGGGAATTAATGCCAGCCAGGCAGCGGAGGATAAAGAACCAGTGGTTTTAAAGAGAAATGATGCCTATATAGGGGTGCTTATAGATGACCTGATTAATAAAGGTACTGATGAACCATATCGAATGTTTACAAGCAGGGCAGAATACCGCACTCTTTTACGGCAGGATAATGCTGATCTACGGTTAACCGGCTTAGGCCATCACTTAGGCCTGGCAACTGATGAAAGATTAAACCTAATGTTGGAGAAGGCGGATAAAGTGGTTAAAATAAAACAAATTCTGGCTGATTTTTCTGTTGACCGGGAAATGTCGAGAGGTTTGCTGGAAAAAAATGACTCACCTATTCTTAATGAAAAGATCAGAGCTGGTAAATTGTTGCTCAGACCGGGCATTGGATTGAAAGAGATGATTGGGCATATAACTGCACTTAAGGATATCGTTGGTGATGCGGATCCATTGATTCTTGAGCAGGTCGAAATCCAGGTAAAATATGATGTTTACATAGAAAAAGAGCATGATCTCGTTAAAAAAATGGCCGGACTGGAAGATTTAATGATTCCTGAATCATTTAATTACGACAAGCTTTCGGCTATTTCAACAGAAGCCAGGCAAAAGTTGAGTAAAATAAAGCCAAGAACACTTGGCCAGGCCAGCCGCATCAGTGGTGTAAACCCAAGTGATGTTCAGATATTGATGGTTTTTATGGGCAGGTGATCACGATAATTGACTTCTGTTATTCATCTGATTTATGAAAATAGTTTTATTATAGGCGATGAAACTGATGAAGATATGGATAGGGTGCAACACTTTGATAATGAAGGGAAAATAATACAAGAGTCGGGATTTGGTCCTGCTATTCTAAATTATTGCAAATACCAGGAAAGGTGCCATTGGGAAGTTAGAAACAAGCTTTATGAATTGGGGTGTGGCAAGGATGAATCGGAGGAACAAATCAGCCGGTTGATTGAAAAGGGTATACTGAATGAGGAAAGATATGCAAAAGCCTATGCAGGAGGCAAGTTCAGGATGAACCACTGGGGCAAGGAGAAAATTAAGCAGCAGCTCAAACTTAGAAAGATTTCTGATTACTGCATCAAAAAAGGGCTTGCCGAAATAGATGCTGATGATTATGAAAAAATGATTGAAAAGCTTACAAATAAAAAAATTGTAGAACTAAAAAGTGAACGTAATCAAATAATTAAGTACAGAAAGACCTATAAATACCTGGTTCAAAAAGGCTATGAACGAGATATGGTTATAGACATAATCAATAGCAAGCTAAAAAGCAATACCGATAAATCAATATTTCCCTAACTTTACACAATCAATCCGATTTGTTATGGTGCAACAGGTTACAGAAGGTGTAAATGTTATGGTGGAAACCTTCTACCAGCCGGGCCATTCCAATCCGCTGAATGCTGAATTTCTGTTTGCTTACCGCATTACCATTGAGAACCTGTCTGCCCATCCCGTGAAATTACTCAGCCGTCATTGGCACATAATTGACAGTAATGGTAGCCATAGAGAAGTAGAAGGCGAAGGTGTAGTTGGCGAGCAGCCAGTAATTACTTCGGGTGGCAATTACCAATATTCTTCGGCTGTTAATCTGCACAGTGATATTGGTAAAATGTTTGGTAACTACCTTATTATTGACCTTTTTGATAAAAGGAAAATCAAGGTTACTATTCCTGAATTTCTGCTTATTACTCCTTTTAAGATGAATTAGTCAGCGGGCAAGCTGAATATTGTATCTTTGCACTATAAAAAATTCAGCGTCTTACAGCAATACCGGCATTATTTATGACACCACAGCAGGAAAATAAGTTTATTGCAGCAGAATGGTTTGAGGTATTTAATGCAAAAAATATTGATGACTTGCTCAGTCTGTATCATGAAGATGCGAGGCACTACAGTCCGAAACTAAAGATACTGAAACCGGAAACCAATGGTTTTATAACAGGTACCGATGCACTCCGGAATTGGTGGGCAGAAGCATTTGAAAAGCTTCCTACGCTTCATTATATACCTACATCGCTTACAGAGAATGAGCACAGGGTATTTATGGAATACATCCGCCGGGTAGATGGCGAACCTGAAATGCTTGTAGCTGAAGTGCTTGAAATAAGAAATGGCCGGATAATTGCTTCAAGGGTATACCATGGCTAAGTATAGATATTAAGCATCTAATATTTCCTTGTTTTTTAGTATCAGGTAGTCTTTCAGTTCTTTCCAAACCCGCACCTGTTTAACTGTTTTTGTGAGTGTTCCCAGCGATTTGATATGTTCCTCTGCAGCAAGGATGAGTGGCGACAGCATTTGCTCTGAAAAGTAATTTGCAGCAGCTCTTTTACGTTCATATAATTTCACAAATTCAGCATTAGCAGTAAGTAGATTTATCTCCTTATGAAACCCTTTGGCATGCCCGTCTGCTTTTGTTACAGCACCATTAATCTGTGTAAGCAGTTCCAGGTGTTTTTCCTTTGGCCCGGTTTTCCATTTAGCTATTACTGGAAGCAAATGTGCTAAGTGTTCTATCAAATCCGCGAATGAAAATATCCTGTAAAGTCGGGCAGCAGCAGCTTCTCTCCGACCTCTATCCAGGATATTATCCAATTCGTCTTCGTCTTTTTCCGATTGTGCATAATCAATGATACGGTTGTCGGTTATTACATTTTCAATGCTGAGCCTGCTGCGAAGCACAAGGCCATCCATAGTAGTGCACCGGCTTAACGCTACATATACCTGTCCGGGTGCAAACGACTGGTTAAGATCTACCACCGCCTTCTGCAAGGTAAGGCCCTGGCTTTTGTGAACCGTGATGGCCCAGGCCAGCCTTATCGGGTATTGCGTAAAGCTACCGCTTTCCTCCTCCACAATTTCCCCTTTCTGCTGATTAAGCGTATAGCGCATGTTTCTCCAGGTTTCCAATTCCAGCAGCAATGTTTCCTTGTTATTGTCATCCGGAAAACTGATCCATATACCTTCGGCATCAATTTTTTCAATTTTGGCTATTTTGCCGTTATAGTACCTTCTTGGTATCTGTATATCGTTTTTTACAAACATTACCTGAGCGCCCTGCTTAACGGTAAGAACTTCATCAGTGGGAAGGTTTTTGGGGTTGAATTCATTGGTTATTGTTCCCTTAAAGGTATGGGAAGGTGTGGTTAATTTATTGAGCGATTCCTGATTAATGTTGTCAGCAATCCGGTTGTGTGTGCAAAGAATAATATAGCCACTGTCTTTTTGAGGCAACGGGTCGTAAAGAGTGTTGAGTTGTTGAATATCCTGGTGTTCCACAAGGCCTGTCCTTATACGGTTTAGTATATCAATAAAAGCCTGTTCTTTCTGCCGGTATATTTTCCTTAGTTCTATATACAAAGGAGGATTCTGCCTCAATACAGCTGAGTCGAAAAAATAAGGGCTGTTGTAAAAGTTTTTAAGAATTTCCCAGTCTTCGTCTTTAGCTACAGGAGGCAATTGAAAGAGGTCGCCAATGAAAACCACCTGAAGGCCTCCGAATGGCTCCCTGCTTTTGCGAACATGGCGCAGCACAAGGTCCATACTGTCCAGCAGGTCGCAGCGCACCATGCTTACCTCGTCTATGATCAGTAACTCCAGTTTGCGCAGCAGCTTTATTTTGGTTTCTTTCAGGCGGAGGTTGGCCAGTAAAGAATGTTTATCTTGTGTGGCCTCACCCTGCCTGCCATAGCCACCGGCTGTGCCAGGCACAAAAGGTCCGAACGGCAACTGCAGAAATGAATGAATAGTTTCGCCACCAGCATTTATTGCAGCTACACCGGTGGGTGCTACTATGGCGCATTGCTTGGCAGCATGGTGCTTAATATATTTCAGAAAGGTGGTTTTACCTGTACCTGCCTTTCCGGTAAGAAACAAATTTTGCGTAGTTTCTTTTACCAAAGCAACGGCTTTGGTAAATATTGTATTTTCTGAATCGATCAGGCCGGTATCCAGTGTATTGACGGACATGTGTTAAAACTACGAAATTATAGGGGATCAATAACGAACAGGATTAAAGGATAATTTAACAGCCAGGTAATTCTTATTAGCCGGATACATTTTAAACTTAATTTATCAGGATGTTTCATTAACCTGATGCTATAAATTAGCGGAAATTATAAGGTTGTACTAAACGTTTTCAAAGTACAGTTAATCAGGCAATAAAAAAGAATGAATTGCTGTTATATCCATAAATCAAAACTGCACTCTGATGAACATCAACCGTTTTTTATTTTTAGTATGCAGCATTTTTTCTACTGTTACTTTCGCAAGCAATTCTGTTACGCTGCACGGTAAAATAAAAACCCCTATTTCCGATAGTATCTCCGTCAGTTATTCAGATAGCTGGATTGGTTATGTGCCTATTACTGTTGGTGCCAGGCTGGAAAAGGATGGCAGCTTCACTCTTACATTTCCATTGGAAAATTCATTTGATGATATATACATTACACATGGGAATCAAACGACTGAAATTTTTCCTGAGCCGGGTGATAATCTGGAAATGACCCTGGATGCAAATAATTTTGACAGCACATTGCATTATACGGCAAAGGAGCTGAAGAAGCCAATTTTATAGCAAAGCATATTCTGTTCAGCAGCATGTCAAGGCAATTCGGTGCTAGATTGCAAGGCTTTTGTAAGGATGGTCCAGATACCTTTATACTGGAAATAAATGCTGCTCTTAAAAAAGAAATAGACTTCTTGAATGCAAATGATAGAGGTCTATCCCCATCATTTAAAAAATATTGGATGGCTTTTTTCCAATACTATGTTTATAACATTATGCTTGATTACGCATTGGATCATACTATTTCACAATAACACTCCTATACTGTAAAAATACCAAAGGAAAATTATAAGCTGACCTTAGCTGTACCACAGGCTTTTGACGATGACCTGATACCAGTAAGTACCTACCGTTATTTTGTTGGAATGTATTATGGTGAACTGATGAATGCCAATTTAGAAATCAGTGATCAGCATAAAAAAAATGACTCGGAGGAAGTAGCATTGTCTTACAAAAGCATGCCTCCCAAATCGGCAGAGTTATATGGGGCAAGCCATCTTTATTCTAAGATGCGGGGCCAAACGGTGGCCGAATCAGAAGTCAGCATGAGTGAATTTAAGTGTCGGTACCATAATAGTAATTACCTGCCATGGCTGGAAGAGAAACTGGCTATGAAAAAGAAGGTATCTGCTGGTAGCACAGCGCCAGATTTCACTATAAATACTACCGATGGAAAATTTATGAAACTTTCGGATTTCAGAGAAAAGTAGTTTATCTCGACTTCTGGGCCAGCTGGTGTGGCCCATGCTTGGGCGAGATGCCTTCGGCAAAGAAGCTGGAGGAAAAATATAAGGGGAAAAGCATAGTTTTCCTTTACGTGTCTATAGATGTTGATATGGATAGCTGGAAGAAGGCTTTGGATAAATTGAAAATTGATGGTATTCACATGCTCGATGGTGAAGGAGGTTGGAAAGGACCTGTTGCTACACGGTATGGAGTTACCGGTATTCCTGTGTACTTCCTTATTGGTAAGGATGGGAAATTTGCAATAACAAATACGCCAAGGCCATCAGATATTGATTTACTGTGCAAGGAAATAGATAAGCTCATGGAATAGTGCTAGTTTAAATCAGATTTTGTTCTGCTCTTTGTGTGGCATTTTGTTCCTTCAAAACCCGTCTAAAAATTATTGGTTGAAAATATTTGCTAAAACTAGAAAAATAGTTTTACCTTTGAACTATAAATGTAGTTTTATAATGAAGACATTGACACGTGCAGAAGAAACAGTAATGAAAGTGCTCTGGAAACTGAGCAATGGACTGCTAATGGAAGTAGTTGAAAACATGCCCGAGCCACAACCCCACAAGAATACTGTAGCCACTATACTGAAGACACTTGTGGATAAAGAATTTGTAAAGATTGAAAATGTGGGCAGGATTCACAGATACCACCCGCTGCTTTCAAAAGAAGAATATTCAAAACGGACATTGACCAATGTAGCCAAAGGATACTTTGAAGGATCATTCAGTAATGTAGTATCCTTCCTGGTGGATGAGAAAAAGTTATCGGTTGAGGACCTTGAATTATTATTGAAGCAATTAAAGAAAAAATAAAACCTGTTTTATGGACAGCATAATTCTATTTCTTTTTAAAAGTATTTTAATAACCGGGTTGCTTACCGCATGGTATTGCATAGGGCTAAGGAATAAACGTTTGCATCAGTACAACCGGTTTTTCCTTCTGTTTACGCTGCTTGCAAGCCTAGCGGTTCCATTACTTCACTTTAACTGGTTCACCATAAACCAGTCAAATGCAACTATTGCTGCACCGGCAAATTACCTGTTGCAAGTAGTAAATAGTAGAGGTATGGAAGAGCCACAGGTAATGGCAAAGGTATCGACACAGGCGATAAATTGGTATGCTGTAATCGCAATTATAGTTTTCGCAATCAGCCTCTCATTGCTGGCTGTTTTAATGTTCCGGATATTATGGGTTTTAAGGCTGGCCAGAAAACAGAAAATTTCAGAAGTAGGTGGAATAAAATTAATACTAACGGATTATCCTAAGGCCCCGTTTTCATTCCTCAACTATTTGTTCTGGAACGATTCTATTCCGCTTAATTCAGAGAACGGGCAATTGATTTATCAGCATGAACTGACCCACATAAAGCAGAAACACACCTATGATAAAGTGGCCTGTCAGGCGCTTACTTGCGTATTCTGGATGAATCCTTTTTACTGGTTTATTCAGAAGGAGCTGACCATGATTCATGAGTTCATAGCAGATGGAGCTACCATAGAAGATAATAACACGGAAGCCTTTGCCCGGATGCTGCTGCAGGCTCATAATAAAGGAAGCTATTTAGTACCGGAACACCAATTTTTTTCTTCACCCATAAAAAGACGATTGACAATGCTACAGACAAACGCAAAAACAAGTTTCGCCTCAGGTAGGCAGCTCGCTGTACTACCATTGCTGGCAGGTGTCCTTATTTTATTTTCTTTCACTAAAGGAAATGCTGCTGACCATGCAATAAAGACCTCGGATAAGAAAATAGTATTGCTTCTTGATGCCGGACATGGTGGAGCAGATTTAGGAGCGGTATATAACGGATATAATGAAAAGGATATTACTTTGAGAATAGTTAACCACATGAAAGAACTGGCGCCAAATTTCAATATTGATGCGCAACTGACCCGGAATAAGGATGAAGATATGTCACTTGCAGACAGGGTGACAATTTCAAATAAACTAAAACCGGACTTTTTTATCTCAGTACATATAGATGATGGCCCCCAAACAATGGTGAAAAAGGATGATTTTTCATTTGGAATATATGCAACAGGCGATGAGGTAAAAAATACAAGCCATATTCTGGCAAAAAATGTGATTATTGGCATCATGCATCTGAAGGGGCTCCTGTTATTGCACCAATGGGTGACAAATAACAGCTTGTATGTTTTGAACCACAACGGCTCACCTGCAATAATGCTGGAACTAGGGGACATAAAAATTAAAGAACAGATGGAACGCCTGAATACAGATAGTGAACTGGACGAAATATGCAATGATATCCTTAAAGGAGTAGCATCGGCAAGTAAGGGTTGAATTACTATTGTTTTGTAAATCTGGCATAGATTTTGTGGCAAAAAGATTAAATTCATCTTTCTAAAACAGACACTCTATGAGATTTACAATTCTTGCGATCGCTTTGCTGCTTTTTCTGTTTCAGTCATGCATCAAAATAGGCACCACTGTTTATTCTGTAAATACTGGTATGAAGTCAGCATTTAATTACAAACCCGGCAGTTACTGGATTTATAAGGATTCTATAACAGGGGCGATCGACAGCGCTTATGTTACTTCTAACCAGGATGTATTGTACACTGCCGGAGGTTGTGTACTGGAACCAAATGCACCTAAAATAGAAAATATTGGCATTTCTGTTTTCGTTTCAGATGGTAACCCAACGGATACAGAGCAATGGTATTTCAGTATGCAGCAAAGTCAATTCAATATCGGGTTTCATAATAGTAAAGACAGTGTTGAATCCATTTTAGCCTTCAGTTTATTTACCTGGCCCCTGTCAACCGGATCAGCCGGCAGCTCTTCGGGCTGTGTGCCAGGCTTTGACAGCGGATCTGTTGCCGATATTATTCCGGAAGTAGCATTGAATGGCCTGAGTTATAGTAATGCCGCCCGATCGATACACGCTCCATTTTCAGAAAGGTCACAGAGCATGGTATATAACGATTGTTTTTATGTAAATCAGGAGGCCGGGATCATAAAATTAGTATTTATCCATCCGGCAGATGACATTCACAGGGTACTTGAATTGCAGCGGTATCACCTGGTGCGATAAACCTGCTGCGTAACAATCATTTAATAATTAATTCATATTGTGGTTTTGACCTAGCCGATACCTTTGCACGCTAATTCAAAACCATGCATATTATTAAGTCTGTTATTCTGTGTATTGCTTTTTACGGAATACAAACTGGTTTCGCACAAAGCGGATGTACAGACCCTGCCGCATCAAATTTTAATCCGGTTGCTACTAATAATGACGGATCATGTATTTACCCGGTAACACATAAATCTCCGGTGCTGAGAGGGGCTCTGAATCCCATTATCACAGAGTCTTCGGGTGTGGAGTGGACAGATGGTAAATTGTGGACGCATAATGACAGCGGTAATCCGCCGGAGATTAACAGTATCGACACCTCTGACGGGCATACCCTCCAGACCGTAGTAATTGATAATTATCCGAATGTGGACTGGGAAGATATAACTGCCGACAGTAACTATATATATGTGGGTGATCACGGCAATAACAACAGCGACCGCACTGACCTGAAAGTGCTGAAAATAGCAAAAACCGATATTGGAACAGGGTCTACAGTGCATGTAAATGCACAGGCTATTTCATTCAGGTATACCGACCAGACGCTATTCGGATCAGGCACTACAAATAACTACGATTGCGAAGCCCTGATCTCCATTAAAGATTCATTGTATATTTTTTCAAAAGACAGAGGTGACCTGCAGACAAGGGTATACAAAATGCCTAAAACACCCGGTACCTATGCGCTTGATCCGTATACGAGCTACAATGTAAATGGATTGATTACCGGGGCAGATTATAATGCCAATACCCATGAAATAGTATTGATTGGCTATTTCAAAGGTCATATCAATTCCTTTCTGTGGTATTTAAGCGATTACCAGGGCGACATGTTCTTTTCGGGCAACAAGCGAAGAATAGAAATAGGAAACGGACAGGAATGGCAAACAGAGGGTGTATGCTGGTTATCTGACTCAAGGATATTTATTTCGTGCGAAACCACAGATGCCATTCCTGCATCACTTTATGTAAGTGATAATATTTTTGCAACTACAAAGGTAGAAAACGTAAACCAGGAGCAATCAATAAAGGTATATCCAAACCCTGCTGGCAATGAAATGATTTTTGAAAACACGGGTTCAGAGGCTGCCTTCAGGATAATGGATGCCATAGGGAGAGTAATCCGAAGCGGAGTAATAGAAAAAAGAACCCAGATAATGGACATAAAAAATCTGGTGGCTGGAATATATTATGTTGAGTTAAGCAGTCAGGCCAATAGACACATGATTACTACAATAGAAAAAAAATAAGTTTTTGTGCTGGTGATGGGCCTAAAGCCGGGTATCGGATGGTTTGAATTGCATTTCTTCAGCAGATTATCGTAAATTACTGGCGATAATTGCAGCATGAAAAATATCCTGTACAAGTTATTTTTTGGTAAGCCAGAATACAATACCAGGCAGAAAGTTTCGGCCTACCTGGCTTACCGCAGTAACCTGATCAAGATCTGGAATAACAGAACCCATAAAGATATAGGGTTTGAGAAAATATTAAGATTGGTACTTGTAGGTATACAGCCTATTTTCCCCGGGATACATTACAGGCAGGTTTTCGGACGTTATGGAACCATAAAACGCAATGTAGCAATAGAGTTTTATGTACTTTTCAAAACCTTGCTTCCGTTGGTCTTTTTGTATACAGGATTTTACCACAAATTGGCCGTAGTGCTTATTTCAGGTTATCTGCTTACCGAAACGGTAGTATATGTAGCCTCACTGATTTTTGTATCAGATATGTTTGTAAAACCGCGTTCCTACCGCCGCAACATTCTGATGCTCTTCTTTAACTATCTGGAAATTGCATTTAGCTTTGCTGTGGTATATGGCGGGTTGCATTTACTCGATGAAAGAGCACAATCAATAACCGATTTTGTTTACTTCAGTATTGTTACATCAACCACTATAGGTTATGGCGATATTCACCCCGTTACCCATATGGGTAAAATATTGGTCTGCACGCAGGCCATAGTAATGGTTGCCTTCATAGTTTTGTTCCTTAATTTTTTTGGTTCAAAGGTTGAAACTTTACACTCTGAGGAATAATTTTGACCATCCTGAAATAATATTGTTTCCTTAACAAACTTATTCAGGATTATCAAATATTTATTGTACCTTTGTGCTTTCTTAATCAATTTATTTACAAAACAATGCAAGAAGGAACAGTAAAATTTTTCAATGAAACTAAAGGATTTGGTTTCATTTCTCCGTCAAACGGCGGACAAGACATCTTCGTACACGTATCAGGCCTGCTGGATGAAATCCGCGAGCACGATAAAGTTACATTTGATGTACAGAATGGTAAAAAAGGTTTGAACGCTGCTAATGTTAGAGTAATCTGATTTTTATATCGTTTTAAGATGATTGCCAAAAAGCCCCGGATTTACGGGGCTTTTTCATTACAAACCGCTGAATTTGGATAAAATAGTTGATTCATTTTTGCTGAAAGTTTTCAGGAATAAATATTATTGGTTATTTTGCGATGCTGTAATTAAAATTGATCAAAGGAATTATTACTTTTACCACCGAAGAAATTATTTTTATGCTGAAAATTATGTTCAATAAGATTCTTTTTGTTTGCCTGCTGGCATTGCCAACCTGCACATTTGCACAGATTATTGGAGCTGAAAACAGGCCACCAAGTAATACTGTACCAATAAACAGGTATGATCTGATGGATAAAACCTGGTATTTTGTAGGTACAAAATGCCCGGACAAAATAGGCGCTGAAACCCACTATATCCATTACTCCATGACATTAAGGCTTACTCCTGGTAATGTCAATAATATTAATTACGGCACATACAAGGAATTTCACAGAGACATGGGCGATAGCCCGAACGAAACCGGTAAATACTCTATTACTACCGATGATGTGGGAAATGTAGTGCTTACCCTGAAAAAAGATAAATCGAAAATGACAGCCGTTTACAACATTCCTACGGTTGACGCCAATTTTCTTAAGCTGATAAGGATAGATGAAGGCGATAAGTGCAATATTGCATATGCCATAGCCCCATAATAATCCATATCTTTAATAATATTCAGGCCCTGCAGAGATGCTGGGCTTTTTTGTTTTAGTCATTTAGCTGGTTATAACTATCCAAAGATGTGATTTCCAGTTGTGTCATACTTGAAAATGTGGCACAACTCAGGTACAAACTCTAGCATTCTTCATCATTGCAAGGCACTTCTGCCGATTCCAGCTCAATAGTGGCGTGATGGATTTTATTGTGAAGCAGCTCGTGTTTGATTTTATGCACCAGTTTCATTTTCTCATCAAAACTGAGTTTTTCATTAAGTACCAGGTGAGTGGTGAGCGCATTCTCGGTAGTGCTCATTGCCCAGATGTGCATATGGTGTATACTTTCTACACCATTAATTTTATTGATTACTTTTTCAATCGTTTCTACATTCACCCCTTCTGGCACAGCATCCATAGAAAGACGCAGGCTTTCAGTAAGTAAAGACCATGTACCGATCAAAATGACAACCAGGACAACAATACTTACTGCCCCATCAAGCCAATACCATTTGGTGAAACTGATAATCAGGCCCGATACCACTACTCCAAGTGAAACCAGAGCATCCGTCATCAGGTGCAGGTAGGCGCCTTTTGTATTGAGGTCATGTTCTTTATTGCGGAAAAAAAAGAATGCGGATGCAAGGTTTATGGCAATACCTATACCTGCTACAATGGCGACCAGGCCTCCCTCAACCGGTTGCGGATGCAGCAGCCTGTTGACTGATTCATACCCTAGCATACCAATAGTAATGAGCAGAACAACAGCATTGGTAAGCGCAGCCAGAATAGTGGTTTTCTTGAAGCCATAAGTAAACGAATCCGTCGGTTTTGCCTTTGCCAGGCGAAACGCCAGCAGGGATAACGCAAGGCTGGCTACATCGCTGAGATTATGCCCGGCATCAGAGAGCAATGCCATAGAATGAGTGACGATACCCGCGATAACCTGAATAACTACATAGGCACCATTGAGGATAATCCCGAAAATAAAGGCCTTACTGGCAACATCAGCAGCAGTTACGGTATGATGATGGTGGTGCCCTCCATGACTATGGTCGTGGCCATGTGAATGGCTGTGGTCGTGAGCATGATTATGGTCGTGATTAAGCATGGGCAAGAAAACAGGTGCAAGCTACATAAAATATATTGCTCTGGATAAGGGTGTATTATTTTTCAAGCTCCAAGGTGAGCCACACATTGAAGGTGTGGCTCACCTTATTCGAAGCATATTAAACCCACCATTCCGAATTAAGGCTTCCGGAAACCTCAGTTGGCAGTCCGGGCTTAGGAAGAAATGAGGTGATTTTTTTCTGATCGGCTTGTTGAATAAACAGCTCCACTGGTTCGCGCCATGGGTGCAGGGCCAGGTTGAAGGTCCCCCAGTGTACAGGCATCATTACCTTGCCACGCAGTGCCAGATGTGCGTTTGTGGCATGATCTGGGCCCATATGGATATCGGGCCAGCCAGCTCCATAAGCGCCTATTTCAAGCATTGTAAGGTCGAAGGGGCCAAAGGCATCACCAATATCTTTAAAGCCAGGAAACCAGCCCGAATCAGCGCCAAAGAAAATATTGTGTTGGTTTCCTTTGATAACCCATGACGACCAAAGTGTCTGATTACGGTTGGTAATTCCTCTGCCGGAAAAGTGACGGGCCGGAGTAGCGGTTAGGCTTAGATTGCCTATAGTTGCAGTATTGCCCCAATCCAATTCCGTAATCCGGCTTTTTGATACGCCCCACTTTTCTATAATGGGCCCAACACCAACAGAACAAACTATGGGTACGTTGCTGCCAGCAAGTTGTTTTATAGTCGGGTAATCCAGGTGGTCGTAATGATCGTGGGAAAGGATAATAACGTCCAATTCCGGTAGTTGTACTAATGGAAGCGGTGCAGGGAAAAATCTCTTTGGTCCTACGAAAGAAGAAAAGGATGCCCTCGGGCCCCATACCGGATCGGTGAGTATGCGCTTGCCATCTATCTCTATTATTAACGATGAATGGCCCATCCAGGTAATACGCAGCCCAGTTGCAGGTGGTGTGTTGTAAATACTGGCATCAGTATGAAATGGCCCTAATTGCTTTTTAGGTTCCCGTTCATTATCAGTAGTCAGAAACTGCCATAATATTTTAAGCATACCCCCCTTTACACTCTGGCTGGTAGGAACTGTATTCTGATATATTTTCCCGATTTTCTGAGATGGTTGTATTTGTGACATTTAATGCGAATTAGGACACAAAACAAAGCGAATTACGGTTAACCAAACAACAAAAATCGGTGAGTCGGGGGCTGGAAATCGGTGAACAGGGCGAAAACCGGTACAATAAGGATAGATTTATAAATTTTTGGGTATTCCCTTTTGACTTTTAACTTAGTTTGTACCCTCACTATAATTATACAATGCTTACTGGAAACTTAAAACGCCAGCTGTTTATTATTTGGAGATTGTTTTCAGGTAGTCGCAGTACATCTCCCTTGCATTCATCCTTCATAATTGAATCTCTAGTCCTGTACTTTTTATCTCGTCCAATAACATGCCTTTACCTGCGAAAGCTATTGTGGGATAGGTGTGTATGTCAAGATCAGGAAAAAGTATGTTGGCCATTGCAATGAGATCCAGATTTTGAAGGATATTGTCGGTGAAATTTGGGGAGAACAACGCAAGGTCTATATCAGAGTCTTTATCGGCTTTCCCGGTAAGCACAGAGCCAAAAAGAATAGCTTTGTCTATTTTTATTGGCAAAGTTTTACAGGCAATGAGAAAATCTGTGGTGTATTTTATAGCAATTTCTTTCTTAAACATTGTTCTATCAGGTCTATTTTGTTCAGATATTCATCGGTAATTTTTTTGTCAGTGATTTTATAAAGTTTATCAATATCTTCAGGATAACGGCTTTCAATCTGATATTGGTTTAATTTTATAAGAAAAGCCTGATCTTGTTGCGGTAAAACTACATTAGATTCATTTATCAGTTTTAACAGATTATGGGTTTTAGGGGGCACATTATCAATATTATTTTGCACCCAAAGGGCTTTGGCAATTTTTTCGAGATAAAGATGCGCAAAAAAAAGTACATAGACATACCTGTTATCTTTCATCAGGTAAAGAGTCATGTCTTTATCTTTTTCGGCTATCCTCAGCCAGTAATCAACATGGTCCTTTTTATCCATTATGCGAAGATAAAACTAAATTTAACAATATACATTTCTGATACATCTTTTGAGTTGTAAAGTAAAGTTTAGAGTTCAAAATGATGGCTAGCAACCCCATAGCCCGTTTTATTTTAAATATCACTCAATCGGCCCCTTCCAGCCTTTTGACTTTTAACTTACTTTTGCACCCTCATTATAATTATACAATGCTTACCGGAAACGAAATACGTCAGCAGTTTTTAGATTTTTTCAGGAGCAAGGGACATTCAATTGTTCCTTCAGCCCCTATTGTGATAAAGAACGACCCTACCCTGCTCTTTACAAATGCAGGTATGAACCAGTTTAAAGACTTTTTCCTGGGTAATGCACTACCCTCTAATACCCGAATAGCCGATACCCAGAAATGCCTGCGGGTGAGTGGCAAACACAATGACCTGGAAGAAGTGGGAGTAGATACCTATCACCATACCATGTTTGAGATGCTTGGCAACTGGAGCTTTGGCGATTATTTTAAGGAAGAAGCCATAGCCTGGAGCTGGGAACTGCTAACAGAGGTATACGGTATACCGAAAGACAAATTGTATGTAACCGTTTTTCAGGGTGATGCTGCAGAGAACCTGCCAAAGGATGAAGAAGCATACAATTTCTGGAAACGGCACATAGCTGAAGACCGGATATTGCTGGGAAATAAGAAGGATAACTTCTGGGAGATGGGCGATACAGGCCCGTGCGGCCCTTGCTCAGAGATACATGTGGACTGCCGGAGTGAAGAAGAGAAAAAACAAGTTGATGGCAAAACACTGGTAAACGCCGACCATCCTCAGGTAATAGAGATCTGGAACAATGTGTTCATGCAGTTCAACAGGCAGAAGGATGGCAGCCTTGTGCCCCTGCCCGCTAAGCATGTCGATACAGGTATGGGTTTAGAACGTTTGGTAAGAGTGTTGCAGGGCAAGCAAAGTAATTATGATACAGATCTGTTCACCGGTACAATAACTGCCATTGAGCACATGACCCATCGTCAATATACCAATACTGACTCTAAGAAAGATGTAGCATTTCGTGTATTATCTGACCATATCCGTGCAATAGGTTTTACAATAGCCGATGGCCAGTTGCCGTCTAATACCGGTGCGGGTTATGTGATCCGCAGAATACTGAGAAGGGCTGTGCGGTATTACTATTCATACCTCGACCATAAACAGCCGTTGCTGTACAGATTAATGCCTGTGTTGGCGAAGCAGTTTGAACATGTGTTTTCTGAACTGCACCAGCAGATAGACCTGGTGTGCAGGGTTGTAAAAGAAGAAGAGGAAGCATTTTTGAGGACTCTGGATAAAGGACTCAGGAAAATTGATGACATTATAACGGAGACCAAGCGGCAGGGTACAACTGTGATTAACGGTAAGGCAGCATTTGAACTGTATGATACTTTTGGTTTCCCGATAGACCTTACCAGACTGATCGGTGCTGAGAACGGATTGTATGTGGATGAACCTGCTTTCCAGGCAGAAATGATGCAACAAAAAGCCCGCAGCCGTGCAGCAACCTCGCTGGATACTGATGACTGGGTGATTGTTAAGGAAACAGCTGCTACTAAGTTCGTAGGTTATGATTTGCTGGAAGCTGAGGCATCTATACTTAAATACAGAAGGGTTACATCGAAGGGAAAAGAATCGTATCAACTGGTGCTGAATACCACCCCTTTCTATGCCGAAAGCGGTGGGCAGGTAGGTGATACTGGTGAACTGATCTTCCCGAATGAGATTGTGAAGATAGTAGATACCAAAAAAGAAGATGGCCTTACCATACATTTTGCAGAAGTGCTGCCTGAAAATGTTTTCGCACCAATCCATGCAAGGGTTAATGCAGTGAAACGGATACATACTGCGGTTCATCATAGTGCAACCCATTTGCTGCATGCCGCGCTGCGCCAGGTATTAGGTACGCACGTGGCACAAAAAGGATCCCTTGTTAATGAGGAGCATCTGCGCTTCGACTTTTCCCATTTTGCCAAAGTTACTGATGAAGAAGTAACTAGGATTGAAGCCATAGTGAATGAAAAGATAAGGGAGAATGTGCCGGTGATTATAAAGACTATGCTGAAGGACGAAGCAGTAGCGCTGGGCGCAATGGCATTGTTTGGTGAAAAGTATGGCAATGAAGTAAGGGTGGTGATTATGGATGCCGGTTACTCAATAGAGCTTTGCGGTGGCACGCATGTGGGAGCTACAGGGCAGTTGGGGTATTTTAAAATAACCAGCGAGGGTGCTGTAGCTGCAGGAGTTCGCCGTATGGAGGCTGTGAGTGGAAAAGCAGCAGAAGATTTTATTAATGAGCACCTGCAATTGATTGCAGCTATATCAGCACAACTCAAAAATCCCAAAGACCCGCTGAAAGCTATAGAAAAACTGCAGGAAGAAAGAAGCCAGCTGGAGAAACATGTGGAAAATCTGGAAGCCCGTCAGCTTGTGGGCATAAGGAATGAACTGCTTACAAAAGATGAGATCATCAACGAGATCAGCTTCATTGGCCAGATGGTAACGGTTAGCAATGCTGATGCATTGAAGAAATTGTGCCTCGACCTTAAATCGCACCTTCACGACCATGTGATAGTGCTGTGCGCAAATATTGATGGCAAGCCCTTTGTGGCTGTAGGTGTAGATGAAAGGGTAAATGCTGCACGAGGCCTTGATGCCGGTAAGATTATAAAAGAGCATGTAGCACCACTGATAAAAGGCGGTGGCGGCGGGCAAAAAACCATGGCCACAGCAGGCGGACAAGATGTGGGCGGATTGCAGGCAGTAATAGAGAAAGTGAAAAGTTTGTTGTAAATTTCTGATGAAGTATATTCTGATCAGATGAAAATAGCCGTATTAGTTAATATCAGTAGCTTTTTTCGCCGGATTTCTTATATTTACTGCCAATTAGTTATGATACTCAGGAATCTACTTTTTTTTACGGCAACTCTGCTTATAATAGGCTGGATATTGGGTTTCCTGGTTTGGCCACATGAAGGGCACATGGTGCACATCCTGCTGGTGTTGGCAGTTATTTCTCTTATTGTGGCATTGACCCGGAAGCCGGGTAAGGACCATATTGACTGATATTGTTCCTCTTCATTGAAATAATTTTGGCCGTAATCATCTTTACAAATACACATTTGCTATCCAATTGGAAATAATAGCATCGATCTACAATAGGTGAGTTACGACTAAAATAAAAAGTAGCTATTGCCTTACAGGGCGATATTATACCTGATAAATCAATTCCTTAAAGGCTTTCCCGTTGTCAATATATTTTGCAGTCGCTCCAAGGTTTTCTTCTGCCCGCATAAGCTCAGGAATGCCTCACGTTCCAGATCGAGCAGATATTGCTCGGTTACAATAGTGGATTGAGAAAGGTCGCCGCCACACATTACCCAGGCGAGTTTTTCGGCTATCAGTTTGTCGTAGTCAGAAATATAATTGCCGCGCCACATGCCGTGGATGCCGGAGATGAGTCCGCCAAGTCCACCACGGCCCTGCACCTTAATATTGTTGAGCGGTGTGGGTTGGGTATAGCCCCGCTCATGCATCATGAGAATGTTTCGTTTGGCATCTGCAATCCGCCGGTCGGGGTTTATGGATATATGATCGTAACCGGGGCGGAGAATGAAATTCTCAAATGCCTCGTGCGCAGATGTAGAGACTTTTGCAGTACCTACATTGATGAATAACTGCTGCAAATAGTTGGTTTCAATATCTTCTTTTATGTTCCTGGCTGATGCTCGTACAGCCATTTCTTTTGTGCCGCCGCCACCGGGTATCAGGCCCACGCCTACCTCAACCAGACCAATATAACTTTCTACAGCAGCCTGTACCGAGTCGGCATGAAGGCACATCTCGCATCCTCCCCCAAGTGTCAGGCCATGAGGCGCAACAATTACAGGTATGCTGCTGTATCGCAGCCGCATTGTGGTGCTCTGGAACATGCGCACCGCCATATCCAGTTCATCATATTCCTGCTCGGCGGCAAACATAAAGATAAGGCCCACATTGGCGCCTGCGCTGAAATTAGCGCCACTGTTGGCAAGTATCAGACCCTTGTATTTTTCCTCCGCAATGGCTACCGATTTCTGCACGCCTTCCAGCACTTCTCCACCAACGGTGTTCATCTTGGTGTTCCAGCGCAAGGCTACTACATCATCGCCTATATCATATAGTTTGCACACGCTGTTTTTCCAAACTACCTTCTCATCAAGGTGCTCCAGAATGATAAACGAGCCCATGCCAGGTATAGGCAGGTAGGCTTGTGTACGGATATCATAGTACTTGTGCTGGCCATTCTCGGTTTTATAGAAAGTAGTAATGCCTTTGTCCAGCATCTGCTGAACCCATGGCGCCACTTCATATTCACCAACCTTCATCATATCCAGCACATTCTTCACGCCCAATGCATCCCAGCTTTCAAAAGCCCCGATCTCCCATCCGAAACCAGCCCGGAGCGCATCATCTATTTTGTACAACTCATCGCTGATCTCAGGTATACGGTGCGATACATAAGCAAAAAGAAGATGGTGAAACTCTTTATAAAACGCACCTGCTTTATCAGTACCATTATACAATACTTTCAGTCTTTGGGCCAGGTCATCAACAGGTTTTGCCGCTTCAATAGTAGCAAATTTTGTTTTCACTTTAGGTCCGTATTCCATAGTATCCAGGTTCAGGGTCAGGATCTCTGATTTACCTTTCTCGCCTTTTGTTTTCTTATAGAATCCCTGACCAGTTTTATCTCCCAGCCATTTATTCTCAATCATTTTTTCGAGAAAAGGCGGCATTGTGAAAATAGCTTTAGCCTCATCATTGGGTGCATTGGCCGGCAGGCCTTTGGCTACGTGTACCAACGTATCCAGGCCTACTACATCGCCTGTGCGGAATGTGGCTGATTTTGGCCGGCCCAGCACAGGTCCGGTAAGAGTATCTATTTCATCTACATTGAGCCCGAACTGCTGCATGGCTTTAAACACAGCCATGAACCCGAATACACCTACCCTGTTGGCAATAAATGCCGGAGTATCTTTACACAATACAGTTGTCTTACCCAGGAAGCGTTCACCGTAATCCATTAGGAAGTTTATCACTTCCGGCTTGGTTTTAGGATCGGGAATTATCTCAAGCAAACGCAGGTATCGGGGCGGATTAAAAAAGTGTGTTCCACAGAAATTTTCCTGAAAATCAGCACTCCTGCCTTCGCTCATGAGGTGTATAGGGATGCCAGAAGTATTGGTTGTAATCAGTGAACCGGGCTTGCGGTATTTTTCAACCTTATCAAATGTCTGTTGCTTTATATCCAGCCTTTCTGGTACCACTTCTATGATCCAGTCGCAGTCGGCTATTTTGGGTAGGTCGTCATCAATATTTCCGGTCTTTATATTGTTGTTTACATCCTTTGTAAATGTTGCAGAAGGTTTGCTTTTCAGGGTAGCCTGCAGGGCATCATTAACCAACCTGTTTCTGACTGTTTTATCATTAAGGGTCAGGCCCTTTGCCTGCTCTGCAGCAGTGAGCGCAAAAGGCACAATATCAAGCAAAAGTACCTGCACGCCGATACCAGCAAAATGACACGCAATGCGTGATCCCATAACTCCACTACCCAGAATAGCAACCTTACGGATTGTTCTCTTCATAACAACATGCTTTTGAAGACACAATTTAGTGAGAATTCACCGATGTGCTGATATGAGGCGTATAAATCTTAACAATAGGCCCTAATATAATTCCTGAAGAAGTTAGTTATAATTGAAATAGCATATTTTTTACTTCCTGACAATATCCTTAGCAGGCGTGAATTTAACAACTACGTTCTGCTGAGCTGGTAAAGAATGAATATACTCATATATGGCTCCTAGGTCTTCACGGGTCATACCTGCATACATATGCCAGGGCATAATGGTATTAAATGCCCCGTTTACCACTGTTGGTGGTTTGTAATTACTGTCGGCATATGCTTTAAAGCGGTTTATGAAAGCTTCTTTAGTCCAGCTGCCGATACCTGAGGTTATATCAGGTGTAATGTTGCAAGAACGAACTATAGATCCATCGGGCAATAAAAACTCCCGTCCACCGCTATAAGCCATAGCCTGTATGATTTGTCCATGTTCATCCTTGGTATGGCATTCCACACATGCAGCGGCATTGGCAATATAGGCACCGTATTCTTTAACTGAGGATGGGTCAGGTTTTTTTCCGGGGGTTGCTTTAGAGGGAATGGTATTCAGTATTATATTCATCGGAAAATCAGCCACAGATTGCGGTACATCATTTTGAAGCGGCGCAAAGGAACGGATATAGGCAATAATACAATTGATGTCTTCCGGATCCATTTTTCCATAATGAGTATAGGGCATTATAGGGAACATCGGGTGCCCTTCCTTTGTTACCCCGGTGGTAATAAGCCTGAAAAGCTCCCCATCTGTATAGCGGGCAATTCCATAAGGAGTAATGTTTCTGGAATAGAATTTTCCCGGAAAGCCAAATTTCTGATCGAAAGTTTCACCACCCTTGCCAAGAGTACCATCAACCATCGGGCCGGCAAACTTGGTCCAATCGCGGGTGGAGTGGCAATCTACACAAAGAGTTATATGATTAGCTATATATTTCCCGCGTTCTATCCTTTCGGGTGTCCTTTCCACCTTCAGTTCAGGTGCAGCTCCTACGTTGGGTAAGGCGGTTTTTACATAAGTAACTAATCCTGCCCCGGTGATCATGATTACCAGCAGAATTATTCCGATAATTTTGAAGATTTTTTTCATGTTTTTAAATTTCGATTTGATGGCAAAACAAAAATATAAAAACAAAGAATAAATCAAAATACCAACCTGATATTTTATTGCTTTAATTTATAACATCATGCACACCTAGCTGCTATGATCACAAATAATCACCCATTTTCCCTCAATTTTCCGGAACAGCAATGTAAAACTTCCATCCACATTACCTGCACTGCGGGTGAGTGCCCACTTACCAATTACAAAATAATATTCATCCGAAAGCTTCTCCATACTTACAATGGTAGTCTTAAGGTGACCCATGTGTGCCGCATCGGGATAGTGTTCTTTATAGCGGTTTAAGGTGGCTTTAAAGCCATAATTAGGACCGTTGGACCCTATAAATACAAGGCTGTCATTTTCCCAATACCCCTTCATATATCCATCCACACTGCCATTATTCCATGCCATAACCTGAGTAAACAGGATTTTTCGGATTGCTGCGATGTCTGGAGCGACCTGGGCATTAACTCTTGTTATAGAAGCAAGACAAAACAGTATTAACATTATTTTTCTCATTCCCCTAAAATACATAGTTTTTCCGGTTATAACCAATATGCAGAAATGAAAGTAAAAAAATATAAACAACAATTTTAGCTGACAAAAATCATTCCGTTCATGTGGAAAAATAACATGACTAATTACGGCATTTATGTTATTTTTGCAGCCTGTTTTAATTATTTCATAAAAAGATAACGTATGCAGGAATTTGGGAAGAAGAATCCATCAGTTAATTTATCTGATCTGGGTTTGAATGTTGCAATTGCTCACTGGAATTGTTCTCCGGATGAACTGGTGCAATCTGCTTTGGCACTGGGCCAGGGAGTATTGAATGACACAGGGGCATTATGTGTAAATACAGGAAAGTTTACCGGGCGCTCTCCCAAGGATAAATTTACTGTTAAGGATGCTATTACCGAGCATAGTGTTGACTGGGGTGATGTGAACATTCCTTTTTCACCTGAAGGATTTGATAAGCTCTATGATAAGGTATGTGCATATATGGCCGGCAAAGAAGTATGGGTACGTGATTCGTATGCATGTGCCGATCCGGCTTATCGGCTTAATGTAAGGGTTGTGAATGAAACACCTTGGGCTAATCTGTTTTGCAACGACCTCTTTCTACGCCCAACAGATGCCGAAATAGCAACTCAGAACCACGATTGGCTTATTCTCCAGGCCCCGGGTTTTCAGGCTGACCCTGCTACCGACGGTACCCGCCAGGGCAACTTTACTATGGTCAATTTTACGAGAAAGATAATTCTTATCGGCGGTTCGGCTTATACTGGCGAAATGAAAAAAGGCATTTTCGGGGTTCTTAACTTCATTATGCCGCACGATCATAAAGTACTCAGCATGCATTGCAGCGCCAACGAAGGCAAAAAAGGCGATGTAGCCCTTTTCTTTGGCCTCAGCGGCACAGGTAAAACAACTCTGAGTGCAGACCCAAACCGCGCCCTGATAGGTGATGACGAACACGGCTGGGCTGATAAAACTGTCTTTAATTTTGAAGGTGGCTGCTATGCCAAATGTATAGATCTGAGCCACGAAAAAGAGCCTGAAATTTATGCTGCTATCAAGCCGGGGGCTTTACTGGAAAATATT
This sequence comes from uncultured Bacteroidota bacterium, assembly GCA_903835005.1. Lineage (GTDB taxonomy): Bacteria > Bacteroidota > Bacteroidia > Chitinophagales > Chitinophagaceae > Nemorincola. The sequence continues at coordinate 7,178 of CAILLK010000067.1, read as the reverse complement.
AATTTCTACCCAAACAGCAACGTAGTTGATTATGCCGATGCACGTATCACAGAGAATACACGCGCTGCATATCCCATCAATTTTATAGCCAACAGTAAGGAGCCTTCTTATGGCGGCCTGCCCAAAAATATCTTCTTCCTTACCTGCGATGCCTTTGGTATTCTTCCACCAATATCTAAACTGACCAAGGCACAGGCAATGTATCACTTCATCAGTGGTTATACTGCTAAAGTTGCCGGTACCGAAGTAGGTGTTACTGAGCCTCAGACAACTTTCTCAGCTTGTTTTGGCCGTGTATTCCTGCCCCTGCACCCGGCAAAATATGCCGAATTGCTGGGCAAAAAACTGGAAGCTGACCCAAGTATAAATGTATGGCTGGTAAATACAGGCTGGAGCGGCGGTGCGTATGGCACCGGCAGCCGTATGAAACTGAAATATACCCGCAGCATGATCACAGCTGCCATGAACGGCGCGCTTGATAATGTAGCCTGCGAACCACATCCTGTATTCGGTATACTGATGCCTAATACTGTACCCGATGTGCCTGCAGAAATACTGGTGCCCCGTAATACCTGGGCCGATAAAGAAGCCTACGATAAAAAGGCCAATGAACTGGCCCAGCTTTTCGTAAAGAACTTTGCAAAATATGCCGATCAGGCCAATGAAGAAATTCGTTCTGCTGCTCCGGTAGTAATGGTAGGCGCAGAATAACAATAATTGAAAGAATTGATGAAAATAAAAGCCACCTCTTAGGTGGCTTTTATTTTACTAAAAGGGTGGTTTTAATTTCCGGCATTTCCTGACGCTGCCACCACAAAAAGAACAGATATACAAACACCCCGTTCTGAACATCCAGTACAGGTTCAATCATCAACTGGGTAAGCAGCAGCAACCATACCATAAAGATGAAAAACTTTTGCCTGCCTGATGGAGTCTTCTCTTGTGAGGTACGTTTGCCTTTCAGATCGGTCAGCGGATAAATAACCCAGGCTGCAAAGAGCAACATAGCGGGTATTCCGCAGCCAAGGGCTGTAATAAGAAATTGGTTATGTGGCATTAGCCGCGCCTTATCTTCTACCTGCGGATAATATTTCTGATACCCCTTTTTCATTGCTGCCATCATATCCCCGCCACCTACACCTGCCAATGGATGATTTTCTATAATTTCCAATGCCAGTTTATAGGACATAAGGCGGTTTACGTCGCCATACTTACCCGATCGGTCGCCTGTGCGCAGCATGTCCCAGGCATAGCCAATATAATCCTTTCGCTCACTGAATGTTGGAATAAGCTTTGTAGCAGCAATCAGTATTAATGGTATAGATATAATGACAAGGATGCCTGCAAGCTTCTTTTTCACAAATGAAATATAAAAACCCCAGCCAGCCACAAATATATATATAGCCAGCAGCCCGCTCTTGGCTGCAAGTATGTGGAGGTAAATAAAGATTACAGCGATTGTAACAGAAATGAACCATTTCATGCTGTTTAATTGCAGCCATGGCCAAAAGAATATACACCATATAAAAAAAAGGGCTAAAGCCATGCTGAAGCGTACATGGTCCTGGTAGCAAGGTGTTGGCAATAAAACAGACCACTTGTATTCAAGCAGATATTTATCATAGTCTCTTATCAGGAACGACAGACTATATGAGATGCCGCAAAGAAAAAGAATCCCTGTCAGGAATGTGAGCCGCTGCAATTGGCTGGTCGTGAAAGCAGGCATAAAACCACAGGCAAGCGGGAATATCAAAACCGGGAATTTAACCTGGAAATTCTGTTCCCAGAAACCCTTATCATTGCTCCAGAAATAGGACAGGCCAAGAATGGCCATCCAGGCCAGACCCAGCAACCACCATTTATGCTGAACCCACCTTTTTGGGTTGATATCACGGAGTGCATTGACACAAAACAGGAACATCGAAATCGATGATGCTACGTGGTTAACCAGGAAACCGGTTATCATTCCCAATATGCATATAAAAGCAATATTGGATTTATCTAACAGCTTATTATTTAGAAAAGTACTTTTGCTCACAGTTATATTGCTGATGATTAAAACGGACAAACCTGATTTTTAGTGCGAAAAGACATAAAACTACTTCATGAACAGATCAGGGCCGGCAATTTTCTGGCTCTTGCAAGGGGCATAACCATAGTTGAAAACGAACTGAATGGGTATGAATCATTATTGCTGCAGCTGCATGAAAACCGCAGTGCGCGCGTAGTTGGTATTACCGGCCCACCAGGCGCTGGTAAAAGTACGATCGTAAATGCACTGCTGCATCATTGGCTGAAAGAAAATAAGAAAATCGCAGTTATTGCTGTCGACCCTTCTTCTCCTTTCAATTATGGCGCTTTATTAGGCGACCGGATCCGGATGAGTGAATACTATAACAATCCCAATATTTTTATCCGTTCACTGGCTACCAGGGGTGCATTGGGGGGGCTAAGCGGGAAAATAATTGAGATCACGGATTTAGTAAAAGAGGCCCCGTTCGATCTTGTGCTTGTAGAAACAGTAGGTGTTGGTCAGAGTGAGGTAGAAATTGCTGGTTTAGCCGATTGTACGATAGTAACCCTCGTACCTGAGGCCGGTGATGAAGTCCAGACACTTAAAGCAGGCATAATGGAAATAGCCAATATTTTTGTGGTCAACAAAGCCGACCGGGACGGGGCTGAAGGACTTTACCGCAATTTGCGAATGCTGACACATGAACGTGCCGGATTGGGAACTGAAACGCCGGTAATAAAAACCTCAGCCACCGAAAATAACGGTATAGATCTTCTGGGTGGTGAGATTCTCGGGTTCCTCGAAATGCAGCAATCTATACCAGAAAAGAGGCTCCAGCTACTCTCCGAAAAATGCTGGAGGCTGATACAGGAGCAGAGAATGAAAAAAATTGATCAGAAAAAAATGGTGTATGAGCTGGCTTTGGCAGCAGAGCGGAATGACTTTAATCTATATGCATTTACAAGGTCATTTATTGCTGCAATCTGAAAGACTATGGACAGAGATTCTGGCCGGTTAAGAAATTGATGCCTGAATTGATATTTTTGTGAAATAAAGAGCCTGCTTCTAACGTTAATCAAACGATGTTTAATACTCTACCTCCATACATTATATACCTTATCGCGGCACTATCTTCGGCCCTTATCAGCAGCTATTCTGTAAGGAAGATTCTATACATTACCCGAAACAGGAAAATTTATGACTTGCCTGATGATACCCGGAAGATACATGGCGCCAATATCCCAAGCCTCGGTGGGATAGGTATTTTTATGGGTTATATAATGGCCGCATTGATATTCTGGCCGCCAAGGCATTTGCCGGTTAATTATTTTTTGCCATCCACCGTTCTTTTGTTTTTTACCGGCGTGTATGACGATCTGATGAACATGCGGCCCTATAAAAAACTGGTTGCCCAGTTGCTGGCCTCAGTTATTACCATTTACCTGGCTGATATAAGGATCACTTCATTTTACGGAATTGCGGGAATAGAAACGCTGCCCTACTGCATAAGCCTGCTCATTACAGTTGTTGGCTGTGCTTTATTTATCAATGCGTTCAATTTCATAGATGGCATAGACGGGCTTGCCTGCTCGCTTTCCATTTTATATTCCTGCATCCTTGGTTTGCTGTTTGCTCCTCTCCACCAGGGCCTGGCAGCATTATCCTTCTGTGTGGCAGGCGCTACTGCAGGGCTTCTGTTCTATAATTATTCTCCTGCCAAAATATATATGGGCGATACCGGATCCATGTTGCTGGGGTTTACGCTTTTTATTTTATCTGTTGTTTTCCTTAATGTTTGTGCTGCCGATCAGTTGAATAGCAGCCCGGGGCAAACAAGGCCTTTTAATGAAATGATTCATTCGGATCGGGGGGCATTTATTATAATGGTTTCCATGTTATTCTTACCTGTTTTTGATGCGATAAGGGTATTTATCTTAAGATTATCACGAGGCAGGTCGCCACTGAAAGCCGACCGTTCACACATACATTTCTATCTGTTAGATGCAGGTATTGGCCATACCCGGTCGGTATTATTACTCCTTGTCACCAATATCCTTATCATAGCCTCTGCCTTCCTTATGCAGGATTATAACCCTTTGCTCCCGATATCCTGTATGACCTTAGTTTCTTGTCTTGCCCTAATGATAATTTTTTGGTACAGACAGAAGCAAACAAAAAAAGGAATGATAACTGTTTAGTCATCTTTCCTTTTCCAGTTTTATGCCGATTAAATCCGCCCTTGCTTTATTTCTTCTACCACGCCAGGGTCAAGTAAAGTACTAATATCTCCCAGGTGTTCAAACTCTCCTTCAGCTATTTTGCGCAGTATGCGGCGCATTATTTTACCACTCCGTGTCTTGGGCAATCCGCTTACAAATTGAATCTTATCAGGCTTTGCAATCGGGCCGATTATGCGGGTTACCGTAAGCAGAATATCCTGCCTCGTAAGGTTTTCATCGCCATGGGTATTTCCAAATACCACATAGGCATAAATTCCCTGTCCCTTTATATCGTGAGGATAGCCAACTACAGCGCTCTCTACCACGCCACTGTGCATATTAATGGCATTCTCTACTTCAGCAGTGCCTATGCGGTGGCCGCTTACATTCAGCACATCATCTACACGGCCTGTGATGCGGTAATTGCCATGCTCATCTCTGAAACAGCCATCTCCGGTAAAATATAAATTCGGATAAGTGCCGAAATAAGTAGTGCGGCAACGCTCGTGATCGCCCCACGTGGTGCGGATAATAGATGGCCACGGGAACTTTATGCATAGATTGCCACTAACGTTGTTTTCTTTTATTTCTTCTCCCTTTTCATCTAGCAGCATGGGTTGCACTCCAGGCAAAGGTAGTGTGGCATAAGATGGTTTGGAAGGTGTAACGCCTGCCATATTGGAGATAAGGATGCCTCCGGTTTCGGTTTGCCACCAGGTATCCACTATTGGGCATTTACCCTTCCCAACATTTTCTGAAAGCCAGTGCCATGCCTCTTCATTGATAGGCTCGCCTACCGACCCCAAAACCTTAAGACTGCTAAGATCGTGTCCCTGTAAAGGGCCCAGGCCATATCCCATCAGGCTTCTTATAGCTGTAGGTGCTGTGTAAAGGATATTCACCCTGAACTTATCAATTACATCCCAGAATCGCCCGGCATTGGGATAGGTGGGAATACCCTCAAACAACAATGATGTAGCCCCGGCACCCAACGGACCATAGAGTATATAACTATGCCCGGTTATCCAACCGATATCTGCAGTACAGAAATGAACATCTCCGGGATGGTACTGAAATACATTCACAAAGCTGTAAGTGGTATAAACCATATACCCCGCGCAGGTATGCACCACACCCTTGGGCTTTCCTGTTGAGCCAGATGTATACAAGATAAACAGAGGGTCTTCGGCATCCATCTCCACTGCCGGGAAATCGGGATTCCCCATTGTTTCTACCTTGTTTATTTCATCTTCCCACCACACATCCCGCCCCTTGATCATGCTCACTGGAGTGTGCGTGCGGGTAAGTACTATTACTCTTTTCACAAAGCGGCACTGCACCAGCGCATCATCTATTACCCCCTTCAGCGGTATGGCTTTATTACCTCTGAAAGCGCCATCGGCAGTAATGATATAATTGGCCTGGGCATCCTGAAGCCTGTCGGCAATGCTCTGTGCACTGAACCCGCCGAAGATAACCGAATGGATAGCGCCCACTCTGGCGCAGGCCAGCACAGCCACAGCAAGCTCGGGAACCATGCCCATATATATACATACACAATCTCCCTTCTTCACACCGTTATTCTTTAGTACATTGGCCATTTGTACTACCTTATGGTGCAGGTCGCGATAGGTAATGATGCGGTGGTGTTCCTCGGGGTCATTAGGTTCCCATATTATTGCAGGCTTGTTTCCCAGGTTACCCAGGTGCCTGTCGAGGCAATTCTCGGTAATGTTCAGCTTTGCTCCTTTGAACCATTTTATATCGGGGTCTTTAAAGTTCCACTCCAGAACGCTGTCCCAGCGCTTGCGCCACAAAAATGAAGAGGCCACTTTGGCCCAGTATCCTTCCGGGTCTTCAACACTTTTGGCCCATGCTGCATTATACTCTGCCTGGTTCTTTATCTGGTAAGGATATGACATTATGCGTTTAATTTTAGATAATGCATAGTTACAAATTCATTGTGAATAAGAACATATCATTGAGCGGTTATTCCAGCTTTTTAGTCATGATTTTAGTCATTTTTTATAACTTTGTTATTTGGTAAAATTTAAAATATCCATTTATTTTCAGCTTTTACCTGCTAGCAGTGCCTGCTTCTGGACAGCTTTTCAGCAGCGCAGGCTGTGGGTTGAATATCGGCCTTGGGCAATAGATTTCAGCGCATCGGTTTCAGCGCACAAGCTTATTATTTATCCGGGTTCGCACAGGTCAATGCAGAAATAAGCGATTATCAAAGTTTTAGCAACTTAGGTCCGCCGGCACAATACAATGAGCTCGTGACTGAAGCAGGATTGGCGGTGGGTTACGGCGCAAAACAGGCAGAATATAATCCGGTTGCAGGCTAGGGCAGAAAATAAGAAAGCCAAAGCCGTAATGGAATATTTTTACCGGGGCTGCATGTTTTTATTGAAAAAAGATCCTTGTTTAGTGAGTTCATTTTTGTGGAGCCGGCGGGAGTAGAAATATGCCCATGCACAACCGGATAACTATGCACAAAAAAACCTGCAAAAAAATGCATGTTTTTTGTGGATATCGGCAGACGCACTATGCTCTGTTTCTCCGCTTTCATTTCATTGGATGGGGCGGGAGTCGAAATATGCCCAGACCCAACCGGATAACTTTTAAAATAAAAAAATCCATAACGAATTATGGATTTTCTGTGGAGCCGGCGGGAGTCGAACCCGCGTCCAAACACATGCCCGATAAGCTTTCTACATGTTTATTCCTGTATTACTTTTCGAAGAACAGCTGGAACCGGACGAACCTACTGCCTCTTATCTGCTTTGATTTTCATCCTGTGTGCGCAACGAACACAAGCCTATCCGGTTATTTGTTGATTCGGCGGCGGGGACGGCAACTGGCAGCCTTCCCGGCGGCTATAAAGGGTGTCTAATCTCTGATTAGGCAGCCATGGCGTAAGAATATTCGCCTTATAGATTTTG
>CAILLK010000066.1 GCA_903835005.1 uncultured Bacteroidota bacterium | reverse complement strand
CCGCTCCGCTTCCAGTCTTCAATCATCGACAACATCTGATGCCGATGTTTTGTTTTGTCTGACGTCATGCTCTTTTTTAACCAGCAAAATTACTGATGGCATTCGCCATTAGAAATATGTGGTTGGTCGGTCGGATACTCCGGCTCACCAGTTCTTTCAGAAATGACCCCGGGAATTGTGCATCCTTAACAATCATAGCCTGCTTCATATCGTTCAGAAAGTTAACCACATATCCTTGCCTGCCCTTGAGCTCAATCCGGCCACTATGCAGCTCCATCAGTTCTACTCCTTTAAGATCATAAACAAAATAGCGTTTGTTTAGTGTAGTACTCTTCTTAAACAATACATAGGGTTTGTTTTCTGCATATACAGTATCTTTTTTCACAGACACTTTTTGTGCCGATACCAGGTTGCAAATTAATATGGCGATGATAATCAGGTTAGTTTTCATCTCTTTACCAGCTTAAAGTACTTTTACTGTGATGCCGGGAAACACCTGCCTGAAATTATTGGTAAATATCAGTTCAGGCACTACAGTCAGGCCTTTAATGAAAATTATGTCGGTAAATATTTTCATTGTAGTACCCTTAAAATAATCACCCTTTTGCAGCGCCAGATAACCAACCCCGAATGTAGCCGCCTTCCCATACCAGCCATATTGATTCCGTTCATCCACTTCGCCAACATCAATATTAATAAACCAGTTATCCTGCACCACCAGATCTCCTTTCTCATCCCTGTTGAAGAAAAAGTAGGGGGAAGCGGATAGCCGGTAAACGTTGTGATCACTGAAATTTCCGGGCCTCCAGTACCGGTTGTACTGGATACCGGCATCCATCATTGGTGAAATCTGGTTACCCACAAGTCCTGCCCCGAAAGACGCATTGACACTGAAGAATTTCCCCTTAGGTTTTATTCCGTTCACACCATACTCATTATCCATCAAAACCGGAAAACTTACCAGCGACCCTTCCCCCGAATAATAGGGGTTATAAATAACCGTTAAAGGGTAAGGGAAACGGTTCTTTTTTGAGTTTTTCTTTCCGGAAAAATTTTCAAGAGTGTCTACAATATTACCAAGTACCTTATCGGCAAGTATTTTATCAATATCATAGTAGTTGCCCAGCACAAATGTAGCCTGTATGGAATAAGGTACTGTGCATAACCCGGGCCGGTTGTTGTGCCCTATCCCTAATCTTGACTTTTGTATAATAATGCGCACAGTATCCTGCTCAAATTTCAGTCTGGAAATATCCCCGTCCTTATTAAGGAATATGCTGCCGTCCGAAGGGTATTTTTTAAATCTTATCTTCCTGAACGAATAAAGTTCATTAAATACATAGTCAATCCGCACACTGCCGGTCGGATTACCCGATAAAGAATCTTTGTAAAAAGCTATATCGTTCCTGAAAATGGTTAGCAGAGAATCCAGGTTTCTGAAGTTTTTATAATCACTCATATCGCTGAGATCAAGTATCAACGAGCCCTCCTTAAGAACCACAAAATCTCTTATGTTTATCATGCCCAGGTAGGCATTGAAGGTTTGCTCGGTTTTACTTTTATTCATCTGTTTTACCCGTTCACTCTGGTATTCACCTTGGGCCAATAGTTCGCCCTGCATGCTTACTGCTGTAAGCAAAACAATTAAGATCAGTCTTTTCATTTATTTAATTTTGGTTGTTAAATATGCCTTTCATGAATTTATGGGACTGGGTGTACTCTTGCGGGGAATAATCCTCCTCCTGGTATACAGGCCGGGCAAAAATATTCCGGACCAGGGTTCTGGGGTTATCCCGCAACATTGTTCTGAATTCAGCTTCATTCCGCTCTACATCACCTATATAGTTTACCGGCATTGCATTTAAATCAAGTTTCACAACGGGAGCATTTATGTCTGAAACCGGCTGTTTTTTTTCCGTTCTGGAATGTTCAACGTCATCAATATACACAACTTTCATCTCCTTGGTTGCCGGCATTTGCAGCTTCGCCACTGGTGAAGGAAGACCAACTGGCACTGTGGCAATAACACTATCGTTTACTGTCCAGGCCGGTGAATTTGGTTTATTTTGCAACTTTTCTGTTGGTGCTGAGTAGTGCACTATTGCCGGCCTGGTTACTTTATTTGGTTTGTCAATATTTACCCTGGTTAATTCTGTTGCCGCCTCCTCTTTTCCGGTCTCCATGCCGGAAATATTTTTTATATCATGTCTGCCCGGCCCGGAATTGCCGGTCTTAGCTAAACGAAAATCCGATGAGTAATAAACAGCCGTTGCGCCAGCCATAATCATCAAAACCGCAGCAGCAGCCATCCGTATTTTGATAGGTATTACTAATGCAGGCTTTTTATCCATCCTGCTCTGTAGTTTATCCCATGCCTCCTCTTTGCCAAATACAATACCGCCATCCAGCGTGCCCAGTTCTTCCATTTTCTGCCGCAATATCTGGTCGCCATCATTCATTTTCATAACGCACGTTCTTTTATCATTTTCTGTAGTTGCATTCTTGCCTTGCTCAGTTGCGATTTGCTTGTTCCTTCATTCACACCCAGCAACACTGCTATTTCCCTGTGTGTATAGCCTTCTATCACAAACAGGTTAAACACCGTCCGGTATCCTTCGGGCAAAGTCATCACCAGTTTATAAATTTCATTGGCATTCATGCGGCTTATTACACCATCATCTGTGGCAGTATTGCTGGCATCTGTTTCATTTACTATTTTCAACCCCTTTTTCCTCAGGTGCATCAGGCATTCATTCACCACAATTTTCTTCAGCCAGCCACCTATACTACCCTGTCCGCTGTATATAAACCTGTCTATGGTTTTAAAGAAATTATAAAATCCGTTCAGCATCATTTCCTCCGCATCGGGCAGGCTCTTCACATAGCGCATACACACCATGAGCATCCCGTCTGAGTAGGTATCAAACAGGTATTTCTGACATATCCTGTCTTGTTTTTTACATCCCTCTATAGCTTTTTGTTCGGTCAATGCAGCTTGTATATGCTTGTTACAACATTAAATATGCAGCTTGTGGAATAAGGGTTGCCCCTCAGAAAAAAAATCAATAAACCCAAACATCATGTGATGTTCCGCTGTCATCCCCCTTAATTTTCTTTTTGTGTTTCCCATGTTTATCAGGTTTTGTTTCGTTCCTACCTCCCGGTATGCAGGTGATCATTGAGCTGAACTTACGGGATTCAAAATACCCGGCCCAGCTCAGATTCATTTTTTTGCCTTCATCATACACCCCGTAATTGCTGATATAGTTCCTGATCTCAGGATAATTCAGCCAGAATAGCGGCTTTTTTACGCCTTGCACATATGCTGCAGGAGCAATCGCATCAATGTAAACCTCCATCTGACCGGCATTCCGGTTGAATATCCAGTCTTCTTTGATCTCATAAAACTCTACCTGTTGTGGAAACACGCATGATCCTATTGCTGAGGTATCTCTGATATCCGGATCACCCATTTTCAAGCGATGCTGGTAGGAGCGCGCATACGACGACAGACCAGATGCATCGCACCTGGTTAGAGTGTCTATTGCTTGCAAAGCCAATGGATGAAGAAAAGAAGTATCCTCACTCGAATAAGCCTTTATTATTCCAGACTTAATACCGTTCAGTAAAATACTAGCCAGCGCATCTGTCTCTTCGCTTCTCAGCGGGCTGTTTTCCCGCTCATATACCTCTATTTCGCGCCACACCCGCTTCTTCCACAACATATCAGCATCGCTGGCGGGCTTCCGGGGCAATGGGTACTCAGACTGGGTTGTATTATTCTGGGCAATAACTTCAAATTGCAGACAAAGCATCAACACTAGGAACCGTAAGCCTTTCATAATTTTATCAATATCTGTTTGATATAAAATTAACCAAAAAGATCGAACGAGCTTGCTACTTTTGATCGTTTAGTCTTCATGCAAACGGCAAGAGTCAGAGAAACGGTTTCGGCGCAACAAATATGTGATAATAGCTAAACTCTAATTCAAAACAGGTGGATTGCAGTCTGAGTTTACTTTTATTATCCTTGAACAGAACTGCCCACAAAAGCCCTCAGTTATTTCACTCTAAACGCTCCAATAATACGGCAGGAGCAGGCATCTTGCGGGTAAAGAAATTTTTCTTCACCGAATTGAAGAGAAAATTGCTAACCACCGAAATTTTATTACATTTGCACCACGGTCGGATGGCCGAGTGGCTAGGCTCAGCTCTGCAAAAGCTGCTACAGCGGTTCGAATCCGCTTTCGACCTCATTATGAAAATGTAAAACGCTGTAAGTCAACAACTTACAGCGTTTGTTTTTTGCTTGGGGTACACTTGGGGGTACAAATAGAGTTCATTTAGAAATAGCAAGGTTATTTTTTACTCTAAAAGAATTATACAGCCATTGATTAATATTGGGCTTTAAGAGTACGGGTTTGTAAGGATTATAATAAAATTAACAAATCCTTAAATAACGCCTTTTTGACCTGATTTAATTATGGGTACTTCACGGATAGGTTTTTTCAATTTTGGCATATAGAAAAATTCAACAAATATTATTTTACGAATTAATTAATGAATTAATAATTAAACTATACGTTCCTTTAGGTAGAATATGGCAAATAAGCTGAAATTGGGTTAATGCCTTGCCTCGCTATTGTGGTATGGTTTACGCCTGAATTTGCCACCTTTGCGGGGCTGTGTGTAGGAAATTAAGTATAAGCATACACCTAATTACTAACCCATTTTTGACAACTTGTAATTACCTGATCTGCTCTCTCAATATTAGCAGTTTTGTATTTATCGAATATTAGAATGAACCTCAAATCCGCCTTATTCATTTGTTTTGATAAACCAATTTCTTTATTTACTAAGTTATCATACTTTTCTTTAAAAGAAAGTGCGCTGGATAAACCACTAATAGCATCCTCTTTTAATTCTTTAAAATCCGATTGAATTGTAGAATTGTAATAATATGAGTATTCGCTATTATTCAATCTTGAAATATGTTCTAATTTACTACCTATATTCATTTGCCTTCTACTATATTGTTTTACATCCCTCACTAATTCATTTTCTATTGATAAAAAGTCAATTAAGGAATCCTTTAAAGTGCTTTTCATATTTGGGTACAGTCCCCGTAATTCTATTATCAATTGTATTCTGTCATTTACTGATTTATCGCAAAGTTCAAAAACCTCTCCGTAGGTAATTTCCGAACCGGGTATTTTTAAAATTATTTCCATTAAACCCTGATCCTTCCCTATAGTTTGGGTTAATTTTTCATTGAGGTCGGCTACTTTCATTCTTTGATTTACAAACAGTACAGTTAAACAAGCCAGTACGATAAATACAACAATTACAGCAATAATCTTAACCCATTTATTTGTCATAAAATTTTCTGTTTGATATTTATTATTGAATAGCTGTTACAATTCCTGTCTTATCAAAATAAATTGATTTGCTTTTATAATTCCATTTTTCTAAAACTGAATTCTGTTTGTTTTTCTCGATTGGATTACCCCATGCAGCAATGCACATTTCTTTAGTCATTCCGATTTTTACTTGTCCAGCGGCAATAAATGAACCATACTTATTGCCATATTTTTTTTGATATTCTTCAACTTTTTTTCGTTTTATTTCTGCATTGTCAATTTTATCTTTTAATATTTTTTTCTCTTTCGCTTTCTCTTTCATTTTCTCTACTTTCTCACCATTAGGGTTTTCATATATTATCGTATCAATTCTTAACTCTGGTAAAGATACTAACCCATATTGTTTCTCACCAACTGACCCACATTCTTTCACTCCATTTTGATAGGTTATTTCATAAGTATGATGGTTATTGTTAAAGAAGAAAAAAGCGAATATATTGCCCTTATTATTATAATTCTCTCTGCTTGTCCAATAAAATATTTTTAAATAATCTTTACCTTCACTTAGTGCATAATCTTGACAAATTGACCTAATATTTTTTTTCGTACATTTTTCACTTATTAAAATATCTATAATTCTTGGATAGCTAAGCTCGGTATATAAAATGTCAGGTTCAACATGCAATACTGAATATTTGATATTGCCTGAATGATGTTTTCCGATTACAAAAGCATGTTGTCCGTTGTCCCAATCTTGTCCAATGACCCAAAAAGGCAAAAAATAAAAAATAAAAGTTACTAATAAATTTATTGAAATTTGTTTCATTTTGCTGTTTGTTTGCATTATCAAAACCGTTTATTCGGCGGGTCAAAAACATTCCCAGAGTTAAGACAAGTAATCTTTATTTTGCTGAATAAACAAAAAAATAGCGCAACTGAAATTCTGATGCAAACTGTAAGGCTCGCCAAAGCCTATCCGAAGCAAAAGACACAGTTACGCCATACGGCGTACCACATCATTTGCATTGCTTCGGATTTAAATTTTTGGCGATTTAACAGTTTGCAACACTATGTGTAATACACTATCTTAAAATAGTTTTAGTTGTTGTTTTATGTTACCATTTCATATTTTATTTAGGCTGCTAAAATACTATTCTTTTTTTTACTGTTTTGGTTCTTTGGTGCAGCACATCATTTTTTTTGAAGTAATGCCCTAATAAAGCCCGGTATAGTTTCAAAAGCTAAAGCATTATTTCAAAAATAAATGATGCGGTAAAAATGTTCTCCAGCTAAATAGAATTACTGATGCGCCCGTTTGCGCCAGCATATTCTTAGCCATTTATTTTTACTCTACATTTCCCCTATCACTGAAAACTAAAATCCTTTTTCCCGCCCCCTTTGTTAGCCTGTGCTGTAGGTCTGTGCCAGGATAAAAACTATTCCATTGGTGGCAGCGTTGGCAGAAAGCAAATGCAATGATTGAATCCCATTTCATCACCTGTAGCCTTTTTTTGAGCGTGGGCTGTGATGTGATGGGGTGAAAGAATTGCTTTTGCTGTGCGTGTGCGTGTTGATGGCTGCTGTGCGTGTGCCTTGTGCGTGGGGCAGCTATCAACTGCACTGCCGGACAAAAAGATCATAGTTTGAGCGTGTGCAGTGCGTGGGTGTGTGCGGTAGCCCGCCATGACGGAATGAATAGCAATATGAGAGCATCTTTAGCCCTTAGATGCTGCTTAATAGTAATTCCCTTGCATCGGGTTTCAACCGTTGCTTAATGCCTGTAAATGCGAAATATTGCGTAATGAATGCAAATCAGGGTACTGAAGCTGGGATGGGTGCGCTCATTTTGCCCTCACTTTTAAGCCGCTTATGGGCTATATTATTATTTAATAATAAATTCGTTTTTGAAGCAATAAAAGTGTATACTTGCAAATAATTAAATATTAAATATTTAACGATATGAAAAAGCCAGATGGGATTTTTTTGGATGAGCAGGGTAATGAAGTTGAACAATTATATACAGAAGTACCTGCAACAAAATTAGACGATGGGAGACTTTTCCCAAATCCCCAATTTGATTCACTAAGAGAGAAAATTAAAGAATATAATTTTCAAACTGATGCAGAAAAAGATTTATATAGTAAAGGGTGGCTTGACTGTTGTTTTAGCTTTTTAGACCCAATTCAATCTTCCTGATTTTTTCTAATAGTTCTTTGGAAAAACCAACCGGCCACGATTTAAATTCTTTACCTGTCGGGTCTATGTCTAATTGAAAATGCTTACCCGATGCAACGATTTTTGGTAAAATAGTTGAAAACTTTTCATCAAAATCATTCTCTATTTCTTCTTTTAATTCCTTAGTCATTCGAGTTGGTGGATGTCCGGGAATTTCAGTTTGCTGAAATTGTATGTAGCTTCTCATCTTCTTTTTTTAGAAAACAAAGTTAGTCGAAATTGGAAGATTTTTATTTGCAGTGTGGCTTTATCAATTCTTTTGTTTCGCTATCAAATTCGTTTTCCTGAATAATTTCATGGAAAGCCCTTTCAACATCTTTGCGCCTTAAACCTTTATCTGAAAAGTCTAACCATATCCCAATTCCTTCCCCTGTGGTCTGCGGGGCTTGCTCGATTAGTGCCGCCTTAAATTCATTTATTAATTCTGTCCGGGCTGCTTCACTTGTAAGATAGTCGCAAAGGTCTGATTTGTCCGGCAATTGGTAATCCTTAGCCATCGTATTTATCAGGTCGGTTACTGAAACTTTAGCAATGTCATAAATTACCCCTGCTAAATATTGCCAATCCTCAACCGCTCCATGATCTGGAATTAATAAAACCCTTCGCCCAGCTAATGGTTTGAATTTCTCCTTTAATGTTTCCGGGATTTCTTTAAATTTTTCAACTACTTTTCCCCCTAATGCCATCCAAATAAAGCAGGGAATAAATACACTGGCAACAATTGCCGTTTTTTCACTTTCAACGATTGCAACGGGTTTGTTTAAATCAGAATTGAGTAAATGTAAGCCAAATAAAACCTGTGGTTTGGGGCTTTGTTCATCATACTTTAAAACCCAATCCGGCGGAGTTGTTTTGGCTTTTTCATGCTTCTTTATGATTGCTTTATTAATGCTCGTAAATTGGGGAAATGGTTCTTTTATTCTTTTCCCTGTCAATGGGTTGTATCCCATTACCTTGCCATACCTGATATTCCCGGTTTCATCTACCTGCCAAAATACTGTTGCACCTGAATAATATTTTGATGTGCCAATGTAATATTTATCAATCAGCATATTGGTAATGCAAGGCTCAAAAAGTGTATGCAGGAACTCTACAAAATTGTTTTCAGAATAATGATTTAAGGACTGATTGAAAACTTCTTTAGGAATGAAAACCGGGGGCGGGGTTTCAGTTTCAATTTCTTCTCTAATATTTAGTTTGTTTTTTGTAAATGTTGATTGTGGGCTGTTATTATCAATAGGTAAATTGTAGAAATTCCCTAACCATTTCATCGCTTCTATGTAGTCCAGGTTTAATCGATCCTGAATAAATTTTATTGTATCACCACCTACACCACAACCAAAACATTTATACAGTCCTTTATTTTTATCAATAAGAAAGGATGCTGTTTTCTCATTATGGAAAGGGCACTTGCATACATACTTTCCTTTTATTTCACTCCTTTCTTTTACAGTTTCAAAATGGCTTATAACCGCTACTATATCCATCCTGTTTTTGATAGCATCATGTTGTGCCTTTAATTTTCCGTCTAACATATTATAGGTTTTCATTTGGTGGTTTACTGGTTTAGGGGTTGTTTAAACCAGTTTAATTAAACCAGTTTAGCGGTTTAGTAGTTTAACCCCCCTATATAGTAGGGGGTTAAACTAAACCGCTAAGTGAAGGTTCCTAATGTGTATGGAGCTAATTCTTTTTCCTGAATAACCCAATTTTTACTTTTGCTATAAGTTAAAATCTCATCTGCTTTATTATTACCAAATTCTTTTTTAAGTATTGATGCAGCCAATACTTTTACTCTCATTTTTAAATCATTGCGTTTTATTTTGCTGTCTTTAATAAAACATTCACATAGTAGCTTGTAAATATTTTCATCGCCTAATTGCTGAATAATATTTTTCTTTTCTTCTGGTGGTGTTTTTGTGTTCTCTTTTTTTGGTTTTCTTTCCTCCATTGCCACTATTTCGGGCAATCCTTCAACACTGATAGTAAATGCAAATGGGTCAAAATCCTTATCCCTGCAATATTCAGGCTCAACAATTGAAAGATTCTTATCCTTTGCATCCTTAGTAATTGAAATTACCGTTTCCGCCTTATTGGTTAATTCTGTACCTAAATGCCCTCTGGCATTGAGATCATTTTTATTTTGATGGAGAACCGCCATAATATGGATATTGTTTTCTTCTGTCCATTTCAGTAATTTACTGGTTATCATTGATGCTTGTTCTTCGTCATTAATTGAAGTAACTAAATCCTTTATCCCGTCAATGACAACAAAGCCTAAATTTGAGGTAGTATTTATGGCATGTTCTATCAGTTCTAATCGTTCTTTTGGGCTGTATTTCCTTAATGAATAAACGATAATATTTTCAGGGACTGGCTTTTGTAATAACTTGCAAATCCTATGTAATAGCTTTTGTACATGGTATCGGCTTTGTTCTGTATCAAAATAAATACCTACCTTTTTACCTATAGGTAAACCACCTGAAAATTTATCTGTTTGATGCCCGGTTACAACCGAAAAAAGTAATGTTGTTAGAAATGATTTTCTGCTTTTTGCTTTGCCGATTGCTAATGAGAAATTCCCCAATGTGCAAACATCTATTGTAGATTCATTTTCAATTATTGATAAGCATACCGGCGGGGCTTGTAATGGCTCTGATGGGCTTATCCTTGCCTCACTAAGAAGTTTATCCAGTATATCCGGATCGGTTTGTTTAGCTGTTCCAGGACTTGCAATTTTTACCGGGCTTGGTTCATCATTATTAAGGCTGTCAAGTAATTTATTTTCCAGTTCTTTCATAGAAAATATTTTACTTACAGCTTTGAGTTTTAACCTGCCTTAAAGCATTTTGAATATCACTTTCTTTATACAATACCCGATTACCAATTCTATTGGCTGCAATCTTACCTGATAGCGTGTATTGGTGCAATGTGGCAAGGGTAATATTTAACCTTGCTGCTGTTTCTTTCCGGGTTAATAATTCATCTGCTCCCGGCGCTGCTGGTGGTGTGGTGGGATTGCTGATTATAAATTCTAAATCAGTAACTTTTTTGAGTAGCAAAGTAAGCCCGGCGGGTACTTGCTCTAACGATGTGATATTTATTGTTTCCATTTTAACTATACCGTTTTTTATTTCGGTATAGCAAAGGTGTATGGGGCATTTGAGGGCATTTAAGGGCAATAGTCCCTATTTTAGTTTATTATAGTCCCCTTTGACCTTTCCCGTATGTTGGTCTGCTGTATAACGCTGTCTGTCCTCTTTTGAAACTGGATTTAAAACTCTAATATTCCCGCTTATTTCTCTTTTTGTTGAACCAAACCAACTCCCGATCTCATTATGTAATTTATCTTTTGATTTAAAATGCTGAACTTGCAAATGTTCTATAAACCCCAAAAAATGAATCATTGCAATTTTATAAGGCAATTTATTTTCGCTGATTTTCACAATTAATTTTTCAACACCATTTTCTTTTAGTTTTTCAATCATCTCCAATTCAAAAAAACCATACTTTCTAAAATCGTTTCTTAGTTTTTCTGTTATTGTTTGTAATGGTTCGGATGTTGGTGCTGCTGGTGGTTTTGGCGGCTGTTGTGTCGTTTCAAATTCACTATGCACCCTTAAATATTCCATTGCATTATTAATCCTTTCAAAAATTTTATTAAAATTATGGCTATCATATTTGTCGGTACAATTGCCCAATGATAAATTATGCTTATCATTTTTAGTTACATAATCAACCAATTCAGTTATTTTATGTTTGGCATTGTTTAGGGTTAACATTTTTTCATTATAATTTTCCGTGCTATTAACATACTCTAAATAATTTATAAGATGCAATTCAGCATATTCTAAAGGTAAGTATGTTCTAATTTCCCCTGTATCCTTCCTTTTAATTTCAATTAAATGACTACAAAAGTCCTTTGGAATTAGTTCTGTTGATTGACCAAAAACCGGATAACAATATTGAATACTTCCCTTAATAAATTCAGTATCACTAATGCTGATTGGTTGCTTTTGCTGATTAACTCTTTCTGTTAATGCCTTAGTATAACCATTTTCACAAGCAAGAATTTCAGCAACAAAGGCATCCTGATTGTCTATAGGATGGTAGTTATATACTCTGGATAACGCAGTTAGATAACTTCTAAAATAAAAAGAAAAATAAACCTTTTGCCAATCATCTTTATTGATGTCCTGAATAAATTCGTTATACTCCGATCTCCAGAAAATACCCCTAAGTCTTTTCTTTTCCAGTTCATCTATATCATTGTCTTCTTGTATGTTTCTTTGCCTGTTTATTTCAGATATATCCTGAATATATCGTACATAGTTTACATTGATAATATTAGCTGGTAATTCATCCCCGTAAGTATAATTAACACCCTGCAAAGCGAGTGCTTGCGGTGTAATGTCTTCTGGCACATCTAACATAAATTGTGGTGGATTGCCTAAAAATACCCGATAAAGTTTATCCTTATAATATCCCATTTGCGAATTACAAAATAAAAAAAATGGCAAACCACATACTATGCGGTTTGCTTATGAATAATTAAATAGCTATCCTTTTAACTTCATTTACTTTCTTTTCGTTCCATATACCTTGCAATATTTTGGCGTGGTCATCCGGGCTTACTTTGATGTACTTCATAAATGCTGATTCTGTTTTATGCCCGGTTATTGCCATGATTGTAATGGGTGGTACTCCGTTTAAATATTGATTTGTGGCAAAACTCCGCCGGGCTGTGTGTGTGGTTACTAACTCCCATTTTTCTAAAATATCTGTTTTTAATACTCCACCTTTAGTAAATGAGATACTAACCTTCTTTTTTAATTCTTCGCATTTTTTAGCCATATCCTTTAATGCTTTGTTCGTTTTCTGATTACTCCGGGTAACAGGCAATTCACCGCCGTATTTAGCCATTATTTCACTTACTTTCTCATGCACTGGTATCACTACTTTGTCGCCTGTTTTGATTTGGGTAATGGCAATCATTCCCCCTGTTATTTGCTCCGGTCTTAGTGTTGACAAGTCGCTAAACCTTAAACCTGTATAACAGCCAATCAAAAATAAATCTCTGGTATGGTCTAACCTGCTATCATTAGCAAGGTCTAACTCTGCTATTTTTTTAAGTTCATACTCCGGCAAATAAATTGTATCAGCTTTCTCTGTAATGGTTTTAAATGCCGGGGCTGAAAAGTCGTCATTAACTGTAATTTTATACTTTATTTTTGCATCCCTTAAAACGGTCTTAATTACTTTAATATGCTTACCTATATAGTTAGTGGATTGCTTAACTGTTAAAGTTAGGTATTTTGTAAAATCAGAATAGAACTGGAGATCAATATTTTCAAAATCAATTTTCCTGTTTGCGTGTACCTGATAATTTTCTAAACATTTCTTTGTGGTATAATAAGTCTTGATTGTACCGTGTGTTATTGGTTTTCCCTTTTCGCCTAAACGCATACCGTTTTCACTCCGTCCAATAAAATCAGCAAAGAAACCCATAAAAGTAATTTTATCCACCTTGCCATTGTTTCTGATAGCTGTATCCAGCAATGGTTTTAATTCTGTAGGTGTTGGGGCTTTCCCTGCATTATCATTTATGAATTTACGGATTGCATTTTTAATGTCGGTTTCTATGTTATCCAACCGTTTATTAAATTCCGGGTGTTCCTGAAACTTTGTTGATTCCTTACCTCTTTGTTTGGCTGTATTCCAAAGTTTAGGTAAAATAGTTTCAGGTGTATAATATTTCATCTTGTTGCCTTCGTAACAGATACGGGCAAAAATAGAGGTCGGCGTTGTGCTGGACGGTCTTTTGAGGTAGAATGAAACTTCCATGTTTTTAGCTGTTTAGTATAATACTGTAAAGGTAAGTAAAATTTAAACACGGGGTACACATTGGGGTACACTTTTTTTATGCAGTATTATACTAAGACAATACTAACAAAATATACTTAATGCTTGCAAATCAATACTGGTAAGGCTTTCAGAATATTATAGGCTATAAACTGGCATAAGCAGGTATAAGGGGTACACGTCCGCTTTCGACCTCAATAAAACCCCTGAAACGCAGTGTTTTCAGGGGTTTTGTTTTTCTGTAGGACAGTCAGTAGGACAGTGCAGGTTGTTTGGCTTTTGTTTTTCCGTGCTGATTCCCAAATATTAAAAGGTTTTTGTTTCAGGATGCAGAATGTCGATTTAGCTTCGTTGTGTCACACTCTTGTACGCTTTTATCTACATTAAGCTTTTCCAGTGGGTGCTGTTATCAATGGCCGGGAACTGGTAACACTTCATGGAACATTCGGAGAATGATCAACGAACGATCATTGATCGATCTTTACACCAGTTTTACGAAACGCCATAAACATCGGTTTGCTAATAGCAAAATCTATTTGCTAATAGCATTTGCTATTTTTTCACCGTCTTTTTTACGGCAATTGCTATTTTCCAGCTTTTACAACACTCATGTTGGAGCATGTAACCGTTTAATGAGTCAGCAGTTATCCGAGCTTCAGTACCCTGATCTTGCTTTCAGTTCTCTGGATGTCAGCGGTATCAAGACACTATCAGGAATCAGCGGAAGCGCATCTGATGACGTTCACTAAAGCGGGGTTTCTCTGCCCCATGCTGTATAAATCCCCGCCCTTCATTCTTCAGGGCTTGCACGGTCTTTATACAGCATTCCGCACGCCACCGCACAGTTATTATTCCCGGCACACTATTTGTATGGCCACGCTCTTTGTCATATACCGGTGAAGAACCGGCAAAAGACAAGCTACCACACAGAACAAATATTGCGCCTGAAATAATAACCGCAATCCTACGTAACATAATGTTTCGTTATGGATGCTGAAAACTGATCTTTACTTTTCACTTTGGTGTTTTCCGATCCATAACAACATTATGCTAAGTAGGCGCTCCGGCTCCGCACAAAACCCCGCTTTAGTGAACGGTAGGCCACACACCCCGCCACCCTTTCAGCGGAGCCTGCTGGCTGCCAATGATCAGCGCCCCGCTTCAGGCCGATGTCGGTTATTCCTCTTTTGCTCATTCTTCGCTCAATCGTCATTCCCTCCAACCGCCTTTTCGCTCCACACGTCCGAAATGCTCAGATACCTTCGCAATCCCGGACCATCAGCCAGGCACTGCTGATAATTGGCATCCATCCGGCAGATCGATTACCCCGGGCTCCCCGCAATCCCAGAAATGCCGCCGCTCCCCTCCACCCTTTCAATGGTGCACCCGTGAAAAGTACATTGATGCTGTTTAATGGGCCAGTGCTAACCGGTAGCTACGCCATGCACACGGCCAGCGCTGGTAGCAACCTGATATCACCGCACGCCAGCAGATGCAATTTCATAAAGCAGGTAATGCTTTCCCTTCACTCAATCACGTGCAGACTGGCCACCGCACACACCAGAGCTGCCACGCCTGCCCGATCAATCGGCTCTGCTGTATTACCTTGCTTCATGAAATCACAACCGCTGCCCTGGCAACGCTGCCACTGATGGAAATGTACTTTTGATAGCTGCAGGTTGATGACCCCGGCAAACCCGCACAAATCAATAATTCGCAACTTTGAAAGGATGCTACATGAATAAGGGAAAAACCGACTACCTCAAAATCTGAGGTAGATACCGGGGGGAATACTTCAGCCAATGCTGAGGTATTCGGTTTAATGATGTTGGGAAAATCTTCAATACAAACTAAACGACCTAAGCATTTTTTGCACAGGTTTTAGTATAGGTAATGGTACAGGTGATGGTATAGGTTACTGATAAGGTGTCAATAATTCTGCTGATAAGGTGTCATATTTTGACACCATTCAGATGTAAAATGAGGTTTTCGGCTCAATTTATGCCGTTGACCTAAGAATAATCTTTATACAATACCGGAAATACTGCAATATTGCTGTTTTACAACTATGCAAGAAATTCACTGTTTTTAGATATAGCGAACACGAATAATCAGGCTTTTGAAATATTATGTTTTTCAGATACACCTTTGTAAAAAAACAAGGTTTTGGCAAGGGTTCGGGAGGAGGTACCAGGAGAGGTTACGGCATCAGAAATAACTGTTTCTCGAAATCATCCATTGAGAATAATTCTTCTGTTTCATCAAAATTTAAAATGGATTCCCGGTTTTCCAGTCCCAGGTATTGCGGAGGCTCCGGAAGTGATAGAAAGGTGTCCGGCTCTGTCAGCTCATTTAAATTCTCAAATTCGTCCAATGGTAAAAATGGTTGAGGTTCGGGTAATATCGGTAGGTATTCAGGATTCTCTATGCTGCTGGTATCACTTTCCTGAATGGACAAATTCCATTCAGGTGTAAATTGGGTACCCATAATCAAAAGCATTTCCCGATTATCAATGACAGTGCTAAACTCAAGCGTAAAATGAAGATCATCATAGGCAAGGATGCATTTTGCATCTGCCAGGCCATTACGGTTATATATGAATCGCAATATTTTTGCAGCTTCACCATTGCAATTGATGTACTTTTTGTGGTTTAAGGTGTGATCAACTACCTCAATTGTTTTTACAGGGTATGGCTTGCTGGTAATATCCAATTTCTTTCTATCATCGAGAGCGTAGTACTCTTCATCAGCAGTTTTGAAGTAATATTTTCTTTTTTTATTGATAGTTGGTGTAAAGGTTTCAGTAATGATTTGAACCGGAGCGGTTATTATTTCCGGTTCTGATTCCAATAGCAGGGCTTTTATGGTCCTTTTCACCTCCTGCAGTTCTGCCTGATAGCTTTTGTTTCCGGCTTCAATTCTTTTCGCCTGCCTGATGCAGTGGGATGCTATTTGCTTGCCAGGGTACCCGAGCACAACAGCAATTTCCATTTGTTTCATTTCCGTGAACAGATGTAGTAAATAGGCCGCTTCCTGTTTGGCAGCAACGGTGTTCATCAGTTGGCGCCGTCCTTTCTTTACAGCGATTTCTTCACGGGTCAAATTGTAACGTGAGCACACTGTATTGAGGATAATATCAATTGTGTTGACCATTTCGGAAGGTTTAAAATGAAAAAGTGATTTATAATAAAACCGTCGGGTTATTGTGCCGGTGTCTCAGCTTCCAGTTGTGCCCAGTTGCTGATATGGATGTAACCTTTATTGGCAAATCGCTTGCAAACTGCTGGTGTATCAAAACGAATTGTTATTGAATCTCTTCTGATAATGATATCATAGAAACAAAGGCTTACATTGATATTGTCAAAGCTCAGGAAACAGATCGCTTCGGTACCACCATGGCCCAGGTATAAACGGGAAAGGATGTTTCGCGCTGATCCTGTGAAGGTGAAATGTTTTGAGTAATCCAGTACTTTCACATCATCAGTAATGCCGGTAACCGGGGCCTGGATGTGCCCAGCTTTCAACGCTCCATCTTTATCAATCGTGAAATATTGGCCGTCTTTATCGCGTAAGTAGTAGGTTGTAGCTGCCATTCGTCCGGATGTGGTTTTACAAAATTACATTGAAGGTTTTTATTTTACCTGTTCTAATTGATCGTTAACAAGGTACAGACCGATAGTTATATTTTACCCCGGTTACCATCTTATACGGACATTTGTATGAAAGTCAGGTAACCATACATCAAACTCAATAGTATTCAGGGAGGCATCAATAATCACAGAAGAGGTACAATCTTCATAAATATGTTTTCTCAATCCGCTGGTGATGGATGTTGCAGGGGCTTTGATTGTTACCCTATGGTCCGTAAAACCAATGATGTACTTTTTTAACTGCTTATAGGGTTCATACAGCTGCGATAACACAACCCGGAGCAGCTCCAGTGTCGAGAGTTCAATATATACCTGCCTGGTGTGCTCCATAGGCCCGAATTCCTGATATTGTTCCTGCATCTGCTGGGGAATGCCAGCTACCGTATAACAGACCTTGTTATTTGGCAGAAATTCAGCTTTGAGCAAGTTAATTTCGTCTAATATCATAAAATGGTTTTTAAGCTATAACGCTGTTTTCTACTTTGATAAGGTGTAGATGATCCCGGTCTATCCAGATATCCGCGCCGGCCATCTTGTGAAACTTGTACCAATGGTTATCGCGCTGGTAGTAGGTAACCTTTGCACGGAAGTAGGTATAATGCCTGTCAACATGGAAATAAGGTGGCAATTGCGGTTCCCTGTCTGCCTGTGATAACCTTCGCTCGTACTGTTCCTGCAAGTCCCTGAATTCTGCATCTGTGCCGCCTTTATCAGGGTGTAATGACATTGCCAGCTTCCGGTAACGGGCTTTTATTTCATCCGGTGTAAAGCAATCATTGAAATGCAGCATAGTTTCCGGTTTGGGGATCGCTCCGAGTACCAAAGCTGTTTTCAATTTCTCTTATCTGCCTATCCAGTTCCCGAACATTGGCAAGCTGCTGAGTAGACTCTGGTGAAAGATCGATACAGAATACCGGAATTCCATTGAGGGGGCAGGCTGGTAATAGCTTCACCGATGCTGATTCAAGGAATTTCAATTTTGCTGCTTTGTATTGGCTGTATAGTTCTATAAGGCTGGCCATGATCTGTTTTAATTTCCTCCGGAGGCTTCTTTTCTTTAAGAAGCAAAAGCGATATGGTTTATAAGTTTATTCTTTTTCAAGTGCTGCTTTTACTTCATCATCGGTGATGGCGCCATTTGTGGTTTCCCAGTTTTTAATATAGTCCTCAATTGCCATTTCCAAAACTGTTGTAAAGTTTCGCCGATCTTTTTCAGCTATATGTTTTGCTTTTCCAAGGTTCACCGGTTCCATGCGAATTCCCGTGTGAATTTTCTTTGTCTTTTCAGCTGCCATAATTTTTAAGATTGTTATGCAAATATATAGTGTTGTACACTGTTTGCAAGTGTATTATTATGTTTTATATCGTTATAGTATTGTTAAACGTGAAAAGTACGGTATTTCAATCAAAAAAGGTGTTATCTTTGTACAACACAATCAAACAGTAAAACACAGAGAAAAACAAAAAGTATAAAACGATACGGGAAAAATACCAGAGCAACGGGAAAACCCCCAAACATATTTTCAAACCAATATAAAACACAAAAAAAGTAGTATGGAACAGTTCAGCAACACTTACGAGAATTACAAACTGGAAGCAAAGGCAGTTATTCCAGGTTCGCTTTCTTCCTTCATTTGGGTTTACTGCAAAACAAAGAACGTGCCAGATGCTCAGGAACCAGCGTTCACCCGCAAAGTGGTAACCTTCACAGAGCTTTCAAAATATGTTCGGATGAACATTGCAAACGATTTCGATCTGTGGTATCGTAAGAATGAAGACAGTCCGGAACTACTGCAGGTATTGGGTAACATCATCAATACCAAGGATGGCCGTACAGAACCATATATACCGGCTCAGCCGTTCGGTTATCCATCGCAGAAAACCGAAACCTTTACAATTCCGGGTTATCCTGTTCCAATGGTATTTGTATCACGTATTTGCTAATCAATAAAATACCCCGTGCCGGTTGCAACGGCGCGGGGCTTAACCAAGTTTTCAACCATCTTCTAAACAGTTAAAAAACCAACACAAAGTTATGACTACTTCAAAGAGAAACAACCGGATAGCGAAAATTAAAGCCCTTGCTGAAAGGGGTATTGATGGCGAACAGGCGAACGCCATAGCCATTTTAAAAAGATTGATGAAGAAGGATATTATTACCGTTGATAGTTACAATAGGATGGCAGACGGCATAAAAAAGGCAACCAACCATTTTAAAAGAAATAATACAATTCATGATATCCCACTCGCTTACATGGAATTTGTATTCAAGGATAAAGACAACGCCACTGATCAGGAAGCAGCTATATGGCGCCGGGTTGCTTCAATGGCTCATGACATCATCAGGGAGATTACCGGTAAAATTACCGTTCAAAACTGGACTGATAAAATAACCTGTAGTTGTACCTCCTTTGATGTGTCAGATATTACAAAGGTTGTAGCTGCTGCCATTTATAACCTGCTTTGTGATTTGAAAATACCTGTTATCCATAATGGAGGCGATAAAGCCGGCTTTGGCTGTGATACTGAATGTATGGAAGATGGTACAGAAAATTCAATCTATCAATACCAGGTGTGCACCCAATTCGAAGCTCCTAACCGGGAAGCTGAAATTTTCGCAGCAATGGCAATTCCAAGATTTAACAAGTTCGTTGCAGTAACTGAAAATAATCAGGTATGGGGTAAGATCACCAGCCACAATACAGCGACTGCCACAATAACACTTACTCCACTAAACCCGGCTTACAGGCCTGTTACTTTGCTATTGGCAGAGATCAAACATCTATACAGGGTTGAAGCTCATCCGTGGTGTTATATTACGGATGATGATTTCAAGCTGAAAGCGGTAAAGGAACGGAAAGCAAAGAATGAAGCGGTAAAACAGGGTTTAGAATAATACCGGAGCTGTGATGGTCCCGGTATTATTAACAGGTTTTTGAGGTCTGGAAACTATAGCAATACCGGCTCCCATTTGAAAAAAATGGGAGCCGTCTTTTCCAATCGGAAGCGTATCAGTTTAACCGGCAATACTGCCAGGGCAATTATAAAAAGAAGTTTTGTTGTGGATGGAACGGGAGCTGGTCGGGCTCCCTTATTTCGTTTTCAGGAAATCCGGCCATATTTGCCAAAATAGCGGGGTTTGTCCTTTCGTGTGGGTATGGTTCAAAG
The DNA here is from genome assembly GCA_903835005.1 of uncultured Bacteroidota bacterium. Lineage (GTDB taxonomy): Bacteria > Bacteroidota > Bacteroidia > Chitinophagales > Chitinophagaceae > Nemorincola. The sequence goes on along the minus strand of CAILLK010000066.1, from coordinate 41,319 downwards.
TTGCAGAATGCCGGAAATTCGCCTGAACTGTGTTTGCTGGAGGCTCTGTTATGTCGTTGCCAGCGTATCAGGATTGCCAGCCATGATTTTAATTCCTTTTAACATTGGATTTTTGACCCGGTAAAAACATCATCTTACTGTAAATGATGCAGGTTTCAACTATTACTCTAATCAGTTTGCAGATTGAAAATGTGAAACATACTGAAATAAGTAAATCTGAATTGCTACCTTCGCAAAAAAACAATTTCTTATGGATGCTGGAGCTATTTTTGTTTTGTGTATAGTTTATTTGTTGCTTGCTGTGATATCCGGATTCATAGGGTTAAACCGGAAGATCGGATTTGGGACGGCTTTTGGTATTTCCATTTTCTTTACGCCCTGGGTTGGTGTGATACTTGCTTTTTTATCACCTCATATTGATGAAATGAAGGTTGAACAAAGCAGAAAGGATCTATCAAACATGAATCTGAAAATACTGATTGAGATTGCAAAAAGCAGCGGTGTTTCGGATGAAACAATCACTGAAATAATAAAAAGCATCAAATAATCAGGGTATCAGTATAAAATTGTTCCCTGGAAGAATCCGGATGTATTGGCATTTCTCCCGGGAACAATTGAATTATTACCGGTATTTAATACTCTTCATCCAAGATTTTACTATATCTCCTGATTTCTTCATTAGTCAGATCAACAGTCAAATTAATTACCTCAGCTTCCGTTTTATCGGCCAATCCCAGTTCACGAGAGATCAGGTTAGCATTGAAAAAGCCACTGGCAGCGCCTTCAAACTTCTGTGTATAAATCACGCTTTCGATATCTTCAATGACATTTAAAAAATCTGCTTTGTCTTTATCTACAGTTTTTTTGAATTGCCGGAAGTAATCAACATTGCATTTCAGGTAAAAGGTTAACCCCTTAAGAGTAAAGGGCCTCATTTTTGGTAGCCGATGGCGCTTGCCTGAATGTATTTCAACATTGTATAGCGGATGGGATTCGCACCAGGTAAAGTACTCTGTAGCAGCTTCCCACATTGCTTCAGGTGTGGCAAACAGGATATCCCTGCCATGCTTTGACCTGTTTTTCCAGAAGCTGTTATTTTTAGGCGCTGCCATTGATTACAAAATTAAGGGTTTATCGGCTTTTACAGCAATGGGGGTATATCAACAGTTGGCGAACAGAGCAACTTAAAATGATATGCTGCATTGGTACCGGGTGTTACTCCAGCCTCCAGAACAAAGCCAGCTAACGGGTAGCTGATCCCATCCCGAACAAAAGTAAATTTGATCTTGCCGTACATCTTACCGCCGCCTGGAGTTCCGGGAGGTGTCATTAGTAGCGGCAAATTCTTTGGAGCAGGTGAAGTAAATGAGAAAACAAAAGGCTTGAAAATTAATGCAGTACTCCGACCAGCGGGCACAACTGCAGGATACACGGTTACCGGTGTGGATGCAAATGGCGGTGTATATGTTTGTGCTGTATCAGATAAATTGAGCCAATTACTTTCATATACCGGGCCACTACCAAGATCAGAAACAAGCTTAATATTTTTCTTGTAGGCTGATATTCCCATCAGCTTATCTACCAAACCGCGATAATTGGAGCATAACCAAGGCAACGCCCTGAGTGCACATCGCTGAGGGGACCATACAAGGTTATACATTGAATGCAGGAAATCAGGTTCACCGCCCAATAATTCAGCAGGCAGGCCCGATATTGTATCACCACGGAATAAGAATAAAGCTTCTACATTTACAACCCCGCTAATTACAGGTTCATAGCCTGATAAGCTGCCCCACTGTTCCAATACCGGTATCAAATGTGGTGAGGTTGAATCATCGACCTGCAATTTGAAAGTATCATTGTCTGATGATGAATTGGTATTCAATTTGTTGCCAATATTCGCTCTTGTGATCTCTATACCGTAAGGTTCCCGTCTGTAAGGGCTTTTGAAATCAATCTGCTTTATTACCCGCATCGATGGGAGTGTGTAGTCAACTTCAGATACAGTTTCCAGTGGTCCGTTTATAGCATCAAACTGCTGATCCTCCTGACCAAATGCGATTGTTGAACCTCTGTAATCATTGTACTTACTCATTGAAAACGAATCGTGCTCTATGTTGTTTCCAAGATCACAGATCACTGTATTATCATCAAAGAAGTAATAAAGGCTTTCAGCAACTAAGGTTTCCTGACCGATGCCAGTTTTTTCAATCCCTATACTGGCGCATAGATCAACAAATAAATCTTTGGCAAAATCTTGCATATTTGTATTAATAGCTGGTTGTATATATTGATCAAAAGGCAAACCGCCATTATAATAGGGATCAACAATCGTATTTACTGTTAGGCCCCGCAAAGCATCTCCACATGTAAAAAATGTATTTGTTGGACTCATATCCCAATTACCCGGCTCGTCTGGTGTCCTGAATGTGGTCAGCAGGCCTGATTTACTCCATGTATTCCATGGAGTACTGAGAGGGCTGGCCAGTAGCCCCCCGTTTGTTGCAAGTTGAGTAGTAAGGAACTGGAACAACTGGAAATGTGAAATAGCTCTGGTAACTGAACTATCAGGTAAAAAATTTGCTACCAGAGTAATAAAAGGTAATGGGTTCAATACATCGGATGCAGGGATAACTACTGCCCCTGAATCGGAGCCACCTGACAAAGCAAACCCTACAGAAAGCATATGACCTTCAGGTATAGTAAAGAAATCAGTTTCACCTTTCCATCTGATGTTTCTGGTGAATGTTTCAGCCAATGGTAAAGGATCGCTGATAATGGTAACATTTGCAACCAGTGGCCCCCAGCCACCGACCGGTGAAGTAATTTTATGTAAAGTATAAATCAGTTTTAGATGAGTATCGCTGATCGTAAAATTTGTGTAGTTACAGTTAATATCATACTTGATTTTCATATGACATTGTGTAAAAATATTTTCAGTGAAAATTATTGCGTTGGCAGGAGGGCCACCTCCAATACCTGTACTGGTAATGGGATTATTTACCGCTCCAACAGTTGCAAAGTAATCACCGATTGTTTGAGAGTTTACCAATCCAGGAGTGAAACCCATATGAGCTGACATATCAATCATGATAGTTTCTCCAAGCATGGTAATAGGATCTGTGGTAGTTACAAATTGAGCCTGTCCCAGTATTGGTATTCCATCCATATAAATCAGGCTGGGGACTGGCGGTGGTACCGTTCCATTGCCATATAAGTTGGTTGGCGGTACAAGGGGCAACAGATCGGCCGGCAATGGATTATAAAGCGGTGCCACACCCCCAGCTAAAGCTATCGCTGCCGGATCATTAAGCGGTATCTGGTAATTCTGACCAGCATAAGCTTTTAGCCTGGCAGATAGACCGCCATCTATCAGCGCAATCTGAAAATATAACTGCTGGTTATCAGTCATTGAAAAATCAAACTGCCAATAATCCAGCAGTTGGTATTGTTGGGTAGTGGTATTGAGCAGGCTGATTCCCAGGTATGCTACAGCTTCAATATCTCCCTGTGTGTTGGTGATATAACGAAGGATTTTCGCCCCATTTTTGACAAAACGAACTGCTTCCGGCGAGTAATTACGTATTACTCCCAAAAATACAGAATCACGTCTGTAGTTTAGCGAAAGAGTAGCCCAATCCACTATTGACGGTTCAAGGTAGACCGGATCCGGAGTTAATGATACTGTACCGCCTGCAACCTGGTAGTATTGCAATGCAGCATTGACGATTACGAATTGAAAAGGTTTTTTTGCCATCTTAACTAAAAATTACTGTTTAAAAATGTGGTCCATGCGTTTCCATTTTTTACAGACTTCCGGAGTTCGCCATTACGCCAATGGAAATGATTTTCTCTTTTGTTCATGATTGCGTTTTCCAAGCTGGTAAATCCCTGTTTTGTCGTTTGCTCCAGAGCTGTAAAGTCATTATTGTTAACGATGTTCAGGCTGCTTAACAGGTTGGGAGTCATTAACCCGAGGCTACCGGCAAGCAATTCGGCCTCTGGTATTACTCGTGTATGAGCCGGAAGATCATACACAGTTGGTTTGTCTGCTGACCAATATGGCGTTTTGCCTGGCTCTGCAACCAATTCTTTCTGGAAAGCATCACCAAGGATAGCTTTACCGCCCGGGTGATCTTCTGTACCGGTAGCATATGAAGGAAGTGGGGTAGATAAGACAACGGCCAGCTGAGTAGCTCCGGCCGCTGCCACTACAGCGGCCATGATCGCATCAAATGGCGGAGGGAAATCAGCCCACGCCTTAGTAACACCTATAGCTGTATTGGCAACAATAGAAGCAACAGAAGCCGCTTTGTCAGCTTCAGCCATTTTCCTTTTAATGGCAACTTCCTGATTATGAATCTGCAAATCTTGCTGCTGTTTTTCTTTCTGAAGAATAGAAATAGCCATCGCTTTTTTCTGTTCACTCATAAAGGCGCCATTGATAGAATTGATTTCAGTATCATAACTCTGATCAATCAGGGCCTTTTTCTTTTCCAGATCGGTTATCTCCTGTTCATACCGGGCGTGTGAAGCTTTCATTACTTCTTGCTCCAGAGAAATGATATCAGCAGCCGCTTCATGTGATTGTGTTGGATCGAGTCCAAGCATTTTACCGGCATCTGCTACCAGATCACCTTTTTCAGCATCTGGTTTTTTCAATCCGGTGAGCTCTTCGTTTTTCTGATTCAGATCCTTTTGAATCTTTGCTTTTTGCGCTATTGACAGTGGCGCCGGCGAAACTCCATCTGCTAATTTGTAAGTATCCTCTGCAATTTTTTCTTTCAGCTCTGTTTCCTTTGCTTGCTGTTTGAGCTTCTTTAGCTTCTTTTCGTAGGTTTCGTAGCTGATCAGTTTATCATCAAGTGATTTATCAAGAGCGGCTTTTTCGGCTGCATATTGCTTATCCAGATCGAAAATCCTTTCCTGTAATCCTTCATCTTCATTTTTCAGCCAGGTTTCATTTGAGTTGCCGGTAGTGGATTTGTCTTTATCGTTTTTCTGTAGGGTGATGGCAGCAAGCTTGTTTTTTAAATCTTCCTGTTTTTCCAAGATTTTGATATCATAACCAGCGGATTCAGTCAGAAGAGCATCGAAAGCGATTTTTGAAAGTTTCAAACGGCCATCTTTGGCGGCTTTAATTTTTGTATCAATTTCTTTTTCTTTAGCCTGAAGATCAGCCAGCTCCCGGCCATTCTCCAGAATGGCGATCGCTGTCATGTCCTTGTAGTAGTTGCTTACCGCCTCTAAACGCTTTTGCAAGGTTTCCTTTTCATTATCCATTATCAGTTGCTGATCGTTGGCATCTTGCTTGTAGCGTTGTTTTTCAAGGTTGTACACGGCATCATTGAACACCTTTTCAGCCTGGTATTGTGCGTTCAGGTCCTGATTGAGTGTGTTTTTTGGTTCCTTATCCTTTCCCTCTATTTTTTTGATCTCTTCACGCAGATTTTTGATTTTCGCAATGATCGCGTTAACCTTAGCTCCATACTCTTTATCGCTTCCGAGTATTTTATCAACCATGGATGCAGGCGTGTTTTCATCAATGCCTTTTGGCAGGCTCATCGTTTGAAGCTTGTTTTCTTCATTGGCCAGAGCTTCTTTCAGGTCGGATAGATCCTTTCCAACCTTTGCAGGATGAAGAATCAAATCAGCTTCCTCCCGGAAAGAATGAGCTACAATTTTCAAATCATTGATTTGATCTTTTAGCTCCTTTATTTCCTGCTTTTCCTTGGTGAATGAGTTATCTTCCAGTGAGAAAAAGAAATCGCCTGATCTATCTTTATCAATTTCCTTCTGTAGATCGTTTATCCGTTTGGTTTTAAGATCGATATCCTGCTGACTTCTATCAGCAGCGGCTGTCAGGCTTTGCACTTCAGCAATTTTTGCATATTTATCGGATAACTGGCCATTCAGGAAAGCTTCCCTTTCCAGGTTGGTCAGTAGGTCCGGGTACAACTGTAACAGCTTATTGATAGTTTCAACACGGTAGTTATATGATAAAGCCACATTGTTAGCAGTTTCAAACAGCTCTTTGGTCTTAGAAACCTCTTTTTCATAATTGGCATTGACTGTATTGATCATGTCTACCAGCGAATCTTTATACTGATCTAATGCTTCCTTTGCCTTAACGCTGGCATCATCTGTATTGGTAATCCATTGTGTAAGGAACTGGAGCACCTCAATAGCTGTTTGGAATATTAACATGTTAGCGATCATCCGGAGCCCCATTCTTTCAACAATGGAAATAAATTTATCACCAACGGTAGTAACGCCTTTAATGGATATGTTCACCTCAGCCAGCGCTGCGGTAAGCCGTTGGGCCTCTAAAGCTAATGCGCGGAATTCCTGACTATCGGCTTTGCCAGCCAATACCATTTCCTGCATTTTGGTAGTAACAAGAGTAAGCTGCTGGCGCGTTGTGGTCAGGCTGGATACAGTTGCATTGCTCTGTAAACCGTTGCCGATCGCAGCCTGTACTTCCTTTACAGCGGCTTTCAGTTGCACTGCTTTTGCTGTCAGTTCTGAAAACTCTGCCGAATCCTGTTTGCCGGCCGCTGCCAGCTCCGTTAATTGCTTAGTGACCAATGCCAGTTCACCGGAAACGCCGCCCATTGCCGCTTTTACTTCTGTGATTTTTGCAGCCAGCGATACCCATTCAACTGAATTTTCCTGACCGGTGGCAGTAAGTGCGTTCAACTCTACTTCCATGGCCTGTATTTGTTTAACGGCATCCGGATAGTTACCGATGTTGATCTTTTGGGCTGTATATTTGTCAACATTCTTTGCTATGAAAGTATCCTTTTCGTCTATAAGTGCGATCAGTTCTTTTTGCCTGGCAATACCCTCATCGGTAGTAAGATTCAGGTTTACCAGTTCAGAACGCCATAACTGAGTTTGTAACCGGGCCTCTGCTATGCTGCCGGGTACTGCCTGTTGAAATTGAATCTGTTTTTTCAATTCGGCATTGTTGGTAGTAACGGCCAGCCGGTTGGTGATGATCTCAGCGGTAAGCTTTTGGGTAGCTACGGAAGCAAGGTTACTTGCTTTTACCTCTGTATTGATAGCATTGGAATAGTCCAATACATCCGCGGAGGCCCGGGCGATAGCTTCAGTGGCTTTTATAGCAACCTCAGTATATTTTTCATATGATAAGGTGCCATCTTTCAAAGCTGCATTGGCTTTGTTCAGATTGTTCTGGTAATCTTTCAGCTCATTCTTAGCTGATACCAGGCCAGTGGCATTTTCCTTGATGCTATTGCTTGATATCCCCACTACCTTACCGAACTGATCATAAATACCATTGAGGGAAATAACGGTAGCGCGAAGGTCCTTGTTTGAGTTGGACACATTCGTAATGTTTCGTGTCATTTCTGAAAATGTCTGTGGGGAATTCAGACAGTCAAAAGCCGCAATTGCTGCTTTACCAAGCCTTTCCATTTCTTCAACAGATTGTTTTGCCTCTTTATGCAGCCGCTCCCATTGTTCCCACGCTGCAGGGCTGATAAATTCGTCTATGCTTTCCGATGCTGCCATCTTTTATTTTTGTTTTTTGGTTAAAAAATCATTGTATTCTTCCAGCTCTTTGTATAAAATACAAAATTTATATACTGATAGAGTCTCCGGAGGGAGTATCATTTGCCGATGCTTTTCAATAGCATATAGCATTTTCATGTAATTTTCTTTTGTTGCTTTTTGCGGATGGCCTTTTTTATTCTGTTCAGATTTATCATAGTCCAAACGTGCCTTTTCCAGTCTTAATTTATCATTACCCAACACTGCTATTACTTTGTTGAGATCAGCGGTTAGCGTTGCCTTGGTGAATGGCAGATTATATTTCCAAAGCCTCAGCAGATCACAAAGCTTTTCATTGTATTGCAGCCGCAAAGCAGCTACCAATAATTCAACCTGAGTAACCTTAGTGTTATAAGCCTCAACTTTAGATATCAGCCTGATGTATTTTTCCGCATCCCTCGAGCCGGTCAACTGGTAATACTCACTTAGCAGGTAAAACCAAGCCTGATGCAATTCAAATTCAGAAGGTTTGCCAGAAACAATAAGGCTGCTGTAATTTTGATCACACACGCATTTTATCCAGCTGGCAAACGTGATATCTTCCAACGAGGTACACAGGATAACAGGCACAGGAGTTGCTGGCAGCACGGCCCCAGCAGGTGCCGCCGAATCCCTTTTTTCTTTCTTCAAATCCCAGGGCAATTTTATTCTTTTCTTTTTCATGACTTATCGTTGGTTTTTGAATCGGTGATCACGTATTGAGCATATAGGTTAGCAAATTCGAAAGTTGTTAAAGTCTTCAGGTCAAGTTCCTTATTCAAAAAGGTCTCTATGATGCAGATCGCATTTGTATAGTGCTCTTTGATCGCTGCCAGCTCTCCGGAATCTTTTTTCTGTTGGCGATCGTCATTATACCGTTTGATGGCGCCGGAAAGCTTGCAATCATCCTTAACCAGGTCATTGCGGATAGTGATCAGGTCCCGTTTGTAGGTTTCATAGTTCAGCGGGTAGTTGTAACCCCATTTTCTTAACTCTGTGATCAGTTTATTACTAAAAGACATTTTCAATACCTGAGTCAGGCAAGAAATATGAATGATTTTAGTATTCAGACTGATAATTTCCCCGAAAAAAGGAACATACAATTCACCTTCAGTAAATTCGGTAGTAACGTAAAACTCACTGATCAGTGGTACCCAGGCAATTATCATTTCATCCCGTGAAGGGTGCCCGGCTCTGGTGAGAGGTGAGTAATCCAGATCACAGCAGCATTTCACGAAATCAGTAAACAGTAGATCCTGCAAGGATGAACATAAAACAGATTCAGCAGCCGCCGGCTGGTTCTGATTGTTGTATTTTGGTTGATCGCTCATAATATCAGGCTCTTTTGCGTTTATATTGATTTTTGAACTGTTTTAACTTATCCCAAAATGATAGAGTAGGCGCTGGCAGCTCGAATGATTCACTTTTGATAATATCGATCTTTTCATTTTTTGGCATTGTTACAAAGTCTTTTCGGGTATAGTGTATTTTCACGGTTCAATTTTATTTTTTTAAGTATACGTAGTCTACAGCCTTTCTATCGGCAAAATCGTTGATAACGGTAAATTCATCGCTTTTTTTTGTGAAGAAATATTCTAAAATACTGTGTGGTTTAATTTCATTTGATGCGATTTTATCAATATAAACGAGCCATGCATTTTCAATCACTTCATGTTCAATTCGTACAATAGCCTCATAGATGATTGGAAACAGTTGCGGTTTGTCTTTTCCGAATTTGCCGCCAGTATAATATTCTCCACTTGACGCAGTTTTTTGAGTTATTCTACCATCAAATTTTTTTTGAAGATTACCAATAAAATTTTTTACAGAAATAATATTTGATTTAGAGAGTGGGGCAGCGATAGCTGCATTCTCGCTTCCTTTCAATTCGTTGGTTTCTTTATTAGTTTCTTTATTAGTTTCTTTATTATTATTCTCTTGTTTGGCGTTTTGTACAAATCGGTTGTACAAAACGCCAAATGATTTGTACAATTGTACATGCGATTTGTCGTTTTGTACAAATTGATAAAAGCGGTCCAGTTTTTCCCCAATTACATCATAGTGAATGAAGAAATGATTGACAGGTGGGTAACCTTTTAATTCAACAGAAAGTATACCCAGTTTCTTGAATTTTGCTATTGAACTTTCCTGTTGACGGCGCCTAATGCCTGTATCTTTTAAAATCCTGCTGGAAGGGTGATAAAATGGATTTTTGCCGTACAACTGAGGCATTAAAACGAGGTATTCAAACATTACAACTTCATCCAGTGAGCATACTGCAAAATTGTACTGCTGTAACTTCCTGAAGTTAATAGCAAATGGATTATCTGATTTTGCTTCTGTTGGTTTCACTGATTTTGCTTCTGTTGGTTTCACTGATTTTGCTTCTGTTGGTTTCACTGATTTTGCTTCTGTTGGTTTCACGTACCAACAATTCCGGTCATAAAACCGATTCCGGAAGTACAAGTATGTTTACAGGTGAATATTTTATAAGTACTTGATTGATGTACCACGGTAGAAACTCTTCCAAGCTGGCTACCTTGTAAGGGTGCCCAGCTTCAGTACCTTGATTGCGCTTCCGTTCATTGGTTGGCATCGCCTTCAATACACCATCACCATCAGACGAAGCCCTAACCTGAACTCTGGCAGTATGGCCATTGTAGGTGATCGTAACAATCAGCTTTTCTTTTGCAGTACTTGCACCGGTATAGGTACAGTATTTGATAATAGCCTTTATCAGGTCAGTAGGTGCCTTAAGCCGCAGCGGTGCATTTTTAACGATGGATTGCAACGAATCAACAGGAAGCGAAGATTTGCCCTGCAGGTATTGCAGATGTGCCTTTTTATATTCTTCGATGGCATTTTTTTTGGTCAAAATACCTACCGGCTCAGGTTGCTGGCTGGTAATCGATCTGCTTTTGAGCTCAAATAATGTATCGTTCATTTTAGAGGCAGTTTTAGTTGAGAATTACGGTAAAGCAGCTGTTGTAGATATTCGTACATCTGGGATCTGATTTTTTGCATGGCCGATATCCTACCGTCCAGAGATTCTATGTAGATAGTGATTTCAGCCGGATCATCGGTTACATAATACCCTTTACTATTGGCAATAAGTCCAACAATCAAATCATTTCGGCGTATGTAGTTGATCAGTTTCCTGATCCTGGCAGGTGAAATGTCAAGGCTCAAATGTGTTTTGATGCCAGAGCGCATTTCTTCAGAGCTGATAACAGCATCTTTACCAATGTGCCGGAGAAGAGCCGAAACCATCACTGGCAGCAGGTCGCTTTCCTGCTGAGTGAGTGTACATGTTTCATTTTCAAAACCGGGTAAAGACATTTCCTGAATATTATGGATAGTAATTTATTTCAGGAATGAGGCTATATTTGCACCTGCCAGGACAATACAGATCATTCCACAGGGTTGCAGGTTATGAACTTGCAACCCTGATTTATTTTATGCGATCTTCTTTGCTGGCAGTATTTGCTTCATGGCATCATCTATAGCCTCCCGGGTGAAGCGAACTCGAGTACCGAAACGAGTTGCTGTAATTTTGCCGTCATGAATATATCCATCCAGTGTGGTTAATGATACCTGGAAGATGTCAGCAACTTCTTTTCTGGTGTAGAACTTCAAAGCTTCAGGTGCTGCTGGTAGTACATGATTGTTTTGATTGTTGTAAACCATTGCTTCCAGATCGGAAACTTTTTTCAGTAGGAAAGTAAGGCCTGCGGGGACCTGCTCAAGTGATGTAATTTGCATTGAGTCCATTTTTACAGCTTTATTTTGATTTCGCTGTAAAATTGAATTATGCAAACAAGGGGGAAAAACTGGGGAATTATCTTTTTTGCAAAACCCTTTATTTATGCTGGTTTTGAGATGCCTACTTTTGCAAGATCACTCCACACAGTTTTGATATTTTTATCCTTTAGCGGATAATTCCTATCATCCGGGCGTGGGCTATTCAAAATTCCTTTAATTGAGTGCACACCTTTGTTATCCACACCCAATATCATGGCAAGTAAGGAAATTTTATCATTCCTTTTCATATTTTCAAACCCGTATTTTTCCTTTAAAAATTGGATTATTCCAAGTTGATCGAGTAATACATATTTATTTACAATAGTTCCTACAGTTGGAATATTTATTTCATTTTCAGAAGTGATAACATTTCCACTTTTAGATACAATTTCCCAACCCAAAGCGGTTGATGTTTCAATAAATTTCAATCCGATAGAATCAGCAATTCTATTGCTTTCAGTTAAGCATATTGCTTTTAGTTTTTCATGCTTATAGCTTTTGATTATATTTTCGGAAGGTTGTATGTTATCAATAATTGTGCAGCATAACCTTAAACAGAGGCAGTCCGGATAATCTCCAAAAGTCTCAATTTCACTCCAGCCTATTGAGTTCCATAAGTTACTAAAAACGCTATCTGCCGTTATTTCTCCAGACATAAGGTTTAGATAGGAATTTAAAGCCAAATAGTCACATTTGTGTATAAAGTACTGTATCCAAAGCTCATCACCGTTATTAAAGCAATCCAATCGTTTGATTACTTCTTTATAAAATTGAAAATAAATATCAATCTTAACGAGATCATCAAAGTTTTCAATAAGTTCAGGAATATGATCAAAGTGTGATAGGTGATTTTTATGAGTTGCTTTTTGATGATCTTCCAACAGTTGGTCAATAGCTAATTTATAAATGTCCTCAGTTTCACTACGGGTATATTTTTTAATTAATTCTTTGTTACCATTATCAAATCCTTTTGCCCAACTATCCATTATTTCGGCATCATTGTTCTCCAACATTGCTTTCAGAATCAATAATCTATCATTCATAAATCAGTTTTAAAGTATTAGATTGCTATTCGTTTAACTTGTTTTTCCTTACGATCTGCCCATATTTCCAATAGTATTTTGGCATGCTGATCAGGCGTAACCCTGATATACTTCAGGAATGCTTTTTCTGTTTTGTGGCCGGTAATTGCCATAATGGTAAGTGTCGGAGTACCGGCCAGGTATTCATTAGTGGCAAATGAGCGCCTGGCAGTGTGGGTACTTATAAGGTTCCATTTCTCAACGGTCCGGGTTTGCCGTTCACCTGCCTTGGTACCTGAAACGCTTACCAGTGATTTCAGCGCTTTTGCATCTTTATGTTTACAGATTTCTTTCAGGTGATCATTGGTTTTCTGATTACTAATGGCAGCAGGGAGCTGGCCCCCATACTTTGCCATTATCTGCTTTACCGTATCGTGCACCGGTATAACTACCGGCTTGCTGGTCTTAAGCTGGGTGATGGTGATCAGATCACCGCTGATCTGTTCCGGCCGGAGCGTAGAGAGATCAGAGAACCGGAGACCGGTATAACAGCCTATTAAAAACAGGTCCCGGACAGTTTCGCGGCCTTTATTGTCGGTAAAGTCAATAGCCGCTATCTGGTCCAGCTCCCACTCAGCCAGATATACCGTGTCCACATCTTCGGTAAGGGTAGTAAAGCCCCGGCCCTTATACGCCATGTTGGTATTATACCCGAGGGCTGTTGCATCAGCCAGAACCGTTTTTATTACCTTGATATGCTTACCGATGTAGTTTGTTGAAACCTTGGAAGTCAGGGTAAGGTATTTCAGGAAGTCATTGTAAAAAGTCATGTCTATACTTTCGAAATCCAGCGTATGGCGTACATGCTTCTGATAGGCCTCGATACAGGTGAGCGTACCGTTATAGGTTCTAATGGTTCCTTTTGTGATAGGCTGGCCGCTTTTGGGCTGAATGCGGGTGCCGTTTTCGCATCTGGCTATGAAGTCTTTAAAGAACCGATGAAAGGTCATTTTATCAACATTGCCGCCATCCCTGATGGCTGTATCGAGTAACTGTTTTAATATCCGTTCAGTGGGATATTTGCCGCCGTGATCATTTACGTACTTCCGGATGATCGTCTTAATTCCTGATTCAATGTTATCGAGGCGCCGGTTAAACTCCGGGTATTCCTGGAACTTCTTTGTTTCTTTGGCCCGATGGGTAGAGGTGTTCCAGAGTGCCGGTAATATGCTTTCCGGAAGATGGTATTTGAACTTCTGGCCCTCAAAGCAGATACGGGCATAAATTACCGTTGGGTTAGGATTTGGAATAAGAGCAGGATTCCCGTCTTTATCTTTTCCTTTTACTGTCAGGCGTGCTAAGTAAAATGATACCGTCATTGGCTAAATGATCATGAGAAAACAAAGATAAGCATAAATAGAGTGTAGGACATACAGTAGGACACAATTTTTATGTTTATTTACTTGTTAATTGGTTCAGTCCGGTTAATGATATTCTGAAACATGCGCCAGTATTGATTTTTAAACGTAAGTAAACCAAGATGAACATTTTTGCTCAAAGGCGGTTTGCGTCCGCTTTCGACCTCTTAAAAAAATCCCCGCTTATTTTATATTTGCGGGGATTTTTGATTTAAATAAGTCTTTATAAGGACAGAAGTTATTGTATTTCCTGAAAAAAATCGGCTACTACATTATCTGAAATTCATTACATTTGAATCTCTTCATTTATTAACTTTAAAAACAACTTCTAAAATGAACAAAGCAGAACTGGTTGAAAAAATTGGCAAAGATGCGTCTATTACCAAAGTACAGGCTAACCATGCCTTGGATTCATTTACAGATGCTGTAATTGGAGCCTTGAAAAAAGGAGATAAAGTAACTCTTGTTGGTTTCGGGACTTTCTCTGTTACTGCAAGGGCAGCACGAGTAGGCCGTAATCCGCAAACAGGTGCCGCTCTTAAAATCAAAGCACGTAAAGTTCCTAAGTTTAAAGCAGGTAAAGACTTTGTAACAAAGATGGCCAAACCAGGTAAAAAATAGATTGGAATTCAGAATAACCTCATTGTTATAAACAGAAATTAAGAACGCCCGGAAACGCCAAGTTACCGGGCGTTTGATTTAAATCTTCAGTGGCCTCGCCAGACCAGTTGTCGAACCAGTTGCTGGAATTTTTCAGGCAGATATACTCTTTAAGGCAAATAATTGACGGAAGGTAATATCGTTTGCCCAGCAGCAATTTAATCTGGATTGAATTGCCGATACAACGTGCGACAAGCATTAAAAAGGGACGAAACGTTGTTCGCCCCTTTCAATTTGCATGTATTGATTATTTATCTCGCATCACGACAGGCCTGGTCAACAGCGGTGCTAATAATTGAACTCCATTTGACTGTTGAAATGCTTGCAGTCGTAGCAAGTGTGGCCCATTCGTTCATTCCAAGTGCATTTCCAATAGCCGCTGTAACTCCATCAACGCAGTCACCAAGACCAGTGCTCACAGCATAATTCCATGTTGCGGTGCAAAGAACTGCTGCAGCACCGTCTGATGCTACTGCGGCTCCCCCGCAAGCACCTGATGCAACAACGCTAAGGCAGCCCGCTACAGTCTTATATGAATCGTAATAAGTCTTAGCCCGGCAAATTGTACTTTTTACTGATCCTAAAGTGGGTGTAGATGCAGAAAGCGACATTGCGGTAATGTCGTAAATTGAACACATCCCATAAGACCACCGTAAATAGACCACTGCTGTCCTGCCTGAAGGAACAACGTCAACATAGTAATAGTGCCCCCTAAAATAGACTGTAGAACCGGTTAGCCGTGCTTGTGGGCCGTTTTTATGCGGGTCGGTTACCGTCGCTTGCCCATTTGTCACAGAATTTGTTTGCAGTTCCGGGACAGTAGTATTTTCCTTTTTGCAACTGTTAAGAACCAGGACTGCAACAAGTAATAACACCGAATATCTCATGATTCGGGATGCTGTCTTGAGTAAAGACGCATTTTCAATAAAAGGTACTTTGAGTTTCATTTTTTGACATTTTATTTTGTGAATAATATATTTAAACTTCCAGTTTTTGAGTTTATGGGGCAAATCTTCTGGCAAAACCACCAGTAGGGTAAGTACTATTATTCCTCACTCATACTTTTCGCATTATTTCTTTTCCTCAAAATGCTGAAATATTATTTTTTGACTTGTTATTAAATAATTTTGCATTCTTTTTACTCTGTGTAATAAAGTATAAGGTTTCAAAATATGCCAGTCTCATTCTTCAATTTTTCATGACCTTTTTCCGATAAATTCTTTATTAATGACAAGATGATATAACATAGGATAATAATTGCTAATGATTGTTTGCCAAGAATTACTATTAAGACAATAGAAATGAAAATTAAGATGTAACGAAACTCATTACCATTCCATCTTAATGTCGTCAGCTTAAAACTTATAATAGCGATAGGAGCCACCATTATCATGCTAATGAATACGCATATGAATAATACTGTAGGCCATGCTATAAGAAAAGGCCGAAGGTTAGTATTTGTACATAAAAAATAATAACCCAATACAAATAATGCCATTGCAGGCGTAGGCAGACCAATGAATTGATAACGTTGCTTGTCCCCATCATTATTAAATTTTGCAAGCCTGAGTGCTCCAAATAAGACAATGATGAACGGAAATAGACTAAAATAACCAGAGGGGAATAAACAATCCCCTGCTGGTGTAGTTGAGCCATAAAGTGCTATCATTTTATAGATAATACAAGCAGGCAGTAAGCAAAAACTAACACAATCGGCTAAGGAATCAAGGTCTTTCCCAATTGGACTTGCTGATCTCATCAGCCTTGCGGTGAACCCATCAAAAAAGTCCGAAACCAGCGCAATTGCCATAAGAATGTATATCTTCTCTAAATGACCATTAAAACAAATGACGATTGCAATAGAGCCAGCGAAGAGATTTGTCAGCGTCAGTAAACCGGGGATAACCATCTTAATGTTCATAGTAATCAGGTTTATTTGTTCAGTTTAATTGATGTCATTCCCATATATGGATGCATTACTTTTGGTAGTAATATCTCGTTAGGTGTTTGGTTAAGTTCGAGCAGGCAGGCGACTATGCGTGGGAGTGCAAGAGAGCTCCCATTTAACGAGTGAACTAATTGCTTTTTGCCATCAGTATCTTTGAATTTTATCTTCATCCGGTTAGTTTGAAATGTTTCGAAATTAGATACAGAGCTAACCTCCAGCCACCGTTCCTGAGCTGCACTATACACTTCAAAATCGTAAGTAAGTGCAGATGCGAAACTCATGTCGCCGCCACACAATCGAAGAATGCGATAGGGAAGTTGAAGAGACTGCACCAGTTTCTCTACATGAGTTACCATCTCATCAAGAGTGTCATAGCTGTTAGCGGGATTTGAGAACTGTACTATCTCAACTTTGTCAAATTGATGCAGACGATTGAGCCCTCTGACATCCTTTCCATAAGAACCAGCCTCCCGTCGGAAACATGGAGTATAAGCCGTCATTTTAATTGGCAATTGTATTGCCTGTATCGTTGTATCTCGGTAGATATTTGTAACTGGCACCTCTGCAGTTGGTATCAGATAAAAACCCTCTTCCTTTGTCTGATACATTTGCGCTTCCTTGCTTGGCAGTTGGCCTGTGCCGTACGCAGTTGTCTCGTTCACCATAAATGGTGGATAATATTCTTTGTATCCGGCAGAAATATTATAGTCAAGAAAATATTGGATTAGCGAACGTTGTAGCTTAGCGCCGTTCCCGACATAAACAGGAAATCCGCTGCCAGTTAGCTTATTTCCCATTTCAAAATCTATTAACTCATATTTTTTCGCCAGTTCCCAATGAGGCAATTTGTTATTTATCTCTAATACAGGTAATTCGGCTACCTGTTTTACAACATCATTGTCTTCTGGATTTTTGCCAAAAGCGACAGAAATGTGCGGACTATTAGGTAGCTGAACCAAGATATCATACTGTTGCTTCTCTATTGCCTCCAATGAAGTTTTAAGCCGTTTTACACTCTCTTTTAGAACTTTGGCTGCACCAATGTCTTCTTTTGAAGACGAGCGCATATTAAGCTCTGCCTGAACTCGTTCAAGGTCTGTTTTTATGTTTCTCCGCTTTTCATCTAAGTTTAAGATATCGGTGATAATTGCAGTGTAATCAACGTTACGTTTTTTTAACGCTACCAATGTTTCCGACTGCTGTATTTGTTTAATCGTTAGCATAAAATTTGGTTTTTAATGGTTTTAAAATGTTTATTTTTTGTTTCTGTTTTTCATTACTTCCAAGCGTGGTGCTTCAATAATTTTCTTTCCTTCAACCTTATATTTGTCAAGATCTTCTTGTGTTTTTACTTCCTCATATTTTTCACCTCTTACCAATTCTACGATAGGAAACCAACCTGTTACATGGCAAGAATAACCCTTTATTAGCCGGATAATATTTGCACCACCTCCTGTGCTTTCAGCCCCAAAAGTCCACGTCATGCCGGTTACAGCTTCCACCACCTCCACTTCATACCAATTTTGAGGTAAGATATTTGGTTCCTTTACGAGCTTTATTTTATCCCTGTTAGCTCCCACCTTCTCCTGTGCGTATTCGTAGGGGTCAATAAAGCGGCGATTAATCCAGCATATTCCGGCAATACCAGCAATTACTGCCTTTATTGTGCCGTGCATTTCTCCTGTTTTTGCAAGGCTATTGTAAAGTCTTATCTCAACAACAGTGAAAGCTCCTCCAATTATTTTATTCATTAAAAATGTTCCTGAAGCAGGGGCTAGACTATGGGATGAAGAACTCCCATATCCATCCCCCGCACATACATCAAGAATAGAACGGTTGTCCTCAATTTTCTTTGGTTCTATAATATTATTCTTCACTTCTTCGCGCTTCATACCTACAGGATCTGAGTCAGTGTCAACAGCATATTCCGGTGCGCCCATTTTTTTCCCTTTAGCATTGCCCTCACAAGTGGTTGGCAGCGCACAGCCACATGTCTCCGTACAGGCTTTTGGCATCCTTTTGGTTACTCCATCTGTAAGGATGCATAGCCTGTCAAAATCCTGCAAAGAACAGGTATAGCCGGTTTTTAAAACATACCCGGCATTTTTTACAGCCAATGCAGCACTCTGCATGTTCAGGAAAACGCAAGGGATTGCGACACCACCACCGATCGTGGAACAAATAGCACCCATATATTGCTGGTAAGACAGGTAGGCAGCCGAAACAGCTTCTTCATAACTCCCGCCCTTAACTAATACTATAATGGCTGCTGCCAGGGCACCCGAAACCCCGCACTCAAGGTTGCAACCACCCTTTGCCGCTGAACTTGAAGCGTTACATTCCATTATTATGGCAATTGATGAAGCTATGATGAAAGACTTGGCAATTTCATCCATCCTATAGCCTTGTACAAACAATAACTTCAGAACGGAAGGAACAATACCGCTAGATCCGTTCGTGGTTGTTGCGGCGTGTTTGAATGTATCATCATTATTTGCTTCTACGGCCGCAACGGTAAATTCCAATACCTGCTGAATGTCCTTCCTTTTAAAATTGAACATCGTGAAGTTGCTTTTTGTTCGCCAGTCTATCTCATCATTTAATAACGTTACGCTATTTTTGATTTTTTCATTGATATTTGAAATTCCTAACTTTACTATGTATTCAACTTCTTTGTAAATAAGGTCTTCGGTAATTCCAAAGTTTATTCCGCACTCGCGCCTTATAACCGCTTTCAGTACGGTTTCTTTGTCAATAGTTTGTGCTGCATATTCTGTGTTGATATAGGATTCAAGGTGTTTCAGGCTATGAAGGCAGTCTACAACCTTTACCGGTGCATCTATTATCCGCAGCTTTATGACACTGCTCGCTACTTCACTCAAATATTTTTCATACCTATCGGCGTATGTCCAAATCGTGTCAAGCGTTTTTTGTGCAGGTACGCCCGACGTTAAACCTACGATTGCACTCATACCTACTACTTCAGCACGAGTTTGCATTTGGCTGATTTCAGTATTGTAGCTGATGTCCTCAATCTCCAATTCGAACATGCCAGCGGTTTGGCAGATACCTATGGCAAATGCAGCGTCGAATGACAGCGGGTTATTCAACAGATACACATAAGCTGCGGCCAGGGCAGTCACTCGCTTAGATATATTCTGATTCTGGAATTTGTATTTTGAGAATTCCTTATTTTCAAACAGCCGTAATACACCTATATATAGTAATACTGCATTTTCTGTTTTGTTTTTTGAACAACGAAACATCTTGGCCCAGTTTGCGATAACATTAACGTCATGCGAGAGTGCCGCTACTGTTATTACGAGCTTTGCAATAAGCTGGAATGGCAATATCAGCAAGCTATCAAAACCGCCATTGTTACGCTGGTTTGCTCTTGCTGCATGGATACAGACCATAAGCTGGCGCAGACCGTCCAGATCATCTTTAAAGATATTTCGGGTGCGGTAGATAATGACGTTTGGGTCGCTTGACCATGCGAGTGAGTTACTCTCTGCCGATTGCTGTGAAGATAAATTTTTAAGCATAATCAATTGGTTTAGATATTGTTAATAATTTAATTTTTATCTGTTTTTAGTTAATGAATAAACTTTGGTACACTATATATACTTTGACTGTTTAAGCCGCTCCCTACGTGGCCGGGATATCCAAGATCTTTTTTTACTTTTATGTTACAGTTCAGTTCAAATATGAGTCCGTTTACGAAATAGTGGTGGGACGAAGTAGGACAAGGCTGGACAAGGCTGGACAAAGCAGGATTGTCATGACAATAGTCATGTCAGTCCTAAACTGACATTATTTCAGTATAACAATCAGCAAAAATGCATCAAACAGAAATACATAAGGAATTGATTGAACTTCTAAAGAAGAGGTTTAAGGACGAATTTAAAGTTGACGTCAAAGACATATCGCCTGCCGATATTCCAAGCGGTACTATTAACGTATTTAAGGGGAAAGCTCTTGCAATAGGAAGACATGAAATCAAGGATGATATTCAGCCCCGTTCTTTAATAAGAAGGTTTAAACGAACTTTATTGCCGACCAAATTAGAAGGTGGGATCACGATAGAATTATTCGATTCCATATGTTGTTTTTTGTTAGGAGAAGGAATAGATACTTGGACTAAGAAGTATTTTGATGGTGAAGTTGTACTCAAAATACTTTCTAAACATGATGCCCATCGTATTGGCGCTATAACGCGCGGCAAAAAAAAAGGTGTGGTTGTCCCTGAGGATAATTTTGAATTATTGCAGCAAAATGAGAAAAAGAATATTGGTGAAAATTTGGGATTAGATTTATCAATACAAAAAGGTCTCTTAGACGAATTTAGTATTAATGATCTTCAAAAATATATTGAAAAACATTTTGGAAAATACGAAAAGGATTTACAATTTAATAGCCTCATTAATGAAATGCGAATGACCAATACAGGTATGTTAGAAATTGAAAATGGCCGTAAATTACTCATTAACAAAAACAAGTTAAATTTCATAATGTCAAAATTTCCAAGTAAAAATCATATACCCACGCAGACTGGTATTATTAGATTAATATTAGACATTACAAATGAAAAATTCTATTCCTCAAGAAAAGAAAACATTCAAAATAAAAATTGGCAAGAATTTGTTGAGAAAATTAAAATCGAACTAAGATAAGTATTTTTCAACTTATTAAAAAAAATTTTATTTCTTCATGAATTGAGTACGTATCTTTTTCAATTATTTTATGCCTCATTTTTCATTTTTTACCTGTTAAAATTAAAAAAAAAAAATCAAATGGAAAATGATAGTTTTGTAACCGTTTTGCGTTTAAAAATTTGTTCGAAAAAATTACTATTATGAATCATCAGAATGAATCTACCGGAGTTTTAGTAATCTATACCGGTGGTACTATTGGGAGTATTCCCAAAAATTCAAAAGAGCCAAATAGTCCCTTGGTACCTCTTTCAAAAGAAGATGTTGATAAAAAGGAAAATCCACTTTTTAGTTTAATTGAAAGTTACGATTCTAAATTTCAGCAAATTGTATTGGGAAATCAATCAATCAGACTTGAATTGAAATCTTTGGATAAACCAATTGATTCTTCAAATGTTGATCCCGCTGTATGGACTGAAATTACTTCTATAATAAAGAAGGAGTACGAAAATTATGAAGGATTTGTAATTCTCCATGGAACAGATACAATGACCTATACTACTTCTGTTTTGTCTTTTATGATTGATAACCTTAACAAGCCAATAATTGTTACAGGTTCTCAAAAGCCTATTGGTGAAACAAGGTCCGATGCACTTCAAAATCTTATCACTGCAATCGAAATTGCTGCAGCGAAATCTTTAAATAAGCCAGTAATCCCTGAAGTTTGCCTATTTTTTAGAAATAAAATATTAAGAGGTTGCAGATCGATAAAATACAGTGCAAGTAATTATGAAGCATTCCGTTCACCAAACTTACCAGAATTAGGAACTGCAGATGAATATATTGTTATTAACGAATCAATCATAAGAAAAGGGTCCACCCAATCTTTACAAATATTAGGTGGCTACTCTCCAAAGGTTATTTATTTAAAGGTAGCACCTGGAATGGATTTAGATTTGATCGAAACAATTGTTAATTCCGAAAAAATTGAAGGCATTATCCTTTTGACATATGGGACAGGAAATGCTCCGTCTTTGCCAGGTTTTTTAAATGCGATAGAAAAATCCATTAGCCAAGGAAAAATCATTGTAAACGTCTCACAATGCATGTCTGGTGAAGTTGAATTAGGTTTGTATGATGTTAGTGCCGGATTATTGTCTAGAGGAGTAATAAGTGGCTTAGATATGACAAGCGAGGCAGCCTATACAAAATTATGCCATTTATTAGGCACGCATCAAGACAACCCATCAATTATTCCCGACTTAATGCAAATTAATTTAAGGGGAGAGCAGAGTAAAAGTATTTTCAATTTACATTTTGGTAGTGGATCAATGGATGTAAATCAAAAATCTCTGACATTACATCCCATCAAAGATATGGTTGATGCTGTTCCTTCAATGTACAATTCAAATTTCATTGATAAAGCTTTCTTAAGGATAATGGGAATTTCAGAAGATGAAGAAACAGATTTCCAAAGTGCAAGAGGAAAGGTTTATATCGATATGGAAAATGCAACTTCAAAATCTGCAGAAAATATTGATAATTACCTGGGCAAGTTTGACAAACGTTGGGAGATTCAAGAAGGTAAAGAAAATATATTTTTTACCATTACTAATCAAGCAAAGAAATTTATCGACAACAGGCATCACATTTCAATTACTATAATAAATGAAAATGGAAGAAAATTAAGATGGGAGAAGATGGAAATCGGAATATTCATTAATTCTTACTAAAACCTTGTTTTGTGATTAATAAAGAAAAAGAAATTACAGGCTTAGGAAGTGTCTTAATTATAGTTATTGGGGGAAATATTTCTCAAAAACTAGTAACCCCTGATAGCCAGTCTGATTCTGAATTAAAAATAGTTGAAGAAGAAGATTTTAATGAATTTATTTTTAAAAAAAAGAGCAAAGGCACACAATCAATCATTTTAAGAGAGGCGAACGTCATAAAAATGATCTCAGTAGATGTAAGGAGACCATTTAGAAAAGAAAACTATAATTTAGATTTAGAAGGTCAAGATTCATCGCAAATAAATCCCAAAATGTGGGCACAATTAGCTTCATACATCGATGGGAAAAAAGATGAGTATGAAGGATTTGTTATACTTCATGGATTGGATACACTATCATATACCGCCTCCGCTATTTCTTTTATGGTCAAGGACTTTGGTAAACCAATTGTTTTTACTGGCTCTCAAAGACCACTTGATTTTCCAAGAAGTGATGCTCGGCAAAATATATGCACATCACTTACAATTGCAGCTTCCAAATCTTTGAATATAAGTCCCGTAATACCCGAAGTTACAATTTACTTACATGATACATTATACAGAGGCAACAGGGCAAATATGTCTAGTGCTTCATCTTATCGTTCATTTGATTCATTAAATTATCCAGCTCTTGCTACTGTTGGGGAGAGGATTGACATTAAAGAAAAGTTGGTTAGAGAACATTCGCAAAGTACAACTCCATATTTGAAGTCCGATAAAAAAGTCCAAATATTGGATGTTTTTCCTGGAATGTCTTTGAGATTTATCGAAGGTATTATTCCTGTTGATTTTGCTAAAATGTTCGCTAATGATTTAAAACAGAATATTGAAATTGAGATTGAAAATACAGGCGGTCAAGCTTTACGGAAAGATTCAGAAGAATTCAAAATAATTGACGAAATTGAAAAAGTTTTTCGAATTCAAACTCAAACAGAGAAAATTGTTAATCTTTTAGAGGAAAATAATAAGAAAAAGGCGCAGGAAGTTATAGAACATTTGGAAAAAGGGAAAAAAAATGAAGATTATCAAATAAGAGGAGTCATTTTGAGAACTTATGGTATGGGAACTTTACCAACCGGGATACTAAAGGCACTTAGAAAACTAGTTGATAATGGGATTATAGTTATGAACGTAACCCAAGCCCATAGCAGTCATGTTTCCTTTAATTCAGATTTATTAGGTTTGCGGCTTTTTGAACATGGGGTAATTTCTGGTTTAGATATGATTTCAGAGGCTGCATTTGCTAAAATGGTTGTAATACTTTCAAATAATGAAATTGATTACACTCAAAGTGAAGAACGTTTGGACGATATTGAGGACCAATTACAAAAAAATATTACTGGAGAACAATCTTATACAGTTTACAATCATCATTTCATCAAGGGTGAAACATTATATCATAAAGATTTAAGAAAATTTCAACATAACTCATTTCTAAAGTTTAGAAATAAAAAAAAGGCTTTTAGTTATAAAGATCCTCAGGTAAAGAAATTTGAAAATGTTCAACTACGAATATTGGGTTTAAGTAAACAATTACCAGGACAGACAGTTGTAAGAATTAAAATTTTTAAATGTGACGAAGATTCCAAGAGCAATTACGAAGAAGCTACATCGAAACTACCTATAATAGAAGCCAATGTAACAATGGATAGCAATGCTGATAATGAAGATGCTGAAGCTACTTATAATTTAACCTTCGACATAACACATAGAAAAGACGAAATTTTTTCTCAAAATTCTATATTTTTAATTGTATCTGATCATCAAATATCTTGGACTAGAATTTCGATAGTTGCCTACTCAAACGAGGAATCGGAAAAAATATAGACTGAGATTGGAAAAAGTGTACTTTTACATTGAACAGAAAAGACCTAAAAAATGTGGCATAAAATCATAGAAAATGATTCCGTATTTAGGAATGCCAGCAAAGGTGATTATTTGCGTTTTATCGCTGATAGCGGAGATTTAATTGCTGATGTCGAATTGAACTACCAAATTTTAGAAAAATACGATGATAAAATTGAGTATATCAACCTTCAAAATGAAAAGGTAAAAATTGATAGAATTAGAAGGTTTGAGACCGGGAATTGGTATATAAATACTTCAAACGATTTTACTCAAAACCCGAAATAATATAATAATAAGGTCATTTTATTTTCAAAAAATACATTTCTATCAACAGTTCTATCAACAAGGCAGGCGTTATTTAGCCCATCTTTTGTTGATAAAAATACTTGTGCTGGTCAATCGTAAACACTCTTTTGTGTCTAAGATAAAGTCTTTCCAGTAGCGGTTCTTGCTGAACTTCTGCCCAGCTTATACACTCAAAAAGTGTACAATCGATGTATAGGCTATCAACATTTCTATTGACATTCTATCTACAAAACAAGCGTTTTTTCGCAATTTTTGTTGATAGAAAATTAAGTAGTGTGTCAGTTTGCAATTTGATGCTTGACGAGCAAGCGAAAAGTGTTATTTTACATGATTATGGTGGTCGATATTCTTAATAAAA
The DNA here is from genome assembly GCA_903835005.1 of uncultured Bacteroidota bacterium. Classification (GTDB taxonomy): domain Bacteria; phylum Bacteroidota; class Bacteroidia; order Chitinophagales; family Chitinophagaceae; genus Nemorincola. Next base: position 15,981 of record CAILLK010000066.1, on the reverse strand, counting down.
AAACAGGTAGATTATGTAAGGCCACGGTAACCAAAGTAAGACTAAAAGACTTCGATAAAATATCAAAAGACAGGTTCAATACGTTTAATTGGCAAGATTTCAAATTATCTTATAGAGGACTTTTCAAGCTAATGAAAGGCGGCGAAATCTTAGGTCTGATGCAGTTTGGAATAGAGAACCCTTTTCAGAATGTGATGGAACTGACTAAAATTGAATTGTCAAAAGAGAATATAGGGCAAAACAAACGTTATGATTATGTTGCGGGCTGTTTAATTGCTTTCGCCTGCTTTAAGACGATAAAGTATACCAAGCGTGATATGGGAATTTATTACACTAAATCGACCAAACGTATCTACCTTGAGAAGTACGGCATGACACCTTATGACCAATATTATGTAAAATCAGATAAGGATAATAGTATAAGTCTCATTAAAAAATATTTAAACATTGATTGTCAGGTAGCTTAAATTTCAAAATGAGACACTGCCGAAAATTAGCGCACCAACCAACTACACCATACTCCTCTCCAGCCTCTCCTTCCATTTCTCCCAATCCGGCATTAAGGTGCTTAGCAGCCTGAAAAACTTCTTATTGTGGTTGGGGTATATCAGATGGCATAACTCATGGATAATGACATATTCAATACATGCTTTCGGTGCTTTTACCAGCTCTGAATTCAAGGTTATTCTTCCTGCTGGCGAGCAACTACCCCAGCGTGTTGGCATGGCCTTAGTATGCAGTGACAGCCGCCTATTTTGAAACCGGGATGTTTTTTCAATTACTTCTGCCAGCAGGCTTGCAAATACTTCCTTTGCTTTTGACTTATACCAATCCTGCAACACAGTCTCGACAGCTTCAGTAGTAGCCGATTTAGAATGAACTTCCATGAAACCCCTATAGATTTTAACCTGGGTGGAATCAGATGGAATTTTTTTTAGCCGGTATTGTCGTCCCAAATAGAGGTGAGTTTCGCCGTTTACAAACTTCCTTTGTGGGGTAAGTGGCAGGAATGAGGCAAAATGATCTTGCTGCTTCAGTATCCAGCCAGCTTTTTGTTTCACCCTTTTTATTATATCTGCTTCGGTTGAATCCGTTGGAGCAATCGCATGAACTGTACTATCAGGATGCACTTGTAAACCCAGCGATTTCCTATCGGCATAGTGGATAGTAAATGGGATTGTTCTTGTTCCAAACTGTACTTTCTGCTCTATCATTTATACCGTGCTTTTGCAATCTTCAAACATTCTTCTTCCAGCAGGTCAATCTCTTTATCGGTTATACCGATACCATACGTTACTTTGGCATCATATAAATAGTCATCAAGAGCAATGCGCAGTTTACCCTGTATGTCATTGTTGTGTTCCCAATCTACTATAAGGGCATTCCGGTCAAAAATTATACTCCGTACTGTATCATCTATACCAATACTTATTGAAGTAGCTACTTCAGCTTTGTTCGCATTATCCTTTAGCGCATTTTCAAGAATTACATTAGCTTGATTGTAGAAAGCTATCTGAATATCATTATCTACTATTTCCGATGGAATGTTGTCCTGTCGCCGGTGGGTAAAATCACCCTCATAAGCCATTGTTTTATTCAGGTATTCCACCTCGGACAATCTCCCTGCATGGTAGGCATCTATAGTTTCCTTTATCAGTTGAGATAACCTTTTGTAGAATACCGGGTCTTCATTCATCCTTAAATTAATGGAACGTATGGTTTTGCTGGCTATATGATCCGCTTTGGCAGCTTTACCTGCTATTCGTTCCATTTCTTTCTCCATTAGTTCCCTATCAAAAATGTTCACGCTGTTGGTAAGCACAATGATTTCACCCTCGGTAGTAATGTGTTTATCAACCAGCTTTTGCACCTGTGGCTCAAAATCCTCATACTTTAAGTCATCTGAATAGCTATATTTTACAACCTCTCGCAGGCTCAAAAAGAACTTGTAGTCCTCCCTGTATTTTTTCTTAATGCCATCCGGGGTTTTCATTTCATACTCCATGCTGGTATATGCAAGTTTCAGCAACCTGCCAAAGGTTGACAGCTTCTCATAGAACTGATACCTTATTGCATCATCAAACAGGTGATTTTTATAGGCTGTCGCGTCATACCTATTCTTTATGGTCTTGAATATATCCCAAACCTCAGAATGTGCCTGCGGCAACTTCTGTATTTCTTTAGTGACTGCTGAAATAGCCCCTTTCAAGTCCTCTTCATCAAATTCAGCCAAACCCGAATAAGTAGTAAGTGCATCATCAAGGTTTTTGAGATTACCAAAATAGTCAATGATATAACCGTAATCTTTCCCCGGATACAGCCTGTTCACTCTTGCAATAGCCTGTAGTAATGTATGTTCTTTTAGTGGGCGGGTAAGATAAAGTACAGTGGCACAAGGGGCATCAAATCCAGTTAGAAGTTTATCAACCACGATGAGCATTTCGGGATAGTCTTTCTTTTTATAGCCGTTAATAATGTTCTTATCATAATCCTCTGGCTTCTTAAACCTGTCCATCATGGCATTCCAAAATGCCTTTACCGCATCGTTTGATTTTTCAAAAACATCTTCTTCTCCTTCTCGCATATCAGGTGCTGATATTAGCACTTCACAGTTCACTTTATACTTAGGATTAGTAATACAGAACTCTTCTATATAGTCTTTGTACTTGATTGCCGATACTTTATTTGGCGCGACTAATAATGCTTTTTGTGGATGATTTGAATCTGGCAACTGGAAATTATCACAGAAGTTGATTACAATATCAATGGCTCTCTCATAAATGACAAGATCAGCTTTGTTGATAATATCCAGCCTGCTAAACTTCTTCTTTAAAGCATTTTTGCCATACTCAGTTAATGGTTCCGATACAATCCCAAATAAGGTATCTAAAGGCTTTGAATTGACGTTAATAAGGTTCATCCTGCCTTCGTATAGCAGGGGTACCACTGCCTTATCTTTTACCGCATCTGTGATTGTATATGGATTCCCGATTATGCCGCCAAACTTGGTAGCAGTATTTTTCTCGGACTTCATCAACGGAGTACCGGTAAACGCTATAAAACAGGCATTAGGGAACACCTTCCGCATCTTAATGTTGAACTGCCCGTATTGCGTCCTATGCCCCTCATCTACCAGTATAAAAATGTCGTTTGATTTTAGTATGGCATCAGCCTGGTTTACCGCCGATTCAAACTTATGTATGACGGTAGTAATAACAATATCATTTGTGGTGTTCAGCAACTCTACTAAATTCCTGCCAGAGGTTGCCTGCTTTACGTCCATACCGCACTTTCTGAACGTACCTGATATTTGGTCATCAAGGTCTATGCGGTCAGTTACCATTACAATTTGCGGCTCTTTAACCACTGTGGATATTTGTTCTGCCAGCATTACCATTGTGAGGCTTTTGCCTGATCCTTGAGTGTGCCAGATAACACCACCTGTACGCTTACCGGTGCCGTCTGTTTGCTGTATTCTATTGAGTGTATCTTTTATAGCAAAGTATTGCTGGTACCGGGCTATCTTCTTTTCTCCATCGTCATAGACTATATAGTTGAGCATCAAGGCCAGTATCCGCTCTGGGCGGCATAGGCAGTATAGCAGCTTGTCCTGCTCTGTAATGGTTACTTCGTTCGCTTCCAGTTGGTTGAAGTATTGCAGCACATACTTAAAGCGTTCTTTGAATAGTACAGTACGTTCATCGGCGGGCAGTGGTGTATTCTTTATTGCAGTTAGTTGCTGTGCAAATGCTGCCTCTTGCTCAACAGACTTAAATGCCTCCCGCCATACGCTCCAAAACTCCAATGGCGTACCTGTAGTGGCATATTTTGCCTGTTCTGTTGCCAGTCCCATAAGAATATTAGAGTAGTGATACAGCCCACGTATGCCATCCTCCTGCTGATTTCTTAGGTGCTGCTCTATAGCTTTATCAAGAGGGTCTTTTATTTGTGGGCTTTTACACTCTATTACCGCGATAGGAATGCCGTTTATGAATAGTACTATATCTGGTCGGTAGGTATCGGTTCTATTTGTTCTGAGTAAGCTGTATTCTTCGGTAACATGAAATACGTTGTTCTCAGGATGCTTCCAGTCAATATAATGAAAGGTAAAACTCTTCTTATCACCTAATACAGCCTGGTCAAGGCTTTTACCAAGAGTTATTAAATCATAAAAAGCAATATTTGCTTGTATATAGCCAACCTGTATCGGTAAATCCCTGAGGGCTAATATGGCAGTGTTAATATTCGCATCATTAAAACAAAACTCCTTCCCTTTATAGTTGATCTTGTTCGATTCTTTCAGGTGTTCCTTCATTATTCCCTCAAGCAATACATTGCTGCTCCTGCCACCACGTGCCGCCAAAGCCTCATCAGGTGTAAGGTATTTATAGCCCATTTTCATCAGCAATTGCAATGCTGGTATCTGGGATATGTGATCTTCTTTGAATGAAGGTGTGTCCATTGGCAAATATTTAGCTATTTGAGCGTCGAAGCATCAGTTTTAAAAGTCCAGTTTACCAATTTTTCAATTGAAGCTCTGAATCCTTGCAATTGATGTTTATAATTGCAAATGACTCAATAACCCTTCTGATATTGTCTTTTTTCCACGGCTCCATTTTTGGGTGATATATCAAAGTGAAAGGTATTTGCTTAAAATTATTCAACTTCAATTTCACAAATTGCACCTCTCCCTTCGCCTTAATATCCTGCTTTATAAGGAATCTGTATTCATGCTCATGTTCATAACAAGTGTCTTTATGGAATCCAAGTATTTTCTCTTCATTCTTAAAACTGCTCCTATCCTTCTTATTGAAGAAGTCCTTATAGTGGACATTCCCATAGTACAAATGCAGTAGTTTTTCACTGTCATTTAACACCTTACTTTCTTTGACGATACTATCTATTAGTTTCTTAGCATCTACTTTCAATGCTATTCCACTATCATCTGAATATGAATTCCACATTGCCACTGACTCTCTATGATGAATAAGCCAACAGCTAAGGAAGTACAGCCTTTGGCGTCTTTCAAGGGGCAATTCTTTCTTGTTCGAATTGGCCTTCTCCAGTTTCGCAATTAGTTTTTCCCTTTCAGTGCCAAACTTAAGCTGCAACTGATTAATGCTAATCCCTTCATTCATGTCTTCCATCTTATCCATGCGATTAAAGAACACACACTCTTCAATCATGAATGAAAGGAATTTTTGAAAGTCAAAGTACCTCCATAGTGCACTACCTTCTGGCAATGGTGTTCCAACTTGTTTGATTTTCATTGTCGATGTTTTATGTTATTACGCTATCCCCAAACATTGGCAGATGCAGCGTTATAATAACTTACTTCTAAATCACCATTCTTTCTCTTTCGCTTCAATGTTTCAGCAGCCGCAATAATTTGCTTATTAACAGGACTGTCTATATCACCAAACAAGCTTACAAACAGATGTGCTACTTTCCCTTTAGGAATCTTATTAATGATATGCTCGTCATTGTCACTAAACGACACTCCAAATGTGAACAAGCAGTACTTCGAAGATTTAGAGCCTACTTGCATCATTGAGCTAAAGCTCTTGTACGAGTGAAATAAATAGCCACTATGTATTATTCTCTCCATCTTTTTGCTACTCTCACCTTCAGCAACAAAGAGAGGAAACCTACTTGCCTGCAATGCCTCCCTTGCCTGATCAATTAGCGGCTTGTGTGTATCTGTCCAGTTAAACTTCTCAACTTCATTTCCTCTATCATAGAGATGCAACGCACCATGTAAGTAGTGGATATTCTGTCCATGAGCATTAGTATCTCCCTGCCACGTCAGGTAGTCATTTACATATACTTGGCCACTATAAAATGCTGTATCTCTGCCAAATCCATCATTAGGCTGTGTTTGTATTAGTTTTTGCTCCCAGCCGAACATTAATGTCCAGTAAAGCAATAGGTCATAATTGATCGTATAAATGTTGCCTCCTGCATCAATGAAATTGCTGAGAAAGGTTAAACAAGCCTTATACTTTTCCTCTTCAATAATTCCAGGATAAGAAGGATGGTTGTGAGCTACTGTTTCAATCAGCTTCTCTTTTAATGACTGTGCTTGTTCATGCATCTTTTTACCTACAGGCCCTAAACCACTACCATAAGCACCAATAATCTTACTGCTATTTTCAAGTGTATTTATTACCAGCTCAAAATCCTGAGTAAGTAATGCATCAAATACTACCTTAAGTTCTGGCATAGCCGCAAAATCCGCTTTACTATAAAGAGAGCCATAGGTAAATATGGATGGGATACAGGCTATGCTAAAACCATTTCCCAATAACAGGTGTTTTTTAGCATACTTATTTGAAGCGGTCAACGCCTCATCAAATGATAGTAGTTTTATCATGGTAGTTTATTTACACTTTTACCCTTACCTCACCGCTCAGAAGCTTCTGCATTAAGCCCTTCTTCTGTTTCTGTACGGCGGCAAGTTGTTGTTCATATAATTTAAGTTCAAAATCAGCAGCCGTAAGCGCATTTGCAATTTCTTTTTGCTCCGCTTGTGATGGCAACCTCATTTTGACTTGCTTTAGCGAGGAAAATCTAAACACTGTTCTCGTTCCTCCTTGGATTTGGTTGTTGATAAAATACTTAAAAGAGTGGTCATTGAGAAGGTATTTCAAAAATACGTCATTCATATTGATGGCATAGAATACTGAATAGGCGGGACTAACTAATCCTTTATCCGTAAATGTCAGTTGATTAAATACAAATGTATTATCATCACTCATTGAGCGATAAGTAAAATCACCTCGAAGAATTATTTTATATCCAGAATTATCAACACTAGCTACTTTTTTATTAAAGTACTCTCTTTGATAAACAAGACCTTTACGCGATGAAGTTAGAATTTCATTTTCACCTTCATTATGAGTGATAATTTCCCTTTCCCTTATCAGATCTCCCAATATATTCCAATCCCATTCTTTTGAGTACCCATTCAATCTTGTCTTGCCACTTAACAGCTGGTGGGATAGCCAGTTATTTCGCTGCTTAAGCTGCTCAATTAGCTGCAGAATCTTTTGTATAGCTTCATCCCATGTTGACAGAATAGTGGCTATTTTCTGTTGTTCGTTATGTGTCGCAATAATAATAGGGAAGTCAGCGACGTCTTTGCTGGTAATATTAGGGTCTTTTCTACTGCTGCCTGCAAAGTTCTTCCAGTAGCCCACTCGGTGATTTAAGCACTCTAAAATATACTTTGGTACATACTCCTCAAAGAGTTGAATAACAGTTAAAGCTTGGTTCACAGTTGCCGCAACCTTCAATATTCCAGTTCGCCCTATTTGATTAAAGCCTCCGTACATCGCAACCAGAATTGAATTTATTGGATACACTCTTAAGCTTGTATCATTTAGTGCTTTCTCTGTTACACATTCCTCTGTCATTGTTATTGAAGAGTTATTAAGATCTGTTGTCTTCACCCAAGGGATTGTTCCATTTAGGAAAAAATCATCGTATCTCTGTCTAAACGGGGTAGTACCTGATGATAGTTTACCTATTTCTCCAATCTCTTTTACTTCCCAGTTCTCTGGTATCCATCCTAGAGGTGTATGCTTATTGCCGGGCTTATGTGCGTTCATATCCTTTCAATTTTAATTAAGAAACCAATAACTGCTCCTGTAGCATTGGCGACCTCACTGGCATCATCGGTTTCATCATACATATTTGCTACATCTTCCAGTCCTGATACCTCTATGTCAAAGGGGATTAGCGTTAAAGTAAGTCCATTAAATATGCATTTCTTTGCGATGTGCTTAGTCCATTTGATGACAGTCTTGTTTTTCTTTTTTGCTATTTCAGCTTTCGTTAATATCTGATCATCTTTGTCCAATCTTTGAACAAATACTGAATAGCATACTTCAATACTGTTTTCTGAGACAATATCATTAGTTATCATCGAGTTTGCTAGTCGATTTACATCCTCAATAACTTTTGTTCTTGATTGGTTGATAGCTTTAATTTCAATGCCAACAATTGACCTGATGTTGCCATAGGTGGCTTCATTGCGCTCTTCCATTATAGCAATATCTATTAGCCCTTTGGGTTTTCCGTATGGCGCATGCGTACTACGAGTTATCGTTTCAGGCTGAACAAAAAGAATATCTTCACCCGATAGCCCTGGAGGATAAACGTCCCGAGTGGAAAGAAAAGCATTTTTATAGAAGTCTTTTGATGGATATTCTAAATGAACGATGAAGCTGTGGCTGCTATTCCATTTAAGTATATTCTGCGCCACATTTACGGTCAACAAATATTCCCTGACTTTCTTTTGAAAGTTGTCAAACGAACTTTTAAGAATTAGGTTTTGGGTATAACCATATTCCATTCCTTTCTTTATACTGTCCTCGAGTTGAGTTACCTGTTGTGCATTCATATTTCAAATAAAAATTTTATATGCGCTTTTGTTACTTATAGTGTCGTGTATCCTACGGTAAAAGTCTTTGCGTTATTAAAGTGTTTGTTCTCCCCATATTGCACATAGCCAAGCTGGTTGGTCAGCATACGTGTATTGCCTATTGTAAAGTCGGGCGTATTATAGTGGGTGTGGCCATACAACCAGCAGTCCACACCTGAGCCTTCTATAAAGTCATGCATTTCCACGGCAAATGCCTCGTTCAGCACGTCGCCCTTGTATTTGGGTGGGTAGTTCATTAGTGTGGGCACATGGTGGGTAAGCACTACTTTGTGCTTTGCTGTACTACCCATCACAGCCTCCTCTACAAACTGCCTTGCCTGCTCATGCAGCAAGTTATATTCTGCTATACGCAACCTGTTATCTCCGCTCTTTATTACCTTAAAGTCATTCATTGAACGGTTTATCTGCCATTCATTAGCAGGGCTTATTTTGCTCCATAGAGTGCTGCAAATAAGGTCTGTATCACCTATACGCACTGTAGTATTATTCACCAAAAACACATTATCCCGCACAGCCTCGTACAGTGTACCACTCCTGCCGTCTATGTTGCTGTGGTAATATTCATGGTTGCCTGGTATCCAGTAGACGACCTGGTAGTTGGCAGCCACATAATCCAGGAAATCATTGTGTTGCTCCTGTTGTGCAAACAGCATAATATCACCACCTAGCAGCAATACATCGCCTTTTACCGCCAGTGGGTATTTACCTATCCATTTCCTGTTCATGTCAAATTCCAGGTGCAGGTCAGAGCAATATTGTATGGTTATTGGCATTTATTTCTTTTTTCCTTGTCTTTGGGCATCTTTCAGCACTTTTTTGTCTTCACTATCCAGCTTGCGTTTCACCTTCTGCACATCTTCAGACGGCGGCAGGTTCTCCGGTTTTACGCCCCTTTGCAACAGCATATTTCTTACAGCAGCGTTATTATCCACATGCTCTTTGCCTATAGGATTTATTCCCTTCAGATCTTTCACTTCCACATTATGACTGGTAAGATTATTGGCAAACTCTTTTGCATTTATTGCAAGAGTAGAGAGATGATCTGCCAGTGGCCTGGTTTCGGCAACGCCCAATCGTTGTTTCATCATTGCGGTCGTATATCCGCCAAAGAGTACCTGGTCGCCCTTACTTCTGATAATTGCAAAACCCTTATCATCCACTCCCCGCTCATACAAAATTCCCGATAGCTTTTTTTCTGATCGGGTCAGCTTTTCTCTGGCGCTTACCCTTGATACATCAAGTAATCGCTGTTCAATAATCTCCTGCTTCCTGGTTTGCACTGCGAAATAAGTCTGTGCAAATGCAACCTGGTGTTTTGTAGTTGCATCGCCATTTTGGGCAATCAGATAACAGGCATACCTTGTAAGCGCTATGTCTTCAATTTCTCTCTTTCCACCCTTGCCTATGTCTATCATCTTCCCGATATCGGCAAAATGATCGGAAACCGCCACACCACTGGTTTGGGCAGAATCTTTAGCTTTTTGAATGACCTTTAGAAAGTTATCCCATTTCGTATAGCCAAGTATCTCCTGAAAATCCCTTGCACTCCAGTATTCTAATCCTTCTTTTGTGTACTTCGCAGCCTCAAGCTTTGTAAACAGTTCGTGTATTTGTTCCTTTTCCATATTCTTAGTTTTACAGTTAAAATCCTAATTCTTTCAGGTATTCGTTCATTTGTTTTTCCACCCCTACCAGTTCTCCTTTCAGCCTGTCTATCTCTACCTGCGTAGCCTTAATATCTACTGGCGTTTCCTCTTCAAATGTATCTACGTACCGGGGTATATTCAGGTTAAAGTCATTGTCTGCTATTTCTTTAATGGTAGCACGGTAGGCATACTTAGCTTCTACAATTTCTCCCTCATCTCCACTTAATGGTTTTGTGGTTTTATATGCCTTATAAGTCTTTACAATCTTATCAATGTCCTGTTGGCGCAGGTTATTTTGATTCTTACCGGCTTCATAACCCTGGCTGGCATCAATAAAAAGTACATCCTTACGCTTGCCACGCCCTTTGCCAAACAACAATATGGCAGCGGGTATGCCAGTACCAAAGAACAGATTGGCCGGTAGCCCGATTACAGCATCGAGGTAATTCTCTTCTATAAGCTGCTTGCGTATCACACCCTCGCTACTACCCCTGAATAACACGCCATGCGGCACAATCACTCCCACTTTGCCTACATCTTCATAGGCAGTTTCTATCATGTGGCTGATAAAAGCATAGTCTCCTTTGCTTTTTGGCGGCACGCCACGGTGAAACCTGCTGAACTGGTCAATAGATGCATTTTCTGCCCCCCACTTATCGAGGCTAAAGGGAGGGTTAGCCACCACAATATTAAACTTCATCAGGTGGTCGCCTTCCAGCAGCTTAGGATTATTAAGCGTATCTCCCCATTCTATATTAGCTTGGTCAAGTTCATGCAGGAACATATTCATCCGGCATAAAGCCCATGTACTGCCATTGTTCTCCTGCCCATACAGGGAGAAATTATTACTGCCCACCTCTTTTGCAACTTTAATCAGCAATGAGCCGGAGCCACAAGCGGGGTCACAGATTCTGTTACCCGGTTGAGGGGCAACCAACTTTGCCAGCAGACGCGATACATTTTTCGGGGTGTAAAATTCACCTGCTTTTTTGCCCGCATCAGATGCAAAATTTTCAATCAGGAACTCATAAGCATCTCCTATAACATCGTTACCATCTAAATGAGATGGTTCAAGGTCAAGTTGAGAAAAATCAACTAACAGGTTTTTTAGTATGGTATTTCGTTCCTTTGTTTGCCCAAAAATTGCCTCTGAGTTAAAAGATATATTGCGGAACACATTTGCGAGCTTAGTTCTATTGGCATCTTCTAAGCCGGTTAGTGCTATATCTATGATTTCTCCCAGATTACTTTCATTCCTATTTGTGTAAACGTATTCAAAGGTGCATTGCTCAGGCACTTGAAATCTTTCATTACGCAGTGCCCTTTCTATACGGGTAGCATCATTGTTATATTTGTCGGCATAAAACGCCCTCTTGTCTTTCCATACGTCAGACAGGTACTTTACGAATAGCAGCGTGAGCACATAATCTTTGTACTGCGAGGGGTCAATTTTACCCCGTAAACTATCACATGCTTTCCAGACGATTCCGTTTATCTGTGTTTGATCCATATTGTTTATTTACCTGTTGTTAAGTTATTCATCACAGCTTCATAAAGCTCGCATTTACGTTGCTGTATTTTTTCGGTTATTTCTATTTGTTCCTCGTGCAGTTTTGATATTGCTGAAATTTCTAATTGTTTCTTCATAGTAAGAATTGGAATATTCAACTCTCCAAGTTCGCTCTTCCTGATAGATGCCACATTACTACCTTCTCCCAGCTTACGGAAATGCAGTTGGCACTTTTCAAGATTAAAGTAAGCAGTAAGATATTCAGGATTTATTAAATCTTGTCTTGGTTGAATCACAAAGAAAATTGAAGATGCTACCGCCGGACCAAAATTGTGACGATAGCACCATGCAAAATTCCGGTTTCCTTTCCCTGCAAGTAGTATATCTCCATCCTCTAATAAATGTTCATTTAAGCGTCCCTGTGCATCTATAAAAGTTGTTGGTATTTGTAGTAACTTGCCTTTGTTGTTAAAATGCCCAGCCTGCAAGTATAGTACGTTACCATACTCTTGAGATTGGGCGTGTAAGCCAAATTTTATATTTGCTATTTCCTTTAGCGACTTTATCATTTTACGTTGTAGATCGTTACTATTTAACATAAAGGTATGCATCTGTTCTGGAATAAAAAAATTATTGTAGAGGTTTACTAAAATATTTTCAAGCTGTTTTGCGATTAAGATTCAAACATTTGCCAATTTTTAGAAAAAGTGGCTTATTTTTGAAAATCAAAATTTAGCCACAATACTCTAAAAGTGGCTTATTTTTGATTGAAACCTTTAAAAAGCAATGGTAAATAATATCATAGAACGAGAATTAATGAGCCGCTTTGCAAACATGCACTTGTTTACAAGGGAGGAACTTTTTAATTTTTTTCGCTCATTTGATCCAAACCTGAATGAGGGAACTTTCGGATGGCGGGTGTATGATTTAAAAAAGAGAAATATTATTGAGACAATAAAAAAGGGAGTTTATCAATTAGTCTATAAACAAGGGTTTAAGCCCGAACCCGATAAAAAAATTCTTGAGATCGGCAAACTTCTTGATACGCCTCTATGCGATTACTATAATATCTGGAATACATCGTGGCTAAATGAGTTCATTGAATTGCAGGCCACATCTTCAATGACGATGTTAGAAGTTGATAGAGATTCTGTTGAAAGGGTTTTCTATAGCCTGAAAGACAATGGCTATCAAAACGTCTATTTAAAACCCGATGAGAATGTCCTGGACAGATATGTGTCAGAATTAACAGAGGCTATTGTTATAAAGCCGATGGTTAGCAGAGCACCAACTCAGATGGCAAATAAAGTTGCTGTTCCAACTTTAGAGAAAATATTGGTTGACCTATATTGCGATGAAAAAATATTTTTCGCTTTTCAGGGTAGCCAGTTAAACAAGATATATGAAGGAGCCTTTGAAAAATACAGTATTAATTTATCCCGGTTGATTAATTATGCAAAGAGAAGGAATAGGGAAGAAGGGGTAAAGCAATTTCTGTTGAAAAATTTAGGTGAAAAAGTAAAAGACTTAATTGGATGATATTAGCTGAATCATACTCAGGTGAGTGGATATACTCTCACCTTTCTAAAAAAGGATTTGAGAAAATCAATCCTCCTCTTGCTGAAAAGATGATACATGCGTTAGGCTTGGTGGAGGCTTTAGCGGCCAGTGGGCTTGACTTTGTGTTTAAAGGTGGCACATCGTTAATCCTATTAATGACAACGCCGGGAAGATTTTCAATAGACGTTGATATTATAACAAAGACAACACGTGAAGAAATAGAAGCAATCCTAAATAAGGTTTGCAATAGTGTTCCATTTATGAGGTTCACTCTAAATGAAAGAAGAAGTTATAGACCGGGTATTCCCAAAGCTCATTATTCCCTTATTTATACTTCAAGCCTGACGGGTAAGGAAGATCATATTTTGCTGGACATCTTATTTGACGATCATTCTTATCCCCAAGTATTATCCGTTCCGGTAGTATCTGAATGGTTGAAAACGGATGCGACAGCAGTATTGGTCAAGATTCCAACTCACGAATCCATAACAGGCGATAAGCTTACAGCATTTGCACCAAATACTACCGGCATACCATATAAAAAAGGAAAAGAGATTGATATAATAAAACAGCTTTACGACCTCGGCAGATTATTCGATGAGATAAAAGATGTAGCTATCGTATCTGAGGCATTTCATAAAACTGTAGTAAAGGAAATTGGTTATAGAGGAATTGAAGACACCCCTCATTCAGTTCTTGATGATATTATTAACACGGCAATTCTAATTGCGAACCGGGAAAGAAATAAAGAAGAACCTCATCTCTCTAATTTTTTAGAAATTCAAACCGGGTTAAAGCAATTCAGAACCTATCAGGTAACATCTTTCTTCCGGATTGATGAGGCAATTACCGCTGCTGCGAAGGCCGCGTTACTGGCCGCAATAATAAAAGCGGGTATCACGGCAAAAATTGAGCCTTTTACAGCAGGACTGAACAAAAAAGACTATCTAATTGAACATCCTGATTACATTTTTTTGAATAAACTGCCTGTTGAACCTTTGTTTTACTGGAGAAAGACTATTGAAATAATAACAGCGGGCCAATAAGCCAATTTTTCCTCATTTAATTTCAGAAAACGGTCACTTTTGGGAGTGTATGCCATAAAAAACGGTGCATTGTCAGGTATTTCAAGGTTAAACCCATAGTTCCACAGGTTTTCGCTGTAATTTCCCTTAATCATCCTTCACAATGGTTAATTTCAACATGATTCCAACATAAATTCCGCATTATATTCCCCAAAATTTTTCCGAATGCTACGGATATGTGATTGAAGAAAAATAATATCGGATACCATAAATTTGTGCTTAGCTTAATCCTAAGTGTATGACAAAAAACGAACGGTTTGATAAACTTTGCGCCAAGTATATTTCCTCGATTGAAAGCAACCTGCGAAAACGCTTAAATAAAGCAAAGGACAAGGAATATGTTTGGGAGGAAATAAAAAAGGAGATTGCCTTTATAAATAAGACAATCGTATCCAATCCCAGCATAAAGGAGTTGGTTGAAGATTTTTTGAACCTTTATAAGATTGGTGAAAGCGTAGATTATATATTTCCCCATTTAGCTGATAAGTACGGAAGAGAAATTGAGGGTATAGAGCCCGGCACTCCGGTGTATCAGGATGGCGAACAAATCGGCATTTATCCCTTAGACAACGAAAAAGAACTAAAGCAATTGACCAGCGATGAAAAAAAGCTGACAAAATTTTTAGTTAACTGCATCGCTTATCTTGAAATCGAAAAGAAGTTGCCCGGACTTCTTAACACAGAACAAAAACAGGAAAATATTAATAAAATGCTATATCCGGTACAATGGACTGGTAGCCGGGATAATAAAAATGACTTTGTCCAGCTTATCTATGGATTGCATCAGTCTGGTTACTTGAATAAAGGGACCGGTGAGATAACCAAAATAGTAGAATCCCTTGCCGATATTCTGAAAGTTGACTTAGGAAAGAACTGGCAAAGCAACCTTTCGTCAAGTATTCATAAATCCAAACATGGCTATGAGCCACCAATTTTCAATAAAATTAAGCTGGCATATCTTCGTTACTCTGACGATCTGGTAATAGCCAAAAAGATTAATAAGTAGCTCCCACCCAAAGACAATAAAATACAATAAAGCAGATATATTCCCTACTTTTTTTGCTTTCAGAACGTGCCTAAAGCAGGCATTTAGCATTTTTCTGCTCCCACCTCACCTCCAAGTAGGACAAAATCGGCTTTTTGCCGATGTAGCTTTATGTCAAAAAAGGGGGGAAATATGCAAAATCAGTTAACGGAACTAACAGAACGGTTAGAGAAAATTGAGCTGCTATTAGCACAAGTATTAATGCGAAAGGACGGCAAAAAGGATGATGATAAGTTGTTATCTATTAAAGAGGCAGCAGCTTATCTCCATTTGTCTGTGTCCAGAATGTACAGCCTGATATATGAGGGAAAACTAAAGCCTATTCAGCGTATGAAGAATAGTAAAATTCTATTCTCTACGCAAGAACTGGATAACTATCTGGCAGAAGATTATAAACGCCTGCCGGAACTTTTAATAAACAATAGCAGTAAAAATACAGTAAACAATAAAAAACGTAACTATTCAGCCCCATACATTGCTACAAGTCGGAGTGCATTCAAAACATTTTGTCCGGCTTTGATTGTTGTATCAATGACAGACCTTAGGATGACAAAACAATCTGCACCATGATCTGATTTGAACTGTCCAGAGATCTTTTGCTTTACCTTAATATTTCTTATCGCCCGTTCACTTCCGTTGTTATCGGGCGGGAGCTCAGGATACCAGAGAAAGTTCAAGATGCTGTTTTT
>CAILLK010000065.1 GCA_903835005.1 uncultured Bacteroidota bacterium | reverse complement strand
ACTATGTGATACCTAACAACTGGATAGGGCAATACCAGGTGTGGGAAAATATGCAGCAGGATACCAGCGCTACAGACAGCTCGGTAGTATTACAAATGTTTGATACGCTGGCGCAGGGTAGCCGGTATGCTTTCCTTACCAGCATTGAGGCTGATATAAGCAATGGTGATTTTGCTGATGCTACTACACTTCTTAACAGTGGTAGAGATACTATACCGGATATGGATAGTGATATAGTTACCAATGTGAGGCTTGCTGATGATGCAACTGCTACACCAATTGTGGAGAACTATATGACTTTTTACAGGGAATATATTAACTATGTAAATGGCACACTAAGTGGCAGTGACAGCCTGCAGATTCTTGCACTATCTCAGCTTTGCCCAGAAATAAACGGCACTGTAGTATACCAAGCGCGGGCTCTTTATAGCTTTATTTATAATGATCTCAGCATGTTTAATGATGATAGTTGTGTGAATACGGATACTGTGGATATTGCAGCGAGGCATGGCATCTCACCTACTCTCTCAAATGGAGAAGTGATAGCACAGAAATATAGCCTAATTCCCAATCCGAATAATGGTAACTTTACTATAATGCAAACAATAAAAGATGAAATGCCGGTGAAAGCTGAAATTTTGAATTCAGTAGGCATGAACGTATATAAAGGCAATCTTCTATTTAATGCCGGTATAGATAAATTGCAAATGTTAAACACTATTCCCGGATTATACCTACTCCGATTAACTGATAATAAAGGTCAAAAATATCTTATTAAATTTGTTGTAGAATGATACTAAGAAAATCATTTTTAGCTTTCTTATTAACCTGTGCCTGTAACTTTTTACAGGCGCAGGTCAATATAATTAAAACCATAGCAGGTAATGGAGTGGTAGGTTATTGTTGTGACGATGGACCAGCAACGGATGCTAATTTATACGCACCAACTGCTCTATGTCTTGATTATTCAAATAACTTATATTTTGCTGACGCAGGTAATAGTAGAATAAGAAAAATAAGTTTCCCTGATCTGACTATAACAACAATAGTAGGCACTGATAGTGCTGGCTATAATGGAGATAATATTGCTGCAACAAATGCAAGACTTTATGTTCCAGATGGAATATTTGCTGACAGCTCAGGAAATATTTATATAGCTGATGGATTGAATCAAAGAATACGTAAAGTAACAAAAGCTACTGGAATCATTACTACAATCTGTGGTACAGGAGCCACTGGAAGTACAGGGGATGGTGGACTTGCTATAAATGCAGAATTAAATATACCTGCAGGTATATGTCTAGATAAACAGAATAATATTTATATAGCTGATTACTTAACTAATAAAATAAGAAAGATTGACGCAATTACTGGTATCATTTCAGCCTATGCAGGCAACGGTATAATAGGATATACTGGCGATGGAGGACCCGCAACTAATGCAAAATTTAATGGACCTGTACAACCAATAGCAGATACTTTTGGCAATATTTTCATTTGTGATCAAAACAATAATACTGTTCGAAAAGTTGATGCAATAACAGGAATAGTAAATACCATTGCTGGTACTGGAACTGCTGGTTATACCGGAGATGGCGGATTAGCAATATATGCAAAATTGAATCAACCAGCAGGAATTTACGTGGATATGCAGGGAAATATTTTCATAGCTGAATTTGGTAACGGTGTGATCAGACGAGTAGACGGCACTTCAGGAATTATCAGTACAGTAGCGGGAAATGGCACATTGGGGTTTTCGGGAGATGGTGGGCCTGCTACTGCTGCGGAATTAAAATGCAGTGATGTATTTCTTGACAAGAATGGAGTAATATATATTGCAGATCAGAACAATGACAGAGTGAGGATGGTGTATAATACGGCTATGGGGATTGGTAATGTGCAAATGGGACAATATACAAATGTGAAAATTTATCCGAACCCTGTAAATGATGAACTGAATATAGAAAATGGCGCTAATAGCGATTTAATAATTTACAACTTACTAGGATCAGAGTTGCTTGAGACAAAGCTTATTTCAAACAAAGAAGCTGTAAATATCATAAACCTTACTCCCGGAGTTTACTTAGTGAAAATCATAGGGGCTAATGGGGAGGTACAGAATTTCAGGGTGGTGAAGGAATAGCCCCTTTGGTTATCGCTCTCAGGGCAGGCTCAATAGATATCCGCACCTGAATGGTGCCAACGCCACTGCAGCGAAATAGCAGTACTAAAGCCCGGACCCAAAAACCTTAGAATTTCCCTCCGAAATTATCTCCGTTTCTTTTTTTACTTACGGCTAATTATCGTACTTTTGCCGCGATTTTATCAGTTATTATAAATAAATATGTCGGGACAACTTAAAGAGGTCAGGAACCGGATCAAATCGGTAACGTCTACCCAGCAGATCACCAAGGCTATGAAAATGGTAAGCGCTGCCAAGCTGCGCAGGGCCCAGGATGCCATCATTCAGATGCGGCCTTATACCCGCAAGCTGCAGGATATGCTGAGCAATATAGTGAGCGGATCGAGCGGCGAGGGTGGTATGGCGCTGGCTGAGGAGCGCCCGGCCGAGCGGATATTGCTGATACCCATCACCAGCGACAGGGGTCTTTGCGGAGGCTATAACAGTTATGTTATCAAGCTGACGCGTGAGGTGATCAGGAGCAAGTATGCGGCACAGCAGGCTAAGGGTAATGTGACCATATTGCCCATAGGCAAGAAGGGCTATGAGTATTTTGTGCGCAATAATTTCAAGGTGGTTGACAGCTTCTGGGATATCTTCTCGAACCTGGCTTTTGATAATGTGCGCCGGGCTGCGGTATATGCGCAGCAGGCTTTCCTGGAGAAAAAATACGACCGCGTGGAACTGGTGTACAGCCAGTTTAAGAACGCGGCTACGCAGAATTTTGTGGCTGAGCCTTACCTGCCGATACCTAAGGTGGAAAAGGTGAAGGGCACCAAGAGCATTGACTTTACTTTTGAGCCGGCTATGGCCGACCTGCTGAAGGAAATGATGCCTAAAATACTGAATACACAGGTATTTAAAGCAGTGCTGGATGCCAATGCATCGGAACATGGCGCACGGATGACCGCTATGGACAAGGCCAGCGAGAATGCCAATGACCTGCTGAAGAGCCTGAAAATAAGCTACAACCGAGCAAGGCAGGCGGCCATTACTACCGAACTTACGGAGATAGTGAGCGGGGCTGCTGCGCTGCAGGGGTAGTTAATGGGACAATGTGATAATGTGACAATGTGATAATTTGATAATGGGATAATGTGATAATGCGATAATGTGACAATTGGACAATGGGACAAT
Organism: uncultured Bacteroidota bacterium; assembly: GCA_903835005.1. Classification (GTDB taxonomy): domain Bacteria; phylum Bacteroidota; class Bacteroidia; order Chitinophagales; family Chitinophagaceae; genus Nemorincola. The sequence continues at coordinate 42,570 of CAILLK010000065.1, read as the reverse complement.
GGGATAATGTGAAAATGGGATAATGTGAAAATGGGGAAGATTTTCTATTCCTGGTTTTGGAATGACCAGCAGATGAGGTGGTAATTTTTATTCTCTGCAATAAATAAATAAAGGAGCCTTTGCAATCAATGCAAAGGCTCCTTTTAGTTTACCCAGGTTTAATGATTTGCGCGTTCCACAAATTTTATTGCTTCATCACAATTTTTGATAGAACGATCGCGCAGGCCGCCGGCAAACTTGCTGTCTTTTTCCCGGCTCAGTTCGTCTTTAGCCTTTTTCAAATATTCGATACATTGTTTGATTCGTGCGGCATCATCCAAGCGCTTCGCGGTCTTCAGCTGTTCACCAGGTTCCTTTCCGTTATCTATTGCTGCCTGCTGAATATCTCTGATTATCACATTAATCAGTCTTAGCGCTTCTTTTTCGTTATGGGTCATTGCTTTGCCATCTGTAATTTGCAGCAAAAAGCCCTGTGCCGCCCTTACGTCAGAGAGCGCCTTGAGGCAAGAATGATGTTGCTGTGCATTTGCTGCATTGAAAATAAATGTTCCAGCGATTGCGAGGCAAAATCCAAAACAAACAGGCCTGATGTTCATATGCATAGTTTAGCTTTCAAATATTTTAAATCGGGGCAGTGAATTTTGTGGTCAATATCTACCTGCAGTAATGAATCTGATTTTAAACAAACTAACCCGGGGTGGCAAATGCCGCACATCTATTCTACAACAAGTTTAGCTGTAATAATGCTATTATCCTGCTGTAATACAATACTATATACCCCTTTAGCAACTCCTTTAAGGTCTAATACCTGTTGTGTGAGTCCGGGAGTAGTATTGCCTTGAATTTTAAAAATCTCTTGTCCCAGCACATTTATCAGTTTCAGATCGAAGGTTTTGCCGTTTGGCGCTGAAAAAACTACAGTAGCCGATGAAGTAGCAGGGTTTGGGAAAACCTTAAATAGCTGATCAGCATTGAGGTTTGCCATTGGTACACCGGCCGGATTGCAAGGTGTGAAGGGAACTGGAGCAGACGGGATACCATTGGCAACAAGTACCAGGTTGTACGTATTATAAGGCAGGCCAGCAGGTAATGTAAAATAGGTTGTGTCGGGCATACTACCAGTCATAATGCCTGTACTGTTCCAGTTGAAGGTGCGGGTATAATGTACCAGGTTACCAAGCACACTATCATAGTTTTCGAGCCGGATGATGGGGTAGTTGGTCGGCATTTGCCAGTCATCTCCATAAGCCGCACCTTGCGAAATACCGTTAAAAAGAGTACCGGTAGCCATAAAGGTATCGCAATTCAGCATAGTAATTTTGCTGACAACAGGCACGCCGGAAGCCACAGGTGCGCCACCCGGAACATAAACGTAATACTGATTGCTGTTTTGAATACTGAGCAGAATGTTACCGTCAGGCAGGTCAAGCATACCGGTTTCGGAGCAGCGATGATTAATGCTGTCGCCACCTGCACAGGCGCTTACCTCTGTAAAGGTATTGGTGAGGTAGTTGAACTCATAGAACCAGGCCGGCGTGAGGAATTCTGTATCGTGAACGGCCTGCTTAGAGAACGCGCAAAGTATTTTGCCATTTGGCATCATTGCAGCCGCTGCGTCTACTGCTCCCAGGCTGTCGGGTATAGGAGGCCCGGCAGCCCATGTGCCGTGTGATGTATCGCCAGATGGAGTGTAATAAGCAGTATAAGGCGTAGAACCGAGAAAGAAGGCCCTTCCGTCGGGCAACACGAATCCGGCTCCCATTTCGTATCCAAAAACATCATAGAGCAGCACAGGCAGCGAATCATCCTGCAGCCATGTATTCAGCGATGGAATATAGCGTTCGGAATGCTGGGAATAAATATCAATAAACAATATGCTGTTGTCCTGCAATTTTACCCAAGCCGACTCATCAGCGCCACCTAAACACGATGGCGCCACCGAGTAACTATCCGTAACAGGATTGTAAATAACATTATCGGAAGAGGTAGGTAAAACGCAATTCTGCAGTACACGACCATCGGGCAGCAGCATTGAGTTGCCGTCCAGAATATATAACTGAGGCATGGTTAACGGGAAGGCGGGCAAAGGCCATGCCATTGTCCAGGTATCAGTAAGCGGGTTGTATACTTCCCCGTTGCGGCCACCGGTGCCGTATTCGCCACCTGCTACGTATAGCCTGCCGTCTTTGAGCATCTGTGAAGAACAGAACAACCGGGTTTTGTTCATATTATTCATCATGGTCCAGGTGCCGTTGGCATAGCTACCATGAGCATCCGGAGTCAGTTTTGCCCACATTTTTTCAACGGTATCAACCCCTCCTGTGCATACCTTAACCATTACAGAACCATCGGTCATCAGCAGAGAAACGCCATTGGCATAGCCGGGGCAAAGATTACCTACAGGCACCCATGAACCCTGCCCATAACAAACAAGGTTTGAAATAAAACAGAGCACAATTAATGGAAAACGGAACCTTTTGATGTAATTTATCATAAATAAAACATAAGATACAAAACTAGGGATTATTTACAAAACCATCAAGTACATCTCAATTGTAAATGAATTTGCTGCAGAGAAAGATACAGGCATGATTGAATCAATCAGGCTTCGAATAAGAGGGCAATCCAGTTGTTCATCTCTTTTACCTCCAGAAAACGAAAGCCATTTCCGATAGCTGAGGTCTTAATAATATCCTTGTCATCGGTTAATAGGCCGCTCAGGAGGAGCTTACCACCGGGTTTCAGACGGGTAAACAGGTCGGGCATATATTTGAGCAGAATGTGCCGGTTGATGTTGGCCAGAATAATGTCTTCCTTTACCACAGGTATATCTTCAAGCGAACCCTGAAATACCTCAATGTTACCGCAATGATTCCGGGCAATATTTTCTTTTGCATTTTCAACCGGCCAGGGATCAATATCTATAGCGGTGATATGGCCTGCACCAAGCATTTCGGCCAATATAGCCAGTATGCCGGTACCTGCACCGAAATCAAGCACTGAGGCACCTTTAAGCTGCATTTGCCGCATCATCTGCATCATCAGCATAGTGGTAGCATGATGACCGGTGCCAAAAGACATTTTGGGAGTAATGACAATATCAAAAGGTGTCGTTACTTCAATATCATGAAAGCCGGCGCGTATTGTGCAGAAATCATCAACAATTACCGGTTGAAACTCAGATTCCCATAACTGGTTCCAGTTTTGTTCCGGGATAACCTCTATTTCATATTGCAATCCGTTTTCATTGGCAATAACGTCAAGAATTGCTTTATTGAAATCCTGAAGTGAAATGAAGGAAAACAACTGGTCTTCTGCTTCTTCAAAACCTTCGTATCCTTCACCAGATAAAATAGCTATCAGGTAGTCAGTAATATCCTGCGTGGTATTTGAAAATGTAATCTTGATATATTGCATCAGAAAAATAAAATTTTTGCAAATGAAACTTTTGAACAGCAGATAAGAAAATCCGGAATAATCAATTCCTGTAAAATGTAAAGGTTGTACCTGGGTACAACCTTTACATTTTACACTTTTTACCTGTAATGATTAATTATCATCATCATCTTTGTTATTGGCTTTTTTATTCGGTGTAGAAGGTTCGTCATCACTTTCCGGTTCTACATGAAGGTTCTTTTCCTGCTGATCCATGGTGCCCTTGTTGGCGCTGTTATAAATAACGCGGCGGGTAGGAATATCAGAGATAATACGGAATTCGGTACGGCGGTTCATCTGACGGCCTTCCGGATTGTCCTTTCCACCTACATCATTAGGTTCAGCGGCATTTTTCTTACCAAAACCTTTTGCTGTAAGCCTGTTCCTGTCAATTCCACCTTTTTCAAGGTAGTCAAGCACAGATTGCGCACGGCGTTGGGAAAGTGCCAGATTGTACTCATCTGTGCCTTTAGAGTCGGTATAAGAATAGATTTCTACAGTTATTGAAGGATTATCCTGAAGGAAATGCAATACTGAATCAAGAGAAGCAACTGACTCAGGGCGCAGGCTGGCTTTATCATAATCGTAATAGATATTGCTTACGCTAAAGCTTTTGCGGATACTATCGAGGTAAATGGTTACATAAACTGTATCATCCGGATCAGATCGTTTAATTTCCATTGTGCTGACAGAAGAGCGGGAAGATGTATAACCCGCTTTATCGGCAGTAAGCACATAAGAATGACCTCTTGACATATTGAAGGTAAAGTTGCCATCTTCAGAGTTATAGGTATTCATTTCGCCCTTCTGGTCAACCATTTTCACTGCAGTCTGAGTCATCAGTTCATTGCTCTTCTTATTCAGTACTTTACCAATGATAGCCAGTTTAGGCTCATACTGTATGCGCCAGATATCATTACAGCAGGTTGGGTTTTTAGAGGCAAAAGAGCCAATACGATTTGAAACCACGTAAGCATCCGGTTTGCCAACAGGATCTTTTACAAAGTACAACTCATCGGCAGAAGTATTGATCGGATAACCCATGTTCTGCACATTGGTATAACGTGACGGGCCACCATCAGCAGAATAAATATCCAATCCGCCCATTGATACCAATCCGTTTGATGCAAAATATAATTTCTGCACTCTTGAATCATAAAAGGGAGTTATTTCATCTTGTGTTGTATTTATTTTCTTACCACAGTTCTGAGGACGACGATAGGTACCATTTCTAGGGTCAATGATTGAATACCAGATATCATATCCACCTCTGCTCTGAAGCTTACGGTTGGAAGAGAAGTAAAGAACTTCTTTCTTACCTACTTTAGCAACCCATGGCATCTGGTTGGACGAACCCGGTTCGTTAACATTACCAGAAACAAGTACTGCCGGGCCCCAATGCTGTGCTGTAAACGTGGAAACAAAAATGCTGCAGGTAATAATCAATGAGTCTCCCTCAGTGCATTTTGTAAAGTAAAAACGATCTCCGCCGGGACTAATACATCCTTCGCCTGTGTGAGCCGAAGCATCGTTGAATGCACCGTCATAGAAAGGTAAAGGCCACTGGAAAGAATCTACATAACCTTTTTGTTTCTGAGCAACGAGGAAGTGCTCTTTATAATTGAGCTTATCATAACCATTAGATTCAATAACAGCATTTCTTCCCATAGTAGAGAAAACAAGAGCCGTATCGCCAAGCGGTAAAGGAGAAAGTTCGGTAAAAGTGGTGTTCACATTAGGACCGCAATTGATAATGGTACAGGCTATCGGGTCTTTAATAGATTTGATGGCCATGTTGCAACCCTCTATTTCAGTTTTAGCCCTTTTCTTCATTTCTTTCATTGCCTTGGCTGTAACTGTCCTTTCAGGGTCATTCTTAATTATCGGTTCGGTTTTATCATCCGGGCCACCACCTGAAGCGGTAGTTTTCTTATTATCATCCAGAAACTGCTGAAAGGCCGTAATAGCCGCCTGGTATTCGCCCTGCTGTTTCAGCATAAGGCCTTCCCAGAAAGGAGCCAGTTTGTAAACTTTGGAGGCGAGTGCATAAGCTTCCTGGTAGTAATGCGCCGAAGGAACATAATCGCGGGTAGCTCTGTAGCAGAAAGCCAATTGATAGGTAAGATAAGGATTGCGCTCATCATTCTGCTTTAACTGCTGGTAATAATCTATGGCGTTAAAGTAGCTTCCCTGACGCACCAGATCATCGGCCCAGCGGAGTTTTCTAGCATCAGAAAGCTTGCCTACAGGGTCGTTAGCCTTGTTTCTGTATTTCCTGTTATTGTTAGTTTGGGCAATTGAATCATATTGTACAGTTACGATTATCGTTGCTAAAAAAAGGAACAGCCAAATTTTTCTCATGTGCGTGAGCGTTGTTAATGGATATAAAAGTATAAATTGCTTTTAAAAAAAAGAAGGGCTTTCAAAAAAAACTTTAGCCCTTCACCTATATTATTTAATATTTTACTAGAACCGGGAGCATGGAATTGTTCTTTTGTTGGCAAATTTGATAGGATTGGGGATAATATACCTGAGCGCCAGTTCGTAGCCACCATTACCATTACTGGCAGTATTAAGGGTAGAAATGTTGTAATCATATCCCAACCCTACACGAAAACCTTTAAACTCAACACCGGCAGTCATCATAACTGCATCGCCGGTACGGTACCAGCCTCCGACATAAACGGCAGGTGAAAAGTTTTCGTAGCCCGGATTACCACTTATTTCGTAATGAAATTCGCTACCCACAATAATTTCGTTGGCGGTAGCCTGGCTCTGGAACAATACGGCAGGGCGTATGCTGAACCTGTCACCGGCTATCCAGTTAATTCCCAATTCACCAGTATAGCGCATTGCGAGCGTATTGTTGCTGCTTTGTTGTTTTTCAATGGCATCATTAGGCTGGTTAAGATTATTGGCAGCAAGGCCGATAGTATAAGAAACTTTATTACCGCCATGAGAGAAACTAACCCCTGCATTGACGAGATAATAATTGATAGAATTACCCAAACCAAGGTGATACTCCTGAGACTGGCCCTGAACAAAATTGCCGTTCAGCCACTCGTCGCCGAAATATAACCGGGAAAGGTCAATGCTTTTCTGTGCGTAACCACCCTGCAGGCCAACCGCAAGATCACTACCGCCAGGAGCGCCATAACCGCCGCCACCAAAGTATTTATGATAAGCCAGAGAAGCCATACCTGTAAAATTCTGGAGGTTACCATCGCCTGCCTGGTCATTATATAATTGTAAGCCGGCAGCAAGGTAATCGCCATTGCGCTCAATAATCAGAGGCAGGTCAACAGATGCGCCATAAGTTACATAAGGAATTGTAACGCTACCCCATTGGTTCCTGTAAATTGCATTGGCACGCACCTGTCCGTCAAACATACCCGTAAATGCGGGGTTGACTACCAGGGGCTGCATATCGAATTGGGTAAAATGGATATCCTGTGCGAAAACAACAGGGGCCGATAGCACCAGGGCTGCAGCAATGCTTAAACGCGCATTTTTCATTCTTGTGATCATTTTTTTAAAATTATCGTGGCAAATTTACCTTATTAATGTCGTGTTTCCATGCTTTTGAAATAATATTCCTGTACTTGTAACAGCTTCTACTTCATAAACAAATACCCCCATTGGTTGCGGAGTCCCGTTATACGTGCCATCCCAGCCCTTGTCGATATCGGTTGTTTCAAAAACAAGATTCCCCCAACGGTTGAAAATACGGAAATAATTCAAACTAGCAATGCCAAGCTTTAAAATTTTAAATTCGTTATTTGGCCCTGAGCCTGGAGTGAATGCATTTGGAAGCGCTAATAATGACTGAGGATCAACGATAACATCTATAGAATCTACTGCTTTACAGCCATTTGCAGTCTGTCCGGTAAGTATATATTTTGTACTTATTTGCGGAGCGGCAACAGGATTAACTATCTGCCAGTCGCTGAGGCCGGATGGGGGGAACCATTCAAAATTGGAGCAGTTGCTCAATGGGCTTAACTGATAGGTTTGCCCGGGATACAAGGTAACTGAATCAGGGCCTATATTTATCAGACCTCCAGGGTAAACAACAGCTGAGAAGTTGAGGGTATCTTTACAACCATAAATACTGGTGGCAACGATAGAATAGGTTTGGGAAGTGATAGGCGTAATTACCGGCTGGCTGCTAAGGTCATCGCTCAGGTACATAGACGGGTACCAGTGGTAACTGGCAGCACCTGTAAGTAACGGCATAAAATTATCGTGCGGGCAAAAATCCTTTTTGTCAGGGCTGATAACAGCAAAATGACCCGGATATACGGTAATTTTTGCTGAATCAACAAATGAACAACCCTTAGGAGTACTTACAATTACAGTAACTAAAGTATCGGTGGTGCCATGAAATACAACGGTCTGTGTATTGGTACTGTCGAGATGCGAGGCAGGAGTCCACAGGAAGGAATAATGGGTATACCATGCCGGATTTACCAGGGCATGCAGATGCAGGGTATCGAACTGACAAACTGAATTATCGCCGAATTTATCGCCGGAAATATAAGCAACCGGATTGGGCTGTACATCCAGCACCAATGTATCTCTCATTACAGGGCATTTGTAAAAAGTAGCTGTAACCACATAAGTAGCTGAAGTATCGGCGGTGATCATGGGGTTAACAATATCAGAAATCGGGATGCCTGCTGTTGGCAGCCATTGATACGCAAATAAATAATAAGACGTTCCTGAAACCTGAACAGAATTACCCCTGCAAACGGAAGTATCGGTAGGCGTAATAGTAAATGAATTTGGTGTTACAATTATATTTACAATTCCGGTATCGGCACAACCAATAGCATGTGGCTGAATAATCAGGGTCCAGTTATAACTTCCGGGTACTGTAGGAGTAATAACCGGATCAGGGATGGTATCATTGCTGAGGAAGGTAGCTGGCGTCCATTGGTAGTGGAAATAAGCAGAGCCCGATACCGTAAAATCTACATCCCTGATCTGACCAAGACAAAGCGTATCTGTTATAATACGTGTAGGAACGGGATAATCTACTTCCAGGTGGAAACTGTCGATCTGTGCAGGACAATGAGCATAGTTTGCAGTTACCACGTAGGTAATACCCGTAGTTAGAGGCGCGGTTACGGTAGGCGATACAATTGGCTGCATTATTGTGGAACTGTTCAGGAAGGTGGAAGGCGTCCATAACCAGGAGAACTCGGCGCTGCCTGTTACGCTTATCTGCAATGATGTATTAATACAGATAGCTGTATCATTTGTATTGAGGACATATGGAGCAATCGCATGGACATCTATGGTAGCGGTACTGGCACAACCAACAGGAATAGCAGTTGGATAAACGGTAACAGTATAAATTACATCACCGGCTACACTTGGGTCTACGATGGGGTTCCAGATAGCCGGATTACTTAAATCTGTTGGCGGGGACCATAAATAGGTATTGGGTACCGAACCGGGAACAGCATAAACATGCAATTGCACGGGAACGCCTACACAAGTCTTTACCTCCGGAGAATCTACCGTTAAACCCGGGCGGTCATAAACTGTGATTGTAATATTGCGGAATTCGGTAGGGCAACCATAAGCAGGTGGTGTAATGTCACTGAGTGTATAGGTAGTAGTAACAACAGGGGTAGCTGTAGGGGTGAGCGATGTATTAGAACTTAGTGTAGCAGATGGAGTCCAGTTATAACTCATAACGCCGCCGAAAATAGTATCGCCCTGGGCAATGATATTTACATCCTGTCCGAGGCAGATAGCTGTATCAGGAGTAATAATATGGAAACTGAATGAATCGAGTATGGTAATGCTTGCCACAGCAACTACGGTATCAGCACCGGTGCAGGGGTTCTTACCCAATACATCAATTGTTACCACCTTAGGGCCTACAGCAGGCACAAGTAAAGGGGCAATGTTCAATGTGGTAGTAGTAGATAATGCCGGCAGGATGACACTGTCGGCAATTAAAGAATAATCATATCCATTAACGGCTGAACCGGTTATGGCGTAATGGATGGTAAGATTGGTATCCAATGGTGCCGGAATGGTAAAAACAAACTGGCCGGGAGCACAGCCACGCACGCGGTAAGGTATACCTGCTGCGCTGATGGATGGCGGTGGTACTGATGACAAACTGCCACCTTCAATAAAAACGCCGGAGTCAAAAGCATCATCAGAAGCATCTGCAACACCCATTTTCAGGTGATACGTATCGCATGGATTAACTGCCGCAATAGCAGTAAGGCGAGTAGTCAATCCGTCATAAGTTACATAAGGTGCAGCAGGGCCACTCAGGTTATTGACGTAGTAGGCACAAAAAGGGGAACCCACACCAATGGCAGTGCATGTGGAAAGCGGCCAGCTCCCTGTAGCACCGCAATTAACACTGTTGATACAAACCGGGATTGTTGTTCCCGGCACCAGAGCAAGGTTGGTAGGTGTACCAAACAAACCACCACTTATAAGAAAACCAAATACGTCGTTAAACGAAGAGCAGGTATAAGAAGTGTATTCCTCGGAACCAAAAACATAATTAAATTTTATTGTATCTCCGGAAGCTTTAAAATTAAACTCCAGCACACAAGCATCATTGGTAGGCAAACCTGCCAACGCGGTAAGATCAGGGTCTCCAGGCGTGCCATTGGGGCAGTCAGCAAAATTACTTGAAGCATCGTTTACACCATAATAGAAGGAACCACCTATTGTTGTGTCTTTAGCACAGCCATTGGTTAGTACAATACCGCTTGGTATTCCAAGGGGATCAATACCACCTGTTACAAAAACGCCGTTAGCATTTCCAGGGCAATTCAGGGTTGCACCAAAAACAGTTACACCAGTTCCAACAAGTGTTGAGGCCAAAACAGCAGCCGTTTTATCAGCTGTAACCGTGATCTGTGCAGTAGAACTGAAAACAGGGCCGCAAAAAAGTATCAAAGAGCAGATAGCCCTTAAATAACTTTTTATTTGCGAGGAGGTGTATAAAAAAGCCATAAATTTAACTTTACCTTTGAAAGACAGAAAAAAAAGTAAAAACGTTTGCTAAAATTTAAGAATTCTATCAAAAATACTGATTTTATTAAATGTTTCAGCAATAATACGCAAAAATATTTTTGTTTTGAGCTATTAATTTAGCACACTGTATTAATATTGTATAGTCGTACTTTTATCCGCCCAAATGGCCAATACCGTAAAAAACAAGAAAACAGCGCCAATACCTCCACCACCGGTCAATCCGGCCTCGCCATTAGCATCAGCCGAACGTAAAAGGCAGGTGCGGCTGGGTGCGGGTATTTTTTTTATACTGACCGGCATATACACGTGCCTGTCCATTCTCAGTTATTGTTTTACCTGGACCACCGACCAAAGTTACCTGATATCAAAAGAAGGAGCCTGGAATTTTCTGCGGCACGACCAGAGCCTTGTTACCAACTGGGGTGGCAGGCTTGGGGCTGTAATATCGCATTTGCTGGTTTATAAAGGTGCAGGAATCGCATCCCTGGTGATAGGTATGGGCATCAGCGCCATAGGCATGAGCCTGATTTATGGCAGGCGTGTAGTACCGGTACTCAGGTACATGCGTTGGGTATCTATACTGTTGCTCCTTTTAGCGCCGGGCCTTACCTATGTTTTCTATGTGCTGCACGACAATTCTTTCCCGGCATTTCCGCTGGGCGGGGCCCTGGGCAACATTACCATTGAATATTTCAAGGGGCTGATTGGCAACCTGGGCACCGGATTGATCCTTTTATCTACGGTTCTGTTCTTTGTTTTTGTGATTTTCGCGCTTGATATCCGGCCTTTTATAATGAAGATGCGGCAACATGCCAAGAAGGTAGCCGATTCGCTGAAACCAGTGCCTGTATTTAACGAACCAGACCCGGCAGTTGAAGTTGCTGGTGAAAATGATCAACCGGGAGACTTAAATAATGATGCTGCTGATAGTGGCAGCATTGCAGCCGCTCAACCGAATAAGGAATGGGAAATGACCCTTGTAGAAAAACATCTGGAACACATAGATGATATTCCCGGCACACTGCAGGAACCTGCAGATGAGGATGAAGTGGATGATGAACTTTATGCGGATTACAAAAAATTTGCAGAAGAAAGAACTATTGAGGGACTAACCGAAAACGCAGGAGCGCAGCCGGAGGAACCAGCTGAACCGGCAGAAACGGCAGATCTGGATTTCACCTTTGTAGTAAAAAAAGACGAAGACCGTGTGATAATGCATGGCGACCACATATCTATAGCCGATAACGAACCTTATGCACCGGAAGAGAGCCTGAGAAATTACCGCTTCCCTACCCTAGACCTGCTGGAGGAAAGAGCGCTGGAAGAAATATCGCTGAACAAGGAAGAACTGGAGCGGAACAAAGATCAGATCATCAATACACTGCGCAGCTTTGGCATAGAGATAAAGACCATTTCGGCTACAGTGGGGCCCACAGTGACCCTTTATGAAATAGTACCCGCCGAGGGGGTAAGAATTTCCAAGATCAGGAACCTGGAAGATGATATAGCGTTGAACCTTGCAGCCCTGGGAATACGTATTATAGCCCCTATACCCGGCAGAGGCACCATAGGTATTGAGGTGCCTAATGCCAACAAGCAGATAGTATCTATGCGCGCATTGCTATCGAGCGAGAAATTTGTGAACAATAAAATGAGCCTGCCTATAGCACTGGGTAAAAAAATAGATAATGAAAACTATATAGTAGACCTTGCCACCATGCCCCACCTGCTGATGGCGGGCGCTACCGGGCAGGGAAAATCGGTAGGGATCAATGCCATACTGGTATCATTACTCTACAAAAAACACCCATCGCAGCTGAAGTTTGTAATGATTGACCCTAAAAAGGTTGAGTTATCCATCTACCGCACTATTGAGAAGCATTTTCTGGCCAAGCTGCCCAATGAAAATGAACCGATAATCACTGATACCAAAAAAGCGGTGTACACCCTCAAAGCCCTTTGCGATGAAATGGATAACCGCTACGAACTGCTGAAAGAAGCCGGAGCCAGGAACATTAAGGAATACAATGAAAAAATCATCAACCGCAGAATAAAAAACCCTGCCGAGCATAAATACCTGCCATTTATAATACTGGTTATAGATGAGTTTGCCGACCTGATAATGACCGCCGGAAAGGAAGTGGAAATGCCGATAGCCCGGCTTGCTCAGCTGGCCCGTGCTGTGGGAATACACCTGATTATAGCTACCCAGCGGCCATCGGTAAACGTGATAACGGGTATCATTAAAGCCAACTTCCCGGCACGTATAGCTTTTAAAGTTTCGGCAAAGGTGGATTCGCGTACCATTCTTGATGCCGGGGGCGCAGAGCAGCTTATAGGCCGCGGAGATATGCTGGTAAGCCACGGCAGTGAATTGCTGCGCCTGCAGTGCGCGTTTGTTGACACTCCCGAAGTAGAAAAAATTGTAGAATTTATAGGCGATCAGCAAGGATACCCAAGTGCGCATCTGCTGCCCGAACCGGAAATGGATGATGAAGACGGCGCTGATAAAAAAGTGGACCTGAAAAACAGGGACAAACTATTTGATGACTGTGCCAAACTGGTTGTGCAGATGCAATCGGGATCTACATCCAATCTGCAACGCAGGCTGAACCTTGGTTATAACCGGGCGGGCAGGATCATGGACCAGCTGGAAGCTGCCGGCGTGGTAGGCCCCGCCAATGGCAGCAAACCCAGGGAGGTATATTTTAAAAGTGATTCTGAGCTGCATGAATTTCTGCAATCGCTGGAATAAGAATTATTTCGAAATCTTCACTTACCTTCGCGCCACAAAAAAATAACCATAGATTAAAATTTTAAATCAGGCGAATTAATATGAGAAATATTTCATTGATGTGTGCGTTGATCATTTGTACAGCTATTTTACCTGCAAAAGCACAGGGCGATGCCAGGGCGAAAGCAGTGCTGGACAATATGACCAAAAAAGTAAAAAGCCTGAAAACGCTGAAAGCCAGCTTTGAAATGAAAATCTCCGGAGGTAAAGTAAAAGATTCAAAAAAAGGAAGTATTTCGGTAAAAGGTGAAAAATATCATTTAGAACTGGCAGGACAGGAAATAATATGCGATACTAAAACTATCTGGACCTACAATAAAGATGCTAAAGAAGTGCAGGTAAACAACTACAACCCATCTGAACAAACCATGTCGCCTGCCAAATTTCTGACCAATTCTTACGAAAAGGATTATAAATATGCCTATAAAGGAGAAAAAAAAGAAAAAGGAAAAACACTGGACCTGATTGAACTCAGCCCGAAAGACAATAACTCGAAAGAGCTGAAAATGGAGCTGCTGGTAGATAAAGCCACCTCTATGTTTTCTTCTGCAAACATCTGGGAAAAGAACGGAAATAAAATTGAATTCTCTATCAATAATTTTGTTGGCGACAGCAACATACAGGACACCTATTTTACCTGGGACAGCAAGGCTCATGCCGGAGTTGAGGTTGTGGACCTGAGATAATTGATTTCCCTTTATTGCTTTGAAACGATGATTAATTAAAGTACACCATCTTACTTGATCTTTTCCATTTTTATTTCTTTGCAAAAGTCATTAAATAGCTCAACATTCCCAGAGGAGCTACGCTCGTGCCTTTGCAGGCATGCCTCATAAAAATGATAAATAACTTCGCAATATAGTGTACTTTATTTAATCAACGTTCCTTATGTTTATCTTATCAACATCAACTCTGATATTTTCTGAGTGGTTTTAAGCTATATCATTATTTACCCGGTTGACGGCCATCATTGATCTGAACAGGGAATAAGCATAAAATTGCAGTTCAATTTTCCAATATGAACCTTCCGGATACAATGAACTGCATGATGCTGGTAGCCCAGGGGCAGCCACTAGTTGCCAAAACGGTAGCCATGCCTGTTCCCGGCCACGGGCAGGTATTGGTAAAAATAATAGCCTGTGGTGTATGCCGTACTGACCTTCACGTTGCTGACGGGGATCTGACGCAGCCTAAACTACCGCTCATTCCGGGGCACGAAATAACGGGGATTATAGCTAAAACAGGGCCGGGCACAAGCCTTCATAAGACAGGAGACCTGGTTGGGATTCCCTGGCTGGGCTATACCTGCGGCAAATGCAAATACTGCCTGAAAGGAAAAGAAAACCTTTGCAGCTATGCCCTCTTCACAGGATATACAATTGATGGTGGCTATGCCGGATATACGGTAGCTTTCGAGCAGTTTTGTTTGCCGCTTTCCCAAAAATTCATATACCCTTCAATGGCTCCTATGCTCTGTGCAGGCCTTATAGGCTACCGGTCCTGGAACATGATTGGGAGTGATGCGGTTAATATAGGTTTTTATGGTTTTGGGGCAGCAGCTAGTATATTGATTCAGATTGCGCGTAGCCAGGGCAAGAAGGTTTTCGCTTTTAGCCGGCCAGGAGATACTGAATCTCAAAACATGGCAAAAAGGCTGGGGGCACATTGGGCAGGAGATTCTTCTCAAGCCTCACCTGTTCCGCTGGATGCGGCTATTCTTTTTGCACCTGCAGGTGAACTTGTTCCCAAGGCATTGAGCGATACAGATAAAGGCGGCCTGGTTATCTGCGCCGGTATCCATATGAGCGATATACCCTCATTTCCGTACAGCCTGCTATGGGAAGAAAGAACCATTCAGTCGGTAGCTAACCTGACCCGGGAAGATGCAGCCGGGTTTTTCAGTACTATTGCCGCAATACCCGTGCATACAGAAACAAAGCTGTATCCGCTGCATGAAGCCAACACCGCATTAAATGACCTGAGAAAAGGCGCTATTCATGGCGCAGCAGTATTGGTTATGGATTAGTGCAGTCCTTATTTTACACAATAAAAGCGTATCACCGTAATTACAGGCTATTATGCATACCGTATTCAAAACTTCAGAAAGTGGTCAAAATCCAGGAAACCAATTAATAGCAACCAATATCCGTCTTTGGATTTCCCACCCATGAATTTCCAGCCAAATTATTTGATGGTGATAATAAATTAGTCCCGGCTCCTGCAGCTGGTGAATTTGCAGGAATTGTAAAATCCCCATTTGCTGAGTTCTTAAACAGCGGATCCTGATTGATTATACAACTATCCCGGCTAACAAAAGGCTCTCTTACACTTCCCATCTTCAACAGGCAATGATCCAGCAGCAAGTTGGCGGTAGTACCGGCAGGGCTACCGGAAGTATCAAAAACCACTTCACTATCCAGCGAACCATAAACGATGCAATTACGCAATACAGCATTGAGGTTTGCAAAATAGACAGGATCACCGGTTACGCCATCCCAGTAGTAGTCAAGGATGGCAACAGTGCCGGCAGCAGCATGAGATACATTGGCGGTGCCATAATTGGCAAAGGTACAATTGGTAAACAGGTCGTTGCCACCCAGCAGAATTGCCAGTGCCTGCTGGCCGGTGGTATTAATATTGCAGTTGGTAGCAGCTACCGTACCATGGTAGGAATAAATACCATAGGCATACGAATTTTCTATTGTGCAGTTATTTAATGTTACCTGGGGGTTGGTTATAGAACCCAATGTGTCGTAAGCAACATATATGGCAGCAGCAGCAGCAAGCCCAAGAGCGCCATTGCCGCAGTTTTTTATTATTGTATTAGTCATAGTACTTCCATGACTGCTCCCGTCAAAGTACATTCCACCCCACTCTCCCGGATAACCGATGTATCCAAAATAGGCCCTGTCGAGGCGGTCACCCTGGAATATAATGCTGTCACTTTGAGTACCACTTGCAACCAATTGTCCGAAAACAGCTATGTTGGCAGTCTGATGCATATATATCCTGCAGCCATGCTGGATAGTGAGTGTACAGTTTGGATTAATCTGCAGCCCTCTTGGCTTTGAGGTATCACCGGTCCAAATAATCACATAGGGCAGCTTATTATCCCAAGTTGTGTTAGGGCTTGTCAGTGCGCTGTCAATAATATAATGTGCATTCTGCCCAAAGGCCGTAAAGGGTACTGGAAATGCTTTACCATTCATAGTGGCAATCAAGGCATCTGTAATTAAAAAAGGCGAAGTAGCGCTGGTAGGATCAATGTTAACGGTTGCAAACACATAGATGCTATCATGCGGTGCAATTTTAATATTGGTGGCCGAATTGCCGGTCAGCCCATCTATATTCAGGTGAAAATAAGATGCAGCACCATTCTGCATTACCACTGAGCTCAAAACTACAGCCTCATTCTGCGGGTTATAAATGAGTATCTGGTTGGTAAAGCTGCCTGCTTTTGTAAATACAGTATCAAACTTCAGTGTGTCTGTTGAGAAGGTGATAATGCCTCCGCTGGTCAGAGTATTTATTTTCCTGCATGAAACGCTTGCTGTAATTACAGCAACCACTCCTGCCACTAAAATGAAATGAATCCGGCTGATCTTCATAATGTTTCTTCGGTGTAAAAATAAGGAAGTGATTGGATAACGGATGAAATAAAGAAAATATTGCTGCGCCAGTATCACTCTGATAATAGCAGGTGTTATATTTTATCCATTAGAGGAAAATTGCAGCACCCTGCCTTTTTGAGTTGTATTTTTGCAGAAGCGCTGAAAAAAATAATCCTGTAACAATTACTACTAAATACTTTAGACTAAATACTAAATAGTATCGACTTAAAAAATGGCCTGCATTACCCTGCTTTCCGATTTTGGCCTGCAAGAAGCATCAGTGGCTATTGCCAAGGGGATGCTAATGCAGCACAATCCGGGGCTGGCTATAATTGATATCAGCCATGAGGTAAAACCATTTTATACAGCCCAGGCTGCTTATCTGTTGTCGGCTGCCTGGCGGCATTTCCCTGCCGGCACCTGCCACGTATTGTTGTTCGATCTGTTTTCCGAAAAAACAGTAAGGGTACTTGTAGCAGAGGCAGATGGTCAGTACTTTATTACAGCCGATAACGGATTGCTTCCTTTAGCCCTGCCTTTTATAGGTAATGCCTGGATATATAAAGAACTCTCTGTAGCAGAATTGTTTACCCACTGGCTTGAAGCTGCAGGCAAGGCTATCAGGCCTCTTCAGGCGTCTGAGCCCAAGGTTATGAACCTGCAGCCATTTAAACTCAGAAGTGTTCCGCGAAAAAAACCTTTGGAAAATGGAGATACTATTACCTGCGATGTTATACATATCGACCGTTATGAAAACGTGGTACTCAACCTGACCCGCGATCAATTTGACAGAACAGGCAAGGGCCGTCCATTCAGACTTGAATTTGCACAAGTCGAAGAAATAACAGAAATAAGCAACTACTATGCCGATGTCAGGCCCGGGCAAAAATTGTGCCGGTTCAACAGCAGCGGATACCTGGAAATATGCATGAACAGGGGCAATGCAGCAAGCCTTTTCGGACTGAAACTTGGCGGAAGTAGAAACGATATTAAAATCACATTCGGATGATTATACGTATAGTACAGATGACCTTCAGAGAAGAAGTTATTGAAGATTTTAAAGCTCTTTTTGAAGAACGCAAATCCACCATAAAAGGTTTCGCAGGATGCACACACCTTGAACTGTGGCAAGACAATATGCAACGCAATATCTTCTTCACATACAGCCACTGGGATACAGAATCAGATCTGGACCACTACCGCTACAGTGCGTTTTTTAAAGATACCTGGACCCGGACCAAAGCGCTCTTTAAGGAGAAGCCCCACGCCTGGAGTGTAAACCGATGCTGAACTGTTAAGCAGACAAATAAAGGGGAAACAACAAATAGTTCTATAAAAACGAAAGTATTTTATTTTGTATTTCTTTCAGTTTCTCAGGCGATACCTTCATTTTAGGCTGGTGAAAGTTGAGGTCATTTGCAGAACTGATTGGCAGCAAATGCATATGCGCATGCGGCACTTCCAGCCCGATAACAGAGAGTCCGCAACGATCGCAGGGAAATGCCTTTTCTATAGCCTTAGCTATCGGTTTGGCAAAAACAAGCCATTCGGAAAGCAATTTATCGCTCACATCAAAAAATTTGTCAGTTTCCGGTTTAGGTACCACCAGCACATGTCCTTCCCTTAGAGGAAATATATCGAGAAATGCGAAGAAATGATCATTTTCCGCTATTTTATAACTCGGAATTTCACCAGCTATGATCTTTGAAAAAATGGTTGCCATACTAAATGGATATACTTTCTACCCTGAATTTAAGCGTTCCGCCTGGAGTTATAACTTCAATAACTTCACCTATATGCTTTCCAAGAAGCCCTTTGCCAATCGGAGAGGTCACAGATATCTTTCCCAGTTTAATATCTGCTTCCCTTTCAGATACCAGCTGATAAACCATAGTTTTTTTAGTACCCATGTTGGTTACACCAACTTTACTCAGAACAGACACCTTACTTACATCAATATCCTTAGCATCTATAACCCTTGCCGACATAAGTGCGGTTTGCAGATGTGCTATTTTAGCTTCATGATGTCCCTGAGCTTCCTTTGCTGCATCATACTCCGCATTTTCCTTCAAATCTCCTTTTTCCCTGGCTTCTGCTATCTGCCGGGCAATTTCAGCCCTGCCGGTTGTTTTCAGCATGTTCAGCTCCTCTTTCATTTGCTCCAAAGTCTCTTTCGTCAGGTAGTTTAAATCTGCCATTATATATAATTTTTTATTGCTACAGAAAAAAAATACAACGCCTCTTGTTCAGAAGCGTTGCAATGCAAATATACTAAAATTTAATTATTGTAATACTGAAAAAACACAAAAATAAGATTCAACTGGTTAACGGGTCATGCGGATAGCAAACATATGAACGCCATTGGCCGGGCGCTGTGTGGGACGGAAAGAATAATCAAGAGCAACCATCGGAGACTTTGCACCACCAATTCTGGTCTGGGCAGTTACACCAAAAGCCAATCCTTCATACATGGTAGGACTTGTACTCAAACTGCCGATACCATTTTCATAACGGTATGCTGCACGGGCCATAAACATATTTTTATAACTATACTCCAGCCCGGCGCCCAGGTAGTCATTACTAAAAGAATTTGATGTGAAATTGCCATAGGCGGTAAGTCTGTGCTGAGATACTGCATCTTTTCCGCTGAGCCGGTTTTGATCAAGATACATATCATAGGCCAATCCTATATTCAGGTTGGTAGGCATCTCGAATTTATCTGAAGGATAATCAGCTGTTACCGCAAAAGTTGGTGTAGACTGAGGCTGCTCTGCATTGATGGCAAAACCAGTACCTGTAAAACGCATATTTGTACCAATATTATGCAACACTATTCCAAAATGGAAGTTGTCTTTTTTACCGGTGACATACTGTATACCACCATCGAAAGCCACACCTAAAGCAGAGATATTATTGATCTGCTCAGATACGTAGGTTGCAGCAAATCCAGCGTTGATATGCGTAGAAAACTGCTTGGCATAACCCAACTGAACATTAAGGAATTGCGGATGATACGAACCATATCCTTCCGGATTAAAATAATCGGTAGCGGTAATATCACCAAAACCCACTGACATGATATTTACACCTATCACACCAGCATCGCCCAGTTTCTGAGCTACAGCCAGGTTATTGATTGAAATACCTGTTCCGCTAAGATAAATGCCGTGAGAAACACCCACCTGGAACCCGGAATCATTTGCTAGTCCGGCAATGTTCAGTTTCAATGCTTCAATACCATCTACTGAAGCTGTATTCATTCCGAAAAGGCCGGTGCTGTGTGCCCAGGGATTTATTTCCAGTTCAGGAGCGCCGGATTGTCCGACACGGTCTTTATTCCCGGCAATAGCATTGAAAGAAATGCTTACAGCAAAAACTGCTACAAAAAATTTAATCGAAAAATTGTTCATAATTATATTGAAATAAAAAATTAATAATATCCGGGGTAGTATAATACTACCCCGGAAAATCAATAATATTAATACGATGTCACATCCAGAGGCCTCATTGCTCCAAACCACTTAATAACTGTTTCACCGATTCCTACTGCATTTACATGTATCAGGTACATACCACTAGAAACAGGCAAACCAACTGTATTTTTGATATCCCAATCAATATATGGGGTACTCGGATCATTTTTGGAAAGACTGCGTACCAGCGTTCCATCCAGCGTATAGATATTTACATACACCTGTGCCGGCAGATTAATGATCCTCACTTTGGTATCAAACCTGTTATTTTCATAACCAGAATAACCATAATATGGATTTGGTACAGCAAATATCCTGTTAACCAGACTTCCTGCATTTGGATTATCCCCTTTACTTGTTGGTACCAGCGATTTAGTACTGAATGTGTAGTATGGATTTGTCATCTGGCCAGCAGCTGCTTTTGGTACAGGTAAAGTAGTAGTATCAACTGCCAGATAAGGACTATAAGGCCTGTTTACACGGAATCTTAAGCGAGTCTGTGTAGGTATCAAACCATGACCATTATTGTTCAGCGGAGCGAGATGGAATTCCGGATTCAGAATCGGCACTCCAACCCAGGCCATATTGGCATATGCCTTTTTGAGGAAACTTATTGATGAGCCTGCCTGCTGTACATTAGCAACAAAGGCTTTATCACTATCATATGCAGTGTTTAATACATAAATAATGTGTTTGCCACCAAACAAAATAGAATTGTTGTAAACATTCAACGATGTTGAATCCGGGTTCCAGATCATATCCGCCCCATTATCATTGCCCAGATAGGAATCTTCACCGAATACGATATTCAAACGCCTTCCTGTACTTTGATCAATAGCATAACCAGGGAAATAAGACATACCCTTATTAGCAGGATTATCATCATAAACAGGTGTGTTGTAAGTACCGTCATTGGCAACATTTAAGTTCCAGCCGGAATGTGCGCGCAACCAGAATTTATTGGCTCCGCCCTGTGCTAATGTAGGATCTTCCTGCTCTTCAACTACAGCACATCTTGTCCAGTATGCAACTGTATCCGTCAATACCAGATCAATATCAGGCAACGTTTCAAAATTAGCTACAGTCTGGGTACTTGAATTGTAAGCAACTTCAAAACCGCACTGGGTTCCTGCACCATAATGTTCGTTATAGTAAGAAGCCGCGAGTACATAAGGGCCCCATGTGCTCTTTGTCGGCCCAAAATTAGCGAACATGTTTTCATATGAGAGGTTAGAATCCAGCCAGAATCCACCTGCTGTGTTATCATTGAAATTACATGGATTGCCCAGAGTAGTTGCACTAGGAGCAGACAACGGCGTATTGTAACTGTTTGTTTTACCTGCCCTCAACCAGTTTTCAAAACTACTGTCCGACTTATCCTGTATCCCTTCAAGCCAGGGCATTGTGGAATCTGCAAAAGAAATATCAGAACCAATGTAACCATTACCGGCAACCTGATTAACACCCGGTGCAGCCGGCTGACTGATATTCACCGAAATACCATAGGAAGCAAGAATCTGTTCGTTGATAAAATTGAGTTCCTGTTCACTGTAGATTGTATCAACAACATTACCATTTAAATCATAAGCTGTTAACCTCCAACCTGCTGTAGTATCGAAACCAGCAGAATTCTTATTATTTACAATCTGTAATGCCCAATTGTATGCTGGTACTACTACCGGATCAATTACTTTAACATTAATTGGCCCGTTGCCAGGGAGGTAAGATGCTTGTTTAACAAAATTACCATCTCTTGCTGCTGCTTCAGAAGCTGCATCAAGCTGATCAAAATTACCTCCGTTACCCTGCCCTTCCAACCTGGTAATTGCTACACCGCTGCCATAACTTGCATTTAATACAGTACCCATATCTCCGTTCGATGGGTTTGGCAAAGCAGGTACAATCTTGATATCTGTACCTCCATAACCATGTGAGCTACCTATATAAGGCGAACCTTGTGTATTGCCTGCATTCTGATCATTAAATGTTGCAAAATTATTATATCCATAAGCTATTGCTACGAAGTAATAAGTATGATAATTAATAAACTGGTTATCTGATCCTGTAGCAAACTGATCGGTGGTCAATACAAAACTGTGGACTATACCACTGTCTTTTCCTACAACCTTAATCTGAGGAACAAAAGTGTTACTGGATACTGCCAGATCCTGAACGTAATTGACGATCTGGGTAACGCCATCATGAATATCGCACTCAAAAACTTCCTGAGCCACGGTATTATCCACTTCTCCTGTTGTCTGGTTGAAGATATCAGCCGAAGACACATTGCTGTTGGCTAACTGGAATACGCGATATCCCTGGAATTTATACAATGAATCGTTAGGATTACTGGATCCTTTGGCTTTAGTAACTACCTGATGGTACTGCAGAGAATCCTTATAGGTGCCATCATTACGGCCATAACTTTCATTGTAGTTATTGCTGGAATAAGGATTAACCATATAAAACAATAATTTCCTGTCCAGCTCCCTTACAAACAGAACTGGCGCTTCAGGCCCTTCTACTGTCTTGAAATTATCATCGAATAAAGCCTGAGCCTGATCATCAATGCTCTTAATTGTTGTGAAATTGGTTACCGGGCAACCACCAACTGGCTGAGGAGCCCAAACGCAACCAAAAGTAATATCATTTACAGCACCTGGCAACAATTCAAACGGACCAGAAGAAAATATAAACCTTCTGTCGCCTGGATTATTATTACATGCACACTCTGACCATTGGGTATTATCACTTGGATCTCCCCAGAAAACATAGTTTGATACTGGGCCACTGCCATATCCTTTACTTGGATTACCAGCACCACCAAAATCATAAGCAAAACGCTGACCTGTCCTGATGGAACCAGTCATGTAGAAATAAATCTGAACCCCGTTATCCGGATTACCGATAACACTCGCATCATTTACATAATAAGTGAAGTTGGTCATTCTTAACCGCTGTGTGGAATCAAGCACACCTTTTGAATCCTTGATCATCCTTACCGGACCCTGGAAGAAGTCCAGACCCACCTGCGGCGGGTTAAGGCCATAACTGTTTACCGGGCTACCAGCAGAGCAACCATCACAGTTGGTACCATTATACTGAATTCCCAGACCTCTTGTAGTATCGCAACCTATATAATCATCGAATGCATAACCCAGATCGCAGTCATCCCAAACGGCAATATAAGTACTGTCGATGGAAAGTGATCCCCGGTTAATAACCCGGTAATTACAGAATGTAGAGTTATTCAGGAAATCCTGTGTAGCAAAAGCGAAAGCAGTTGTTTGCACTTCCACACCTATTGCTGCAGTAAGTGACTGTTGTTTAACATTACCCGCGTCATTAAATACCCACCAGATCATTTGGTCAGGAAGGCTTTGAACACCATTACTCTCCAGAACCGGATATTCCCCCTGGTTGGGTTCGTAAATTCCATCACCATTCAGGTCTTTAAATGCCGCATAAGTGCGTCCGTTATAGGGAGCCTGACCCAGTAGAAGCTGGCCGGTATTACTTTGCGCCTGCTGATTACCGGCTCCGGGCCATTGGTAAATCACATTATATTCTGAAGACTGTGGTGGTGCTCCTGATTTTGATAACTGTATGAAGGAATTAATTGTAGATTTATCTACTTTCCACTGGTAATCCCATAAATTACAAACACTTCCTGTGATCTTTGCATTTCCATCAAGCGCTCCTGGCCAATAGTCATTACCATCCTGACGGTAGGTTTGTGCTGCTACTTTCAATTGTCCCTGCTTGTCATACCCGCCTATCCAGCAGGAGGCTGCAAATTGTGAACTTTTACCTGATCCTTTCGGAATTTCATAAGCTGCTACCTGCAGACCAATATTCCACCACATATCCCCACCAGTCATCAAGCGGGCACGAACATTATTGATATCCAGGTCAATAGCCGAACCAGCAGGCTGGCAGGCCGCGTCACTGGTTTTCAATGCCGAGGCCCTGTGATGGGCGGTAACAACATTTTCCCTGGCTATACCCAGTGTACTAAAGAAGATACCGGCAAGGGTAAGGGCGCCTGCAAACCTGATATTAATTCTAGTCTTCATAACCTATATTATTAGCTGTAAATATTATTAAAAATTGAATTCTAAAGCAAAACTGATTGTCCGGGCATAATTATAATGGGTTGGATCATTATAATATATGGTATACAGATCAGTATAAGACTGCGGATCAATCTGTTGTGGCACATATTGTTTACCAAATGAAGAAGTTAGATAACCCCTGTCATCAGGCTTGCCTGTAAACCCGTAAACACCAAGGATATCGCGAGTCTGCAGCAGGTTGTTAACCTGCAGTATAGCTTTGAGGTACATTGGTTTTTTGGGCTTTAATCCCTTTACCAGATCTGCCTTTTTCTTAGCTGAAGAAAGCGCAAAATCTTTATCCAGGCGCATGTCTATTCCATAATGCCATGGCAACCGCGAACCATTAACGCCACCTACTACCGTAGTATAATTTGCATCTGTGTACCTTGTATATGGCTCACCACTTCTTGCCTTGGCTATGAAGTCAACTCCCATGTTCTGGAATACCGGTTTACCCTTGATGGTCGGACCTTCTCCTTCAAGATATCTGTAATCAATATTAGCGGCAATATTGTGACGGGAATCAACATTTAACGCAGTTACATAACGCTGGTTGGGTAATCCTGCCTCAATAAAATTCTGAAGAAGTCCGTTACGGTCTGACGGAGTAGAACCAGTACCTTCTGCAAACTGAAGGGTATAAGATATGTTCATCTTCAGGTGATTTGTAGCCCTCAGATCATAATTAAGCGTTGTTCCCTTGGTGGTTGAGAAGTCCCTGTTTCCAAAAGTATAATACGTGATCGGATAAGCATATAAGTATGGTACCGCGGTAATCATGTCCTTACGCTCCTTATAAAAAGCAGACAACTGCAGCGCTGAATGGTCGTTTAATTTTTCCTGGAATCCTACTTCATAATCATACGTAATTTCCGGTTTCAGGTTTGAATTGGAAATTGGGTAAGTAGTATTGCTACCTACACTCTGCAGAAAATAATAAGTACTTGCGTTAGCATTGATATTGGAAGAGGGGTGATGGGAGTAAATATCGTAGTGAGCATAAAAATTAGCTACATCAGATATAGGGAACTGGAAGGAGATACGGGGCTGCGCCAGTACTGCCGGTGTATAATCGGTAAACGCGAGATTTGGGTTATAATTATTGCTGGTAATTTTTACAGAGTCATTAATCAGTGCAGGCTGTGGGTCGCGGCCTCCGGAATACTGTTTCAATGTAGATGGATCTGTGATAAATTTACCTGTAGGGTCATACCAGTTGTCACCGCTGCGGTAACCAATAATAGATGGTACTTTAGCCGTATTATCGTCTACATATACCACATAATTTCCGGGAATATTTGCAGGATGTTTTCCACCATTGAGTATATTATCCGAACCAGGCACCTGGCTCACAGTTTTTTCTCCGTATTCTGAATACGGATCTATAAGCACCTTGGCATTATTGGTAAACCGGTCAATACGTACGCCCACATTAAACCGTATATCTTTAAAATTGAAATTATCGAGCAGGTAACCAGCCATATAAGTTGGTGTATATGGCGCTATCGGGCGGGTGTAATTACCGTTTGCATCCTTTGCAGTCCAGAAATCATTGAAGTTTACATTGCCGGTCTGAGCCCCTCCTGTATAAGTATACCCTGAATAATAAACAAATGAATTACCTGAATTCAGCAACTCATCAGCATTGAACATATTTAATGAAAACAGAGAAGGATTCAAGGCATCTATATTGATGTCTTTTGTGCCTCCATTGGCAGTATATGCTGAGCCTAATGCAGCCCTCAGATTATTATCAAAAGTCTTATCAGTATTAACATTTACATAATTATAAAAAATTGTATCATTCGGGCCGGGTACAACAGCACCCGACTGAACCTGGGCCAATGTATAAGACTTGCCATTAACGATAAACATAGGATGTGTTTTATCCAGTTTCAGGTTTCCGTTATCTATATTGGAAACCAGCTGGCGCATAAGCCCCCACAATGAAGCTGTAGCGCCTGCATTTGCCAGTACTTCATAATAACTTTCAACCCTCTGCTGGTAGTACAATCCAAACTGAATGGCATGTTTTGTGTGGCCTGCCAAAAGGTCGAATGATGCATTTACATCCAGAGCATACTGGTTATTATTATTTCTGTAATAAAAACTTTGAGTTGAACCCGGGCTTAATAAATTTTGCAAACCATAAGTTGACTTAGGTTCATCACCATTTACAATACCGTTGAATGCCTGAATCTGAGAAATAGATGTGGGCATTTGATTGAATGGAATAGCATAACTATTATAATATTCAGTGGTATAATTTGCAAGGCCGGTATTTGTATTGCTTGGAGTAAACGTAATATTGTTTGCCTGGTTATAAAGCAAAATTGTCCCTTGCTTGCCGCTGGCAGAATCAGTTTGCACAGTTGCATAGACCGGTGTATGGGTTTCATTGAATTTACCCACATATGCATATTGAAATATATTAGACTTCAATTTTGCGTCTTCTTCAACTGCACTCTGATTCTGGAAGTCGGCCTGAACAGAGTAGAACGCATTTGATATGATATTGTGCCTTGTTGAGGTGTCGCCTGTCTTATTGAATTTCTGTGTAAACCGGATAAATCCGCGCCCTGCAATCTGATTCTGGATTGGTGTGGCTCCTGATGCGAAAAGGTCATAATGCCTGTTGTATAAGTCGGTCTTGGTATAGTCAAAAGAGCCACCGGCCACAATGTGCATATTATCCGATACCTGGTAATCCAGTTTACCGTTAAGCCTCACTTCCTGTATTTCATTGCTTGGCGGGATTTTTACTTTTTGCAGATCGGCCATTGTAACATAGTCAGATGCAAGGTTTACTGATGGCTGACCGTTGTTATCGGTATTAATGAGCAACGGGTTTTGCTGCAGATTTTTAAGTATGGAAGGTTTAACAACATATTCTTCATTAAATGCCGGATACCTGTCATGGTCGTCATAAACGTCTCCGCTGAAAGAAAATCCTAAAACCGGTTTCTTGCGGGTTTGGTCGCCTGCCTGAATTATTTTACTATAGATCGGGCCTGCTATGGAAAAAGAAGCAAGATTATTATTGTAGCCATCTATTGAGTGCTGAAGACGGATATCACCGGTCATTTTCTGCGATACTCCCCTTGTGGTTATATTTACCACACCACCCTGGTTATCACCATATTTAGCCGAAACACCGCCTGTCATAACCTCGATCTGATCTATTGATCCTTGTGCCTGGTCAATTCCGGTAGTACCCTGAACCTGAACACCATCTATTATGTACAATGTACCAGAAGTACGGGCGCCGGCAATAGATACGTCCTGCCCTCTCTGCGACTGGTAAACCCCTGCTGTAGTACTTACTATATCTGTAACCTGGTTGGTAGGGATGGTTGCAATTTCCGTCCGGTCCAATGAATGTTCGCCGGCATTTCCCACAAGTGGTTTCTTGTATTCTTTAACCACAAACTCTTTTATCTGGCTTGTGTGCCTGCTCATTGCGAAGTTAATGGTTGTACGCTGGTCAGGCGACACAAGAACCTTCGTAGTTTCCATTGAGTCATAGCCTGCATAAATACACAGAACATCATAAAAACCAGGCTCCAGCGGTTTGATTACGTAATTACCATCGTAGTCAGTAACAGTACCTCCTTTTAAGATACCACCGGTGTAAACCTGAACAACGGCGCTGATCATTGGTTCTTTCTTTTCGTCTATCACCTTACCGGCGATTTCCTGTGCTATGGCAGAACCGGATAGCGAAATAAATACAAGCAAAAACAGAGAACGTAAAGTACGAGTCATAACTAGTGTTAATAAATTATTAGCAAATGAGGCGTAAAGGTAAAAAAATCTGTTAAAAATCCGCACCTGGCAAATTAATTTTCCTCCAAACCCCTATATAATTTTGAAATAAATGTGTGCTTTTTTTAAGGTCTTAAATTTTCCTGCTACTATATAGACGAAAAACCAGCGGCAAATCTTGGGTAAAACTGAAAATATTTTTTGTTTGCCTTAACACATTGCCGGATTAGCCCTGATATCAATGCTTATTAATGAAATAAATATGCTAAATAATCCGATCAGTAAGATGAAATGCTATCTTATCTGCAAGTATTTTGCTCATTTTATACAACGCTTCATGAGTATAACCTGCTATATGAGGGGTCATAACTACATTCGGCAGCACACTCATAGCCGCAAATAGCTCGTTCAAATGATTATTTTTTTCTATAACTAATAAAGGTTCCTCTTCGAAAACATCCAGGCAGGCACCTTTAATTTTGCCACTAATCAATCCTTCATACAGGCTGATCGTATCTGCAACGTTCCCCCTCGAGGTATTAATTACAATAAACGGCTTGCGCATCCGGCTGATAAAACCCTTGTTTAAATAACCAACTGTATCCTGCTGTGCGGGAACGTGAAAACTAACGATATCTGCTTCCTCGAAAATGGGCTCAAGGTCCCGGCAATTGATTATGTGCGGGGGTATCCTTTGTGGAGCATATTTGTCGTAGGCAAGTATCTGCATATCAAATCCTGTTAATTTCTTTGCAAAGGCGGCTCCTGTGTGGCCATACCCTACTATTCCTATAGTTTTACCTTCCAGTTCCGCCCCCCTGTTCTCTTCACGCTTCCATATTCCGTGCTGCAGTTCAGCCTGGCTCCAGCCAATGCGGCGGATCAGGTCCAGCACCATTCCTACTGCATGCTCGGCTACCGCGTTGCAATTTCCCTCCGGACTACCAAAACAAACAATGCCTTTTTCCCCGGCATATCCCAGATCAATAACTTCCATCCCGGACCCCATTCGCCCGATCCATCGAAGATTTGGGGCAGCATCAATCAGTTCTTTGTTCAATTGCAGCCGGGTAGAGGTAATAACGCCAACACAATCGCTGATAAGGGCAAAACCCGATTCCTGAGTTATTTTTTCATGCATAACCCATTCGTAGCCCAGCAATGAAAGTGCATCCAATAATACCGGATGAACTGGTGCTGCAATCAGTACCTTCTTTTCTATAATCATTTTTGTTCGCAATGATATTATTTCCAAAATTAATGCAAATCCTGAAGGCTTGCCGGCAAACCAACTGGTTTACCATGCAATAAAAGTTGCCTGTATAGGGCTACAAAATCTGCCACGGCTAGTTGCTCCGCTCTTTTATCCATCAGCGGGCCCGATAACATTTCTGCCGGAACTGTACTTTTAAGTGCATTCCGCAATGTCTTTCTCCGCTGGTTGAATGCCGCTTTCACCAATATTATAAACCTGCGTTTATCGGCTATTTCAAACTGATTATGTAAAGTTGTGAATTTCAAAACACCGCTTTTCACCTTTGGAGGCGGAGTGAAACAATTTTCATGAACGTCTAATAAATAGGTAACTTTAAAGAAAGCCTGCATCAGCACACTCAGAATACCATAAACCTTCGATCCCGGTCCTGAGGCAATTCTCAACGCTACCTCTTTCTGAAACATACCAATTACTTCATCCACCTGTGGTTCCCATTCCAGTATTTTAAAGAGAATGGGTGAGGATATGTTATATGGAAAATTCCCGATAATCGAAAACCGGCCTTCAAACGGGATTTCAGCCTTCAGAATATCCTGCGAAATTATTTTACCATCCAGCTGCGGATAGGTTTTTTTGAGGTAAATCACCTTCTCTGCATCTATTTCTATGGCTTTAAATTCATTAGCCGGTAATTGAAGGAGGTATTTTGTAATCGCTCCGCCGCCCGGGCCAATCTCCAGCAACCGCATTCCGGGTGTGAGGGTAACCTGCTCTACTATTTTCCGGCACACATTTTCATCGTGCAGAAAGTGCTGACCCAAACTTTTTTTCAGCAGAAGGCCGTTTGAAGTCCTTGATGAAGTATGATCCATAGGTGCAAAGGTACAGGTTTCCGTTTGTGCAGGCTATACCTTGAACGGATCACCTGAATACAACAATAGTAAACGGCCCCCAACAAACAGAATTTTAGGCATAATTAGATTACCTTTGCCCATTATTTTAATTTTACCGCATGGAATTCAAAATATTACAGAAGCAAGCCATCAAAAACCAGGTTTTCATCATAGATCTTGAAGCTAAAATCAGCCAGGTACCGGAAATTACCGAATCGGAAACAGCCTATTTAAATACCTGCTTTGCAGATGATCAGAACCTGATTACCCTTAACCGGTATGGATATTTCATCTTTATATATCTTGTAAGGCCTAAGAAAACAGATGCGCTGACCAGCGAAAGTATCCGCAAAAGCGGCGCCGACCTGCAGGGTATTAGCAATAAATACAAACTGGCAGACCTGCTGATTAATAATATTTCAACAACAGCCAATGCAGCATTGCTCCTGGCCGAAGGAATTGCACTTGCCAATTACCAGTTCCTGAAATACCGTACCAATGCAAAAAAAATAACGCATACACTGACTACTGTTTATTTCACTAAAAATTCTGCTACCCTGAAGGAAGTTAACCAGCTTTCTATTACTGTTGATGCCATTTACAAGGCACGTACACTGGTTAACGAACCATTGAATTTCCTGAGCGCCGAACAATTATCGGCCGAGATTGCCGCAATGGGCAAAGAAGCTGGTTTTAAAGTAACCATATTTAATAAGGCCAGGCTTATAAAAGAGAAAATGGGTGGTATACTGGCAGTAAACAGGGGAAGCATTCAGCCTCCTACTTTTACTATCATGGAGTATATCCCCAAAAAGGCCATAAATAAAAAGCCTGTTGTACTTGTTGGTAAAGGTGTGGTATATGATACCGGGGGAGTATCGCTGAAACCAACACTGAACTCCATGGACCGCATGAAAAGCGATATGAGCGGCGCTGCCCTTGTGAGCGCTGCCATGTATGCGATAGCAAAAATGCAGTTACCACTTCATATAGTTGCCCTTGTACCTGCTACCGATAACAGGCCTGGAGAAAACGCTTATGTGCCGGGTGATGTGGTTACTATGGCCAGCGGCGCAACAGTAGAGGTGCTGAATACCGACGCCGAAGGCCGGATGCTGCTGGGCGACGCACTGCACTGGGCCAAACGATATAATCCCGAACTGGTAGCCGACTTTGCCACCCTCACCGGTGCAGCATCGGCTGCCATTGGCGAGCACGGTATTGTTTGCATGGGCACTGCCGATGACCAGACTAAACAAGCCTTCCGCGAAAGCGGATTCAGACAATATGAGCGTCTGGTGGAATACCCCCTCTGGGATGAATATGGCGACCAGATAAAATCGGATATTGCCGATATAAAAAATACAGGTGGCGCTTCAGGTGGCGCTATTACCGCGGGTAAGTTCCTGGAGCATTTCACCGATTACCCCTGGATGCACTTCGATATAGCCGGAGTATCATTTGCTACCGCCCGAAAAGGATACACACCCATTGGAGGAACTGCTTACGGAATGAGGATGCTGCTCGATTTCCTGATTCATTACGGCAGGTCCTGAAAACAAAAACCAAATACCAGATTCACAACTACAAGGTAAAAAATACTACTTAAGACCCAAGACTTAAGACTAAAGACTAAAAAAACATGCAGCCAAATAACGAGAAACCGGTAATAGGTATTACAACAGGCGACCTTAATGGTATAGGCCTTGAAGTGATTATCAAAACTTTTTCCGACAGCAGGATGCTGGAGTTGTGTACTCCTGTAATCTTTGCTTCGAATAAAGTAATCAATTATTACCGGCGCATCGTTACCGAACACACTTTTAATTTCAGCAGCACCAAAGACCTCACAAAGCTTAACCCAAAGCAGGTAAATATTTTCAACTGCTGGGATGAGGAAGTGCCGTTGCAACCGGGAGTGCTCACAGATGCCGCCGGCAAGTATGCCATCCGCTCGCTGATGGTGGCTACCCAATGCCTCAAAGACGGGCAACTTGATGCCATTGTTACTGCCCCCATTCATAAAAGCAATACTGCCCTGCCCGACTTTCCCTGGACCGGTCATACACCTTATTTCAAAGAGAAATTCGGCGCTAAAGATGTGGTAATGCTGCTCTATAGCGGCAACCTGCGCGTGGCCCT
Organism: uncultured Bacteroidota bacterium; assembly: GCA_903835005.1. Lineage (GTDB taxonomy): Bacteria > Bacteroidota > Bacteroidia > Chitinophagales > Chitinophagaceae > Nemorincola. The sequence goes on along the minus strand of CAILLK010000065.1, from coordinate 10,106 downwards.
GGCAACCGAACATATACCCATTGCAAAAGTGGCGGCTGCAATTACCAAAGAACTGATACAGTCTAAACTGGCACTGCTGCGCGAAAGCCTGATAAAAGATTTCGGTATAGACAAACCTAAGATTGCTGTCCTTGGCCTGAACCCACACGCCGGCGATGAAGGCCAGATAGGAACAGAAGAACAATCCGTTATCAGGCCTGCTATTGAGCAGCAGAAACAAGGCGGTAATCTTGTTTTTGGCCCATACAGTGCCGATTCATTTTTTGCATGGGGTACTTATACCGAATTTGACGCCGTACTGGCCATGTATCACGATCAGGGGCTGGTAGCCTTCAAGACACTGGCTCAGGGCCACGGTGTAAACTATACAGCAGGCCTCAACATAATCCGCACCTCTCCCGACCATGGCACTGCTTTTGATATCGCAGGTAAAAACCTGGCGGATCCATCCTCTTTCCGCGAAGCAATTTACCAGGCGCTCGATCTGCTGCAGCACCGCACCGACTATGCAGCAGCTACCGCCAATCCGCTGCGCCGAGGCCGGATTGAGAAGGAGAAAGATGGTGAAGAGGTTGTGGCGTAGTACCTTGTCACTATTCCCGATTCCTGACGTGAATACTTTAATTTCAGGAGATTTAACTTAAGGTATACAATTGTTATGGATTTCAATACTGTATTATTGAGCCCGGGTATGCCTCCTAGTCGGGTTGCCTTGCGCAACAGAGTTACCCATTTATTCAGAAGCTCGTCTGAAATAAAGGATTTACGCATATAGCTTTGCATTTCAGTTACCTGAAATAATAAGATTCTTAATTTTAACCTTCCCTTTCAGTTACAGTATCCTGTAATCTGCTTAAATTGCCGGCATTCCTGATTTTAACATTCACACCACCAATATGCCAAAAATTTTCAAAGCAGTAACAGCAATTGCTTTACTGCTTATTTCTTTTACAGCACATGCCCAAACCAAATTTACTGTCAGCGGCAATATAAAAGATAAGAAAACAGGTGAGTCGCTCATAGGTGCTACTATAAGAGCAGCCGATAATCCGGCATTGGGAGCCGTAACTAATGAGTATGGCTTCTTCTCCCTTACATTGCCCGCAGGCAGCTATAAACTCATTATTGGCTACTCCGGCTACAAGGAGCAGGAAGTTAGCGTCTCGGCCGACAAAAGCAATAAACTGGATATAGCCCTTGAGTTGCTGGAATCCCAATTGGAAGAAGTAACCGTATCGGGCAAGGTCAATAAAATCACTTCGGCGCAGATGGGCATGGACAGGCTGGATATTAAAGACATCAGTGTGATACCGGTAATTTTCGGCGAGAAGGATGTAATGAAAACCATCCAGCTGTTACCGGGTGTTATGCCCGCCGGCGATGGCAGCAGCGAGATTTTTGTGCGCGGCGGCGCCGGCGATCAGAACCTCATTCTGCTCGATGATGCTCTGGTTTACAACCCTAGCCATCTGCTGGGTTTCTTCTCCATATTCAACTCAGATGCCATCAAGGATGTAACCATTTATAAAGGCACTGCCCCGGCCAACTATGGCGGCAGGCTCAGCAGTGTGCTGGATGTAAAAATGAACGACGGCAACGATCAGGACTATCATGTAAGCGGTGGCATAGGCCTTATATCCTCCAAACTGGACGTGGAAGGCCCGCTGGAAAAAGATCAGGGAGCCTTCCTTATTACAGCCCGCCGCACCTATGCCGACCTGTTCCTGAAGCTGAGCAGCGACACCACCCTTAAAAAAAGCAGGCTTTACTTTTACGACCTCAATGCCAAACTCAATTACAAACTGTCTAAAAAAGACAGGCTGTATTTGTCGGGTTACTTTGGCCAGGATGATCTTGGTGTAGGTTCCATTTTCGGCATCAACTGGGGCAATGCCACCGGCACGCTTCGCTGGAACCACCTCATAACCGATAAGCTGTTCTCCAACCTCTCCCTCATTTACAGCGATTACAGCTACAACATTAATGTGAACAATTCGGGCATAAGCGCCAATATCTTCTCCGGCATCAAAGACTGGACTTTAAAAGAGGAGCTGGAACTGTTTGCCAACCCCACCAACTCTATTAAGTTCGGTATCGCCAGCATCTACCATACCATTACCCCCGGCGAAGTAACGGGCACAAATATTACCACTTACAACCAGCCCGATAACCATAGCTGGGAGAATGCCATTTATATTTCCGACAGCTGGAAGGCCTCAAAAAAATGGAATATAGATTATGGCATCAGGCTCAGTGCTTTCTCCGTATTGGGTGGCTCTAACCTCTATAACCTCGATCAGAACGGCAATATACTTGATACCCTGCACTATGGCTCCGGCCAGATTGTGAAGACCTATGTAGTACCCGAACCACGCGTATCTGCCAGCTATATCCTCAACGATGTATCATCGCTCAAAGGCGCCTATACCCACAACTCGCAATACCTGCACCTCATCAGCAATTCTGTGGCCAGCAACCCTACCGATAAATGGGTTGGCAGCAATAATATCATCAAGCCCGAACTGGCCGACCAGGTATCGCTGGGTTATTTCCGCAGCCTTAAAAATGACCACTACGAATTCAGCGTGGAGACCTACTACAAATACATGCAAAACGAAATTGATTATAAAGACGATGCCAATGTACTCAACAATACGCCCCTGGAGCCCAAATTGCTTTTTGGGTATGGCCGGGCTTATGGCGTTGAGCTGTACTTTCAGAAAAAAGTCGGCAGGTTTACCGGCTGGGTTTCCTATACATTATCCAAAACAGAGCTCCAGATCAACGGTATCAACAACGATAGCTGGTACCCCGCCCGGCAAGACAGAAGGCACGATCTGGCTATGGTGGGCATCTACAAGCTTTCACCTAAATGGACCCTCTCTGCCGATTTTGTATATTATACCGGCAATGCGGTTACCTTCCCGGTGGGCAAGTACACCCTTAATCAGGGTGCTGCCGGCGCCGAACCGCTCAATGCCAACTACTGGATCTATACCACCCGCGATGGCGGCCGGATGCCCGGCTACAACCGCCTCGACATAAGCGCCACCAAGCAACTGAAAAAGCACAAGAAATTCTCTTCCGAGCTCACCTATGGTTTGTATAACGCCTATGGCCGCGAAAACCCCTATATCATCACCTTCCGCACCGACCCCAACGACCCTAATAAAACTCAGGCGCTGCAAACCTCCCTGTTCCGCTGGGTACCATCTATTTCTTACAACTTTAAATTCTGATCCCGATGACCACATCCAGATATTTTATACCGGCCTGCTTGCTGCTGCTCTCTGCATTTACCTCCTGCCAGAAGGTGATTACGCTCAACCTGCAAAACACCGCGCCCCGATATGTGATAGAAGCCAATGTAACCAATCAGCCGGGGCCCTATACCGTAACCATAACCAAATCGGTAAGCTTTACCCAGGATAATGTGTACCCCACTGTGAGCGGGGCAACGGTTGTCATTACCGATGTCACCGCCAATACCACAGATACCCTGAAGGAAACAACACCCGGCAACTATACCACCAGTGTGCTGGCGGGTGTGCCGTTGCATCAATATACCCTGTATGTCAACGCAGCATCCAATGTATTTAAGGCCAGTTGCACAATGCCCGGTGTGGTAACCCTCGATAGTCTGTATTCCCAGCTTTCCGGCTTCAGGGGCAACAGCTATGAAATAGTACCGGTGTATTCCGATCCGGTAGCCCTGGGCAACTACTACCATTTTGTTGAAGTGAAAAATGATTCTGTTATGCCCTCCATATATATCCGCAACGATCAGTTTATCAACGGCAGGGTCATCAATACACCGCTGGGCGGAAGTGATGGCGGCAGCAAAATTAATGATGGCGATATAGTAGAGATATACCTCGAATGTATAGACTCAGCCATCTACCAGTATTACTACGGCTTGCAGCAATCCCAAAACCAGAACTCCGCCTCCCCCGCCGATCCTATCAGCAATATCAGCGGCGGATGCCTCGGCTATTTCAGCGCGCATACCTCCAGCTATGGCACAATTGTTATACCTTAACATTTCATTCTATGTAAAATGAAATTTGTTGCCCCGGATTTATTCTTCCATCCTGGCTTAAGTGGCAGAGCCTGCCCGCAGGAATAGACGGGGTACGCATGAAGAACCTATCGATATTTTTCTTCCCATATTGATCACAAGTAAGGGTTGGGCTTGCCCCCATCCTGAGATATACATTTATCATACGTAGGGGTAGAGCTTGCCCCTGCCCTGGAGAAAATCAGGCCATGATGAGCTTGCTGAATTACGTGCATCGATAGACTACAATATTCCCCATTGGAATAACCTATGCACATAAATTATAAAATACATAATGATATACTCTTGTGGAAATGACTAATTCACCCACCTCCGGAAACACCATCATCCCTCTATATGTTAACCCCAACTGAATTCGCTTCTTTATTAGCCCCACCACATTTTTCCCCTAATTTGCGTAAGCAACGCGAGTGCTCCGGTTGTTCATTTGCGCTTCGCATTATCACTAAATACATATACAATAAATCAATTCGCATTATTTAATGAGGGTTGAATTGATTGCTTCCGGAATTGCATTTCTTAACGGGGATATGGAGACGGATGCTATATCAACAGGTTTTTTGATTTTTTTTCAGAATTCATTAGGTAGTCTATTTAAAGTGATTATTAAAAAATAGCAAACATAAATATCTTATTAACTGCATTATAATTTATAAAAACTACTAAAAATCATTGTTATTAAGCCCTATTCTTCTACATTTAGCAATTAATAATAGTTTTTATTAAAACCCTCGCAAAGAGGTTTTCCTATCGATTGTAACAGCAGTGTTCACTATTGTTACCTCTGACGGTAGAACATTTACTGTCACTACATACAGCACCATGACAACAGGGTTGAACTTTTCTCAAGCTAATCAGGTGGCCGGTTCAACCGGCTATCAGGGTAGGTTTACACTTCCATTAATTGTTGATGGGATGCCTTTATCCGGATGGGGAGGATTTTAGAATTTTCCGGAATTTAATATAAAAAAATAGTGGTTTATTTGATAAGTGGCTCATGGGATTGAGTAAATATTTTTTTAAATATTGAAACAAAAAAAGATTTTGCAATTTTTTGGAAAGTTGCCAGATCAAAAAAGATAAAATATTCAGTACGGAATTTTAAAGAGATGATTATGAGAAAACTACTATTTTCAATGTGTTGTTTACTGGGATTGACTGCATCGCAAGCGCAGACGACAACCACTATCAGTTCGGGAACGACTCAGATCAGTACTGGCGTTACCTACAACATACCCTTTGGTTTTTTTGTAAATAACGGAGTGTATATTGATACCACCAGCCCCGGAGCTATGAACATAACCGGTGGGGTGACCTTCAGTGGCAGCGGCACAACTAAGGAGTGGAATCTGAATTTCCTGACAAGTGGTAGCAATGATATGACTGCTGCAGGGGTACAAGTATACAATACGGTTACCCTCAACAGCGGAGTGAGCCTGAATGCAGGGGCCGGCAAACTCTACCTGCGCACCGATGATTACCTGACCACGATACCTGGTTTCCGCACAGTAACCATGGTAAATAACGGCTTGCTTACAGGCACCATTACCGGCCTGGTAACCAAGACAACAGCTACATCAGGCGCATGCCCGTTTTCTCCTGCACTGTCTTTAAATATCTCCGGTACATCAATGGCTTATCAATGGCAGTCGTCGCCCGATAATGCTACATGGACTGCTATAACCGGCGCTACGAATGTTACTTACATACCAACGGTACCGGTACCGACTTATTACAGTTGCGTATTGACTACTAACAATACAGCCTATACTCAAAATACACCGGGGTTATTAATCACCCCAACAGGCGGACCGACAGCCGGCATATCCGGCGGAACTACCCCAATATGTACCGGCGGAGCAGGTACCTCGCTTAGTGGTACTGGTGCAACTACGTATACCTGGGCGCCACCGGGCAACCTTTCTTCATCTGCCGGCACTACAGTGACTGCTACTCCTACGGTCACGACCACGTATACGGTGACGGGCACAACAAGCGGGTGCACCAGCACTGCCACGCGGCAGGTGACGGTGAATACAACACCTTCGATATCCGTAAATCCCACCGATAAAGCCATTTGTGCCGGCGCCTCTACAACCAGCTTCTCAGTTACCGCCGCGGGTACCGGGCTGACCTACCAATGGTGGGTGAGCACCAACGGCGGGGTATCCTATACATCATTGACCAATACCGGCATCTACACTGGTACTGCTTCATCCATACTTAACCTTACCCAGGCTACTGTGACGGTGAATGGAAATATGTATTATTGTATAGTGAACGGCACTTGTTTGATCCCCGACACATCCACCGCAGCTACACTTACTGTCACACCGCCACCAGTCATCACAGGAGTAACGCCTATGGCGGCCGGGCCCACTGCTACCCTCACCATTACCGGTACCGGATTTAATACCACGACCACCAATAATGTGGTTTATTTCGGATCGGATATGGGAACGGTGAACACGGCATCGGCCACATCTCTGAATGTATCGGTACCCAATGGCGGCACTTTCGACCGTATTACTTCTATAAACCTGGGCTGCAAACTGATGTCTTATGCACAGTATCCGTTCCTGCCCGATTTTACAGCGTCCTCAGCCACACCGTCTTTTAACCCCAAAACCGATGTCGCCTCCGGGGCTAATTTCCCTATGGATATCGTAACTGCAGACTTCGACGGCGACGGCAAGCCCGATATTGCAGTAACCAACGGACAATGGGGCAACTGGAGCGTATTCCGCAATACCAGCACAGCAACTACCATTAGCTACGGAACCCCGATCACCTTCACTGTAGGGCCAGCCGGGCAATCGATATGGGGCATGGCCGTAGGCGATCTTAACCGCGACGGTAAGATAGATGTGGTGGTGGGCGACCGGGATTCCAGCAAGATAGATGTATATATTAATACCAGTACGGTGGGCAGCATATCGTTCGCCACAAGGGTGAAATATTCAGTTACACACCCATGGGGTATTAAAGTAGCGGACCTGGATGGAGATGGAAGACCGGATATAATAGTAGCCGGCGATGACCAGCAGAAGTTTTCGTATTTCCGCAATATTTATAATGGCGCTGCAGCGTTCAACTCAACATCTTTTGCTACCAAAGTTGATGTATTAATACCAAGCTCACAGGAAGTGTTATCAATCGCTATCGGTGATATTGATGGCGACGGAAAACCCGATGTGGTTACAGGCAATTTATCTTCATCCGTCGATAATATACAGGTATTCCGCAATACCAGCACCGGGCCGGGTGTTATATCATTTGCTTCGGCAGTAACATCCTCGGCTGCGCAATACTTATACTATATCGACTTAGCCGACCTGGATGGTGATGGCAAACTGGATATCGTAGCGAGCAGTAATTCGAATGGCTACGCGACGGTGGTTCCTAACGCCAGCTCTGTGGGCAGCATAGCGTTTGGCTCACCTGTAAACCTCACTGGCCTGGGTGGTGGTTATGGCATTACCATTGCAGACTTTACCGGCCACGGAAAACCGGATGTTGCCTGGGTGAACTCTGACGGAGTGTCAAATAACGTTGTCTCGGTATTCCGCAATAACTCAACTCCGGGTAGTTTCAGCTTCTCCGCAGCGACCAATTTCGCTACCAACAGCTCGCAGGAATGGGGTATAGTTGGGGTAGATATGAACGGCGACGGTAAGCCGGATATGGTTACCGCCGACTATCAGGGCACGAATATCAGTTCGTACCTGAATTCGATGATTACCACCACCAGCCCGGTTTTTGTCAACGGCAGTCCGCAGCCGTTTGTGTTGTGCGGGAATGCGCCTGCAACAGCAATAAACAGCCTGCTGACCATATCTGATGCTACTCCAGCCAAAACAGAGACCTGGTCGGTATCCACTGCGCCTAACCATGGCACCTTGTCGAGCTTTGCAGGCGCCACTGCTTCTTCGGGCAGTACATCAATAACGCCAACGGGACTGACATATACCCCAACTGCGGGCTTCAGTGGATTGGATACATTTATCATACAGGTTACCGATGGCACAACGCCATCAACAACAATGGTTCTGGTTACAGTGAATCCTTCGCCCTCAGCTATTACCAATAATGTGCCTATGCAGGTAAATACCAGTCTGCCACTTGGCGACCTAACCGGCGGAGGTACCTGGACATCGTTCAGTTCCGGAGTTGCTACAGTGGGTACTACCACAGGATTGGTGAACGGAGTGTCTATCGGAACATCCCTGGTATCCTACACGCTCACCAGTACTGGTTGCCGGGTTACCGCGACGGTGACCGTAAATGCAGCATCTTCCAATACCTGGTATTCAGTGACCACCGGCGGTGATGCTTCCGTACTAACCAACTGGTGGAGCGTAAATAACAATTCAGGTTATCAGCCAACAATGTTTTCCAATTCAGGTGATACCTGGGTATTCCAGAGCATTATGACCGGCACCGCAGCGATCAGTTTCGGGGGGAATGTGTCCATAATTTCCGGAGGCAAGTTTACACCGCTGGCATCGGGCAACACGAACGTAGGTGGTAATTTTACACAGGCTACGGGTGGCAGTTTTGTTCCCAATACAGGCACAGTAACTTTGAACGGAATTTTGTCTTCAATAACCGCAGCAGGTATGACCACTGCTACTACAAACTGTTTTTACAATCTCTCATTCAATGCGGCTTCGGCCACCACATACACTATCAATTCCAGCATATTGCTGATGGGAAATTTCACCAATCTGAATTCGAATGCAACCATAGCGCTTGGCAGCCACACCATAACAATAGGAGGCAACTTTGCGAATCCTGGGCCTCCTTTAACAGGGTCAAGCAATATAATAATGAATGGAACTTCACCTGTAACGATGACAGGTAACAGGTAGGTAAAAAGTGGTAAGTCATTAGCCAATCTTTACGACTTGCATGAGTTTTCATCTTTTCCGCCGTTGCTGGTCTTAACCAACAACGGCGGTTTTAACTTGTTGCTCCGGTTGTTCCGCAAGGTAACAGCAACAACAAATTAACGCCATCTTCAATAGCCTCTGGTTCGTTAGCCCTATGAGATCTCACAGCATCATTGCTTACTTTCCTTATACCGCATTACCATAGCCCACGGTTTCAACCGTGGGATCATAATAAAAATTGGCACCCTAACCGTTTCAACGGTTTATAGCACGCACGTAAACGGTTATAGGATATATGGCTCCGGCATTCCCGGTATAGCGTAATAAAAGCGCCAGGTGGCCTAATCAAAAATCATGTTAGTTTTGTAATCAGAAATCCAATAGCAAATGCCTGAAATAGTCATAAAATATAAGAGCGCCAAAACGCTGCAGGCCCTTAATGATTTTGCAAAATATTTTGATTTTGTTATCCAAAAAACAAAATCAAAAAAAGAACCTGCAGTGGTGAAAAAAGATGCCCTACCGATTGTATTTGCCGAGCATCCTGATGTAACTGCACTTGCAGGTATCTGGAAAGATAAAGATATTACATTTGCCGAACTGCGTGAAAAAGCATGGGGGAACAGATTATGAGTCTGGTGATTTGTGATACTAATATTTTTATATCCCTGTTTAAGGAGCATAAGGAAACTATAACCGAACTTCAGTCAATCGGGGATAGAAATGTCCTTATACCCTCAGTTTCGGTTATGGAATTGTATCGGGGCATGGAGAATAAGAAGGAGTTAAAAGCTATGGAAAACTAGATTAAGAGGTATAACATAATCCATTTTAATGACAAGGTTTCCCTGAAATCTATAGAATTAATTCAGCTTTTTAAGCGCTCTCACGATCTCCAGATACCAAATGCAATTATTGGCGCTATGAGCCTTGTTTTTGATTTACCCCTGTTCACCTATAACAAAAAAGATTTTAAGTTTATGCCGGGTATTAAGCCGTAACTTGGAAAGGAGTTACGTATTATAGTATTATTTTTAATTTTTCTATTAATTTTTTTGTCTCATTTGTATACTCATTTAGATACCAGGAGTCGTTGATGCGGATTTTCTTTACATCAGTAAGCAGTTGAATATAGT
>CAILLK010000064.1 GCA_903835005.1 uncultured Bacteroidota bacterium | reverse complement strand
GGAGTTTTGCCGATGCTGAAGGCATCGCATGTATTGATGGCAAAATAGGTAATTGGTACAATCAATTGATAATCTTGTTAATATACTCCGAACTGACTATAGGTTACTCATTTCCCAATCTCGCAAAGAATGAGATATGATGAGATAATCGTAAATTAATTTATATCAGCCACCAGCAAGGGTTTAAGAGATTATCATTATCTCATTGCGTTTTCTATAGGGACTGGGATAACCAAACAAAATGCCTTTTTCCAAGGTAAAAGTAAAGCACCAGGGTCCATGAATCCCGTAGCGAGGTTAACGTGTGTTCAATGGCTTAATGCGCTCTATGATGCTCATTATTACGGATACGATAGTAATCCCAAAGGGATTAAATGTCTATAGTAACCAATCTGGGAGTTTTGCCGATGCTGAAGGCATCGCATGTATTGATGGCAAAATGGGTAATTGGCAGAAACCGGCATTAATGAGAATTGCGGTCTTAAAAAGGATTTCTGCAAATAGCGACTTAGCGCCTCCGCGTGAGATTTTTCTTTGACGTTTTATTTTGTCTGATTGGCAAAAAGCATCAGGGGCAGATACAGAAGCGAGATTTACAAATTCCCAATACCAAACTCCCAATCCCGCAAAAATGGGATAACATGAGATAATCGTAAATTGTTTTTTATCATCCACCAGCAAGGGTTTCAGCGCTTCCCATTATCCCATTGCCATTTTAAATTAAAAAATCCATATTAACTATTTAATATATTCAACCAATCCACAATCAAACTAGAGAATCTTAAGAAACCCTACTGCACCTTCTTCAGATACTCTTCAGTGGTGTATGTCTTACCCAAATAAATCATCCTGTTTTCTTTCAGTACAAACTCATTGAGGCCCACGTGCGATTTATTTTCCGGACGCCAGTCCCAGGTATAGCCAAGGCCGGTAAAGGGATATTTACTCAGCAGGCCCGGCGAACTGAATGATCCGGAGGAATAACCCAGGAAGCTTTTGATATAGGCGCTATCCAGGTTATTGAGCACACCGCCCACGTTGAGGCTGCTGTCTATACCCGGCCGGAACATATCGGATTTCCTGACCCAGAAATCTTCGAATTCATCATTGGCAGAGCCGGGAGGCAGCCCCAGCAACTGCATCAATCGGAGTCGGGCCTCCTGGAGGGTGAGCTCAGAGATACGGTCGGACCTGAGAAAACCGTTCATCTCTGCTGCCTGCACCATAAAGAAGGCATTGTTGAAAAATACCGGGCTCGACTGGTAAAACACGCTGTCGTTTCGCTTCACAATGAATGGCTTGGAGGCCGATGGCTGGGCAAAACCTTTGGCTTTCCATGCCAGCATATGCACATACCGGTCGTTGTTAATGATAGTATCTAGCGTGCCCAGATCATCAAATTTGTACAAATGATAACTCTCAAGGTAAAAGGCATCCTTGCAGTCGTTATAGCTTTTGGTTTTCCAACCGGTATTGATGGCCTGTGTAGTAACTATTGACTTGCGGTAGTAAAACAGTTGCTGCAGCTGCACAATACTTTCGCTGGTTAGGGTGCCCGAATCAGTTATGGTTATAAACCCCCTGGTTATGTAAGTCTTAATGTCATTAAGCGGGAATAAACTGAAGTCGAGCGAGGCATATAGCTTATTGCAAAGGGCGGCAGAGGAAGGTGAAAGGTCTAAGGTTTCGGTAAATACCAATTTGTTGTTTTGCTTCATAATATCGAGGCAAATTGCCCGGTCGAAATATTCAGAGGGGGTAAGCTGCAGTCCGTAGTTTTTGAAGATAATGCTTGCCTGCTGCACATCGGCATCGGTTTTGTTGTAGCCAATCTCTACTGGAGAGAGTACATCGAGTTCTATGCTTTCAATACCCTGGCTTTCGGGGTTGAGCGGGTTGATTTCGACATGAATGCGATCTTTACTGAGGGGGTGCAGCAGAAGCAGTGCATTTTCGCCCTCCACCAGGTTCTGAAAGGTTTTGTGGCTGAGCTTATTATTGATCTTCACTACCACATCGGCCGGGCTCAGCACCTGGTCGTATGCGGGCTGATTGCTGCCGGCGCCGCCATTGGGCTCCATAAGGTAATAATCTATACCCAGGCCGGCCAGTACAGGCTGAATTGAAGGGGTGATCTTAACAGTGGCTTGCGGCAATATGGCCATGCGCATTAATTGGGCGCTGGTACCAAAGCCGATAGTGGTGATGGAGGCTAAAATAAGTAAGAATGGCTTCATTGGAGTAAAAATGATCTGTGCCGAAAATTAGGTAATTATTGATCATTTCCGGTGATTATTTATTCAGATATCCATAAAAAAAGAAAGCCCGGCCTGTGGCTGGGACTAACTTTTGTTTCATGGTGCCAGGGATTATTTGTTATGGTTGCACCTTACTGTTTTCATGAATTGATGTTGCAAAAATAGTATTGGGGTCGGTGCATTATAAGGGTTAAACGGCGGGAAGTATTACCGCTAATCAACGGTATTTGCAGGCATGCGAATCAGGATATACGAAATGATGGCATTTATCAGCCGAATACTTTGTAAGTTTGAAATGATGAAATACTTAAGTCTTATCTTGCTAACTCTGGTCTCTTTTTGTACTACAGTTAAAGGGCAAACAATGAATAACAACAGAGATTTACTCCTGAAGCCGGATTCATTATCACTGGTAATGCCGCAACTTAAAAAGCATAGTACACTTACCTATTTAAGTTATGGATTATGTGGCGCAGGGCTGGCTACTACGTTTGGGGGGATTTATGGAATTGAAGGCAATGTGGGCAATCATGCAGCGCAGAGCAGGAATACGAATATACTACTGGCCGGATTTTCTCTGGGTATTTTACCCGGCCTTGTGGGTGCAGTGCTGGGCAAGAATTATGAGATCCGGCACAGAAACAGGTTCCGGCTGAAATTCTGGGGGAAGCAGCTGGAAGTGGTGGATGAAGAATAGCTGCATATTCAGACTGAACAGTTAAACTCAAATTTTATATAGAATTCTGATATAACAATTTCCCGATTTCATCTAAAGCAATATATGTGTGATGTAATCCCCTTCCTGTTATTCCCTTATATTTGCCGCCCGATTTATGAAGACCTTTTCATCCATTCAGCAATTACTGGCTACACTCAGCCGCGAGCAGAAACTGCTCAGCGAGCTGTTTGAAAAAAGGAAAATGCTTTCCTTTAACTACGACTATGCCCTGGAGCTGGTGGAGTTTGATGCTGATAAGATATCGGCGCTCATAGACTATGCTGTGGTGCGGCAGAATGGCAACAACCTGGAACTTGATGACCTTTTTCTTCAGTTTTTTGAGCAGGTAATGGAGGTGAACGAAGAGATCAATGTCTCTTATATCAATGAGCACATCCAGAACATCAAGCAGAACATCATATACTACCTGCAGGAAAACAATGAGACCCGCAAGTACGGCTATCTGCGGCAGGTGAAGCACGCAATGCGCAAAATAGGCGTAATAGCCTTGCGTAATGTTGTGGACCTGAACCGTAACATAGATAATACCTTTAAGAATGAACCTAACTACAAGATAAAGAAAACCAAGCTGGAGCACCTGGACGAAAAGCGCCACACCATCTATGCCCTCATCAACCAGACAGACCACCTGGTATCGGGAGAGGAGGAGCTGACGTTTTTTAAGGTGGCAAGCGATGAGGAATTGAACCGCATCATTATACTGCTTAAATTGCAGCTAAATGAATGCCGGCACAACCTCATAGATATTCAGAAGCAGATAATAGAATACCTGAACCGGATAAAGCACCAGAGTGGCGTAATAGAAAAGCTCAGGCAGATAAAATACCTGAAAGACCAGTTTGAACTGAAAAGCAAGACGGACATTGTGGAACTGCTGGAGCGGAATACCGCAGTAATATTTGAACCAAACCCTGTCTTTACGCTTAATATTCCGCTGGACCAGTTGCAGTCTGATGATGAGGCAAGAGAGGTGATACTGAAAGTGGCCAAGCGCCTGCGCAGCAATGTGAAGAGTACTATACCGCTGCTGGGCAACATATCAGACGAATACCTGGAAACGCAGATACAGGAGGAAATACAGATCAACCTGGATGAGGTGAAGAACGGATTCCTGGCGGGTGGCAATAACCTGTTTGAATTTATCTGCAATTATGATTTTGGCAGGGAGGTTTCATTTGATGAATGCGTAACTATCTATTGCCAGATGATATCTCAGTTTGACACCCTGTTTAAGATTACCGAAACCTACAGCACAAAAGAAGATGTAGAATTCGCAATGGTTTACCCCAAATAAAATATTGAAATGCCCGTACCAAAACATACTTCCGATATTTTCGAAATACTCAGCAAGGGGCAGTTTATCTGCTCCAACAGCAGTAAGGACAATATCCGTAAACTATACAATATAATAGATGAGAACTTTGAAGATCTGTATGATTATTTCAAGGCCATCAACCTGATACTGGAAAAGGGAGATGAGTACTATATGTTTACCCGGCTGGAAAACAAAACTGACCTGGAACGCAAGATAGAAGCGGCTTTCAAGTGGATTGATATACTCGATTTTTTTAAGGCGGTTGACCATTCATTTGGTGCCGGCTACCGGTTTACCCCATCGGATATACTGATAAAACTATCGGTGGATGTGGACCTTAAAAACAAACTGGAAGGCCTTAAGAAGTATGCAGGCGGCAAAGAAAAACATGCCGAAATACTGGACAAAATACTGGACCAGCTACGCAGGGACAACTTCATAGAGCTGGAAAACGAAATAACCAACAGCTACAAAACCCTTTCTTCTTTTCATTACCTCGAGCGGCTTATATTATCTATAAACGTTCCTGAATCAATACAGAAATGAGATATTTAAACAGAGTAATTTTTATAAACAGCGCTAATGTAAAATTTGCAGAGATAGCGATAGATGGCAATGTACATTTTATAGGTACGCAGGGGGTAGGTAAAAGCACGTTGCTGCGCGCCATACTTTTCTTTTACAATGCAGATAAACTGAAGCTGGGAATAGAAAAAGGCAAGAAAACATTTGATGAATACTATTTTCCGGGCGGAGACTCTTATGTGATATATGAAGTAGTGCGCGAGAGTGGGCCCTATTGTATAATGGCTTTCAAATCGCAGGGGCGTGTATGCTTCCGGTTTATCAACAACGAATTCAACCTGGGTAATTATGTAGATAATGGCAAGGTGCGGACATGGGATGGCATAAGGGAAAGCTTTGGAAAGAAAATCGGCTATACAAAAAAAATAGACCGGTATGAGGAATACCGCGACATTCTGTATGGCAACAACGGCGGGCTGGAGAAGGAGTTCAGGAAATACTCACTTATAGAGAGCAAGCAATACCAGAATCTGCCCCGGACGATACAGAATGTATTCCTTAATTCGAAGCTGGATGCGGAATTCATCAAGCAGACAATCATCATGTCGCTGAATGAAGAGGAAGTGAAAATAGAACTGGATAAGTATGCCCTGCACCTGAAGAACTTCGATACTGAGCTGGCAGATATTAATAAATGGACAGAGATAAACAAATCGGGCGAGATACCGGTACGGAAGATGGCGGAGAATATAGCCCGAATACATGCTGCTATACAATCGCTGAACAGAGAGAAGCAGGAAACCGCGATTCAATTGTTCCGCTGCCACGACCAGACCCTGAAAGAACTGCCTGATGTAGAAAAAAAACGCGATCAGCAGCAGAAACTACGCCAGCTTGCCCAGCAGAAATCTGACGACCTGAAAGGCAAATTCCAGGTAAAAAGGGATGATGTGCAGAAGCAGATCAACATTCTGGATTTTAAACTGAAGGAAGCTAAAACCAAGACCGAGCATTATGAAAGCATTAATATAGATGCGATCATTAGCCGGATAAATAAGAAAGAAGGCCTGGAGGCTGAACGGGAGCGGCTGCAAACAGAGCGCACACTGCTAAATGCGAAGTTTACAGAAATAAACAGCCGCTATAATGCACTGATACAACAACAGCAAAACGCACTGGCTGGTTTTGAAAATGAAACGCTTGGGAGGAAAAACAAATTGCGCGAAGAGTTCCTGGTGTTTAAAGGAGAAACCAATGAGCAATATTACCATGCATTTGCCGAAATAAGAAAACAGAACCAGGATGCGCTTGAGGTGGCGCGCAACACCATAAGTCAGCAGAAGGAACATATACACGACCTGAAACTGAAAAAACAAAAAGGCAGCCTGCAGCGCTATTTTGAGCAGGAAATAGAAACGGTGAAGGCTGAAATTATCGTTCTGAATCAAAAGATAAAAAGCAATGAGGTAGATATAGCTGACTATAAAAAGCAGGTAGATACGCTGCAGAAACAATTCGACCTGGAATCGGAAAAAACGATTGCAGGTTATGACCGTAAGGTGGAGAAGATGTGGGACGATAACAAAGTGTATCAGTCCTCCATTGCTTCGATAGATGCCAAAATGCAGAAGAATAAAGATTCGCTGTATGGCTGGCTGAACGGAAATGTGCCCGGCTGGGAGAATAGTATAGGAAAAGTAGTAGATGAGGAGCATGTACTTTTTCTGGATGGCCTCTCGCCGCAGATTGCAGATGAAGCAAGTGATACTTTTTATGGATTGAAAATAGACCTGAAGGAAATTGGCCGTACGGTGAAGACGGTTGCTGATTATGAAAAGGAACGAGCCGACTGGCAGCAAAAAGCAGATGCCAACAAAACCAACATCAATAAGCAGATAGAGGAAAGAGACAGCGAAGCCAATAAACTCAAGACCCGCTACCAGGGCAGGATAAAAGACCTGAACAATACCCGCCGGCAGATGGAGTATGAGCTGCAACGCGGGAAGGGACAATTGCAGGCCAATGAGGTGAAACATGCGGATCTGCTGAGGAAAGCTGCTGAAGAAAAAGAGCGCTTTCTGCAACAGGTGGGCCAGGAGATAGAAGCAGCATCGGAAGAACTGATAAAGGAAGAAAAAAATCTGGGGGCAATTGAAGCCGGCATACAGAAGCAACTGGATAATAAAGAGAAAGAACAGAACAAAAAGATTAAGGCCGAAGACCAGCGGATAAAAGAACTGGTGGCAGCCCTGGATGAAGAACTGCTGACAAAAAAGCAGGATACAAAACTACGGACAGAAGAAATAAAATACCAGCAAAACAACGACCTGAAACAGGAAGGCGCCGATGTGCTGCGCATGGATAGCATTGAGAAGGAACTGGCAACAATAGTGCGGGAGCTGGATTTCATCAATGAGAACAGGGATAAAGTAGCTGAGTACAATAAAGACCGTAAGGAACTGCTGGATAAGACCGATGAATACAAAACCGATAAGCGCCTTAAGGAAAACCAACTGGATAATGAGCAGGAAAAATACAATCTGCAGAAACAGAAGATACACCAGGAGATAGACCTCATGACTGCCGAAATCAATGACCTGAACAACCGGCTGAATGTCATCAATGAAGGCCTCAGTACTTTTGAGAGCTTTAAGCAGACGGATCACTATAAAGAGATTGCAGAGTTTGATGGGCAGAAGGGAGAAAACCATGAAAATACCAGCGGGCTTAAAGCACTGATAGATGCATTGCACAGCCGCATTTATACCATACTGGAGCGATACAATGATCTGCAGTCGGCAATCAATAAATTCCTGGGTAATTTTTCTTCGCAGAATGTTTTCGGGTTTAAAACTACCCTCTCGGACCGGAATGATTTTATAGAATTTGCTGAAATGCTCGATGAGTTTCTGGAAGAGAACAAGATCATGCAGTATGAGAAGCGGGTGAATGAGCGCTTTGCAACATTAATAAGGCAGATAGGTAAGGAAACCAATGAACTGACATCGAAAGGCGGAGAGATACAGAAGGTAATCACCGAAATAAACCGCGACTTTGAGGAGCGCAATTTTGCCGGTGTTATTAAAAGCATCCGTCTGCAGTTATCGGAGAGTAAGAACAATATTGTAACCCTGCTCAAGGCCATAAAGGAATTTAACGACCAGAACAGCATGGGCCTGGGTGTAGTAGATCTTTTCTCGACGGGAGATAATGAAAGCAAGAACAGGAAGGCAATTTCGCTGCTGAAGGAATTTGCCAAGGAGATCAATGCACGGAAGGAGAAAGAGATAGGGTTGCCGGATTCTTTTGAACTGCAGTTCCGGATTGTTGAGAATGAGAATGACAGCGGATGGGTGGAGAAGCTAACCAATGTAGGCTCAGAAGGAACAGATATACTGGTGAAGGCTATGATCAATATTATGCTGCTCAATGTATTTAAAGACAGCGCCTCCAAGCGGTTTAAGGACTTCAGGATGCACTGTATGATGGATGAGATTGGTAAGCTGCACCCCAACAATGTGAAGGGGATACTGAAGTTTGCCAACGACCGGAATATATTGCTCATCAACAGTTCGCCAACATCTTACAATGCCACCGATTACCGCTATACCTACCTGCTATCGAAAGACAGCAAGCATGTGACTACAGTGAAGCGGCTTGTTAAAAAAGGAGTTGATGTATGATGCTGCCGCTGGCCATAGCTGAGAAACTGCAATTGCTGGCCCGGGGTGAGCAATTACCGGCAAGCAGGCTGAAGCATGCCATTACTGCGGAATTAATAACTGAGGGAATTATTTCGGAGCTCAGAGCCGGGCTCACAAAGGTCATCTTGTTTATACCTGATATTGAGGCATTCAATAACTTCGTTTACAACAGATGGGCCATAAGCAACCTGAACGATTATATACAAACACTAAAAAATGCAGATGCCACCCGTGCCGAACTGGTACAGGCAGGCAGTAATTCGAAAGCGGCTGACAGGCGCACATTCAAAGGCTTCCTGGTGAACAGCTACATGCCGATAGAGGCTGCACTGAATGGCGATCATATCACTATCTGCCCATCACCCGGCACTTTTCAGTTTATTTATGATTATGAAAGGTTTATTCCTGATGCAGAAGTAATCGTTATTGGTGTAGAAAATGCTGAGAATTTTGCTTTTGCCGAAAAACAGCAATACCTGTTTCCGGGCATGAAGACATTGTTTGTTAGCCGCTATCCTCAGGAGCAGAGTAAAGACCTTATCAGGTGGCTGCAGTCTATACCCAACCCATATCTGCACATGGGAGATTATGATTTTGCAGGTATCAATATTTATTTGCAGGAATATAAAAAGAACCTGGGAGCCAAGGCCTCATTTTTCATTCCGGATAATATGGAGCAATTGCTGGAGCAATATGGAAATAAAACTTTGTATGATCGGCAGCAACTGAATAATACCGGAATTGTTGAAGAAAAATTGCAGCAATTAATTGCCCTGATACATAAATATAAAAAAGGCCTGGAACAAGAGATTTTGCTTATACCCGATTAAATAAACTCCTTCCAAATATTCATTTCAAGGGCTTAACGGTATACCCTGCCTTTCGAAGCAAAGTAATAACCCCTGTATCGCCCCACAAATGCCCTGCTCCTACAGCAAAAAATACAGACGACTGATTCATTTTATTGCTCATTCGGGAAATCCATTTTTTATTTCTGTCTTCCAGCAGCACGCCTAATTCATCGCCAGGCTCACTGGATGTGGTTATGAGTTGATAAAGCAATGGCAGATCCTGGCTTTTATAGGCGGCTATCAGTTTGTTGTATTCACTGTCGCTTTTCTGGTTGTTCTGCAATTCATCCATCAACTGCACCACAACCGAATCAATAGGTATTTTTTCCAAAGCCGCAATCTGTTCCTCTGGATCTTCCAGCCCCGAAATCTGTTTGCCGGATGCCTGTGCTGTTTTCATTATGCTGTCTTCGTAAGAAGTGGGGTTGGTGCAATTAAGCCCTGATGACGAGAAGATACTTTGCAGTGCTATGGGTTTCATTTTATTAAAGAGCGAAATATTGATGCCCAGTGAGTCGTTGATATACTTCTTCAACAGCTTAAACTGATCCTGCGTAAAATAGTCTTCCAGGTTCTTACCACTGCTGTCAACCAGACCTATAGCGACCTGCGCCATCACCGACGGGTCGGCCAGGTTCAGTTCAAAACATACATTATCGCTTTTGTTCAGGCATTCCTTCATTTTTGGCGTCCACAGGTAGTCATCAATGCATATAAGGTGAATAGTACCGAACAGAAAAGAAGGCTTTTTGAGGTTGTGGCCGGAAATACTCCAAAGCAGTGATTTATTGCTGGCAGACGAAACCTGCTGCCCGGAAACGTTAATACCGATAAATAACGAAAGAAAGGTGGTGAACCAGTTTATAGCCTTATTCATTGTTTAAAGTTAAGTGAAGATGTAGTAATAGTAATTACGGCAGCCAAAATTAATATACGGGGTCAATATCGCAATACTTTTGTTAATTTGCAACACTACAAAACCGGGTTATCGCCTCGAGAACATCGGGGAGGAAAGTCCGGACAGCAAAGGGAAGCGCACTACCTAACGGGTAGGTCTCTGTAAAAGGGGAACAGACAGTGCCACAGAAAATTACCGCCCCGCCAAAAGCGGGGTAAGGGTGAAAACGTAGTGTAAGAGACTACGGTGTGCGTTGGCAACAATGCACAGGGGTAAACCTTGCGTGCTGAAATGCCAAATAAGCGGACGTTCGACATTGCCCGATGGAGTCCGTGGGTTGGCAGCTTGAGGTGTTGCGCGAGCAGCATCCCAGATAAATGATAGCCTCCTGGCAACGGGAACAGAATCCGGCTTACAGGTTTTGTAGTTTTTTTTGCCTCTTTCCCTTAAAGGTTATGACCTATAAGGAAAGGGAAAAGAATCCGGTAGGTTTTGTTGTTTTTTCCTCCACCCCTAAGGGAATCGCATGAAGACACTATAGTGGGGTTGGTTGATTTTATTCCTTCACAAACTTCCTGACCTCAATCCCATTTATCCTAATAAAGTATACACCTGCAGGTATTGCTGAGACATCAATCCGGACCTTTTGCGAATTGCAATCAAATTTATTTAGTGTCTGGCCCATGAGATTAGTTACAATCACACTGTTAATCTTACCTTTTTCCGAGATATTTATATATTCGGAACCGGGATTTGGATAGATATTAATAGCGTTCCCGCCAGCTTGAGATGGCGTAATTTCAAGAACAAAAATATTGTCAGGAACGTTTATCGTCATTGTATCGGTACTCGGGAAAAAACCTACCGAATTTGAATCAAAACTAGGCATATACGCCAATGCTGTACCACCTGCAACATCTGAGATAGTAACTTTTATTTCAACGGGAGGGTTGCTATAATTATAAGGGCTAGCGCTGCATGTCCCACTTGAAATTGGCTGCCACAATACAAGTAGAAAATTGCCATTCCTTTTTTGAAATACCAATGCTTGAATACCCGTAGTATCACCAGATAAAGTATAATTTAGCGTGGCTGGGCTGAAGGCAGGTCCGGGGTCATTAAATAATTTAATTGTGTTTTTTATAGCAAAAAAGGATAATC
Source organism: uncultured Bacteroidota bacterium (assembly GCA_903835005.1). Lineage (GTDB taxonomy): Bacteria > Bacteroidota > Bacteroidia > Chitinophagales > Chitinophagaceae > Nemorincola. The sequence goes on along the minus strand of CAILLK010000064.1, from coordinate 14,086 downwards.
TTCTTGAACAGTTACTATCTAATATACCATAATTATTGGCTGCCCCTGACAGGTTGTTATTATCATTGATAAGCTGGTACAAGTAAGCATATTTTATGCCTTTCTTAAGATACCACATAAGCAACCGCGGTTCATATTTTGCAGCTTCGCTGTCAGTTACACCCCATTGCAAATTAAAAGGAAGTTGGTAGCCTGTTTCGGTTGCAGCCATTGGTTTATTTCCCTTGTTTATAAGGTTGTATTCACTGATGTCAGAATCAAGGGCAATACCATTACCACCACCTTGCGGCCCTTCGGCATATGTCCCTCCCGGATAACTATGCAAGTTTCCATAATCCATTTTATTAGTAAAATCATACCCACCTGAATCAATAAATAATCTGGGTCCGGATACGTTATTTGAAAAAGAAGGACCAATTAATGGTATTCCGTATGTTGCAGAATCATTATTATAAGTATAGTAAAAATTATTGTAATCAGATATGCATTTAGATGCTGTAATACCCGGATACTGAAACAATTCATTTGGATATTCAATGAACTCAACCGGGTTATTCGGTAAAGATTTGAGAGCTTTAAAATAGATAAGATTTTCCGGCCAAGTCCACCAAGGCTCACAAATTATATCTGATTTTATCCCTACCCCTGCAAGTTGATTTATACGATCTCTGAATGCCGAATCTGATCCAAAATTTACGTCCCGGATATGTCGGACATCCAATTCTTGTAATCGACTCATAAGTGTATTGAAACTATCGGAATAAACACCTGACCAATAAAAATGAGTATTGCAGCCAACCATATCAGCAAGCTGATCTGCCTGGTATGTATATACCTGTGCTTTTGCCAAACTGGTTATAACTAATAAAAAAGCAGTAAAATAACCTATTCTTCGCATTTTAATATTTGCAGGATAATCATTATGCTTCTGCCATAAAATTAAATATTATTAATCACTTTCAGCTAATTGAGACTTCACAAGTTGATTGATTATATAAAATCGAGTTACCAATTGTACCAATTTACAACAAAACCCTACTTTTCGTTTATAAGGCACAAAAATGAATATCAGCTTCACTGAAAAACAGCAAAACTATATATCCAGCCAGTTACCAGGTAGCGACTTTCAGAATGCATCTTAAGTGGTAAAAGATGCACTGCGGCTGCATGAGCTTTACCGAAACCGTATTCTGGAAGAACTTCGCGGGGAAATCATCAAGGGATGGGATAGTCTGGCGAGTATGCGAAGTGTCAAAGATATTATCAACACCGGAACCAAGGCGAGAAAAGCAAAAATGGCCCTTTCTCTATTCCCATATAAACTATCTGAGAAGGCTTTTAATGACCTTGTGGAAACATTTGAGTATTTAGTAGATCAAGTAGATTTTTACCCCCCAAATGAAATATCGCACTCTTATGCTTTTCTTAGCAGAGCTCTTTACTAATAAATTTTCAGAATTAATCACCTGAGATGCTATCCAATTCAAAATATGGCATTTTGGAAATTGTGTATCTTTATTTTCTTTCTTATGGCATGAAAAACAAAAACAGGTATGCTCAAAGGAATCTTTTTTATTACTGTTTATTGCTTGTTTCAGTCTGCTATTGCCCAGACACCATCTATCCTCTGGCAGTATAACCTGCACGATATGTCGTTCGGTCAAACATCAGCCAGAGACCTGGAGGGAGATGGCAAACTGGAACTGATATTCAGCACCTACTGGAACGACAGCAACCTCTACTGCCTGAATGCCGAAAACGGAACACTGAGATGGAAGCAACCGGTAAAAGGCCCAGTTGGCGGATGTAATGATGCCGGGCCACTGATCTTTGATCCATTTAGAAACGGGAATTATAAAGTAATACTGCCGGGATCCTGCAACGATACTACCTTTTGTTTCGACGCTGATTCGGGTTATGTGCAATGGAAAACACTTACCTATGGCAGTGATTCACCCCCTTCTACCGCCGACCTGAATAATGATGGTACGATTCAAGTACTTGATGGAACATTCAACAGCAGCGTGATATGCCTGGACGGGAAAACAGGCATCATCAACTGGGAGGTGCCGGTAACAGACATACCTTATGTGGCTGTACAGACTGAACCGGCTATTATTACGGACAGCGGGAAACTTTATTTTCTTGTAGCTACCTGGAACCGGAATACGCCCGACAGTGACCGGATAGTTTGCTTCAGAGCCAGCGATCATAGTGTGCTTTGGCAATACCCGGTTCCCAATATTATCTATGAAGGTGCTGCCATAGGCGACCTTTACCGCGATGGGCGCAAGGAAGCCATTATAGGCGATTACAGCGGCAACCTTTATAATTTTAATGTGACAGATGGCAGTGTGAACTGGATTAAAAACTACAACTCTTCATCATATATTATGAGCGCGGTTACACTGGCTGATGTGGACAACGATGGCTTCCTTAATATCATTTATAATGACGGCACCAGTGTTTATGCCCTTAAACCCGATGGCAGCCTGCTGTGGACCTATCCGGGATATGATGCATCACTAAGAGGCTCGGTAGTAGCAGATGTAAATAATGACCAGTATCCGGATGTAACTTATGCCACATGGTCGGGACAGGTAATATCCCTGAGCGGCCTCGATGGCACATTGATCCGGTCCTACGACCTGGCGGCAGCTTATGGTGATACCTTTAATATTGACCATGCACCTATAGTGGCCGACTTTAACGGCGATGGCATACTGGATGTTTTTGTGATAGGTGGCAAATCGCGCAATCCGGGCACTACCGGCAACTATGGCCGTGCCTATTGCCTGTCGTGGGGGGTGGGAAAGGGGCCAGCCTGGACCATGTTCCGGCACGATGAACGTAGAAATGCCTGTTTGTGCGATAGTTCAGGATTACCATTACCAGCATCAGTAAGTAATCTGAACTCACCCAAATTAACGGCTATAAAAGTCTTTCCCGATCCTGCACAGGAAAGTATTTTTGTTCAGTGGGCATTACTGCAACCCGGAAATACATTGATAACTATTACTGACATGATGGGCAGGGTTTTATTACAAAATAAAGAGAATACCAAAGGGAAAAATGTTTCTGCAATATTTGATATCAGTGGGTTTGCAGCAGGTATGTATCTTGTAGAAGTGAAAACGGAAACAGAACAATTCGTAACTAAGTTTATTAAAAATTAATGATGCCAGTTTATAAATTTGCAACTCCTCAAACAAGGCGAACATAAATGGAACTGCAGTTAAAACCAACAGATATTGAATTGACCAACAAAATTTCCGGTTTCATTAATGAGATTGGTATTGAATGCAGGCAAGGACAGGTGCCTGATAATACTTTTCTGCCGGGTGTGGAAATATGCCATGGCACAATTATTTATGACCCGGAACAACTCACTTATCCCGGCGACCTGCTGCATGAGGCCGGGCATTTGGCAGTTTTAAAACCAGAACACCGTAAACTGGCTAATGGTTCTGAAAATTTATCTGGAGATATAGATGCCGGGGCTGCTGAAATGGCTGCTATAGCCTGGTCGTGGGCTGCAAAGGATCATCTGGTAATAGATGCTGAAACCCTGTTTCATTCGGGTGGGTATAAAGAAGGTTCAGAGAATCTGATAGAAGCATTCTCGAAATGCAACGAAGGTGGTACCATTATTGGTGTGCCCATATTGCAATGGTTGGGTTTGACGAAGGGGTTTATGCGCAATCAATTGCCTGATGAATATACCTTTCCTAAAATGATGCAATGGTTGAGGCAGGGGTAGTTAGCTTTGAAAAATTTGAAAACATATAATTAATACGCTATTCGAATTGTCGTGACAGCGCCACCTCAATTCGAATACAGTTCTATTAAGAAGCAGGGAATGAAAATACCACATTGCCTTTGCAGAAAAAAGCCCTCCCTAAAAAATTATTGCTATCTCCTTTTTGTTGTATTTTGGTAAACGATAATAAACCAGAGGCATGGCTAAAATCAAAAAAAGAGATCCCTCGCAATTGTTTACAGATGTTGCAGGGTTTATTGAGGAAAGCAAAAAATATGTGGCATATACGGCAAATGCCACTCTTACCCTTCTCTACTGGAAAATGGGTAAACGTATTAATGATGAATTGCTTAAAAGCAAGCGGGGCGATTATGGAAAACAAATTGTCGTTACACTGTCACGACAATTGGAGGAAACCTATGGTAAAGGGTTTGAGGAGAAAAATCTCCGCAGGATTGTGCAGTTTGCAGCGGTATTTCCTGATGAGCAGATTGTCGTATCACTGATACGACAATTGACCTGGTCGCACTTTATAACCCTGATCCCTATTAAAGATGAACTGCAAAGGGAATTTTATACTGAAATGTGCCGCATAGAAAGATGGAGTGTGAGGACACTCAGAGAAAAAATAGACAGTATGCTTTATGAACGCACTGCTATCAGCAAGAAACCAGAGCTACTAATTAAACAGGAATTAAAGGCCCTGCGGAAAGATAATGTACTTACTCCCGACCTTGTTTTCCGGGATACCTATATGCTTGGCTTTTTAGGATTGAAAAACATTTATAGCGAGAAAATCCTTGAGGATGCAATTTTGCAGGACCTTGAACAATTTATCATGGAATTAGGTCAGGGTTTTACCTTTGTAGAAAGACAAAAACGGATGATAATTGATGGAGAAGATTTCAACCTGGACCTTTTATTTTACCATAGAAAATTGAAAAGGCTTGTGGCAGTAGATTTGAAACTTGGCAAATTCAAGGCAGGTTATAAATCACAAATGGAATTGTACCTGCGCTGGCTTGAGAAGAATGAAATGCAGGATGAAGAGCGCACTCCGCTTGGTTTATTACTTTGTACTGAGGGCAGCAGGGAGCAAATAGAATTACTTCAATTGGATAAATCAGGTATTAAAATTGCAGAATACCTCACTGAGCTGCCAAGTAAACGGATTTTAAAGCAAAAGTTGCAAAAGACAATTGAACTCGCTAAGGAAAGATTTGAAAACAAGGAATCTTCTTAAATGGAAAATGGCTACATGTGAAGTGGCTTATCCCTGTCATTTTGTCAATCTGATCAGTTTGGAATATAGATTGATAGGTATTGCTTAAACATCAAACTTAATATATTATGCAGGAAAAAGGCAATATTTCCATTCACACGGAGAACATCTTCCCGATTATTAAAAAATTCCTTTATTCTGATAACGAGATATTTCTGAGAGAACTCGTTTCGAATGCAGTAGATGCTGTGCAGAAAATTAAACGTCTGGCAGCCCTCGGCCAATACAATGGCAGTCTTGGTGATCCTAAAGTATCCATAGCATTTGATGCTGATACCAAGACCATTACGGTATCGGATAATGGTCTTGGTATGACCGCTGAGGAGATCAAAAAATACATTAACCAGATCGCCTTTTCAGGAGCTGAGGAATTTGTGGAGAAATTCAAAGATTCGAAAGATGCCAACGAACTGATAGGTAAATTCGGTTTAGGATTTTACTCGGCCTTTATGGTGGCCGACCAGGTGGAGATTCAAAGCCTTAGCTTTCAGGATGGCGCTACACCCGCACACTGGGTATGCGATGGCAGTACGGAATTTGAAATAACTGAAGGCAGCCGCACGGAAAGAGGTACGGATATTATCCTCCACATCAACCCGGATTCTGAAGAGTTTCTGGATAAACACAAACTGGAAGGCATACTGGAAAAGTACTGCAAATTCCTGCCGGTGCCAATACAGTTTGGCACCAAAACAGAATACAAATCAGCCGATGTTGCTGAGGAAGAAAGCTTTGATGAGGCAGAAATTGTAGAAGACGATACAACAGAAGATACAGCAACTGAAGGCAAGGAAGAAAAGGAGGAAGCAAAAAAGGAATACAAAAAGCCGGAGGAAATTGAAGTTCCCAACATCATCAATAATACCACCCCTATCTGGACCAAGGCGCCTACAGAACTTAAGGATGAAGATTATCTTAAATTCTACAGGGAGCTTTACCCGATGACCGAAGAGCCACTATTCTGGATTCACCTGAATGTGGACTATCCGTTCAATCTTACCGGCGTTCTTTATTTCCCTAAGGTGAAGAATGATATAGAATTACAGCGCAATAAGATCAAGTTATTCTCCAGGCAGGTATTTATTACTGATGAAGTGAAAGATATTGTGCCCGAATTCCTGATGTTGCTGCACGGTGTAATTGACTCACCCGATATTCCGCTGAATGTATCGCGCAGCTTCCTGCAGGCCGACAGCAATGTAAAAAAGATTAACAGCTACATTACCCGTAAAGTGGCAGATAAACTGGCTGAATTGTTTAAAAACGACCGGAAAAGCTATGACGAAAAGTGGAATGATATTGGCCTGTTTGTGAAGTATGGCATGATCAGCGATGAGAAGTTTTATGAGAAAGCTGTTGATTTTGCACTGCTCACCAATACTAAAAAAGAATATTTTACACTTACTGAATATAAAGACAAAGTTGCCCCGCTGCAGACTGATAAAGACGGCAAGGTGATATACATATATTGCACGGAACCAGAAAAACAGGATTCATTTATCCAATCAGCCAATAAAAAGGGTTATGATGTACTGTTGATGAACTCACCGCTCGACAGTCATTACATACAGAAGCTGGAATCTAAACTGGAGAAGGTACAGATAAAGCGTGTGGATGCCGATGTTGTGGATAAGCTTATAGATAAAGAAGAAAAGATAGAATCAGTGCTGACAGCAGATGAAACCACCAAAGTAAAGGCAATATTCGAAAAGGCCATCAACCGCAAGGATATGAAGGTATCGGTAGAAGGGCTGAGCATTGATGAGCAACCTGTAACCGTAACCATGGACGAATTTATGCGCCGCATGAAGGATATGGCCAAAATGGGTGGAGGAATGAGCTTCTATGGTATGATGCCCGACAACTACAATGTAGCTATCAACGGCAACCATAAACTGGTGAGCCGGATACTGAATACAGAGGGTGAAGAAGCACAGATGAAGCTGGCCAAACAGGCATTTGACCTCGCATTATTATCGCAGGGAATGCTTACCGGCGCCGAACTGACCGAGTTTGTGAACCGGAGCCTGCAGTTGATATAATTTTTTTAATTAAACTAGAAAACCCATCAGTAACAAAAATTACTGATGGGTTTTTTAATTTATTTTCCTTAATTTTATTCTATTAATACTCCTTATTATGAAAAAGTTACGTTCATTATTTGCGGTTATTGTTCTGGATTTATTGTTTACAGGTTGCCTGCCAAGCCCACGTCTTGTTCCGGCTGCCTCACCTACCGCTCAGCTATCAGTTGTATATGCATGTGCTCCCGTACTACCTTACTCAAGTACGGTAATAGTATATGATACAAGCCGGTTTCTGTTCAGTGCACAAAACGATGCTTCTGTTTTAAATGGCACCGGCGGTGTACCAGCCGGAAGTAATGTGAACCTCACATTTAAAACCGGTAACGGTTCGGTGAACAATATTTTATATACCAACGTTTTTAACCTTGTAGCCAATAACAATTATAGTATGTTTTTCGGCGGGCCGGTAACTAATCCGTGCCAGCTTTTTATTCAAAATGATATGACCGCTCCGGCCCCGGGAATGGCAAGAGTGCGGTTTGTAAATCTCAGTAGCGATACAGGCATATTCAATGTATTGTACGGATCGGTTAAAGTGGATTCCGGGCTCACTTATCAGTCAGTTTCACCCGTCTTCGAAGTACCTGCCGATAGCATGGCATCATTTACATTTGTGAATGCAGCTATACCTGCAGTTACTATACCCACCGGTACTTTTTTATTAGGTTCTGGCGGCATATGCATAATTGTTCTTGCCGGCAACAATGGTGTTCAAAACTTCTCTTTGTGCTCAAGAATAATAAGCCTGAATTCCAAGGTAATATTGTAAGTTAATTTTAAGGCCGGGTAAAATTTGGTATGATTGTTGTATTTTCATTAAAAAGAAACTTTTTATGAAAAAACTTTTCTGCCTTATTGCGATACTTGTACCCTTTATATTACTTACTTCATGCCAAAAAGACACGCATGTGTATAGCTCTACAGGCTCGTGGATGATTTTTGTGTATGGCTGCACCCCGCACCTCTCAGGTACAATAAATATGAAAGAATACGGAAATAATGTTACCAGCTTGCAGGGAGACGGAACTTCATTAATTTCAGAAACCGGTTTCGTACCCTGTGGCAATAATTTAAAACTTTCGTGGTGGAGATCGGGAGCAAAAGATACCTTGCTTGATTCAATTTCAGCCACTTTGGTAAATGATGGTACCTACTCCGTTTTTTTGGGTGGGCCGGCATCCAGCCCTTGTTTCCTGTTTGCTGCCAATGATTCTACCCTGCCTGATTCTGGTTTCGTTCATGTCCGGTTTGTTGACCTCAGCTCTGATAACTACAATTTTAATTGCTACTATGATTCCTTAAAAGTAGATTCAGGCATTACCTATAAAACCATAACCCCTTATATTCAAATTCCGGTCAGCCAGCTAGCCAGAATAAGATTTACAGACAGGAGCGATACCACTGTAACCGCTGAACTGGATAGTGTTTCTCTTGTGCCGGTTGGCCACTATACTATAGTATTGGGAGGCAATCATGGATCAGCAGATTTTGGCCTAACAGTTAAAGTGATTTTCGAAAATATTACGATACCATTTCTATAACAACACGATCAAAACAAACAGTTGCCTTTTGGGGAACTGCAATTTTCTTTAAGTGAAAACTAATCTGCTGTTTGGCTTAACTTTGCAGCCACACTTACGTAAACCAATGACATTTTATAAATACCATGGTGCCGGCAATGATTTTATTCTGTTGGATAACAGGGATGGGGAAGTAACTCTTTCAACTGTAAAGATTGCACGTTTATGCAACCGTCATTTTGGGATAGGCGCTGATGGCCTGATGCTGCTGGAATACGCTGCCGGCCATGATTTCAGGATGGTATATTACAATTCCGACGGGCGGGAAAGCACCATGTGCGGCAATGGCGGCAGGTGCATTGTGGCGTTTGCAAAAAGCCTTGGGATAATACATAACCAGGCACGTTTTCTGGCTATAGATGGCAGCCATACTGCAACAATAGCTGATGATGGACTCATAAGCCTGCATATGAATGATGTTGCCGATATAGACATACGCACCGGCCATACCATCCTTAATACCGGATCACCGCATTATGTGCTGTTTGTGCCAGATGTGAGTAAGACAGATGTTTTCAACGAAGGTCGCAGGGTCCGTACCCTGCCACAATTTCAGCCCGATGGTATCAATGTAAACTTTGTGCAGTTGCATGATGGCAAGCTGATAGTGCGCACCTATGAACGCGGAGTGGAAGACGAAACATTGAGTTGCGGCACAGGAGTTACCGCCGCTGCAATTGCAGCCACAGCCCGGTTCGAAGGAATATTTGGTACTGATATTGAAACCCCCGGCGGGCATCTGGTTGTTACCTTTACTAAAGATACCGGAACATCGGTCAAAGATGTGGTACTTACCGGGCCTGCGGAGTTTGTATTTAAGGGGGATATTGGAATGTAAATTCTGCTTTATGAAAGCATTTTATAAGTCTGTTTTATTGTTTTTAGTTTGCACACTACCTGCATTTCCGACTTATGCCAATGTTATTGATTCAATAAAAACAAATGAGGATGTAGTTAAGTTTCTTACCTCAAACCTGGATAGCGATGCATTAATCAGGGTTAACATCAATGATTTTATTTACCAGGAAAAAGCATTGCAAGTAACGGATTCCATCCTATCCAAAACTATAAGAAAAGAATACAGAAGTAATACTTTTTTCAAAACAGATATTGATGGTAATGGGAAAACTGATTTAATTGTTGAAGGTAGTTATTCATTTATTGTTTTGGATATGGGTAATAAATATGTTTTTCTTCCTATCCCTGTCGATGGATTAATGGGAGCCGTTAAATTACCTGATCAATCCACAGGATTGATTGTCTGGAATAATATGGGGATATCAGATAACTCACGTTATTTCAAAACTGTTTCGCAAACAGATACTATCGTCTATAAATACGGTGGCTTAGTAGAATATAATGAACATCCTGCCTGTGTAAAAGTGAATAAAATTGATTTTTGGAAACATCCTGCCTGTTTTGGTGATTGCACCGAATTATTTATAGAAATTAATAAAAATGGAACAGCCGTATATCAATCTGCAACCGGATCAAGAGATTTGGACGAGGTTCGCTTTAGTTCAATAGACAGTATTCAACTAGCTGAAATATTGAACCTGGTAGCTTATATTGAAATTAAGTATCCCAAAAACCGTTATAGACCCGCTCCGACCGAAACGGCAGCAGCATTTCTCAATATCTATTTTGAAGACGGATCTGTAACGAAAATATGGGACCCCGGGTCAAACAGAACAGCGGGATTGGCAACTTTATACGGTAAACTTTTGGCGTTGCAAAAATCCCGAAATTGGCAATTATGGCATACCACCACACCACCATTAGACACCTACCTCGCAGATTGCCCAATAATATTTCGCGAGTGCTATTATCAAGTATATTTCGTGAAAGACACTCAAGCTGAAAGTGAAAGAAACTTTCAAATCTTTATTAATTATGATACTGTAGTAAATTACGAAAGGGAAATCAAATCATATCCACAGACTTATCTCACTTTGTTTGCCGATCATCATTTTCTTTTTACCCGTCCAAAGGGCCTTGATTACACAAAAAATATACTCTCGTTGGGAATTTGGAATAAGATAAATGATACCACTTATGTGCTTAACTGGAATGGGCTTTTGACATTAAAAACGGCAAAAAGCAGAGAAGCCTGCAAGAAATATTTTGATGATGAAGAGATAGTTACATCTCCCGGACGGATAGACAACTGGACATTTATATTTTCGTCCAGGAATCATGTACTTTATCGCACTGATGATTTATATCAACAGGTAATTTTCTCTGAAAAGCCAGGAGTCTACACTTTGGGCAGGTGAATTACTTTCCCTGCACATTCACATAATTCTCTACCGGCAGCCTCTTGGCAATTGATCTGGCCAGTGTCATTTCATCGGCATATTCCAGTTCTCCGCCAAAGGCTATGCCACGGGCTATAGTGGTAATCATTACCGGCAGGTCTTTGAGCTGGCGGGCTATATAATATACTGTGGTATCGCCTTCTATTGTCGGGCTCAGGGCCATTATGATCTCGGTAATTTCAATTTTCTTAACCCGGTCGTGGAGTGTATGGATATTGAGCTGATCCGGGCCAATGCCATCGAGTGGAGAGAGGATGCCGCCCAGCACATGATAAAGGCCATTGTACTGCTGGGTGCTCTCTATGGCTATCACATCGCGAATAGTTTCCACCACACACACCTGGCTGCGGTTTCGGGCGCGGTTTACGCAGATACCACATATTTCACTGTCAGACACATTGTGGCATTCTTTGCAGAATTTGATACCATGCCGCATATTTGCAATGGCGGTAGTGAATCCGTCTACCTCCGTTTCGTGCATCCTCAATAATTGCAGTACCAGCCGTAAAGCGGTCTTTTTGCCAATGCCCGGCAACTTCGAAAATTCCTGTACCGCGTCTTCTACCAGTTTTGATGAAAATACCATTGTTGCAGATGCAAAAATACTATCAGAAAGGAGATTTAATTTCCAGGTCCTTGCATATTTTTTTGATCAGATAGTCGTTAATCTCATTATGCCGGGGAACTGAGGATGTTTTTTTATTTAATACATTTAAATATACCGAGTGGTTGCCCCCTTCCCGTTTTAGCAAACACCCATGCCGGGTAAGGTGCCCCATAAAGTCCTTCCGTTTCATCAGACAACCATTTTGATAGGCTCTCTGATAATAGAATGGCCAAGTTGCTCTTCATGAGCTACCTCTCTTCTTACTTCGAGCACCATTTCCAAGGCTTCTTTCAAATTTATCCGTGCTTCCTCAATGGTTGTACCCTGAGTATTTACTCCAGGCAATTCCTCAATATAACCTATGTAATCATTTCCTACTTTTTCATACACTGCTGTTAACCCTGTTGCTATTTCCATTGGCAGTTTATTAATTTCTATTTCAAAAATACGAAAGATTTATTGTAACTGTTTTAATTTTAAATAGGTTCAGATTAAATTCCCTTATTCTAAGAGCGCTACAAGGCCGTTCTACCGTTTATAACTATCCGCTGCTTTATTCACTACAGGCAATGGCTTGCGGGGTATTTTTTCGTCCATCATGGCGGTGTTGTAAACGAATGCGGCCATGATAATGGAAGCCTGTTTGAGGTCGTCGGGGATTACACGGTCGTAACTGTCCATATTGGTATGGTGGGTGCGGGTGCCGTATTCCAGGCCATCCTGAATAAACTGAAAGCCGGGGATGCCTACCTCATCGAAAGAGATATGATCGGTGGATCCGGTATTGCGGATGGTTACCGTGCCTGCTCCCATATCCTTAAAGGGCTCCAACCATGAGGTGAACAACGGCCTCAGCGCCTCATTGTTCTGCAGGTATATGCCGCGTATTTTGCCGGCGCCATTGTCGAGGTTGTAATAGGCCGATACCTTGGCATGGTCGGGCTTCAGTTCCATAGTCAGGCGGTCGCCAAAGTGGTTTTTCACATAGCCACGCGAGCCCAGCAGGCCCTGCTCCTCACCACTCCAGCACAGGACGCGGATAGTGCGGCGTGGTTTTACTCCCAGGGCTTTGAGTATCCTCACAGCCTCCATACATACCGTGATGCCGGTACCGTTATCCGTAGCTCCGGTAGCAGCGTGCCAGCTATCCATATGGCCACCCAGCAGCACCAGTTCCTCTTTTAGTTTAGGGTCGGTGCCGGGTATCTCTGCCACTACTACATTCTCTAAAGAATCCTGAGTGAGGAAGGTTGTTCTGGTATCCATTTCTATTTTCACTTCCTGCCCTGCCTTCAGCAACCTGGATAAGCGTGCAAGCGATTCGTAGCCCATTTCCATTTCGGGCAGTACAGGTTTGGCATACCATGCCCGGGAGGCGCCGTTGGAGGTAAATACTGTGCCCATTGTACCCCGGCCTCCGCTCACAACAGCTACTGCGCCCTGAGCATACAAAAAGGAATCAATGGCTTTGCGCAGGTTCACCGCAGGCTTTGCAGGAGTAGTTTTAGGTTTGGGCGGAGCGGGTGGCGTAATAGTATCGCTTTCCATTTTTGCAAGGTCGGTATCGTGCACGCGGCTGGCATCGGGTTTGAAATTGGGGGTAGTTTCAAGTTTTGCCGGAGTCAGAACTACCAGCTTACCGCTTAATTTACCAATATATCTTTCAAGGTCAGCCACGCTGTCAATCCTTACCAGTATGGCTGTGGCATTGATCAATCCGTTGGTGCCGGGTGTCCAGGCGCGGGGCACGCCGATGAGCTGCTGGTAGTAAGGGGCGGTCATGGCCACATAGCTTTTATTGATCTCCCACCCTTTGCCGAAACTGCCCCATGGTTCGATCCTGGCGTTTTTAAGACCCCAGCTTTCCAGTTTTTTCTTAGCCCAACGCTCGGCATTTTTCATTCCGGTAGAGCCAGTAAGTCGGGGTCCGTTCTCGTCGGTGAGCTCAAACAAGGTTTGCATTGACTGGGAGTGGTCCATTTCTTCTTTCTTTATCTGATCTATGATTTTAAGGTCTACCTTATAATTTGCGTCGCCTTTGAAAGAGAGACTGAATATTGCGAGTGTTATGAGCAGGATACCGGTTGTTTTACGCATAAATTGATATTAGGAAGGTAAAGTAGGAAAAAAAGGGGAAAACAGGAAAATCAGAGGCTACCGGCTTCTGCCGAAAATGGCCAGAGGGAAAAAGATTTTCTTTAGCTCTGTCATTTATCCAGGTAAATGTCTTCTATTCCCCAAAGGCTGAACCACCGGCTTCTGTGCAGATTTCCTGAATATAATTGATTGTTATATATGAGAGATATGGCAAGGATCAAGTTGAAAAGTTGGGGGAAGAAAAATATTAGGCATAAATTTTGGATAATCTGAAGAGGAAGAAATTGATGTCCCTAACGCCCCTGGAAGTTGCTCTGAATGCCTTTATCTTGGCATTGAAAGATTCGGCAGATGC
>CAILLK010000063.1 GCA_903835005.1 uncultured Bacteroidota bacterium | reverse complement strand
AGATGTTGTATCAGTTGTAATCATAATGGTGCCATTAAACGGAGATACCCTTACCCTGTGGTTATTGGCATCAGAAACATACAGGTAGCCATATTTGTTCACAGCTATACCTCCGGGAAATGAAATTTTGGCCGAAGTTGCCGGCCCGCCATCGCCCGAAAAGCCAGCAGTGCCGGTGGCTATAGCGGTAGAAATAAGCCCGGTAGTGAGGTCAATCTGCCTTATTTTATTATTGCCCTGATCTACAATGTAAAGATTATTTCCTCCATCGAAGGTAACCCTTGCAGGGCCATTAAAAAGAGCCGCCGTAGCCGGGCCGCCATCGCCGGAGCTGCCCACTGCTCCGGTGCCGGCAAAGGTGGTGATTATGCCGGTAGCGATAACATATTTTCTGATGACATTATTACCATAATCAGCAATGTACAAATTCCCATAATAATCTGCTGCAACATCCCTGGGAATTGATACCCTTGCATTGATTCCGAGGCCGCCATCTCCCGAGTAGGCGTTGGAGCCAGTACCAATTATAGTACTGATATAGCCAGTGGCAGCATCGATGCGGCGGATATGGTAAGTAGAGGCATCAGCGAAATAGATGTTGCCGGAAGTATCTTCACAAATTCCTATAGGGTTAAAGAGTAAAGCTGCGGCGGCGGGTCCGCCATCGCCCGAAAAGCCAGCTGTTCCGGCAGTACCTGCTATAGTTGTAATTATGCCTGTTGAAGCGTTGACCATGCGTATCGTCTGGCCGGCTGTATTGGAAATTAATATATTTCCTGCCTGATCAACCCAGAGTCCGCCTCCGCCTGTCATATTCAATGATGCTGCTGTTGCCTGACCGCCATCGCCTGAATTCCCGGCTGATCCATTTCCGGCTACTGTGCTGATATAACCATTAACAGAGATCTTTCTGACATTATAGGCATTGAGATCGGATATATAAATATTTCCGGCAGTATCGGATGCAAGAGCACGGGGCGATCTGAGGGTAGCAAGTGATGCTAGTCCGCCATCGCCGGAGTATGCACCAACGCCAGTGCCTGCACAGGTATAGAAGAACAAGGGAACATCTTCTACAGTGAAAGGATAAGAAACAGAAGTGCTGCATGATGCGGTTGTAACAGTGTAGGTGATATTTACAATGCCGAGAGCTGCACCGGTCACCATGCCCGAGCTGCTCCCTATGGTAGCTACAGAGGAGCCGGAAGTCCAGACACCACCACCTGTAGCGTCATTAAGGGTAACTGTTGAACCATTACAGACGCCTGAAGGTCCGGTTATCGGACTAACGGCCGGGAATGGATTCACTGATACGGTAGTAGTATTTGTCCCTGTTGCATTACAACTGTTGGCATCAGTAACTGTCAGCGTATAGACACCGCCTGCGGCAGTTGTAGCGGCAGGTATTGAAGGATTCTGTAAAGAGGAGGTGAAAGAAGAGGGGCCTGCCCATAAATAAGTATAACTGCCCGCACCTCCGCTGGCTGCAGAAGTAATGTTTAAAGTTGCAGTTCCATCGCATAAAGGACTGTTGTTCCCGATAGAACTAATTACAGGCAGGTCATAAACTGTTGCAGTAGTCGTATTCGTACCGGTACCTCCGCAAATGTTGCCGTCGGTAACGGTAAGTGTATAAGTACCACTTGCAGCAGAGGTTGGGGTGGAAATGAACGGGTTCTGCAGAGCAGAACTGAAAGACGAAGGTCCTGACCAGCTATAGTTGTAAGTGCCGGGGCCGGTTCCACCGCTAACGGTGCAGCTGAAACTTAATAAATTATTTGCACAGACAGGGCCGGAGTTACTGATAGCCGTAATTGCTGGCAGTGAATTTACAACAACCGATGTGGTATAAACGGTAACCGGACTGCAACCGGAAGCACTGCCGCTACTAACGGTAAGGGAATAAGTGCTGGTGATTGTTGGCACCGCTGTAGGATTGGCATCTGTGGCAGATGAAAGGAACGGTCCGGACCAGGAGTAGGTGGTTACACCACCGGTTGGGTCTGAAGACAAAGATACAATATCTCCCTGGCACACAGGTCCGCTGTTTGAAGGAGCTGCACTGGGGGCGGGGTTTACTGATACTGCAGTAGTAAGGTTTAGCACACAGCCAGGGTTTGAAGTTCCGTTGGATACAGTTACAGAATAGGTAACAGAAGCTGTAGGGGTAGCAGTGGGTGCAGCAATAACAGAAGAAGATAAACCGGGACCCGACCAGGAATAGGCTGAAGCGCCGCCGCCTGGATTTGCATTCAGATTTACGGTTCCTCCACTGCAAAATGGACTGTTGTTTGAGGGCGCTGCAGTTACCGCCGGAGTTACATTGAGCGTATAGGTATTAGTGGCAGTATGCGTGAGCGCATCTGTAATATTTACCGTGTATACGGTTGTTACAGTTGGTGTTGCCGTAACGCTCATTCCTGTAGTGGCCGAAAGGCCTGTGGAGGGCGACCAGGTGTAAGAAATGGCTGGTATGCCAATCGCATCGGCATTAAGTACTTCGTTGCCGCCAATACAAATTGACGACGGACTCGATGAGGTGATGATTACCGATGCCACCAGGCCATATGCCCCGGTGATCTCTTCATAGTTACCGGTAAGCGGCCCTGTGGCAGATAAAGTGTGTGTACCCGTATTTACAGCACTTCCTGCTATAACCGAAATGGCTGAACCGTTATACGCAGCCGTCGACATCAGGTTTTCAGTGCCTGTTACATCACTTGCGGCATAGGTAGCGCCGGTTACTGTATACGAAGGACTTGTAATGCCAGAAGTGGAAACTGCCCAGTAGCGGTTCAGATAATTGGTTGCGCTCGGGTTATGACTTTCCTTTACGTTATAAACCACCACGCCCACATATGCGCCAGCAGCATACGCAGATGCCGTGAAATTAAGGGCCAGCGGCGAATAAACACCTGTATTATCGCCTATTGGGAATGTAAATGAGGCATTGGCATTAAACAGCTTGTTCAGTGAGCCTGTACCTGATGAGTATATCATATTGGTAGCAGATGGTGTGCCGGCAAAGGATCCTGATGTGCCAAATGTGAGGGTATAGTTGCCAATATTAAATGTACCTGTAGTGAGTGCAAATATACCATTGATCTGAGGATTACCAACCAGGCTGAAATTAGCGCCATTGCTTAATGTAAGGTTGTTTACTATAACTGAGGAAATAGTTTTTCCGGTACCATTCATACTTATTTTCCCGCTGCCTGTATGGGTGCCGCTTCCGGCAAGGTTGCCAGCCAGTGTGAGTGTAAATCCGCCGTCGGCTAATGTAGATAAGGGAGAAAGGGTAAGGTCTCCGCCAACGGTAATTGCTGCTGCCAGTGTATTAGTGCCACTGGTATTACTGTTGGTAAGTCCGCCATTGTAGGTCCCTGCCACAATAGTTTGGGTACCGGTGGCATTGTTGTATAAAATGGTCTGAGACCAAGTTCTGCCGGATGTAACAGGCGCGGCTGTGGTATTGGTAGTCTGTATCAATCCTGTGCCTGATGTAGTAAGAGCGCCGCTTAAGGCAAGGGCATTCATATTCAGTGTGCCACCGGATGTGGTTAATATGCCACCAACGGTAACCGCAGCTCCAGCAGTATTGGTGCCACTGGTATTATCCAGGGTCAGGTTATTATAAGTAATACCTCCTATTGTTTGGCCGCCACCGGTAGCCGTATATTCAAAAGTATTGCCGGCTGTGGTAAAGGATGTAGATCCGGCAGTAACAACAAAATTGCCTCCTACTTTTATTGTACCGCTTGCCAGCGTTACTGCCCCGGTAGTATGACTGGATAAGGTAAGAATATTATAGGTACCGGTTACAATGGTTTGTGCAGTAGCGGCGCCGCTTACATAACTTACCGTGCCTCCCCATATGCTGCCAGCCGGTAACGGCACCGCACTGGTACCTGTCAGGCACGCTGTGGTAATTGTTCCGCTGTTGGATATTGAGGCAGGGGTGCCACCCAAAATAAATGTCGACATAGCAAAAGTGCTGCCCGTATTTACTGTAAGAACACCGTTAACACTTATATTGTTACTTGCAATATAAGTAAAAACGCCATTGCCAATGGTAAGATTATTGTATATGCCTGTAATTACGGCTTGGGCGGCGCCATCATTATAAATAACGGTACCTGCAGTGCCCCAGTTTGTCGCGCCAACAAAAGCGCCCGCTGCTGCTGTAGTTTCTACCGTACCGTTGTTGGTTATTGTTGCACCGGTAAGTGTAAGGACATTGGCAGCCATATTTAATATTCCGCCTGTAGTGGTAGTTAGAGTTCCTGCTACAGTTATTGCGGCTCCTGCTGCATCAATGCCACTTGTATTGTCTAGCTGCAGGTTGCGGTAAGTAATGCCTCCGATGGTCTGCCCGCCGGCAAGAGCGGTATATTCGAAAGTATTACCTGTAGTTGTAAATGAAGTGGAACCTGCGGTAACAGTAAAATTCCCGCCTACTTTTATTGTTCCGCTTGCCAGGGTTACTGCCCCTGTTGTATGGCTGGAAAGGGAAAGATTATTATAGGTGCCGGTTACAATGGTTTGTGCGGTAGCGGCTCCGCTAAGGTAGCTCACCGTACCTCCCCAGGTATAGCCTGCTGGTATTGGCAACGCGCTTGTTCCGGTCAAACATGCAGTAGTTATTGTTCCGTTGTTGGAAACAGACGCGGGTGTTCCTGCCAGCTGGAAGGTACTCATACCAAATGTACTGCCGGTATTAACAATAAGCGAGGATGATGAGCCTAAGGTTATTGTGCCGCCGGCTGTAAATGTAATGGTGGTATTGATGGTAAAAGTATTGTTAACCGTAATTGCTCCGCTACCGGTATAGGTATGCACTCCATTCCCCACTGTAAGATTATTATATGTGCCTGCAATTACCGCCTGATTTGCCGCGGCGTTGTAAATAACAGTGCCGGCGCTTCCCCAGTTTGAAGCTCCCGTAAAGGCGCCTGCAGCAGCTGTTGTTTCCACCGTTCCGTTATTGGCAATGGTAGCGCCCGTGAGGGTAAGAATGTTGGCAGCCATATTAAATATTCCTCCGGCGGTTGTTGTCAAAGTTCCTGCCACTGTTATTGCAGCACCGGCTGCATCAATTCCGCTTGTATTGTCAAGTGTAAGATTATTGTAGGTTATTCCACCTATTGTCTGCGCACCGGCTGCAGCTGTATATTCAAAAGTATTACCGGTAGTAATGAAAGAGGTTGACCCTGCTGTAACCGTAAAATTTCCAGATACTTTAATGCTTCCGCTTGCGAGAGTGACAGCCCCTGTTGTATGGCTGGAAAGTGTAAGAGTGGTATAGGTGCCGGTTACAATAGTCTGGGCCGTGGCTGCACCGCTGATATAACTCACCGTGCCACCCCATGTATAGCCGGCTGGCAGGGGGGCAGCACTGGTCCCGGTAAGGCATGCGGTTGTAATTGTTCCGCTGTTCGATACAGATGCAGGTGTGCCTGCAAGTTGGTAGGTACCCATGGTCATTGTGCAGCCGGTACTAACTATTAGAGCTGCCGCTGACCCTAAATTAACGGTACCTCCTGCTGTGAATGTCAATCCGGTATTTAAGGTTAGCGTTCCGTTTGCAGTAATGGCGCCGCTTCCGGTATAGGTATGAACACCATTGCCGATTGTCAGGTTGTAATAAGTTCCGGTAATGATACTCTGGTTACCGGCAAGGTTATAAAGCACAGTGCCGGCGCTGCCCCAGTTGGCTGCATTTGAAAAGGCCCCGGCGGCTGCGGTGGTTTCTACTGTACCATTATTTGCTATGGTGGCGCCGGTAAGGGTAAGTACATTGGCTGCCATATTAAAGGTGCCCCCTGCTGCTGTGGTTAATGTACCTGCCACCGTTATTGCGCCGCTTGCAGTATTTACCAGGCTTGTATTATCCAGAGTGAGATTATTATACTTCATGCTCCCAACAGTCTGGCCGCCTGTAAGTGAAGTAAATTCAAAAGTATTCCCGGTATTGGTAACAGTTGTTGCACTGCTCGCAGTAAAATTGCCGGATACTTTTATCAGTCCGCTTGCTAATGTAAGGGCGCCTGTAGTATGAGCCACACTTACAGTAAGGTTAGTAAACGTACCGGTTACCAGGGTTTGTGCTACAGTATTTGCTCCGGTATAGCTTACCAGGCCATTCCATGTTAATCCTGCAGGAAGCGGTGTAGGGCTTGTTCCGGTAGGACAGGCGGTTGAAACAGTGCCACTGTTGGCGATAGTTGGTGTGCCGTTCATTACAAAGGTACTCATAGCTAATGTGCTGCCGGTATTCACGGTAAGGGTTCCGTTGATAGTAATGTTTCCGCTGGCTGTATAGGTAAATGCTCCGTTCCCTACTGTAAGATTATTGTAGATGCCTGCTATTACGCTCTGGGCTGCTCCATCGTTGTAAATTACAGTACCTGCCGACCCCCAGTTCGTCGCACCAGCAAATGCCCCGGCCGCGAGGGTTGTTTCTACTGTACCGTTGTTTGCTATAGTTGCGCCTGTAAGAGTCAGTACTAATCCGGCCATATTCAGTGTTCCGCCGGCGGTGGTGGTAAATGTACCTGTGGTTGTAACAGCTGCCCCGGCAGTATTAACACCGCTTGTATTATTAAATGTGAGGTTCTTATAGGTAATACCACCTATTGTCTGTCCTCCTGTTAGTGACGTATAGATAAAAGTGTTGCCTGTAGTGGTAAATGAAGTTGAACCAGCTGTAACCACGAAATTGCCGCCTACGTTTATTGTGCCGCTGGCTAGTGTCACGGCGCCTGTAGTATGGCTCGAAAGAGATAGGTTGTTATAAGTACCTGTTACTATAGTTTGTGCGGTTGCGGCTCCGCTGTTATAATTCACCGTACCTCCCCATGTATAACCTGAGGGTAATGGAGTGGCGCTGGTTCCTGTAAGACAGGCCGTAGTAATTGTACCGCTGTTGGATACAGTTGCAGGTGTGCCTGCCAGTTGAAAAGTACTCATAGCAAGTGTACTTCCGGAATTAACTGTAAGTGTTGCCGAAGAGCCTAAAGTAGTAGTGCCGCCTGCTGTATATGTACTGTTCGTATTTACAGTTAGTGCTCCGTTCACTGTTATCGCACCGCTTCCTGTATAATTAAAAGATCCGTTGCCTGTTGTGAGGTTATTATAAGTTGCTGCTATAATGCTCTGAGCCGCACCCGCATTGTAGGTTACAGTTCCCGATGACCCCCAGTTTGCCGCACCCACAAAAGCCCCTGCTGTGGCTGCAGTCTGCACAGTACCTGAATTTGAAATTGTTGCCCCTGTAAGTGTAAGTACGTTGCCGCCCATATTCAATGTTGCACCTGATGAAACAGAAAGTGATGTGCCCACGGCCATCGCGTTTCCCAGGGTTGTTGTTCCGCCCGATCCATTTAAAGTTAATGTGGCTATTTTATTGGTAGTACCAGGTGTTGCCTGACTGAAAAACAGGGTTCCTAAAGATACAGTGGAACCAATCGTCAGGTTTGATGAGGCACTGCCGGTAATAAAATTAGCAGCCGACATGCCTGAAACAGTTTGGTTAAGCGTCAGCGTGTTTGCTCCTATAGTTAATGTGCCGGAAGTAAAAGTCATTGTACCGGCTACTGTAACATTTCCACCCATAGTAAAAGCTATGGCATCATTCAGCGTTAGATTGCCAAAAGTTACAATGGGTAATACATGCGATGCCCCGGTGCCATAGGTTATCTGGCTCACCGCACCCTGTGTGGAAGCCAGTGCCGGAGACGTAGCTGTGCTGGCAACATTAACATTCAGCGTTCCGCCATTGTTTACAAATATGTTGCCGGCAGTAAATGTTGGGTTGGCACTGAGGGTCAGTGTTGCATTCGGCATAACATTACATCCGCCAATGGAAGGGGAAGTGGAAATACTTACGGTGTTTGCTGAAGACCCATCTCCAATCTGCAAAGTGCCGGCTATAGTCCATGCAGTATTTATGGTCAGTGCCGTATTTACAATCCAGGTATCAGTAGTAAACGTAAATGCACTGGCAGGGGTTCCCCCTCCTCCAGGTACTGTATTCCAGTTGCCGGCTGTGGTAAAGGGTCCGGATACATAGTAGTAGGTCATGCTTTGGGAAAAACCATAAGTGAAAGCAAGACATAGCGAGATTAAAAGTATTATTTTTTTCATTTTAAATTTCTCTCTGGTTTTATTATGCTTCCAGATTTTTTAACTTTAAAAATTTCATAGTTTTTGCTTGCTGCTATGATTGTATTCCAAATAAATAACTAGGCTGATTCTGAAAAAGGTCACTTCAATTTATGTAGCGTATATAATATTTATTTTCCTTATACTAAAAATAAATTGTTGGTGATCAATAATATTTTTTCTACCACTACCAAAACTATTCATCTGTTTACCCGATTTTCTGATTTTTTAGATCATATGCTTATAAAAAAACTTAGTTCCATGTATTATTATTGGCCCGGCAAAGATGTATTATCTGCCTTTCTTGAATATTACCTATCAAGCGGAAAGAATTGTGAAATTTACACTTTGAAAAAGAAAGAGCAGAGATTCGCCACAGATAATATTCGGAATTTCTAGAAAAAGGTTTCTGTACGATTAATGTCTTATTATGGTCATACTCTCGTCTTATCATATTGTATTAACTATATTAATTAGGTTTGAGTTTCGCTCACTTAAGATCTTGTGCAATTAGCAGTTATTAAACGTCGTAAGGCACCTGTGGCTATAGAAAAAAGATAAAAAAGTATTGTATGGGTGTATAACAAAAATAATCAAAAATGTTCATTAAACATTAACAATTATCGTTAATATTGGTTAATGGGAGTAAATTGTAAGTTAATGAGATAAATACTAATAAGCGTAGCTTATAATTATTAATAAAAAAGGTACGTAATAATATAAAAAATAAATACTATATGTAAAACAAATTAAAAATCCAAAAAAGTGTCGCAGGAATTCAATGGCTGAGCTATAAAGTACTCTGTTTTAATAACGCAGGATTTTTTTATTTTGATGAATAAATATAGCAGTAGTTTCATTAGTTTTAGTTTAGTGGTGTTAATGTTGAGCAATAAGACGCAATTTAATATTGAATCGTGCTTAGCTCCAAAACAAGTTTCTAAACGGTCGAAAAAGTTTCTAAACGGTAAAAACGGCAGAATACGCACAATAATCTAGACATAAACAGCAATGTGAAATTGATTTTGAAAAAAATATAATGTATTTTTAGTATGTCATCTGCCGCGAACCTTTTAACCAATTTAACAATCTAAAGGTGGCCGGACTCCCGATTTTCCATATATTTGCATCCCTTTATGCAATTAAAGCTGAAAAATTCCATCTATTTATTGATTTGTATAGCCATGCTTGGCTCCTGTGGCGGATTTGAAAAAATCCGGAAGAGCAGTGATGTAAACTTCAAGCTGACCAAGGCTAATGAGTACTATGATAAGAAAGATTATCAGCATGCTAATGAATTGTATAAGGAGCTTATGCCCATAATGAAGAGTACCCGCAACTATGAAACACTTTATTACAGGTATGCCTATACTTTTTACAATCTCAAGGATTATGTAGAATCATCCTACTTCTTTAAGAATTTCACGGAAACATTCCCTACAAGTAAAAACGCTGAGGAGTGCGAATACATGAGTGCACTCAGTCTTTATAAATATGCTCCGAAACAGGATCTTGACCAGACCAATACTGTGAAGGCTCTGGAAGCCCTTGAATCATACGCGAACAAATACCCCTCCTCTGCTAGGTTGGCAGAAGCAACTTCCTACATTGACAAATCAAGATTGAAACTGGAAGCCAAGCAGGCCAATGCGGCTAACCTGTACTATAATATTTATCAATACAAAGCTGCATCAGTTGCTTATAAAAGCGTAATGCATAATTACCCCGATTCACCAAACAGCGACCTTTATCAGTTTATGATAATGAAGTCAATGATGAAATATGCAAGAGCAAGTGTACCGGCAAAACAGGAGGAGCGTTTTGCCAATGCAATCGGGGCTTTTCAGGAATTAAAAGATAATTATCCCAAATCAAAGTATCTTGCAGAGGCAGAAAAGTTGTATGCAGAAGCAGATACTAAAGTTAAAAAAATAAGAAATGAGCACTAGCAGAAGATCACTTACATCCGTTAACCCACTTGTGGAGACCCGCGATGTGATAGCAATGAAGGAAAAAACCGGCAATCTGTATGAATCCATTACAGTGGTTTCGCGCCGCGCCAACCAGATTGCAGTGAACATGAAGGAAGAGCTACACCGCAAGCTGGATGAATTTACTGTGCATGGCGATAACCTGGAAGAAGTGCATGAGAATAAGGAGCAGATAGAAATATCGAGGATATATGAGCGTATGGCAAACCCTGCACTGCAGGCGCTGACTGAGTTCAACGATGATGCAATTTACTATCGGAAGAAAGGAACAGAATAATTATTTTCTTCGTTTGAATGATTTTGAACAGGACCATTGCATTTGCAGAATGCAACGGTCCTTTGTCAGTTTATACCAATTTTTATTCTCACTACCGCTTCAGAAAGATAAAACTGAAATGATATGAAATAATTTTTTCCCTTTTATTGTGCCATTCTTCGAAAAATGAAGGTGGATTTTGAGCCGTAAACATTTCTTCCTTTGATAGCCCGGGTATGTTGAGATTATTTGAATAACAAAGCGAGGATTGCAGAATATTGATTTTACATGGAGTGTATAAGAATATGCTATATTCAATAAGGTTAATATAGACATAACACCACAGGTAATAATGTGATTGTGCTGACAGTAATAATAAAATCGTACTTTTGCGAGCCAGAAAAATTAAACAGAGGAAAGAAAGTGAATAAAGTACAAAAAAAGACCGGGAGTAAAACTGATTCTGCCACTGCAATAACACAGCAATCCAAACCAAAGGCAGATCATCTGCAGGAACCAGTTTCTGAAGCGATAAGTAAATCAAATAATTTACAGATGCCAGCCACTCAAACAAAGCCGGAAAATATTCAGTCCGAACAAAAGGTATTCAGGTATAGTGATGAAGAACTCAATGAGTTTAAAACATTAATAATGGAACGCCTTGAAGTAGCCAGGGAGGAATTAATGTTTCTTCAGGGCCAGATGTTGGGTAAGCACCCGAGCGGAGAAGAAGACAGCAGTGATCTGCGGCTGAGCCTTGAAGATGGCAGCGGTGCAATGGATCGGGAGCAACTGAGCCAGCTTACCAGCAGGCAGGTGATGTATATCAGCAATCTTGAAAAGGCGCTGATAAGGATACATAACAAGACTTATGGTGTGTGCCGCGAAACAGGGAAGCTGATAGATAAAGCCAGGCTTCGTGCTGTGCCACATGCTACATTGAGTATTGAGGCTAAAAATGCCGCGTCTAAAAAATAATTAACTTTAAGAATCTAGCTTTTGCTGCATCGCACTGCAATGCAGGCTGCCCTCTTTGCTGTTAAATCAGCAGTGACAGTGCTGTTATGCGTTTTTTGGCTAAGTTTAAAAAATCTGAACTTCAATTGAGGTATATTTGCGTGTTTTAGTCTGATTGTTGATTCAACTGATATTTGTTGCAAATGAAAAATACGAGACCAAGAG
This sequence comes from uncultured Bacteroidota bacterium, assembly GCA_903835005.1. GTDB lineage: Bacteria > Bacteroidota > Bacteroidia > Chitinophagales > Chitinophagaceae > Nemorincola. The sequence goes on along the minus strand of CAILLK010000063.1, from coordinate 5,950 downwards.
TGTTCTCCGGGATACAACCAACAAGTGAAATGCATTTTGGCAACTACTTCGGGGCGATAAAAAACTGGGTAGAGTTGCAGGAAAAATATGAGTGCATCTATAGTGTAGTTGATTATCATGCCATGACAATGCCCTATATACCCGGTGAACTGCAGAGTAATACCATGAATATGGTAATAGATTTAATGGCATGTGGTGTAGATCCTGAAAAATGTGTTTTATTTATTCAGTCGCTTGTGCCGGAACATACTGAGCTGACATGGATACTTAGCTGCTATACCTCCTATGGCGAACTGCAGCGCATGACGCAATTTAAAGATAAATCTGAGAGCGAGAAGGTGCAGGAGAAAGGCAATATAGTTTCCACTGGTTTGTTTACCTACCCGATACTGCAGGCAGCTGATATACTTATTTACAAGGCCGAATACGTGCCTGTAGGTAAGGATCAGGAGCAGCACCTGGAGTTATCGCGCAATATTGCCAACAGGTTCAACGGCAGGCACGAGATATATTTTAAGGAGCCGAGGGTTTTGCTCACGGAAGTTCCCAAGTTGTTATCGCTTGCCGACCCGGCTAAAAAAATGAGTAAGAGCCTGGGTGACCAGCATGTGGTGCGGTTGTTTGAGCCTGAAGCCAGCATAAGGAAGAAGGTAAAATCTGCCGTTACAGACATAGGGCCTAAGACGGATACCATGAGCCCGGGAGTTGCCAATCTGTTTGAATTGCTGAAAGCCTGCGGTAAAATGGATGAACATAAGGCGCTGATGGAGGATTACAATGCAGGCCTGCTTAAATATTCTGCACTGAAAGAAAATGTGGCCAACGGACTGGTGGACCTATCCAAACAATTTATTGACCGTAAAGCAGCGCTTACAGAAAGCAACAGAGATATTGAAGAGCAGGTGCATGCTATGAGTGATAAAGCCAGGGCTATAGCAAAGGAAACCATACGGGAAGTGAGAGATCTGGTGGGTTTGCCTGTAAGGAGACACTAATAAAAAGAGACCACAAACTGGTTTGTAGCCTCTTTTTATTACCAGCCTGAACAGGCTTAAATATCAATCTTGGCATACTTGGCATGCGACTCAATGAACTCACGGCGGGGTGGTACTTCATCGCCCATCAGCATAGAGAATATTTCATTGGCATAAGTATCGCTTTCTATGGTTACGCTTTTAAGTGTGCGGGTATCGGGATTCATGGTTGTATCCCATAGCTGCTCGGCATTCATTTCTCCAAGACCTTTGTAGCGCTGAATGGCCACACTGTCTTCCTTGCCATTGCCCAGCTTTGCCACCGCGGCCAGGCGGTCTTCCTCGGTCCATGCATATACCTGTTCCTTTCCTTTTTTTACAAGGTACAACGGCGGCATAGCCAGGTACACATAGCCCTGCATTACCAATTCCTTCATATACCTGTAGAAGAAGGTGAGAATGAGTGTTGCGATGTGAGAGCCATCCACATCGGCATCCGTCATGATGATGACCTTGTGGTAACGGAGTTTGGTTGTATTGAGCGCCTTGGGATCATCTGGCGTACCAACGCTGACACCAAGGGCCGTAAACATGTTTTTTATTTCCTCGTTTTCATAGATCTTGTATTCCATGGCTTTTTCTACGTTGAGGATCTTACCCCTCAATGGCAGTATAGCCTGGTAACTGCGGTCGCGGCCCTGCTTGGCGGTACCACCGGCCGAGTCTCCTTCCACAAGGTAGAGCTCACATTTTTCAGGGTCTCTTTCAGAGCAGTCGGCAAGCTTGCCGGGCATTCCGCCACCGGTAAGCACGCTTTTACGCTGCACCATTTCGCGGGCCTTGCGGGCTGCTGCACGGGCCTGGGCTGCAAGGATCACTTTATCAATGATCATCTTGGCATCCTTGGGGTGTTCCTCAAGGAATGCATCTATAACCCGGCTCACACAAACATCCACAATACCCATTACATCGTTATTGCCGAGCTTGGTTTTTGTCTGGCCTTCAAATTGTGGTTCAGGTACCTTTACCGATATAATGGCGCTGAGCCCTTCGCGGAAGTCATCACCGGTAATTTCTACCTTGGCTTTTTCAAAAAGTTTATTCTTATCGCCATAAGATTTGAATACACGGGTGATAGCACGGCGGAAACCGGCTACGTGCGTACCACCTTCAATGGTATTGATATTATTTACGTAAGAGAAAATATTTTCGGAATAAGAGCTGTTGTAAGAAAGCGCTACATCAACTGCAACATTGGATTCCTTATCATGTGCTTCAACAAATATGGGTTGGGATAATAAAGGGTCGCGTTTGGCCTTGGCATCCAGCATCTGCACAAACTCAACTATTCCTCCCTCGCTGTAAAAAGTTTCAGTCGGCAACTGGCCATCTTCTGTTTTCTCGCGCTGATCGGTCATAACGATCCGGATACCTTTATTGAGGTAACTCAGTTCGCGAAGGCGTCCTGCCAGTATTTCGCGGTTGTAGATCAGGTCTTTGAATATGGTTCCGTCCGGGTGGAAGTGAACCAGTGTTCCGGTATGGCTGGAAGCCACCCCTGTTTCCCGAACCGGATACAAAGGCACACCTTTCTCATATTCCTGTTCGAAAGTTTTTCCTTCACGGGCTACAATCACATGCAGATGGGCGCTGAGCGCATTAACGCAACTTACCCCTACACCGTGCAATCCGCCGGAAACCTTATAGCTATCTTTATCGAACTTACCACCGGCATGCAGCACCGTCATTACCACTTCAAGCGCTGAACGCCCTTCCTTTGCATTGATGCCTGTTGGTATTCCACGGCCATCATCCTGAACGCTGATTGAATTATCGGTGTGGATGTTAACAGTAATGTTTTTGCAGTACCCTGCCAGGGCTTCATCAATTGAGTTGTCAACTACTTCATACACCAGGTGGTGCAATCCTTTCACCCCAATATCTCCAATGTACATTGCCGGGCGTTTACGCACAGCCTCCAGGCCCTCTAATACCTGTATACTATCCGCACCATAATCGGCGGGTATCGGCATAACTTCCATTTCAGTATCCATATTATTCAATAACCGGACTATTTAAATTAGTATGAGGATTTGTAAAATCCCATATTCGGACATATGGGAAAAATCTTTTAATAGATAGTTTTTTACCTTACAAAAGTAACGAAAATATAGCGTAGCTGCAATAAAAAATAAGCTAAATGTCACCCGATTTGTCGAATAATTTGCACAATTGTGGATAAAAACTGATGATAAACAAAAAAAGAGTATTTAATTTATAAATTCTCTTCAAAAAATATTGAATTAATAGATCATTTTAAACGAATTGGCCAGGAAATCAGCATCCGGAAAAATTGTTTTCAGATGATGTTTCAGATGTTCAACATAATCTTTTACAATGAATTCAAGTGTAAAGGACCCTGAATTTCCAATCGTTATTGTGTGGGCAATAGAATATGGCGGAATGTTGCGGACAATATGAGCCAGGTGCAGGTTAATATGTTCCCATAACAATAGCAGCAGATACCAGGGCTCATCATTATAATACTGCGATTTAACCCAGAAATCCTGCTGATAATTCGGGAAGTGAACGCCATCCTGTTCCATACAGCGGATAAACTTCTGCTGGTTATTGCCAGCTGAATCTATAAGATGGCCAATAATTTCCTTAGAAGACCACCGGCCGGGAGAGGGCCGCATTGAGGCCTGCTCATCGGTTATCCGTCTGAGCAATGGCAATACAAGCCGTATAGTTTCAACCAGTGCTGATGCAGTTTCCTTCATAATTAAATTTCCGGCGTTAAGGTAAGAAAAACAACGGCTCAATAATATCGGGAGTTATAAAAGGGATGTGTTTTTTTCCAGCCGGGCTGGTAGGAGAGGCCGCCATTAAAGAGCCCTTTATATCCTACTCCGAATTCGGCAAAGGCGCCTACGGAGCGGCCTATCCTGAAGCAAAGAGGTGAGAACTGGAATCCGAATTTATCGCCCTCTTCGGTATATTTTGTGTTGTCCTGGTCCTGGCCGTTTTCGAGCCAGTGTGTTATCCCGGCGCCAAAACTGCCATAAGCCATGAAGTCGCGGCGGCTGGCGTAGAGCCAGGTCATTTCTGCTGCAAATGTGGTGTTCAGTTGTGCATAGGTAAAAGGCATTGGCTGCCCGGAACCGTTATCATACATACCGCTGCCATAAATATCCTGGAAGCCTGCTGTAAACCCTAATGCGAAACCATTGGTTATATAATGCCTGAAGGTAAGAAACATACCCGGTGTAGCGGTTTTTGCAGCTGAATCTTCAAGCTCATTGAAAGGTTTCAGGCCAGCCCCTGCGGTAATTTCATTAAGGCCCCTGAGCGGGCATCTGTATACGGAAGATGAGCCATACCTGTTGCTGTTGCCGTAGTTATTATCATGGCCATAATGGTTGTGGTAATGGCTATGAAAATGAAAGTGATCATGGCTATAAGAATGAGCACTCCCAATACTGTGTGACATGTGGTGTCCATGCCCGCCACCGTGGCTGTGGCCGCCATGCCCGGCTGGGTCGGCTGAGGCATAAGAAAAAAAACTGCCAGTAAGCAGGCCAGTAAGGATTAACGGAAAGCGACATTGCATAAGAGGTGTTTTTGTTGTTTTTTTTAGACCTCAAAAAATATCATAGTTTAAAGGTTGTCAAAGAATTATAAAATGCTAACAAATTATTGGGAAATATCCGCCCCCGCAAATTGGAGCGACCCTGTTCCGGGGAGTTCAGTAGTTTATAAATTGAGCATTGTCATCCGGCGAACTGATTTATACTAAGCCCGTGATAATTCATTGCATTAATTTTAACCACAGAGAAACCCACCAGAACGTGCCTTTTCGTAAAAGGCAGACGGAGGCGCCTGATTAACTTTGAACGATAAACCGTTGAAACGGTTAGAAGCCCCTCTGTTTCTCTTACCCATGGTTGAAACCGTGGGCTATGGTTTTTATATCCTATACCAATTATACAAAAACGATATGGAAAAATTTCACACGGAGGCGTTAAACCGCAATTTGCAAACATCTTTTTTAAGACCGCAAATCCTGGTAAAGCCGGTTTCTAATGTGTGTTTGGCATTAGGTAATAATTGCTTCTATGAATAACATTATTCTGAGATAACCGGCTGTTACCCTTTTCCGAGAACCTCATTTGCCGGGAGATCAATGAAACTCCGGTTTTGCCACTGAGGGGTGGTTATCCCATTGTTTGAAAAATTGGTGATGGGATATGGAGTGGCTGCTGCCGGCTGGCTTACTTCATTGTTTTTCAATTGATTATCGCTGTTTTTGGCGGGTGGAGGGGTTATCCCATTGTTATCGCATGGATGTCCGGAAATTCCATTGGCCTCGTTCGGTGAAATGCTCACGGGGACAGAGGAGCGGGTGTTATTTTCATCAGGAGACTCGATTTGAGTGTCTGGCCCGGTAGGGGTTGTTTCGATTGGTTGCGGGGCTTCGGTTTGAACCTGATTGGTAGCCGGTGGTTCGGGTAAGGGATCGGAAGGGGTGGCTGGGTCTTCCAGGTCGGTATTGTTTTCGAGATTTTTTTCTACACGGGCAATGTTATCAGCTATATTCATTTGAATCTCATCAGCACCCTCTCCTAAATAGCCTTTTACATAATTATCGGCGTGCATGGTTACTTTCCGGGCCAGTTCCACGTCTTTGTGGTAGATATAGGTGGTTAATTCCATGAATGCCTCGATGTATGCGCCAGTATGTCGCTTATTTATTACGGCAGACATATTGATGAGTTTGCGCAGCATTTCGACTTCCTGCATGGTGGGGCAGTTATCGCCTTCGCGGTCTTTGATGCGCCTGTTGATGGCAGCGATATGGTTGTGGATATCGTTCTGCATGGTGAACGGGGTTTGTGCCGCGGCGGTCTTCATTTCGGCCCATTTGCCGTTTTTGACCCACAAATAAATTGTGCGGCGGTTTACGTTGAGGATGT
>CAILLK010000062.1 GCA_903835005.1 uncultured Bacteroidota bacterium | reverse complement strand
TCCCAATACCTCAAAGAATGAGATAACATGAGATAATCGAAAATAAATTTATATTAGCTACCAGCAAGGGTTTCAGCGTTTACCCTTATCCCATCGCGTCTTTTTAAGAATATGGGATAACCAAACAAAACACCTTTTTCGAGAGGCTGCTTTTTTTTCAAGGAAGAAGTAAAGTATTAGTAGGGTAGATAAAGTAACGGTGATCTCAAACTCCTAATACCACAAGGAATGAGACAACATGAGATAATCGGAAATAAATTTATATCAGCCACCAGCAATAGTTTCAGAGTTTACCATTATCCCATCGCGTCTTTTTAAGAACATAGGATAACCAAACAAAACACCTTTTTGGGAAGGCTGTTCTTTTTTCACGGAAGAAGTAAAGTATCAGGAGGGTAGATACAGAAGCGGTGATCTCAAACTCCTAATACCTCAAAGAATGAGATAACATGAGATAATCGAAAATAAAATTATATTAGCTACCAGCAATAGTTTCAGCGTTTACGCTTATCCCATCGCGTCCTTTTAAGAACATGGGATAATCAAACAAAAAATCTTTTTCCTTTTTTTCTGTGGCATTTGGAATATGGGGGAAGAAAATAAGTTCTGACCTTAAAACAGAATAGTAATTATTCATCCAATACTTTTTTCTTACCTTTGAATAGTAGCAACTACACAAAATGCTGATAGAAAGAACCGATAACGATAGTATAGTCATCACGCTGCCGGCGGGGGTGGATACGTTCGGGCTTCAGCAGATCATTGATTATGCAAAATACCTGGAAGCCACTGCCGGCAGTAAGGCCAAACAAAAAGGTGGATAAACTTGCCGAGGAGGTGAATGCAGTGGTGGGTTAAGAACAAGAATATTTACTAACTTTATGAAATGATACGTTCTATTGTAACACCAAACAGCAATGACCTGCATATTGCATTGCCAGTTAAATATATCGGCAGAAAGGTGGAGGTGCTTGTATTTTCTTATGATGAACCTGTTGATACGCCAACAGATAACGAGGATATTATGGCACAATTCTGGGGAGTGATTTCAGAACGTACCACTGAAGAAATGCATAAACATTTGGCACATAGCAGGGCAGAATGGGAAAGAGATAACTAAGGGATACAAATGCCGCAATTGATTTCGTTCCTTTTTTGAGTGCCCTATAATATCCAGTTACTCCCCACCCAGGTAAGCCATCATTTCTTCGAGGTATTTGCGCTCGTTGCTGAGGCGGGTTCAGTTTTTTAATTTAGCACTATGATTCTCAGCCAAACCACCTCGAAATTTATTTTACAAAAAAAACTGTACATCTGCCGTGTTCAGTTAGCCTGCCGAAGTGCTTTTCAGGTTTGAAAATCGTCATTAACTTCCTTTAAATCAGAAAGATATAAAGGGTCGGAAGCAGCGAGTTTCATCATCGCTTTCTTATCAGTCTTTGAATTTGCTACATCTGCCACAGTTACCAGCACCTCCTTGTTTTGGAAACCAGCAGGAAGTGTAATGATAAGCTTAGTATCCGAAATTTTATAAATCTGGCTGAAGGTCATTATATAAATTATGATACAAAGTTAAATAAAAATTCCACGGCTAAATTATAGGATAATCTTAATTTCAGTCACAGCCTGATAGCTATCCAGCCTAAACCTCAATGGAAATAGCCTCAGTAGTTATGGGATTTCCAATCTAAGTACCTTACTCCCCGCCCAGGTATGCCATCATTTCTTCGAGGTATTTGCGCTCGTTGCTGAGGCGGGGCACTTTGTGCTGGCCTCCTAGTTTGCCTTTGTCTTTGAGCCAGCGCTTGAAGCCGTCTTTGGGCATCTGGTGCACGATGGGGGGGCGCAGGGCTATGTCTTTGTGGCGCTTGGCTTCATAGTCGCTGTTGATGGCCTGCAGGGAGCGGTCGAGCAGGGATGCAAACACATCGAGGGGCACGGGCAGGTAATCGAACTCTATGATCCATTCGTGGGCGCCGTTGGTTTGCCCGGTCATGTATACCGGCGCGGCAGAATAGTCTACCACTACTGCGCCTGTTTCGGCACAGGCTACGGCTATGGCATTATCGGCATTGTCTACAATCACTTCTTCGCCAAAGGCATTGATAAAATGCTTGAGCCGGCCTGTTACCTTTATCCGGAACGGATCGAGCGAGGTGAACTGCACGGTATCGCCTACCAGGTAGCGCCACAGGCCGCCATTGGTGCTGATGACAATGGCGTAGTTTTTATAGAGTTCCACCTCCTTGAGGGTAAGGGTGCGGGGATTTTCTTTTTTGTACTCGTCCATGGGCATAAACTCATAGAATATGCCATGATTGAGGAAGAGCAGCATACCTTCTTCATCTTCGCGGTCCTGGGCGGCAAAGAAGCCTTCGGAGGCGTTGTAGGTCTCGCGGTAGTACATGTAGGGCGAGGGTATGAACGACTCGAACTGCCTGCGGTAGGGGGTAAAGTTGACACCGCCATGAATGTAGAGCTCCAGGTTTGGCCATATATCGAGCAGGTTGTTGGTGCCGGTGATCTCGAAGATGCGCTTGATGAGGACGATGGTCCAGGTGGGCACACCGGCTATGTAGGTTACATTTTCTTTGATGGTGCTGTGGGCCATGCGCTCTATCTTGGCCTCCCACTCGGCCATGAGGGCGATGCTCATTTCGGGCAGGCGGAACATCTGGCCGGCCAGGGGCATGTTCTGCAGCATTACCGCCGATATATCGCCGAAGAAAGAGGCGGCGTTCATCTGGTTGACCTGGTGGCTGCCGCCCAGCAACAGGCATTTGCCCGATGTGAAGCCGGATTGCGGATTATCGCGCATGTAGAGCGCTAACACATCCTTACCACCCCGGAAATGGTTATCATCGAGCGATTCTTTACTTACGGGTATAAACTTGCTTTTATCGCTGGTGGTGCCGCTGGACTTGGCAAACCAGGTAATGGGCGATGGCCAGAGGATATTCTGGCTGCCTTCGAAAATGCGCTGGATATAGGGTTTCAGGGTTTCGTAATCGTTGATAGGTACGTTTTTCTGAAAATCGCTGATGCTGTCTATATGCTCGAACTGGTACTTTTTACCGTATTCCGTGAATTGCGCAGAGCCTACGAGGTGGTTGAATACCTGCTGCTGCGTATCAATCGGGTTGTGCATAAAGTTATCTATTGCGCTCTGGCGCAACCTGATAAAACCTTTGAATGCAGGACTGATGATGCTCATACCCCAAACCCCTAAAGGGGCTTCCTTTTAGTACCCTACCCCTTATACGAGGCTTATAGCAGGGTGGTTATTAATAAAATTTTCTATCGCCAAAATTACCAATTCCAATTGCTTCTCTACTTCTGCGTTTTTGAACCTGAGGAATTTTATGCCTTCATTTTCCAGATTTTTTTGTCTTTCCAAATCATGTTCCAAAACCTGAGTGTTGTCGTGAATTTTTCCGTCTACCTCTATTATCAATTTCAGGGAATGGCAATAAAAATCAGCAATATAGATGCTGATAGGATGTTGCCGCCTGAATTTATGTCCGAAAGGTTTTTGTCGTAAATATGCCCATAATATTGTTTCGGCATGAGTCGGGTTATTCCGCTGTGCCTTTGCATTTTCAAAGATAAGTTTGTCGGCGCCTAAAAACATTTTTTTCTTCAAAGTATAGACCAATTAATGAATGAAGAATGTAGTTAAGTTGGAAGCTCAATAGTTGGTTCCCCTTTAGGGGTCAGGGGTATTGGGTTTTTCAGGTAATCTTTTCTTCTCAGAACGAAATTCTGGCCAAGATATACTTTTCTTACCTGTTCATCGGCGGCAAGGTCTTCGGCGCTGCCGGCCTTGAGTATTTTGCCTTCAAAGAGCAGGTAGGCGCGGTCGGTGATGGAGAGGGTTTCCTGCACATTATGGTCGGTGATGAGGATGCCTATGTTCTTGAATTTCAGGGTTGCCACAATGCTCTGGATATCTTCAACCGCTATAGGGTCGATACCTGCAAAGGGCTCATCAAGCAGAATGAAACTGGGGTTTACTGCCAGAGCGCGGGCTATCTCCGTACGGCGGCGCTCGCCGCCGCTCAGCACATCGCCGTTGCTTTTGCGCACATGCTTGAGGTGAAACTCTTCGAGCAGGTCTTCGAGTTTGAACTTTTGTTCCTTGCGGGTGAGTTTGGTCATCTCCAGCACAGCGGCAATATTATCTTCTACAGAGAGCTTGCGGAAAATGGAGGCTTCCTGAGGCAGGTAACCGATACCCATCTGGGCGCGCTTATACATAGGCAGCTTGGTAATATTCTCATTATCCAGAAATACCTCGCCTTTATCGGGTTTTACCAGGCCGACAACCATGTAGAAAGAAGTGGTTTTGCCGGCTCCATTGGGGCCCAGCAGACCTACAATTTCGCCCTGGCTCACCTCAAACGACACATTGTTGACCACAGTGCGCTTGCCATATTGTTTTACCAGACCCTGTGTGTATATTTTCAAAAGCCGCCTTTTAAACAAAAATAAGTAAAAACCCCTGAATCCGCCACCATATGGAATCCGGTACCTATCTATTCCATTAACTTTAACTTAAGTGAAAGCTATGATGCACAGCCTGATTCCGCCTCTGCAGGGCTTAGAAATACATTTCAAATACCGAGGGGCTTCACCCCCCGCTGATATATTAAGCCCAATCAGGGCTACTATTGTACCTTGTAAATCGTTGATAAAATATCATTTATTCCTCAAAATTGAGGTTAACGGGGCCCTTATAGATTATGGTTCCCTTTTTATCGGTGGGTTCATCAATGACATCAATATGGATGTTGTCGAACCAGATTTTGCCGGGGCCGTTGAGTATGGCGCCGAGCACAATTTCCCGGGCGTTATCAGAAACACTCAGGGTTATTTCGTACCTGGTCCAGCCAGTAGTGCCTTTTATGGGGCGGTCTTCCATATTATCGAAAGCGAGGGCACCCCCGGTGGGTTCGCCATCTATGCGGAGGAAAAAGCCAGCATAATTTTCTACATCTGAAGATCTCATGTAGCCGGACAGGCGGATTTTTTTGTTGCGGTAGCGGCCGGGTTTGAAGGACTGCACCAGCGAGCAATAGCCGGTTATCCGGCCTCTTGCCGATTGTATGGTGCCGGCTTTGCTGCTACTTATACCTGCACCGGCTTCTACACCAGCATGGTAACTGTCGGGGTCGGTGCCGTTTTTATGCCAGCCCCTGGGGATAGTGAATGAGGTAACAACTAACAACAAGATGAGCAGTAAACAACTATAGAGGGATTTCATTTTAAGTAATTTCATTTCAGTTATGGTCAAATTTAATCAATAAATCGGGAAGGAGGGAATTAACGACAGACAGAATGCTCTAAAAAACTCCAATTGTTGTTTTAAAAATCGGTATATTTGATATTGGAAAGTATAGAGAAGTACAATCTCCCTGCAAAATTAAATGATCATGCAAGCAACTTATCACATTCGTATAAAAAAAGATTATGCAGCAGCCCTTATTGAGGATTTGCAAAAAATGGAAGCAGTGGAGTTTATAAGTGATAAGGAAGCCGATATCGAAATCCCGCAATTTCACCAAGATGAAGTAAAAAGAAGAATAGACTATTACGATAAAAATCCTCATGAGCTTATATCCTGGGAAGATGTTCGCAAAAGTTTAAAAACAGGATAAATGCACCAATGGGAAGTAAAATTTTCGCCGGAAGCAAATAAGGAATTACAAAGTGCTATTGATTATTACAATCTCCAGCAACCTGGCTTAGGTCTTGATTTTCTTCTGGAATTTGATAAACAAATCGATCATATTTCTTTTTATCCATACGCGCGTGCCATACGGTATCTAAATGTTCGTTTTGCACTCATCAACAAATTTCCTTACGGTATCCATTATACAATAAAGGAAAACATCAATATCATCATTGTACAGACAGTTTTATCTACATTCAGAAATCCTGAAGAACACTGGAAAGAAAGATAAGATCATTTTATCACCACCATTTTCTTATCCACGACCCTTTCAATCCTAATTATCGGCAAGTACTATAGAAATACGTGTGGGAACAATTAAAAAAGAACAATTGAGATGGAAATATTAGTTTCATATCTTGAACACATTGCATGGCCTATTTCATTCGTTTCTTCCTTTTAATAATGGTATTTGTTGTCCAACAATGTTTTGGGCAAGATACTCTCGTTAAATACTTTGTCGTAGATACCATTTTGTTCAATAAAGATATCATCAGAAACAAGTTATTCGATGGTGAATATTTTATGTATTTATTAGTGAAAGAAAACGAAGAAAGGGTCTTTTTTGAAGGAAATTACTATATGGATGTATATTCCGGCCATGTTGACCCACTATTCCGGTCATGTTGACCCACCCCTTAGTTGGGCAATAAATGAAAGAGCTTAATGATATGGCTAAGGTACTTATTTTTTTATTCGTCTTGAGTTTCCTTTTAATTCGATCCTG
>CAILLK010000061.1 GCA_903835005.1 uncultured Bacteroidota bacterium | reverse complement strand
GATTGCTATCACGGCCCTTTATTGTTTCCCGGATAGACTGTATCTGGTCGCGCAGATAGCGCCCTTTTACCTGACGGATTAATTCAAAATATTGGTTAGCCAGCTCTGCATTGGTAAACAGGGCAGCAATCTCTGCTACCAGTACTTTTAAGCGTTTAGACTTATCCCTTTTATGATCCGTATTAATGAGTTTGCTTCCTTTGCCTGTAGCCAGCGGATGTTTGCACAGGAACTTTTGCTGATCATCATGGATATGGAGTTCATTGTTTTTAAGCCATAACATAACCATAGCATCCTTCTTAAATGTTCCCTGTGGGACAGAATAAAAGTTTCCTGCATAAGCAATGGTGTTGTCCAGCCTTACAAACCGCATGATATAAGCCGGAAGTATTTTCACCGTTACCCACTGGGACAGGTGTTGTTTTTCTATAGCCCACTGCTCCAAAGGGATTTTCCGGATAGTGGTATGAGCCATCCCATTACCAGTCCTTTGCAACCAACCCATCACCTGCGACTGCAGTGTCTGTACATCATAAAATAATCTGCCATAGAGGAAATTATTTTTTACAAACTTCACAACGTTTTCCACTTTCCCTTTACTCTGAGGATCAGCTTTACGACAAAAGTGTACCCGGAAGGTTTGTTCAAAAACGTAGTTTTTAAACTCCTGGGTAAGCAATAAATCACCCAGGTTCTCATCTATGAGGAATAAGCGGTCCTGATCATAAACCACTTCCTGGGGGATACCCTCAAAAAACTTAAATGCCTCTTCATGGGCATCAATTGCTGTGCGGGTAGTAAAAGGGATATTGGCGAAATGAACATATTTCATCCTTGAACGAGACAGCATCATGACGAAGAAATACACTTTCTTACGTTTCCCCTCTGCATTGCGAAGGAGGTATTGTCCAAAATCTGCCTGTGCCTGATAACCATAAGCCAGTTCTTCTACTGCAAAATATTCACGACTAGCCTGCTCAAGGGGAATGGAATATTTCTGGCGTATAGCCATTACAAAATTGTATACTGTTTTTGCATTGGTGTGTGGAAAGTCGCTATGGTGCTCTTTTAACCAGTCATGAACCTGAGCAGCACTGGCTGCAGGGTGGGCTGCTAATCTTGATTGAACAAAAGATTCGTATGTATCCAGTAATTTACTCCGGCTTTCATTCTTTTTTAAGAATCCCTGATATTCAGCTTCACTCATCGCTAAATATTTAATAACCGTACGCCGGTTCATTACAAAAAACTTTGCAATTGACCGATAACTTAATCCTTCTCTGTGTAGTCGATGAACTTCGTAATACATGATCCAGGCTCCAGTTGTTTTTGTATCCATATTTGTTAACCTTTATTGGCTTCCAAAGCTGGAACTTTTAATAATGGGGATCATGCTTCCTGATTACCAAACTGGTGCACTCTTATTTGCCGAAGTGGTGCATCCTTATTTACCGAAATGGTGCATTCCTAATTGCCATTTTTGGTGCATTGCTATTTACCGATCACAAATCTTTAAAAGGAAGGGATAAATCAGGCCAGATTATGCTGTATCGCAAAACGGATCAATTCGCTATTGGATTGTACATGCAT
>CAILLK010000060.1 GCA_903835005.1 uncultured Bacteroidota bacterium | reverse complement strand
GAATTGAAGCTTTTTACTGTTCCGGAGTTGTTTGATGTCTGATTCATTTTTTAGTTTATCTGAGCTTTAGAAATTTAATTCTTGATTTCAGATACTCTATTACTAAAAATGTGCCAGAAAGTTTAATAATTGACAATCAATTTAAAATACATTTAATTATAATTATTAAATCCATAAAATAAAGCGAATTCCATTTAGTGGAATTATCCATTATTAGACATTAAATCATTATTTAGGGAATTAATTTGGTAGTTTGGAATTTTGAGTCTAAATCATATATATTTTTTAAAATTGCTACAAAAGTGTTTTTTTTAATTTTAATTTTTGTACCAACAAATACTACGGTTAAATTAAAATATATTTCGATATTGTTTATTTATATTTATAAATAGGTAAACAGCAAATGACATTTATGGTATATTTACCATAAATAATAGTAGAATGACTTTCCATTTTGACGAAAACAAGTCAAAATAAATATCATATATATGCGTTAAAGCATAACTATGGGCTCGTTTCTGAAAGCTATTTCACATATCATTATTTTACAATATAGAAAGATTCAGCTAAACTAATCGCCGTAAACAGGTGGATAGATTTTATCGCAAAATGAGGGAAGTTTTTCCATACATTATATTCTTTCTTTGCTTGCCAGAGGCCGGTATAACTGCATTGGCGCAGACAAATGCTGAGCCCAACATGCTGCCAAAAAAGAGAATAATTTTTGAGGATGGGTTCAAAAATGATACCGTAGGTAGGTTTCCCTCAAAATGGCATATGACCACTATGGATGGGGGAAGAGATACCAGTAACTACCTTGATTATGTAGTAAAAAAAGAAAACAACGATTATATTCTGGAAGTAAAAAAGGAGCATGGCTCTATTAGGCCGGAAATAGAAACCAATATCTTTCCACCGCGGTTCGATATAGAATATGATTTTGTATTGCAGGGTCTAAATACTATTCTCAACCTTGCTTTATGCCAAAATTTGCATAATGTATATTGCACTGATTTGAATTTGCTGATCAGGCACAAAGAAAAAAAAGGAATTTCCATGGAGCAGATTGGTTGGCACCAATATAGCAATGGTAGAGAAGTTGCTTTTACGGGAATTTCAGATTTTACCACCTGGCACCATTTCCGGGCAAGATTTGATTATGGCAAAATTCAATGTTTCATTGACCAATATCGGCTGATTAATATCAGAGAGGGCGAATATAATCTTCGGAAAGTCCTGCTCCTCTTTACCGGACCACTAAAAATGAAGAATTTCCGGGTAACATCGCCCGACTCAACTGTAGATCTGCATCAATTACTAACCGAAAAGAAATTTGTTACTCATACCATCAATTTTGATGTGGCCAGTTCAAGTATCAAACCCGAAAGTATCGACTTTATCAGGCAATTGGCACAGTTCCTCACAGACCACCCCACCCTTAAGCTGGAAATAGACGGACATACAGATAATGACGGATCAGTCGCAACTAACGAAAAATTATCGTTGGCCCGTGCTGGTGAAGTAAAACGCCAACTGGTATTGGCAAATGTGAGTGGGGAGCGGCTTGCAGTAAATGGTTTCGGATCATCCAAACCTTTGAAACAGGGCAACAGTGCTGATGATAAAGCTGAAAACAGGAGGGTGGAATTTATTGTAAAATGAGAAAAAGCATCCCGAATATAGCCCTATTGATCCTGCTGCTTCTGGCTGCTTTACCCTCTTTTGCCCAACCGTCCATGCATATTCCAGGTTATGATTTCCATCCTATGCAGCATGTAATCTTTGAAGATAATTTTAACCAGGATTCAATAGGTAAATTCCCATCAAAATGGGATATTACCGATATTGGCATGCATCAGGATGAAGTCTATAAAAAGTATATAAAAGTTACAAAAGAAGGCAACGGCAATGAAATAGTTGTACCGGACAATTATCAACCATATCTCATTGTTAAAGAAATAAATAATGACCCTTTGCCCGATAGTTTCACTATTGAATATGATTTCTATTTAGGCAATAATTTAAACACGGGTATTGATCTCAATTTTAATTTCCAAAATACCGATTATATAAAAAGACCTATATTCGGGATAAATTATACAGGCAAGTTATGGATTTGGGATTCAACAACTAATTATTTTTGTAAAGATAAAAACTACCCCGGCCATTTCGATAACTCCTTTTGGCATCATTTTGCGCTCTATTATAATAATAGAAAAGTAAAGTGGTATATAGATCAACTTTGCGTTTTTACTAGTCCATCATGTGGTTATATACCAGTTAGTTTTAGCTTACAAATATGCGGTCTGGCCAAAATGCGGAACTACCGCCTGGCAACCGGTATGCCCCGGTATGAGTTTGAAAGATTGGCAACGGAGAAAAAACTGGTTACTCACGCTATCAATTTCGATGTGGCTAAATCAACGGTAAGGCCCGAAAGCATGGAGTTCATACGGCAACTGGCCCGCTACCTTACTGACCACCCTACCCTGAAGCTCGAAATAGACGGACATACAGATAATGACGGGACCACAGCATCAAATGAAAAACTATCGCAGGCAAGAGCAGGTGAAGTGAAACGACAACTGGTTTTGGCAAATGTAAGTGCTGAAAGACTTTCGGCCAAAGGCTTTGGGGCAACAAAACCTCTGAAGCCCGGAAACAGTATTGAAGATAAAGCAGAAAACCGGCGGGTGGAATTTATAGTAATCAGGTAGGAAGTGGAGGGATGCTTCCTTCATTCCTAAATCACCAATTACCTTAGCCTGAGTTTCAGATAAATCTCAAATCACCTAGCCCTAGCCACAATCGAGTAGGAGGTGAGGGATTATTTCCCTCACCGTCCTCTCACACCACCGTACGTGCCGTTCGGCATACGGCGGTTTGTCAGAATAATTTTAGTTGCAGTTCTGTTTTCCGATGGTAAGCGTCATAAAATCCACG
>CAILLK010000059.1 GCA_903835005.1 uncultured Bacteroidota bacterium | reverse complement strand
TGGCCCGAACCTTTGCCGCCAGCTTCTTTCAGATTCGCAGTCACCCGCGACACCCTTGCTATTGGCTAATACTCCCTACTGTAAAGCGTACTCGGGACTTGCACCCTATAGCTTATATCCATGCCTGACACACAAAATAAGCCCCGTAAAAAACGGGGCAAAATAACTTAAATAGCCGACAACACCTGGTTACTCCAAATTGCAATGCACAGATTGCAATACCCTGAAATCTCCACCTGTACCCGGATTATTAATAAACGCTACAACTCTGCAATGTGCAGGATTAACAATCAGCCCTGTAGTATTGAAGGTGTACCTGCGCCAGTAAACCTGTCCTGCTGGTTTGCTGGTCAGTGATGGCAATACCGCATCTCCCTGGAAATTGGTATTGACCATTGCACGGAAAACATCCATAAACCAATAAGACGAATCAATAGTAATGCCATATTCCTGAAAATCTTTAAGGCTGTCTTCCAGTATATAAATAGATACATTCTGCTGATTATAAACCGTGTAAAGGTAAGTAACTGTATCAACAATAGTTGCAACACCTGTAGTAGCATTAAAACTGCAGGAAATACCCAGATTAATAGAATCAGGTATAGTCAATTGGGTAGTTGTCGTTCCACTCCAAAGACCACTACCAGACAATTCATAAGATCCACCAACTGGTGTCCGGTCAATCCCTGCTGCCGGAAGCCCGTTGGGAATATTACTATAAACCCATCCTGCTATACTTAATGCAGTAGCATTCCTGAAATCGTAAGTAGCCCCAGTGGGTGGATCGCATTGTGGCGATACATTGGCATACATGGTTACAACATTGACCCGGCCTACATTTGCCGATGCAATACCGTCCAATACAATGTGTCCTCCCGGACAATTACTACATGACTGCCCAGAAAATTCTTCAATTAAAACATTGTGCAATGCAGCAGCAGGCACAGATCCTGACGGAAGTACATAACTTGAATCGTTACCCGGCACCACCGGCACAGGCCATACAATAGCCGGATTGTTTTCCTTACACCCGTTACACCCTTCCAGTATCACTGCAACACAGCAGAGTGCAATCAATAATTTCTTCATAAAAACCAATTAGTGTACAAATTTAGGAATTATTCACTATTTATCTGCACCAACCTCATTTTTTATTTTCCACATTTACAGGTTTACCGGAGAAAATGGATATATTTTCGCCAATTCCTTTAGGTAATTTAGTCAATAAGCCTTTCCGCAATTGAGCCATTCTGCCATTAGTTAATCCAGCCATTTTTAAGGAGCCATTTTTATTCCTAACTTTATGCAAGAATATCAGAGATATGGAAGAGAATAAAAGGCAAAAACAGGTAGGCAAACTGGTAATGGAAGAACTGAGCGACATTTTTCAGCGCGAGGGAATGAACATTGTGGATGGAGGAATGGTATCCATCACTAAAGTAATGATTACCCCCGACCTGCTGGAAGCCCGTGTATACCTGAGTTTTTTTCAGGTAAAAGACCCGGCAGCCCTGCTGCATAAAATTAAGGAGCGCGGATGGGAGTGGCGCAAGCTGCTGGGACAGCGCATTAAAAACCAGTTGCGCCGGGTGCCCGAATTGCATTACTTCAATGATGACACCCTCGATCATTTGTTTAAAATGGACGAAATCTTCAAAAAAATAGCCGAAGAAAGAGAGAAAACGCACCCACTGCCCGATGATAGTGATGCATAAAATGAATCTGGAGCCCGGTAATGCAAGCTTTCCTGCTCTGCATTGGCTTTTTACAGGATGATTGGCGGTAGTGTTGGACTCCTTCTGAGTCCGATGGTTAAAGACAACAGATAGACTATAAACATCCGCCCCCGATGGAGACGCACAAGGAATAAAATGGATCATGACTACAAGGTTACCTGATTTTTATAATGCGGTTTTTTTGCCAGACTACTTTTAATTTGTCCCTTTATTTTTATACGCTCCACCTGGATTTTGAATTATGAATAACAGGCTGATCTGGAAACTTTCATTCCGTTACCTGCTTGGCCGGGGTTCGGCCAATGCTACACCTGTGCTTTCGCGCATAAGTATGGGCGCCGTGGCTGTGAGCAGTGCCGCCATGATTATTATCTTTTCTGTATTCAACGGCCTCGAAACCCTGGTGAAAGACACCTACAAGGTTTTTTACCCTGATATTAAAATCTCCGCAGCAAGAGGCAAATTCTTTGCCATCGACAGCAACGTAATAACAGAAATCAGGCACCTTGACGGCGTGCAGATTGTAACACCGGTAGCCGAAGACAAAGTATTTGCCGTAAACAACGACCAGCAGAATATCATCACCCTCAAAGGGATTGAAAACGACTACATCAGGCTTACAGGCCTCAAGCAATATCTTACCAGCGGCAGCGCCGATTCGGTATCTGCAATTGGCACTTATTCAGCAATAGCCGGCAGGCATATTATGAATGAACTGGGCGCTGATATGAATACGCTCAGCCGGCTTGTATTGAATTATGTGAACCCGGAAAATAAAAACCCGGCGGCTGATCCGCTCAATGCAATAGTAACCCTGAAATTATATCCGGCCGGGGAATTTGAGGTAAGCGACGAATTCGATGGTAAATATGTTCTGGCGCCATTGATATTGGTGCAGCAACTTTTTCACCAGCCAGGCAAATGTTCATCGCTCGAGATAAAAACAGCACAGGAAGATGTAACCGTGCTGCAAAAAAAAATACAGCAGTTGCTTGGCAGCAGTTATAGAGTGGAAAGCAGGTTTGAGCAGAATAAATCGCTTTACATGGTTGAGTCGGGCGAAAAATGGGCGGTATTTGCAATACTGGTATTGGTGCTGTTTATAGCTACATTCAATATGACCGGCGCGCTCTCTATGCTGGTGCTGCAGAAGCGCAAGGATATAGCTATACTACGGGCTATGGGCGCACAGGGTTCAGCAATAAGATCTGTGTTCCTGCTCGAAGGCATTCTGTGGTCGCTTACCGGTGGCCTCATCGGCATATTGCTGGGCTGCGGCATATGCCTGGCACAACTGAAGTGGAAGATAATAAAAATGGGCAGTTCTTTCCTGGTCGATGCTTTTCCGGTGCAAATTCAGTTGCGCGATATTTTGCTCGACCTGGGCACAATTTTAATAGTGGGGCTGATTGTTTCCTGGTACCCGGCAATAAGGGCCACACGCGCCGTGGACCCCTCATTAAAAAGCACTTAATCCGGTTAATGAATAATGTATTTTACCACAGGCTTTATATGCCGCTTATTTACCCGGTTTTCTGAAATTCTCTTGCGTGATTGACTCAAAATAGCGCCACCTGACGAGTATCAGTATTAAATTTTCGAAAAAATTTCTTCATTATTTTTTTGTTGCCTAACTTGTTTTGTAATTCATAAAATTCAAAAACATGGCAACTTCAAAAAAGCAAAACACCAAAAAACCGGCTCCTTCAAAGGCTGTTAAAAAGGCGGCACCAGCTAAGAAGAGTGCACCTGCAACAGCAGTAAAAAAGGCAGCGCCGGCTAAGAAAGCGGCACCGGCAAAAGCAGCTAAAAAAGCTACACCGGTTAAAAAAACAGCACCGGTTAAAGCAGCTAAAAAGGCAGCACCGGCTAAACCGGTAAAAACAGCAAAAAAAGCAGCGCCGGCTAAGAAAGCAGCGCCGCCAAAAGCTGCAAAAAAAACAGCGCCGGTTAAGAAAGCAGCGCCGGCAAAAAAAGCAGCGCCGGCAAAACCAGTAAAAAAAGCACCTATAAAAAAAGCGCCGGTTAAGAAATCAGCGCCGAAGAAAGCAGCAGCAAAAAAAGACACGGTAATGCTGGAAGAAACGATAATACTGATTCCGGCTGAAGATCTTTTGGAAGACGTGCCCATGCTGATTATTACCGCTGATGAAACCCCTCAGATTTCAGCCGATGATATGCAGCAACTGGGAAATGATGGCATCATCATTACTACTGATTAGCATTAGAACTCCTAACCTTCAGGTCTTTTACCGGCACATTATATATTGTGCCGGTATTTTTTTGCCAATTACCTTATAATCAGGCTATTATTTAACAATTAATATCAGACAGGTTAAGTATTTTTATTACTTAATAAATTGATTTAAATGCGATACCTGATCCTCTTATGCAATCTGGTTATGCTGAGCAATACTGTTTATTCCCGGCAATCTACACACAACTATACCCTCGCCGGCACCATTAACGCGGATACAGGTACCATTAACCTCCTGTCGTCCTTTAGACCCAAACAAGCAACAAAAGTGGTGAATGGGAAATTTTCATTTACCGATTCAATTGAATACCCCACTGCTGGTTGGCTGTTTTTTTATAAAGGTGCTGAACTGCTATATAGATCCGAAATGTTCTTTATAGAACCCGGAAATCAAACTATAATATGCAAGGTTGGTTCCTTCAGTGAAATCCCCGAAATTTCCAATAAAACCATGAAAGAATATAAAGTGTGTAAACGCGATTTTGAATATTATTATGATGCACTTGACAGGGAATCTCATTTCAATGACAGCATAAGACAATACTATCATAAAATAGTACCACAAGACCTGGCTATTGCTCATACCCGGAAAGTGGATAGCCTCACCAATGAATGCAATAAAACCCTGAAGCTGTATGTAACGCACCATCCTGATTCCTATGTAGCTTTCTGGACATTATATACTTTATTGCCCAGGGGGTTTACTCCTGTATTTGATTCTATATTCAATCTCTTCTCAGCTAATCTCAGAAATGCCTCTTGTGGCAAAAAACTGGAAGAAAAACTTATAGCCGCTAAAGTTGTTGCAACAGGCAGTAAGTTTCCTCAAATGGAGCTGAAAGATATAACCGACTCGTCAATCATATTACCGGAATTCAGGAAAAGCCGTGGTTATACCCTTATAGATTTCTGGTACAGCCATTGCCCACCCTGCAAGCAACAATTCCCGGCATTCAAAAAAATGTATGACAAGTACAAACCGGATGGCTTTGAAATAATAGGTATATCTATAGACCAGGCAAATGAAATTGATGACTGGAAAAAAGTAATCAGTGACATGGAGCTGCACTGGCTACAATACCGCGATAAAAACAATACAAATGCGGGTAAATTTTCCATCCAGCAATTTCCATCTAACTTTCTGCTGGATAAAAACGGCATCATCATTAAAAGAAATATAAAGATTGTGGAACTCGAAAAACTATTGGCAGAACAAAAAAAGCCGGATTGATAATGAAATCATTGACCTGGTTCTTTTAATCAATTGTTCTGTTATCAGGGTAAATCATAAAGAATGGCCCTGACATTTTTACCAGCTGAAATCCCGGTGAGAAAAGATTAATATGCCTGACCGTTAGCAGCTATTATTCCATTTGATCCTTTTATCGCAATAAAGTCACATTACCTTTTACCTCTTTAGTTGTTCCGTCAATCATCAATGCAGTTAACAAGTAGGCATAAACCTCTTCAGGCTGGGGCGCCCCACCAAATGTCCCATCCCATCCCACATTCTGGCTGGTGCTTTCAAATACCAGTTGCCCCCACCTGTTGAATATTCTTAAATCTACAGTTTTTATTCCCAGACCCCTGATATAAAGAACGTCATTTTTACCATCTCCATTAGGGGAAAAACCTGTTGGTAATCCTATATCACATTTTCCGACAGTCACATTTATTGAGTCGGTAGTACTGCCGCAGGTATTTGCTATGGTTACCCAATAAGTACCAGTCTCCAATATTTGAAAAGTTTGCCCGGTGCTTCCGTCCGACCATAGGTAAGTAGCTCCGCTTGAATTAACAGGCACTTTCAAATTATATTCATGGCATACAGTTGTATCCGGGCCAAGGCTCACAACAGGCAATGGTATAATACTTACTTCAAGTGAAGCGGTAGCGCTGCAACCATAAAGCGAAACAGTAAGACTGTAATAGCCACTGCCTGAAATATTAATTGAAGAATCTGTACTGCCACTGCTCCAGGCATACTGCGTGCCCGGAGGTTGCGGCGAACCTATTGTGATTACTTCGCCTGCACATATAGAAGTATAATTTCCTAATGACACTACAGGTGCCGGGGCAAAGTCAACATGGAACGTATCGGTCAGAATGGCACACAGACCTTTATTTATAACCCAATAGTTGCCCGAAGCAGTTACTGAGATAGATGATGCTATACTTCCTGTGCTCCAAAGGCAGGATGCATATCCGGCTGGTGCGGTAAGTGTGATGTTGCCGGCAGTAATACAGGTGCCGGTATCCGTGTGGATGAAAGTAGAGTCCGCCGCTGTTAGTGAAAAATAAAAAGTATCAATAAGGATATGGCATCCGGATGTGCAGAACGCAACATAAATTCCCGGGCTTGTAGCGACTACTGAAGAGATAGTTGCTCCGGTGCTCCAGGAATATAACGAATAACCCGGCGGCGCTGATAATGTGGCGGTTCCTGTTGTAACACAAACACTTGTATCCTGGTGCCTGAATAAAGTATCTGAAGGTGCGGTGCTCACATAAAACGTATCAACCAGCACATCTGATCCGCAGGGAACAGTTGAATTGTAAACCCAGTATGTACCAGGCCCGGTTATCGTGCGGGTTGGCAGTATACTGCCATCATCCCAATAATAGTTTGAATACCCGGAGGGTGCTGTTAATAGTTCAGAAATGGCAGAACATGAAATAGTTGTATCCTTGTGCGTAAATATAGAATCTGGTGGTGGGAAGGAATATTTACCGATATAGAAATGCTCATCGACAACGGCGCCCGGCAAAGGCGGCAAAGTATCGGGTCCAATGATAATGCCCACACTCCCATTATTCTGGTAGTCACTGCAAATGTAAATATTGCCTGAGGGATCAGCAGCAATACCGTTCTGATCATCGGCTCCTGAGCCTAAACCTGAATAACCTACCACTCCTCCGCTGAGATTATACCCGGCAATAAAAACGGGATCAGGCCCGGATACCGGAGCGAGTTTATTACCATCAATATTAGCCGTGTCAGAATAATCACCACTTACCCACACCTGTCCGCAAGAAGCTAATGCAATGCAGAAGCCCCATAAATCATGTGTTGGAGACCCTATTGTCTTGCTCCAGGTAACGACATTGGCAGGCGAAATCTGAACTAAATACAATGCCTGCTTTCCGGCTATAGGGTAGGTCTGGTCAATAGTAGTACTTCCAAAACTGATTGAAACGTCGGCAAAGCCGCCTGTCATATATACATTCCCGGACACATCGCTGGTTAACCCCATACCAAAAGCGCCATTCGGGCCACCGGCGGCTTCTGCCCACAAAGGAGCGCCGGTAGTACCGGAAAATTCGGCAATATAGGCAGACGATTTACCTGTGAAGCCACCGCCGTATGGATCACCTATTACAGAAGGCCCTACCGTAACAGAATTCGAGTTAAACGGGCCTGTAATATATACATTACCAGAGGCTGCAACGGTGATACCGCAACCATAATCATTATCTGTGCCACCTATAGATTTAGCCCACAACAATGTACCTGCCGGGCTGTATTTGGCCACAAAAATATCCGTGTAGCCCGACGCCCCCATATTGGTCAGGGTATTTGTGCCTATGGTCATTGTGGGTGTGGTAAAACTTGAAGTAATAAAAATATTTCCAGTTGCATCAGTTGCAACTCCCCCGGTTGTCATAAAATAGGATGTCAGAAAAGGCAATGGCCCGCCATAGGAAACACCATCATTTATTGCCCAAAGTACGGTTCCGGAAGGGCTGATCTTTGCAAGATAATATTGCCATGGCCCTTGCGTTTTGGTAAGCGTAAAAGTACCTATCTGCATGGTAGGCGTACTGAAAGCGCCAAAAACGATCAGGTTTCCTGATGGGTCAGTAGCTATATTATAGGGGTAGGTATTACCCGATATGGTGGCACCCGCCCACAAAACTGTTCCGGCACTATTGTATTTCACCCAGACAGTTTGAATTTCACCGATACCAAGTGAGGGAGGTAATGTATAACTTCCAAAAGTTGTAGAATATCCGGTAGCAATAGTATAACCGGCACCATAAACATTTCCTGACCCGTCGGTAGCTATAGGCCACGAATCTACCGGCCCGCCAGAGTTTCCCTTCCCCCATACCCATCCTTGCCCGTAAATATTAGATGAATAGAAAATGTATGACAATAACACAATAAATAAAAAAGCTTTTTTCATAGGTTTTTTTGTAACTTAAGAGAGTTATATTGTAAAGCTACTAAATGTTTCAATAAATACAACATGTATAAGTAATAGTTTTTCATTGGAGAGACACCTTTTTCGGCATATGGAAAAATAATGGTAAATATTCAAACAGGATACTGGTAAAATCAGAACATGGGAAAATTATAACAGCAAAAACCTTATTTCTCTTTTACCTGGCTAAAGTGAAACGTACATAATATCCCGTTTTCACATTACCACATTTGCGCATTCATTCAGCCACTAAGCCATTACACAATTGAGCCATTAAATCCGTACCTTTGCGCACGTTTAAAAAATATATGCAAAACATTCGCAATTTCTGTATCATTGCCCATATCGATCATGGCAAAAGCACGCTTGCCGACCGCCTGCTCGAATTTACCAAAACCATCTCCTCAAGAGACATGCAGGCACAGGTGCTTGACGACATGGACCTGGAAAGGGAAAAAGGGATTACCATCAAGAGCCATGCTATACAGATGGACTATGAACTCAACGGGCAGAAATATGTGCTGAATCTGATTGACACTCCCGGCCATGTGGACTTCTCATATGAGGTGAGCCGGGCGCTTGCAGCGTGCGAAGGCGCATTGCTGCTGGTAGATGCCTCGCAGGGCATACAGGCACAAACCATAAGCAACCTTTATCTGGCTCTTGATAATGACCTGGAAATTATCCCTATCATCAACAAGATTGATATGGACGGTGCAATGATACCGGAAGTAACTGATCAGATAGTAGACCTGATTGGTTGCAAACCCGAGGATATCGTACTGGCAAGCGGGAAAACCGGCATAGGTATTGAAGCCATACTGGAAGCCGTTATAGCCCGTATACCTGCCCCCAAAGGCGACCCTGCCGCACCGCTCCAGGCAGTAATATTCGATAGTGTTTTCAACTCTTTCAGGGGTATTATTGCTTACTTCAGGGTTTTCAACGGCACTTTACGCAAAAACGACAAAATCAGGTTCATACATACCGATGCAGAATATACTGCCGACGAAGTAGGCATAATGAAACTGGCGCTTACCCCAAAACAGGAAGTTAGTGTAGGCAATGTGGGCTACATAATTACGGGTATTAAAACCGCAAGAGATGTAAAGGTAGGTGATACTATTACTACCATTGCCAATCCTACCACCGATGCCGTAAGGGGTTTCCAGGAGGTAAAGGCTATGGTATTTGCAGGGATATTCCCTGTCAATACCGATGACTTTGAAGACCTGCGCGATTGTATGGAGAAACTGCAGCTCAATGATGCTTCGCTCACCTATGAGCCGGAAACATCTCAGGCCCTTGGGTTTGGGTTCCGTTGCGGCTTCCTGGGTATGCTGCACATGGAGATCATACAGGAAAGGCTGGAACGCGAGTTTAACCAGACTGTAATAACTACCGTTCCCAACGTTAGCTTCAGGGCTTACAAAACAAGGGATAAAACTAAAATGATCACGGTGAATAACCCCAGCGAAATGCCGGACCCAAGCAGCATTGACCGGATTGAGGAACCCTTCATACGTGCCCAGATCATCACCCTGCCCGACTATATAGGCAATATCATGAGCCTTTGCCTCGGTAAGCGCGGCATACTCATTAACCAGCACTATCTCACACCAACACGTGTGGAACTGATTTTTGAACTGCCACTTACCGAAATCGTATTCGACTTCTACGACAAGCTGAAATCATGTACCCGTGGCTATGCGTCATTCGACTATAATCCGCTCGACTACCGCGAAAGCGATATTGCCAAAATGGACATCCTCCTCAATGGCGATAATGTGGATGCCCTCAGCGCCCTCATTCACCGCAGCCGTGCTACCGACTTTGGCCGCAAGCTATGCTCCAAGCTCAAAGACCTGCTGCCCAAGCAGCAGTTCGTTATTGCCATACAGGCCGCTATAGGCGCCAAGATCATAGCCCGCGAAACTATCTCGGCCATGCGCAAAGACGTTACAGCAAAGTGTTATGGTGGTGATATAAGCCGTAAGCGCAAGCTGCTGGAAAAACAGAAAGAAGGCAAGAAACGGATGCGCCAGATAGGCAGTGTAGATGTGCCGCAGGAGGCATTTCTGGCGGTGCTGAAGCTGGAGTAACACCCTCTTACTTTTTAAGTAATCCGGTAAACTGCCCGGTACTTTCGCCAACATCACAAGATGCAGATACGGGCATATTAATTATGTCCCAGGATACCTTAAGTGTGTCCTGTACCATGGTGTAAACTATTGAATTTGCATAACCTATATTATACCCGTGCTCATCATCATGTATCACCATAGTACCCCTGCCGATGCTGTCCGCAATTCTGGTTGTGGTATCATTGATATTTACTACCGAACCATCCTGTAGCTCAATACCCGCAGCAGATGAAAAAACCAGTTTGTTTTCACTGACATAGGTAACATAAAACTAATAGTTATTATAAATTTTACTATAACCATTTATATACATAAACACTACCTGTAGCTTTCCGGCAAAGGTATCAGTACGAGGATAAACAGTTGCCGCGGCTGATACCCGGGGGGAGTCCGGAGTAACTGATGGCTTAACAACAGATTGAGCCACCTCCTTTTTGCTGCATCCAACGAGCGCAATGAAGAAGCCTGGTAGCAGTATACAAAAAACTGTTTTCCGCATGAGAAAGGAATTAATTATGCGAAAGAATACCGGTAAACTGCCCTACATTTTCGCTCCAGTCACATGCCCCTATCAAGGGCATGTCAGCAATATCCCAGCTTACTGAAAGGTTCTTCTGATCCAGTTTAAATACGATTGAATTTGGATAAACATCATTACCTTTTTTCTCCCAGTCATAAACATACATATTACCGCTGTCGGTACGGGCAGTGTTTACGGTACAGGTGTCATTAACTGATGTGGTTGATCCTTGCTGAAGCCAGATACTACCGCCGCTCGAATAAATGACTGTATGCTCATCCAGGTAGGTTACATAGAATGTAAAATGGTTATTTGTGCTGTCAAAACCTGCAGTCGCGTATTCCAACATTGATACGGCCATCACACCTGTAAAAGTGTCTGTGCGCGGGTAAAGCTTTGCGGCAGCCGATAGCTGTACTGAGTCTATTGTAGTAGTTGACTTAACTACCGGTTTTGCATTTTCTTTTTTGCCGCAGCCTGTACCTAATACTATTAAAAGTAAAACGACAGGGATTAAATTGGAGTAGTTCATTTATAGTGGTTTAAGTATATAACGATCTTTATGCAAAAATATTATTTAAGGTTATCTTCATTGTAAAAATTTCTGTACCTGCCAGGAAATAAATATAAGCAAAATGCTCGACAACAGCAGATTGCTCAGTAATATTCCAATGGCAGAAACTATCTCCGCGGCAGGGATGCTGCCTAAAATTATACCCCTTGTTCCGTTTCACAAAATGTAATTTTGAGCGATAATTAGTATATTTACCATCGTTTTATTTTCATTCAAAACATACAGGAGCACAGCGACCCGCGGTCCGGGCAATAATCTTGCAGTATAAAAAACAAGGATAATCAGATGAAAAAAACAGCTTTAATTGTTATTTTGTTATTGATCAATTTGCCCGCCTTCAGCCAGGAATATAAAAACATCCAGATGGTATTTGTGAAGGGTGGCAGCTTTTTCCAGGGGTCGGATGATCACCGATATCTGACAGCTGAGTATGATAACGAAAAGCCCTATCACAGAATAAGTCTGAGCAGTTTCTACATTGGCAAATTTGAATTCACTCTGGGCCAGTACCGTTCACTGATGGGTATAAGACCTATACCCTACCAGGGCTCTGACTACGGCAATAAAGATTGCGACAACTGCCCTGTGGTAAAACTGAGCTGGGATGAGGTGATGGAACTCATAAAAAGGCTCAATGAGAAAACCGGCAAGCACTACCGCCTGCCCACCGAAGCTGAATGGGAATTTGCAGCCAGGGGCGGCAAATACTCCAAAAACCTGGATTACCCCGGCAGCAACAAACTGGCTGAGGTAGCCTATTATGGCAAGAGCAATGGCACCACCCACCCTGTTGGTGAAAAGCTGCCTAATGAACTGGGTATCTTTGATATGGGCGGCAATGTGGCTGAGTTCTGCTTGGACTGGTATGCAGCAGACTACTACAGCAAAACCATTGACGCCATTGACCCCAAAGGCCCTGCCACCGGCGAAAAGAAGGTGATCCGCGGCGGCTCTTATATGGACGATAATATAGCTTGCCGCCCTGTGTACCGGGGTTATGTAAAGCCCAACCTGAGGACGTGGAACTATGGTTTCCGGCTGGTGCTGGATAGTAATTAGGGCTGTTTTGTATTTGAAATACAGGAAAGTATGAACATTGAAAAATACCCCTTATCCATAGGCGAAACTTCGATGGTTTACGAATTTATTAGCGAAGGGTTAAAAGGTAAAATTCCCAAGTTGGTTATTTACCGGAAAACGCAGATGGAAGGTTTTTATAACCTTGCATTTGGTGATAAAGATGAAGAAAGTGGCACGATTAATGATTCGGTTATCACCAATAATGGCGATAGTCAGAAAGTGCTGGCGACTGTAGCATCAACTTTATTGCATTTCACAGATAAATTTCCTGATCAGAAAGTAATGGCAGTTGGTAGAACAAAATCAAGAACCAGACTTTACAGGATAGGTATAACCAATAATTTAAAAATGATTGAGGAGAATTTTAAGGTTTATGGCAGAAAACATAATATTTGGCAACCTTTTAAGAAAAATATTGAATATGATGCGTTCTTTGTAAAAAGAAAAAAGTAACTTTGCTATTACGAGTAAAAAAATACCAGAATGAAAAAAAGTAAGAATACGGATAATAAACCGGTCATTACAAAGGTGGATAAAAAGCTGGATAAGTATCTCGAAATGGACTTATTCCGCGATAAATTGGATAAAGCCAACGAAATATTAAGCTCGTCCGTTTTCCCGCCCGGCATACTCCGTTAGGGGTAATGCTTTTGTATTCCGGGTTGCAGCAGTTCTTCAGTTTGAGCATTGGCTTCTTCAGCACTGATCATTTTGCCACCATTAATATAATAGTTATATCGTTCATCCAGTTCCGCCTTGAATTCATCTGTTTACTCCCAATCTTCTTCTTCTATTTCCTGCTCAAATAAGGCATAAATAACCTTCATCCTTTTTTCTTCAACCGTTTCTATAAAACGATGCAGTTTTTCTTTCATTACCAGCGTATCCATAGTTGTATTCATTTTTATAAATTTAAGGAATCTTAATTAATTGATGATACCCCGATCACAGCCGGATAAAATAATTAAACCCAAATTAGCAGGATACACGCTACCAACAAAAATGTAAAAAGCTAATTGTGTTTGAAATTTATTTGGATATCCCATGTTCCTAAAAAAACGCTATGGGATAATGGTAATCGCTGAAACCATTGCTGGTGGCTGATATAAATAAATTTACGATTATCTCATCTTATCCCGTCATATCTTAGAGACCTCACCCCGGCCCTCTCCGAAGGAGAGGGTGTTATTGCAAAAATATTGAAATATAGAAATGTAAAAATGTTGAAAATTGGTTTCTTGGGCATTTTATTTGGTTATCCCGTTGTCTCAAAAAAACGGGATAGGATATTGGTAATCGCTGAAACCCTTGCTGGTGGCTGATATAAATATTTTTACGATCATCTCATCTTGTCTCATTCATTATAAGATTGGGAGTTTTGTATCAGCATTTTGAGTAGTCGCAACTTATCAAAGGCGTTGCTACAGGCGCCAGACAGAAATTTCCCATAGGCGTAAAAAATAAAATACCCCACATTATTGTTGATTATCAACTATTTATTGGTTAAAAATGTCCCATTTATGCCCCATGTTGGTAATTTTTTGTCTGAGCACGATGCTGGATTTTTATGATTTACATGATTCATTTTATAATGTACGGGGTTAACTTCAACTTTGAAAAATGCAGCCTCCCGAAAAAGGTGTTTTGTTTGGTTATCCCATTGTCTCATAAAAACGTGATGGGATAATGGTAATCGCTGAAACCCTTGCTGATGGCTGATATAAATTATTTTCCGATTATCTCATCTTATCCCATTCATTATAGGATTGGGAGTTTTGTATCAGCATTTTGAGTAGTCGCAACTTATCAAAGGCCTTGCTACAGGCGCCAGACAAAAATTTCCCATAGGCGTAAAAAAATAAAATACCCCACATTGTTGCTGATTATCAACGATTTAGTTGTTTAAAATGTCCCATTTATGCCCATGTGGGTAATTTTTTGTCTGAGCACGATTCTATGGATTTACATGATTCATTTTATAATGTACGGATTTAACTTCAACTTTGAAAAAAGCAGCTAAGCTAAAAAGGTATTTTGTTTGGTTATCCCATTGTCTCAAAAAAACGTGATGAGATAATGGTAATCGCTGAAACCCTTGCTGGTGGCTGATATAAATTATTTTCCGATTATCTCATCTTATCCCATTCATAATAGGAGTGGGAGTTTTGTATCAGCATTTTGAGTAGTCGCAACTTATCAAAGGCCTTGCTACAGGCGCCAGACAAAAATTTCCCATAGGCGTAAAAAAATAAAATA
>CAILLK010000058.1 GCA_903835005.1 uncultured Bacteroidota bacterium | reverse complement strand
TGTCGCACATCCGCCAGCTGTATAGGTTATGTTGGTCGTCCCCGCTGATACTCCTGTTAACACTCCGGTTGCTGATCCTATCGTTGCAACGCTGGTTGAACCCGAACTCCATGTGCCTCCCGTTGTGCCGTCACTCAAGGTAGCAGTTGAGCCTGCACAGAGCGTATCCGTGCCTGTAATTGATGCCGGTGCCGTATTTACAGTTACAATTTTAGTAGCAGAGCAACTGATGCCGGTTGAATACGATATTGTGGCGGTTCCTGCCGTAACTCCTGTTACTAAACCGGAAGCACTTCCCACTGTAGCCACACCCGTTGCCCCCGAGGTCCATGTGCCGCCTGTGGTGGCATCAGCTAAAGTAGTTG
Organism: uncultured Bacteroidota bacterium; assembly: GCA_903835005.1. Taxonomy (GTDB): domain Bacteria; phylum Bacteroidota; class Bacteroidia; order Chitinophagales; family Chitinophagaceae; genus Nemorincola. Next base: position 21,584 of record CAILLK010000058.1, on the reverse strand, counting down.
TGGCTCCTGTACATATTGCTGCTGTGCCTGTTATAGCACCTGGAGCAGCAATAACAGTTACAACAGCTACAGTGCTGCATCCTGTGGCAATAGAATAAGTAATAGTTGCAGTTCCACCCGCTACTCCGGTCACAACTCCTGACGAAGTACCCACCGTTGCCACTGCTGTATTGCTGCTGCTCCAGGTGCCGCCTGGTGTCAGGTTTGTCAGCGTACTTGTTGCCCCGGTACATACACTAGTTGATCCGTTGATTTGCGAAATGCCCGGCGTTATTACTTTCAGTTCATTACCATCACCTGCATCTATGGTAAGATATAAATTTCCGGAGGCATCAGTTGCTAATCCGGAAGTCCAGACTATAGGCGCATCTTTGGCCGGCCCGCCGTCACCTACATTGCATCCTGTACCATAGGAGTAGGCGGCTATCAAAGCAAAAGAATCATTGCCTGCATAGGTGCTTATAATACCTGAAGTATCTATTTTACGGATAACTGAATTATTCTCCTGATCTGAAATAAAGACATTACCCGACGGATCTACTGCGATCGATCCATTCAAATTATCTATATCAGCAGCAGTGCCCGGTCCGCCATCTCCTGTATAGCCAATATAGGCTGTACCCGCAATTGTGGAAATAATACCTGACGGACTAATTTTTCTGATTCTTCCATAATCTGCATAATATAGGTTATTCTGTCTGTCACAGGCTATTGACTGAAGGTTAGAAACTTCTGCAGCAGTTGCTGGCCCTCCATCGCCGGAGATTGCATTGGTTCCATTCCCTGCAATTGTGGTAACATTACCCGAGAGGTCAATTTTTCTTATCCGGTAATTATTAACGTCTTCCACAATAATCGCTCCCGAAGTATCGCATACTATCCCTCCAGTTACATTAAAGGTTGCAGCAGTAGCAGGGCCCCCGTCTCCGCTGAAACCAGCCGTGCCAGAGCCTGCAATAGTATTGATAATTCCTGTGACGTCTATTTTTCGTATAGCATTTCCCTGGCTGAGGTATATATTGCCAAACTTATCTGAAGCAATATTGAAAAAAGCTCCAATAGTTGCTGCCGTTGCAGGCCCGCCATCGCCCGAATAGCCGGATCCCCCGGAAATGCCTGCAATAGTAGAAATTACACCTGCAGTATTAATTTTTCTCAGCCGGAACTCATCAGTGATATAAATATTCCCTGAATTATCCGTGGCAACACATATTGGCTGCGCAAATTTGGCCGAAGATGCCGGGCCTCCGTCTCCGGTATAACCCGGTGGAAGAGTTCCTGCTACATGGTATATCATCGGCACACATGATGATGTCAGGGAGGTATAGGAACCAACAGATAGTGTTGTAGTTGCAGCGCATCCTGTCCCTAACAGATAGGTCATTGTAGTTAAACCGGGGGAAATGGCGGTTACTAAACCTGTACCGGAGCCTATAGTGGCAATACCTGGTGATCCTGAACTCCATAAACCACCTGCTGTTGCATCACTCAGAGTTGCAGTACCGCCAACATATAATGATGCAGGACCGGTAATGGTAGACGGTGCAGCTGATACTGTAATTGATTTTGTTACATAGCATCCGGATGGATTAGTGTAAGTTATTCTGGCTGAGCCTGATGATACGCCGGTAACAATTCCGGTAGAAGACCCTACAGTAGCTACACCTGTGGTGCCGGAGGTCCAGGTACCACCAGAAACTGTATTACTTAAGGTATCAGTGTTCGGCATACATACCAATGATGCTCCTGAGATTGAGGAGGGTGCCGTTACAACAGTAACCGTTGTTGTGGCATAACATCCGTAACTGGAAGCATAAGTAATTGTTGCCGTGCCGGCAGATATACCGGTAACGAGACCGGTAGTTGATGAAGCTGATGATACTGTTGCTATGCCTGGAGCGCTTGAGCTCCATATAAAGGAGGCAACTACATCGCTTAATGTTATAGTATTGCCTGTACAAAATGGGGTACTTCCTGTTATTGTTGCAGGTATAGGATGAATGGCTATTAACAAAGTAGCAATACAACCGCTTATATTGCCTGTGGAATATGACATGGTTACAGTTCCGGAATTCCAGGGTGGTATTATACCGGTGGCTGAACCAATACCGGCTACGGAAGTATTGGAGGAACTCCATAAACCGCCTGGCGTTGCATCGCTTAATGTAACCGTGCTGCCCTGGCAAAATGATGAAGGCCCTGTAATTGCCGCTGGTGCAGGGTTCACAGTAAGTGGCAATGTTGAACTGCATCCGGTTACTAATGTATAAGAAATAATATCAGGTCCGCTGGTTACACCCGTAACTACGCCTGTTCCTGATCCTGTAGTGGCCACTCCGGGTGTACCTGATGACCAGGTCCCTCCGCTTGTGATATCACTAAGCGTATCGGTTGAACCGGGACATACCGGTTTGTATCCTGTAATAGCGGCTGGCAAAGGGTTTACTGTAATTAAAGAAGTTGCATTACAGCCAGTACCGGTATTATAAGTTATCGTGGCTGTTCCTGCGGATATTCCATTAATGACGCCGGTTGAGCCAACTGTAAGTATACTCGTTGAGCCTGAACTCCATGCACCGCCTGAGCTGGTATCGCTTAATGTGGCAGACGAACTTTTACAGATTGAAGTTGGGCCTGTTATGGCACCGGGCGGGACAGCCATTGTAAAATACAGCATAATAGTATCTGATTCTGTGCCATCAGTAACCATTACCTGAAATGAATCATTACCAATATACCCTGTAGAAGGTGTATAGGCCAGACCTGTTGGGGTCCGGGCAAGGTTATCTGACGTTGTAACATATGCCACTGATGCCGAACCATGGACCGGAGCATTAATTAAGCTCCAGGTAAGTGTGTTGCCACTTCCGGTGTCATATACAGCCAGCATAGAATTAACGGAAAATGCTGAGGAGTTTTCGCAAATTGTCTGAGTATTATTCAATTTCATTAAAAATGAAGGGCAATGATACAGATGGCTTATTTTTCTGATCCGGTTAAAACCATCATCAGCAAAAAGGAGGTCACCAGCATTATTAAAACAAACTCTGGATGGATCATATAAGGTTGCTAACATTGCCGGACCACCATCTCCCGAGAATACAGGAGGGCCCCCAACCGGATATATGCCGGCAACAGGTGTAACAATTCCGGATGGGCTGATTTTTCTGATCCGGTCTCCTAGTCCTGTAATATTCGACTGATTGAGTTCTGAAACATACAAATTGCCTGCCTGGTCAAAAATTAAGGATCCGGGTAGAAAAAACGATGCTGCTGTTGCAGGCCCGCCATCACCTGTAGATGTTTCAGCGCCATTACCTGCATATGTACTCATAATCCCTGATGTATTCACTTTTCTAATCCGGCAATTATAATAATCTGCAATATATAAATTCCCTGATGTATCAATCGCAACATCTGACGCATAATCCAGCTTTGCCCCTGTAGCAGGGCCGCCATCACCACTAAAACCATATATGCCATTCCCGGCTACGGTAGAAATAATTCCCGATGTATTTATCTTTCGTACACGAAAATTATCTCCGTCGGCCACATAAAGGTTTCCTGCATTATCAAAAGTTATTCCGCCTGGAAAATATAATTCAGAGGCGGTAGCCTGTATACCATCGACGGTAAATCCCGGGCTTCCATTTCCGGCTATAGTAGTAATAATGCCCGACGCGTCTATCCTTCTGATTCTATGGTTAAGCTCATCCGAAAAAAACAGGTTGCTTCCATATATTGCCAGCCCGGTTACCTCACTGATATGTGCCGCTGTTGCAGGGCCTCCATCACCGCTGAAACCGTTTATTCCGTTTCCGGCTATCGTACTAATTATGCCCGTAGTATTTATTTTCCGGATACGGTAATTAAAAACATCTGATACATAAACATTTCCTGCCGCATCCGATACCATGTATGCCGGTGCATTAAATAATGCTGAAGAGGCGGGACTGCCGTCCCCGGCAAACCCCATGGTACTACCTGCAATGGTAGTAATTATTGCCGACCCGCTGATCTGGCCTTTTAAAGGTATTACACCAATGCACATCCACAGCAGCATCAGCATTTTTAAACAAGGGCTGACCCTGTTTGGCTTAGAATCTGCTCCAATATTTGCAGAAGCAAGTGAATTATTTTTTTTCATAAGTATAAGTTTTGATAAGCTAAAATACATGACAGGCAAATTGAATACAAATTACTGGTCAGGGCTAATATTTCCCAAAAAACCTTCTGAACGGTCGAAAAAGTTTCTAAACGGTAAAATTTCCTGAAAAAATTAACATATTAAGTATTAATTGAGCAATCTAATGCATCCTGATTTGGTCATGTGCAAAAGCAAAATAATTTGTTGAGCAGCGTTATCCATTTTTATGCTTATAGCTAATCCAAATTGAATGTTTACTAACTGAAAATAGTATTAGTCGCCTAAAAAAATTTTCAAAATAAGATTCATTTGAAGTTCTGATATATTTGTAAAATAGAATAACTAGCTGAATAAATAGGCCACATCGTCCTTTGTCAGGTTTTTTACAAATGCGGCATCTTCGCTGATCAGGTCGGCGGCAAGCTGTTTTTTCTTTTGCTGCAGTAGCAGTATTTTTTCTTCTACGGTGCCTTTACAGATCATCTTGTAGGCAAATACTTTATTTACCTGGCCTATGCGGTGCGTGCGGTCTATGGCCTGTGCCTCGGCGGCGGGGTTCCACCAGGGGTCTACAATATATACATAATCGGCGGCAGTGAGGTTAAGGCCTACACCTCCAGCTTTCAGCGAAATCAGGAATACCCTTATTGCCGGGTCATTCTGAAATTTGTTTACTGCTGTTTGTCTTTTTGCCGCTGGTGTGCTGCCATCCAGGTAGCTGTAGGCCACCGATTCGCTCTGGAGCCGTTCCTCAAGCAGGTGCAGCATTTCTGTGAACTGAGAAAATACCAGCAATTTGTGCCCGCCGGCGTTCTCCTCTATCTCCCTCATCAGTTCATCGGTCTTTACGCTTTGTGTAGTAGTTATATCGTTGTTTTTTAGCAATGCCGGGCTATCACATATCTGCCGCAGGCGAAGCAGGCCCTCCAGCACATAAATGCCCGACTGCCCGATTCCTACATCCTCTATTTTATCGAGCAGGTAGTCGCGGTAATATTTTTTATACTGGTTATATACCGTCATCTGTTCGGGTTCCATATGGCACCAGATTACGGTTTCTGTTTTGTCGGGCAGGTCCGGGGCTACCTGTTCCTTGGTGCGGCGCAGCAGGAAGGGGTATATCATTTTTCTCAGCAGGGCGCTCTTGCCGGCATCGCCGCCTTTGTCTATAGGGGTGGCAAATTCTGTTTTGAAATAATCACGTGTGCCCAGCAGGCCGGGATTTATAAAATTGAACTGGGCAAACAGGTCGAATGTATTATTCTGCACCGGTGTGCCGCTCAGGATCATTCTGTTTTTGCTTTTCAGCAGTTGCAGGGCCCGGGTGGTCAGCGAGCCGGGGTTTTTAATAGCCTGGCTCTCATCAAGGATCACATAGTGCCATTCAAATAACAGTAACTGGTCCAGATCGTTTCTTATAGTGCCATAACTGGTGATGATAACATCATAAGCTGCGAAATGCTCGTCCCTGAACTCCCGCTCATTGCCATAATAAATGTGGTATTTAAGTGAAGGGCAGAATTTCTGCAGCTCACTTTCCCAGTTGTAGATGAGCGATGTGGGGCAGATTACCAGATGGGTGCTGCCTTTATATTTTTCTTTCAGGTATTGGAGAAAGGTAATGGCCTGAAGGGTTTTACCCAGTCCCATATCATCGGCCAGGCAGCCGCCCCAGCCCAGTTCGTCAAGTGTATGAAACCACTGAAACCCGCTAAGCTGGTAGGGCCTCAATTCTGCTTTTACCATTTCTGAAGGTTGCCTGCTTTTCAGGGTTCCTATAAGCCTGAGTCTATCTTTTTTCTCTTGTATTTCCTGCCGCACCGCAGCATTTCTTTCGCTTTCAGGCAGTTGGTCGAGCAGGGTATAGTGCAGCTTGCTGATGCGCAGCCGCCCGTCTTTTTGCTCATGGCCCATTTTTAATAACGGATCATATTGCTGCAGCATTTCAACGGGTAATATTCCTACAGTGCCATCGGACAGCGTCACCATATTCTGTCCGGTGGACAAGGCGCGGCGGAGCCCGTGCAAAGGCACTATCTGATCGCCGAAAGAAATCTCTATCTGCACATCAAACCAGTCTATACCACTGCCGGCGGTTACTTCCAGTTTTGCCTTATTGGTATTGAAGCGGTGGGTTTTCAGCGCTTCAATACCCGTTATTGCAATATTTTTTTCCTTCAGGCCCGACAAAGTTTCTATAAACCAGTTGCGTTTCATGGTGTCTTCAAAAGGCAGGAAAAAGAAGTTATTCATTGTGGGCTTTTCAAACTTCGGATGCAGCCGCCTCGTGGTTTCGAAAAATGCTTTTTCCACTGCCGGGTTTCTTTCAATAATAACGGGCAATCCTCCTGGCGTGGTTTGTATAATGTTTTCGGGGTTGGTATCATAATTCACCACAGAGCCGTTATAATCAAACCTGGGCTGAACAATAAGGAATTTCCCGTCCATTTCCCTGAAGAACACCTGTGGCACCGGTGTTACCTGCACCGATTCGGCAAGCAGTGATGCCGTCGCCTCCACCTTATAATTGCGCTGCAACTGAGGGATAATCGTTTTGATAACCCGTTCCCTGCCGGTTGCCGGTACTTTCATAAAACCGTGTTCAAACTGCTTTGCTGTCTCACCGTCCGGCGCAACCGCGGGCAGATGCAAAACGCCATCTAACTCAATAATTTCATCACCGTATATATGCGTGCTTTCGGCAGCCCTTAAAATGCCGCCAATTACCTGCTCCAGCCTGATTTCAATATTCTTATCTTTTTCAATGGCCCTGAACCCAATCTGCAGCAAATCAGGAGCAAGAACAGCTTTAAGCACATTTTTATTGCTGAAAGTTTCGTTCTTAATCCAGTAAACATTTTTATAGCGGCTCAGCCAGGGCCATAGCTGCCGCATCTGGGCTACGTAGTATTTTTTCAGCGACCTTTTGGCATTATCCGTTAAATACATCCACGGGAATTCATAGTTAAACAGGTAGGCAAAGCCGTCCTTTTTAAGGTGCTGCAGAAGGCCCTCGCTGGTTAGGGAATAAAGTAGTTCCCTGATGTCGGCTGGCAGATGCTCCAGCTCCTGTATTTTCCTGCCGGGATTAATATCCAGCCTTTTAAAAACTTTTTTGCCTTCCGCTTCAAAAACCTTTACCAGTTCCAGCTCAAAACCTGTTTGATAATTATCTGCAGCAAAATTGAGCATAAACCCGATTTCGGCATTAACTTTCGCTGTTCGCGATACCACACGTGAAATAATCTGGCTTTTTGAGGCGGGGGCGTTTTTAGTTTTCAATTCAGTTTTTTATTAGTGGTGCGACAGGCAAATTTATCCTTTTGCAGGGAAAATAAATGACCGGAAATATTAGCTGTGGATTACATGGGGATATAGGGGATTAAAATAGCATGATGCCTTTTTGGAGTATGATATTATTTAAGGGAGGACTTGTAAAATAAGTAACTAAACCTGTTTGTTTATAGCAGCAGAGATTTCCGCTCTCAAAGAAAGAATATCATATACATCATCAAGTGTATAGCAGTATATATGCTTTGAATGGATTACTGTGTTTTCATTTCTCCATCGTAATCTTTGGCTCAACGGTTCAGTTAAGAATTGATTACGACCAAGGATAAGTATACAATGATATTCAATTGTCCTGCCGCCAAACCTTTCTTCGAATTTGGGTGTATATCTCATTCCGTCAAGTTGATACATCCAGTCGATAATCTGGCTGAAGCCATGCTCAAACCTTGGAGAAAACTCATATGTATATTTATTGCTTTTTTTCAGGAAAATGCTGTTCTCCCGTGCATCTTCAAATTCAATGAAACAATAATTTCCCCTGGCCGAATCACCAATTGCAAGATCTGACGAGAAGTCACCGAAAATATCAAATTCGAAAGCCAACCTATCCGTTTCCACAAACTTTGTAAGCAAAGTAGCTAACCGGGAAGAAAGATTTGGCCTTGAGCGGAAAAACGGTAGAATTTGTTTGCTTTCACTTAATTCAGTGTTATTATCAAGAAGATGTTTAAATTCAGCAAGCTCTTTTTTATAGGCAACAAAATCGATAGTGTGAGCCATGAATTCCTTCATACATCCGGATACTTAAGCATAATTGGCTATTAAGCCATAATTAACGATGTCTATCACCTTAATTTCGGTTCCGGTACGTTCCATTATTATCCTTAATTGTTCTGATAACTTTACAGAAAAGATATCTTTACCAGGGATGTCCAGTTTTGTAATCCCCTTAAATGAACTACCCTTTTGCAAGTAATCAGTAGCTAAAGAAATCAGTTTAAAAGCATCCTCCCGATCATGCTGATCTAAGGATATCAGGATATTCTCTGCTGCCCGTGTATAGTTTGCCTGAATCACTTTTTGAGCTATTTTACAACCAAAGTTATTGAAATTATTATTAAATAACAATAGGACTCAAGTCCAGGTTACTAAATACAGTAAAATTAATCCATCAGTAAATTCCAGCCAATAATTTACGATTAAAGACAGTTAATAGAACCCATCTTACAAAGCCGCCATTTGAGCCTGCACATAACTCTGCGTCTGGCTGGTCATGGTTGCAGTTGCTACCAGGCCGTTATGAGGTATGGTGCCTGTTTGCGTGTAGTAATAATATTGCCCGTTCTTATTGGTTACTACTACAAGTTTGTAGGTCAGCCCGGCTGGCACCATATTTGTTTGGCCTTCGCTCTCCAGAGCAATCGTTTTGGTATAGGGATTCCAGCTTGCGCTGCCCACATAGGGCTCAATAGTAGACAGAGCACAATTAATAGTGGGCAGAATTAAAAAAACTTCGGTTGTATTCGGATTGAAGGAGGTATCGGGAACAATTACAGATACGGATGTCTTCACAGAATCTGTACTATAAAAAGCATCACAATTGGTATATTCCAGGCTTGATGATGAATCAAACACATACCCGATAAATGGCCTTCCGTAAATATTGGTGGTAGTCAGTTCTGCGCTGGTTCCGGGTTTTGTCGTATCCGCGGCGTTCCAGTTGGTAACCGAATCTCCGTTATTGGTATTTCCGGCAAACAGAGCCATCGTTGGCTGCACAGGTGTGGGCTGCGGAAATCCCACACCATATTTCGCGGCATTAACAGGGTTATTGTTTTGGCTGGTTACCATGCTTATCTGCCCTCCACTTTGTAATAAGTCTTTTCCCGACATGGTGGTAGCCCGGTTGGCAACAAAATCTGCCGGTTTATACATTTCTACAAGTTGAACAGTTACGGTTCCGCTGGTCAGCGTTTTGCCTGTTTGATCCTGAAAAGTATTGGTATAAAAATGCAGCATGGTGCCTTTGTCGCCATAAACTACGGTATCTCTGCCGGCGGTTACGGTTATTGTTTGTGGTGTATATCGGAAGGCAGCAAACAACTGATTGGGCGACTTAGCAGGGGCTGCCGTATCCGTGTACTTTTTATTGCAAGCCACAATGCCGGCCAATAAGAATAGAATGCCTGCAGAAATGCCAATGGAAGATTTTTTCATAAAAAGTTTGATTAGGGCCTGATAAAATGAATTTAATAATGGGTAAATTTAACTTCATTGTAACTAACGCAAATATCGTGCCAGATATTTTGAGGTCACCTGCATTTCTTTTCCCAAACCCGGCAGTGAATTCAGCCTGAATAAAGTAGGGTCTGGTTTCCCTGAAATGCAGCATCAGTTGCAATGCGGTTAACATCCGGTTTTTGAAAATCAACAGCCAGAACGGCACTATTTCATTACTTTTATCTTTTAATGGTTCACAACCTGCAGATGTTTAGAAAAACCACCCCTTTTCTTCCCGGAATTATTCTGTTTATCCTGGCATTGATAACCGGAATAATAGTATTCCGTGATTATGGCATAGCCTGGGATGAATCGATGCAGCACCATACCGGCGAGGTAAGCCTTGATTATATGCTCCATGGCGATCAGGGTTTATTTACCTACCGCGACAGGCATTATGGTGTCGGTTTCGAATTGCCGCTGATTATATTGGAAAAGGTTTTCAGGATCAAAGATGCCGGGCATATTTACCTTATGCGGCACCTGGTATCACATATTTTCTTCCTCATAAGTGCGTTTTGTTGCTACCTGGTGGCACTGCGGCTGTATAAAAACCAGTTTATAGCCTGCCTCGGATTTATGGCGTATGCCTTTGCGCCGCGCATCTACGCCCATTCGTTCTTCAACAGCAAGGATGTGCCCTACCTGGCCATGTTTATGATCACTTTTGCCATCAGCCAGGTGGCTTTCGAAAAAAATAAAAAATGGTTGTATGTATTGCTTGGCCTGGCCTGCGGCTATACCACCAGCCTGAGGATAATGGGTGTGATACTGGACGGGTTTATACTCTTCTTTTTAAGCGCAGATATGATTACAGCTTATTTGAAAAAGGAAAAAATTAAACCCGCTGTTGTTAATCTGCTCCTGTTTGGAGGTTCCTTTTTTGTAATGTTGTATGCCTGCTGGCCTTATTTATGGACCAACCCCATTCACAACTTTATCATTTCTTACCAGCGCATGTCGCATTTCGACTGGCCATTCAGTGTGCTGCTGGGTGGTAAGCAGGTATCAGGTACTGCTTTGCCATGGAGCTATTTCCCCATATGGTTTGTGATCACCAATCCTGTGCTCTGGTTGCTGGCAGGGTTTGCAGGCATTATCCGGGCTGTTCTGAATTTCTTCAAAAAGCCATTGGTTTACCTTAACAATACACCAGAAAGAAACTATCTTCTTTACCTGCTTTCTTTCGGGGTGCCTATTTTGGCTGTGATCTTTCTTCATGCGGTTATTTATGACGACTGGCGCCACCTCTATTTTGTTTATGCCCCTTTTGTAATGCTTGCCCTTTATTGCATCAACTGGTTGATGCATACCCGCGTGAAACTGCTGGTTCAGGCAGTATGTATTCTTCAACTGGTATTTACAGGGTATTTTATGGTCAGTAATCATCCGTTTGAGCAGGTCTATTTCAATGATCTGGTCAGCCACGATAAAGAATCGCTCCGGAAAAACTATGAACTGGATTACTGGGGCTGCAGCTATAAGCAGGCGCTGGACCACCTTGTAAAAGAAAATCCCGAAGGTCCTATTAAGATAAGCAGTTATGCTGAGGGGGAATACCTGGCAAGGTTCAACAGCCAGTTATTAAGTGAAAAAGACCGGAACAGAATAGAAATCCTTCCGGCAGATAGCGCTGATTACTTTATTACCAACTACCGCTGGCATCCCGCAGATTACCCTTATGAACATATTGACTATTCAATATCTGTGCTCAACAGCACTATACTCTGCGTTTATAAAACACATGATTAGTCCTGACTGAGTCTCCTTTTATCAATTATGTACCTGTTGCGGCACAGGGGGAGGAGCGTAATCCCTAATTCCGGGTCATATAATTGTAATATCCCTGCATATCCTGTCTCCAACCTGGCCGGAAATTAATTTATGCATATCGTTATTACCTTTGTATTATGCAAAGGTTGCTTCTGGTTATTTTTCTGTTATTAAATACGGGTTCGTTATGCCTGGCTTCAAAAGTTGACTCTACATTACTGACGCCGTTCGAACGGTCGAATGGTACTGAAACGGCTACCTATGCGCAGACCAAAGATTTCTACAAGATGCTGTTCGACCGGTTTCACAACATTATGATCAGCGACCTTGGGATGACTGATATCGGTTTGCCGCTGAGGGCTGTTTATTATACTAAGGATGCTAAATACAATCTGGATGCCATGAAGCACAATAACCGGGTTATAATACTGATCAACAACGATATTCATCCCGGTGAACCGGACGGGGTGGATGCCTGCATGATGCTGATACGCGATGCTGCTACCGGAAAGCTTAATGTACCAGAGAATATTGTGCTGGCTGTGATACCCATGTATAATATAGGTGGGGCGCTGAACCGCAACACCACCGGACGCGCCAACCAGAACGGGCCTGCCAGCTATGGCTTCAGGGGTAATGCCCGCAACCTGGACCTTAACAGGGATTTTGCCAAGTGCGATGCCGATGAAACCAGGGACCTGGAAGAGCTGATGACAACGGTGAACCCGGATCTGTTTATAGACAACCACGTAAGCGATGGCGCCGACTACCAGCATATAATGACCCTGCTGACAACACAACACGACAAGCTGGGTGGTGAAACCGGCGCCTATATGTATAAAACCTTTACCCCGCTGCTATATAAGGATATGAAAAAAAGGGGTTATGACCTGGTGCCTTATGTAAATGACTTTGACAAAACACCCGACCATGGCTGGCGCGAATTTTATGACCCTCCCCGGTTCTCAAGCGGCTATGCTTCCCTGTTTCACAGTATGGCTTATGTGCCCGAAACCCATATGCTGAAGCCATTCAATAAAAGGGTGAAAGCCACCTATGACCTGATGCTCAGTTTCATTAAAACAGCCTCAGAGCATGCAACCGAAATAAAAAAAGTAAGGGCTGCCGACAGTAAGGCGCTTTTGTATCAAAAAGAATTTGCGCTGGACTGGCATACGGATACCACCAGATGCGATAGTATACAATTTAAAGGCTATGAGGCAGGTTATAAAGAGAGCAGTGTGTCGGGGTTGCCAAGGCTTTATTATGACGAAGCAAAACCGTATACCCGGATGGTGCCATTTTACGATCATTTTGTGCCCACAATAACGGTAACTGCCCCGGTGGCCTATATTATCCCTAAGACCTGGGTAGCCGTAATAGGCGTGCTGAAGAAAAACGGGGTCCGCTTCGGGCGGCTGCAGGGCGATACAAGCCTGCCGGTAACTGCCTACCATATTGATGATTATGAAACCCTCGATCATCCGTATGAAAAGCACTATATGCACAAGAATGTGCGGGTAACCCCTGTAAAGACCAAGCTGGAATTTACCGAAGGAGATTATGTTATTCCGGTCAATCAGCCTGCCAAAAGATACCTGGTAGAACTGCTGGAACCAACCGCCCCAGATGCCTTCTTTGCGTGGAATTATTTTGATGGTATACTGCAGCAGAAAGAATATTTCAGCGACTACGTATTTGAAGATGTGGCCGCTAAAATGCTGGAACGCGATACTGCCCTTAAAACGCTGCTGGTGGAAAAGCGGAAGCAGGACCCTGAATTTGCCAAAAATGCGAACGCCCAGTTGGAATTTGTTTACAAACATTCTACCTATATGGAAACGGGCTATCTCAGGTATCCGGTATACCGGCTTGAATAGGTTGGTGATTTGGAGTTTGGAATTTGGAATTTGGAGTTTGGGATTTGGGATTTGGAATTTGGAATTTGGAATTTGGAATTTGGAATTTGGAACTTGGGATTTGGAATTTGGGATTTGGGAAAAGTGGCCATCATGATATTAATCAAAGATATACGCCTGTAAATTTTATATTATTATTGGCCTGCAATGGTCAGTAGTAGGCCTTTCCAGATACTCGGGCAGTGAAACAGGCTAATCTGCAGGGTAGGCTCATAGTAAGATATTGTAATAACCAGCATGAGGACACTTTAGTAAAATAAATACACCAGGCCCGAAACAAAAATTCACTTACCAAACCAACCACCCCTAAACCACATCAAACCACACTTTGGCTTCATTGTTCCAGTCGCCATTGTAGTTTATGGTGAGTTCTTCGCCGGGCTTAATATCGCGTACGGCCTGTATATACATGGTTTCCTCGTCATACTCCATAAAGTATTCGCAGTTTGCCTGGTAGGAGTGATTATAAACAGGCACCCACCCCAGTGCCATGCAGCAGAGTTCCTGGCCGTCGGGCTGCCATTCAAAGATATAGTCGTGCAGCAGGGTCTGGTCCAGCAGTTTACGGTCGGTAGGGGCCAGTACTATTACCGGGGAGTTTTCTACAACCGTGCCGGTCTTTATGGCCGCACTGGTAAAAATACCGCGGCCCTTACCGGCTGTAGCGCCTATATAAACTGATGGCAGGATCATTGATGGGCAAAATTAGTTAAAAACCCTGCTATGTGGTTTACCGCTGCATATTCCTGGTTTTTTGAACAAAAATTATTCTGAACGAAAAGAGTATCTTTTTTTAACAGTATTTTTATATTTTTACAACCAAATGGCGCCAGATATGAATTTCATTAAAAAGCCGGTATTACTTATTGCTCTTCTTGTTTTGGGTTCGTCTATGACAGGGCGGGCTCAGTATCTGTACCAACTCGATCCTTTCTTCAGTTATTTCAGGGACCTGGGAAGGTATGAGATAGGTATTCACTACCAGGTGATATCATCAGGGGAATTTGCCGGTACGGTTCCTATTGGCCCTTATGGTTCAGGTCAGGGCGATGTAGATGTTACTCATGCTATTGCATTACCCAACCTGGGAGGGTATATTGGTACTTCTATTCCGTTCAAAGCCACAGGCCACATCAGCCTTTGGGCATTCGATATTGGTTTGAACCTGAATATGCCTGCATGGCCCGGCCTGAATATGCAAAGCGACTATACTGCTCCCACACCACTACTTACCGCAAGCACTATGCAGATAGGCCTGCCGGTGGGACTGGAATGGAAAGTGGGTTGTGATGCCATAGAATCAAGGCGCCTGGGATTGGGTGCTTCGTTCGGCGCGGGTTTTATACCACAGGTAAGTATTACCAGCCTGGCTAATGATCCGTTGCAGCATACTGGTTATGCCTTTAATTGCGCGCCCTACGTAAAAGCTGAGTTTGCCGAGAATTTCCTGATCTGTACCAAATTCAGGTTTATGTATACCATTGGCGATGTGAATTTGCTGGAGGTAAACCATGCTATACCGGGCAAAACTGATGGCCCTTTCAGGATTGTATCTCAGTCCAATTTCTACATGTCATGGATCATCATGCCGTTCTCAGTCCGGTGGAGAGAAACCAAATGGTGGAACACCCATGATACCTACAACCAGCACGACAGGCTGAATTAGCCGGTATTTTCTTTCGGCTGTTTTTTGGTTATTGTAATTCCTTCATCCGGTACAATACATCAAGGTACAATGTGCCCTTGCTGTTGTTTACCAGGTATTCGTATATATGCAGGGCTTTATTGAGCAATAATTCCTTCTGGTTTTCATCATCGGTTTTATGGGCCAGATCATAAAGCATATGCCCGAAATTGCGCAGATTTTCGTTGCTGAATTGATGGTCTTTGATCAGTAAATCCAGGCCTGCCTCTTTATCCATGTGCAGGAATTTATCTATATCTATGTTCAGAGCTGTTTTGCACTGCTGCATAAAATACGCTACCTCCCCATTATTGAATCGCCCTTTGTCCAGCAGCAGGTCCAGTAGTTTTGCCAGTACCAGCCCAATGCGGTCTATTTCTCTTTTAAATTTATCTTCCTGTGGCATATTCCTGATCCTGTTTCGGGTATGTTATGTTACTCCAGCTTGAAATCAGCATAAATCTTCTTGGCCACTGCTTCATACTGCCTTGCCAGGTCCATCTTGCCCATCTTCTGGTAAGAGAGCGCAATGTAGGGCACATCTCTTCCGTTTTTAGGGTCAATGCTCAGTTCTTTATTAAAGATATCAATAGCCGGCTGGTATTGCTGCGTGAAGTAATAACACCTGCCCAGGTTAGAGTAGGCATTCATATAATTGGGGTTAAGGGCAATTGTTTTCTTAAACTGGTCAATTGCTTTTGAAAAGTTTTTACCGTTCAGGTACACTGCTCCCAGATTGTTGAATGCATCAGGGTCATTGGGCATCAGGTCGCACACAATTTTAAAGTGCACCCCTGCCGAATCGTATTTCTGCTGCAAAAAGTACACTGTAGCCAGTTCTTTTTGTCCGTCCACATAGCCCGGATCGAATGCCAGCAACTGTATATAGGCCGGCGCTGCCGAGTCATATTGTTTTATCTGCTTGTAGGCCCGTGCAAGGTTCAGATAAACAAATTTAAAATTCGGATTGCCCTGTATGCTCCTTTTCAGGTAGGGTATTGATTCCTGGTACCTGCCCAGCGTTATCATCACACTGCCCATATTGTTGTTGGCTGTCGCGTTAAACGGCTTCAGTGCCAGCGCCCGGGTATCCTGCGCTACGGCGCTGTCATACATATGCGCGCGTTCATAAAGCCGGCCCAGTTCCACATGCGCCTCCGCAAAATCGGGATATATAGCCAGCGCTTTCTGCAGATAACCGATACTCTCTTTATCCATTGCTTTGCGCTTGTTGGAGTCCGGCTCTTCAGGATACATATTTTCAGCTATTGCGGTAGCCAGGTACTGATACAGGCGGCTGTCTTCCGGGCTCTTTTCCACATCGGTTTTGTATAGGGTATATTCGTCTTTCCAGTCGGTGTTTCGGGCAAAGCTCATGCCTCCGAATACCAGTACCACCGGCGCCAGTATGGCCAGAGTTTTGGTGGCTTTAAGGCTCAGTATATTGGTGGCATCTGTCTTTATGATCCACTGCTCAATTGCCAGTGCCACTGCCAGGCAGAAGCCGGTAGAAGCAAAGAATGCAAACCTTTCGGCCATCTCAGCGCCCATAAGGAAGGGGAAATTACTGAAAAGGGAAAGGGTAGCAAGATACAACAGTATGGCAAAGGCCCACGGGTCTTTTTTGTTTTTGATGAAGCGGCTAATGCCCAGAAACGCCAGTGCGCCATAGGCAGCTATGGATAATAAAGCGCCAATATCTCCAAACCCGACGAACGGAATACTGTTGAACGAATAATTGGCCAGGAGCGGGTAGGGTATAAACATAAGTTTCAGGTACTTGCCCAGTACAAAAAACTCAGTGGCTATTTTTGAAGCTATACCCGGTGCGCCGGCCAGTGCGTTATCCATAAAATCAACTGCTGCCGGCTGATTAGCATTATACTTGCTCAGTATCACTGTCCGTATAACCATGAAAATCCCGAATACCACCACCATTCCGCCGGTTATAAACAACGCCCTTTGTTTGTTTTCGTTGTAGTAAATGAAAAACAGCACCGGTATTATAGCCAGGAAGGTAATCACTGTTTCTTTCGATATAAAGGAGAGAAACAGCACCGCGCACCCCAGCGCCAGTTGCGGAATTTTGCCGCTTTTCATATAATTCATAAACAGGTTCAGCGACCAGAACGCGAAGAAGTAGCACATCAGTTCGTCCCTGCTTTTTATATTGGCCACCACCTCTGTATGAATAGGGTGAACGGCAAATATCATTGCGGCTATAAAGGCGATGGCTGTTTTTTTGCCATCAAAAAATTTGTTCAGAAACAGGAACAGCATAATCACGCAGCCCGCAAAAGTGAGCACATTGAAGAAGTGATTCACAGCAGGGCTCAACCCGAAAAGCTGGTACTCAATGGCAAACATCACCAGCGACAGCGGCCGGTACAGATCATTAGGGATAATCAGGTATCCCCTCATATGCGGCGTTGCAAACAGTTCCGGAATCCCCTTGAAACCCTGCTTTACCAGCACATTATCCTTAAGCACCATTACATCGTCCAGTATATAGCCATGGCTCAGGGTATTCATATAAAGCACAAAAGAAATAACCCCCAGGGCAATGCACAGATAGGGTAGCGAAAACCAATCTGTTGGCGGTTTACTGTTGCCGGTATTTGAAGGACCTGCAGACGCGGCCCTTGTGTTACCTGCCGGTGGTTTCACAGGCGCAGCAGCAGGCGCAGGTCTGGAATTCTGTTTCTTAGCCATTTTTCTTTAGTCGTAAGTCTTTAGTCGTAAGTCGAAAGTCTTTAGCCTGCCAAAAGTAAAAAGTAATGGGTAAAAAGCCTACTGTGGGGGAATGATTTGTTTTTAATGAAAGAAATGGGGGTGGATTGAAATTCATTTTACTGAAACCGGTCACTTGCTCTGGCACAAATAATCAGGTCTTGTCTTGTACATATGATGATGCCGTTCAAAAAGCAATTTCAATTCCTTCCTTTTTCACCTGATCAACCAATGCAGAATCATCATCAGAAAAAAAGCGTTTAGCCCCAATTGAAAAAGGCTCAATGCGTAAATCAACTTTACGGGTAAGTTGCCATGCCTTTGCTTTTTCCTCTATATCATTGCTGTCGAAATTTTCAGAAATAAGCATTACATCTATATCGCTGTCTGCCCTGGCTTCATTGCGAGCATAACTGCCATACAAAAATGCCTTTTGTATTTTTAACCCTGCCTCATTAAGTAGCCTTATATAAGACTGTAAGAGTTTTATAATTTCGCTTTGAGCCATTTGTGAAGATTTACAGTTTGTTCAAAATATTGTTTTGCTTTAGTTGTATCGGGTTCCGAAGGAAACATTTCAGGATAACGGCCTTCCAATTGATAAAGTTGTAATTTTGAAATAAATTTATCCTGATCTTCATCAAAATCTATCCCTGATTTTTCTGCCAGCAAAGATAAATGATGAGTTCTTACCGGATGATCTTCGGTTTCTTTTACGACCAGAGCTTTTAAAATCTTTTCCAGGCATAAATGGCAAAAAAACAAACCTGCAAGATGTCTGTTATTATCAATCATGATTTTAGCATTGAGCAATTCTTCGTCTGACCCTGTTTCCCAGTATTGAATTTGCTTTTTAATGTTGATCATAATTAAAGCAAAAATAGCAATTAAACAGGAATTATCATTTAGCATGTAGTCTGCTATCAGCACGCCTTGCAATAACCCTTCCGATCAGACGATGGTGGCATGGACACTCTATAGCAGCCTGTGGGGTTACTCTACCGTTTATTACAAAACCACCGGTTATGGCGGTACCAATGGCTATTCATTCCGTCAGTCGCAGCCCGCTGGTATAAGCGCATCAGCTATCACAGATTGGAATATCTATCCCAACCCCGCCACAGACCTGCTCAATGTAAGCAACCCGGTTCCAAATGGGGCAACTTATGAGATCACCGACATGCCGGGTCGCAATTTACTGACCGGCAACTTGGCTGCAGGTTCACAAACTATAAATGTAAATAGCCTCAGTTCTGGCAGCTATATTATCAGCCTTTATGAAGGGAATAAAAAAGATTATACAAAGGTTTTTATAAAACAATAGTGTCTTTAGGTAATGATGTGCCACTCCGCTGTACCGGAGTGGCACATCATTACCTTTTTACTTTTTCATCAGCTTAAAATCTATATTATGAAATATCTTTTCCTGTTTTTCATTTTGGCTATTTCCGGCTCAGCCCATAGCCAGATCATAACAACCATTGCCGGCAATGATACTGTTGGGTTTAGTGGCGATGGCGGCCCTGCTACTACAGCAAAATTGCATACTCCTCATTTTGCACAGCCTGATGGCTCAGGAAATGTTTATATCGCTGATGAGTCCAATTATCGCATAAGAAAAGTTAACACGGCTGGCATTATCACTACCATAGCTTGTACGGGAGGAAGCTACTGCTGCGATGGCATGCCAGCTACAGCCGCGGGGAAAGGAGCGCCCTCCAGTTTAGCAATTGATCTAAATGGAAATATTTATATTACCGCAACAGGTACAAGTGGTGTTCCAATTGTGAGAAAAATAGATACGGTTGGTATTATTTCTACAATTGCAGGTGGAGGAACTGGTGGCGATGGCAGCCCTGCTACGGCTGCATCTCTTAGTGGCGCATCAGATGTAGCAGTTGATCGCATAGGAAACATTTATATTTGTGAGCCTTTAGGCTATATTAGAAAAGTAAATAGCGCCGGAATTATAAGTACTATAGCTGGCAATGGCACCCTCGGTTTCAGTGGCGATGGTGGGTCTGCAACGGATGCCCAATTTCACCAACCTGAAGGTATTGCAGTTGATGATTCCGGGAAAGTATATATTGCTGACCTTGGTAATTTTCGCATAAGAAGAGTAGATGCAACAGGTAACATTACTACAATAGCTGGTACTGGCACTGTTGGGTACATTGGCGATGGGGGGGCAGCTACGGCTGCTGAGTTATATGGTCCTTATGGAGTAGCGGTTGATAAACTAGGTAATGTTTATATAGCTGATGCAGCTAGCCATCATGTCAGAAAAATAACCGATGGTATCATAACCACTTTTGCTGGCGATTCCATTTCCGGCCATACCGGCGATGGGGGGCCTGCAACGTCCGCTGAATTTAAAAATCCCTATAGTGTTTCAGTTGATAATATCGGCAATATCTACATTACTGATATAGGAAATAATGATATAAGAAAAGTGCCGCACGTCCACAATGTAGCTACACAGCAACTCACTGCTAAATCAGATTGGAATATCTATCCCAACCCCGCCAAAGACTTGATCACGATATATACCTCTGTCGCACTTGGGGCAATGTATGAAATTACAGATATGCCAGGCCGCTCGCTGCTTAAAGGTAATATGTCTGGTGGTACACAAACTATAGATGTAAAAAGCCTTAGCCCTGGCACTTATATTATCAGTCTGTATGATGGAGATAAAAGAGATTATAGTAAAGTTTTTATAAAACAATAGTATCTTTATAAGTTAGTATGCCACTCCGCTACCGTGGAGTGGTATATCTATTCTCTATAACTTTTTCATTGATAAAAATTTCAACTCGTGAAATATCTTTTCCTGTTTTTCATTTTGGCTATTTCCGGCTCAGCCCATAGCCAGATCATCACTACTATTGCTGGAAAGGATACTTTTGGTTTTAGTGGTGATGGCGGTCCTGCTACGGCCACGATGATTAAATATCCTACATCTGTGGTTATTGATTCCTTAAGTCTGCGCCGGGTTTCCTTACAGTTGCAGCCGGTGTCTCTCTGTAACAAAGCCATTTTGTGATCTTGCAGAAAGCGGTGCTACAGGGTACTGAAGCTGTAAACGTATTTTCACAGCTCCCGAAAACTATAGAACTTTATTCAAAATTATTTAATGTGGCAACAACTTATCATATTTTAGTAAAAAAGACAATGCTGGCGCTATAGTTGAAGACTTGCAGAAAATGAATGCTGTGGAGTTGTTGCCAGATACAGCCTTTCAGGTACCTCAGTGGCAGATAGATGAAATACGCAGCCGAAGGGCTTATTATAAAATTCATCTATAAGAACTGATAGACTGGATGATGCTCAGAAAATGATAAAAGTATAACGGCCAAATACAAGTTAACATTTACCACCCGTGCAATTGCTGATCTTCAAAAGATCATTGATTACTATAGCAAGATGCAAAGTGGATTAGGTACACGGTTTTATCTGGACTTTAAAAAACAAGTTGCTTCTAGTATTGATTCTGAATAACCACATTAGCCAATCCCAAAATCAATACGCCTGAAAATTGGTAACTATACCCATTTACACGCAGGGGCTATAAAAAAAACTACACGAATGTAGCTATTAGAGTTGATATACTAAAAACACGTAACTATTCAGCCCTGCCTAATTTTTGAAGGTTTTTTCTCAAAACCGAAAAAAATGGTTGAATTTTTCCTGCATTATTTTACTCTGTGCGACTCACGGAGGCTTCGTTTTGAAAATCATGTTTTTGGACCTTTTTTAT
>CAILLK010000057.1 GCA_903835005.1 uncultured Bacteroidota bacterium | reverse complement strand
CAGAGTCGAAAAAATGCCAATTTGACTATCAGTATGATAAACATTAATTAAATAAATATAAGACAAAATTTTTACCCCATTTTAACAAATCAACCACTATTTTTAACATATTGAAGAAATAAAAAAGCAATGTGGGTTAAAATGTATTCAAACAGTAGTACCATCCAACTTACAACGCAGATTTGTAAATGCAGAATAATTTATCTTGCATGAAGCGTTAGTTCATCCCGGAAATCAGGCAATTAAGTACACCGGCATACCCCCCCGGTATTTTTCACAATTAATCAATAATCCATCCACTATAACGCATTCGCCAGTTTCGAACCAATTCGCTTACCTGCCAGTACCATCAGTTTTTCAGCTATAGTCTTTGTGTCTTCCACATATCCTTCGGGCAGATTAGAGGGTAATTCATTTGTGCCTATAATATCGCCGTCTCTGTATGCCTTTAACCTGGCAGTTTCAAAACTCAGATCTTTTACCCATTGGCTGACAGATGTATTCTTGTATAGTTCCGGCAAACTTTGATCTGAATAATTACTGTTACCCATTAGTACCAGTGCTTTAGCAGGTGCTGTAGTTATATCGCTTACAAAAATATTGTTCCAGAAACTATACAAATCAATAGTGGTTGATGCATAGGAGATATAGGTTGACCGCCCGCCATCATCACCTTTAGGATGCCTGCTGTCGAACATTGTAATGCAATTCATCGGTTGATGTACATCAGCAATAAGGTGCATAATCCAGCAAACATCAATCGCTTTCTGCGGACCATTTGGTTCAGAGCCTATTTTTTGAAGCAAATCAGTTAGTACCTGCTCTGAGTTAGGAGTAATGGGGTTTGCCCCCTGAATGGAACTGCCTTCAGGTATAAATGGATAATCTACTCTGTGCCACAAAGTCATGGGGAATGTTCCGTAGGATGAGTCTTTGGCATCATCAGGAAAATTACTGGCCAGCATAAACAGCATGGCATCATACTGTTCGCCGCCCAGACCCTTAAGATGGCTGGCCCATATCGGATTATTGATCCAGGGATGGAACTTCAGGATATTGTGTATTTTAGGAATCGTTCCGGGCCGGTAGGTCTCCAGATAATAAAATGCTATAGCCCCCGCTATATAATGCCCACCTGCATTCCATCCGAAACTCATAAAAGGGAAAAACAATAAAATAATTAAGGACCTGAGTAACTTCATAAGCAATCAAAATTCTGCATTAAAAGTAACTTTTATCAAAATGGAATCCAAAACCACGCTTATATTACAATTATACAATCTGTATTCTGTAATCCGAATTAAAAGTATTTTTATTTAGCACTTAGTGATGCTTTCAAAATAATTCCTGCAATATTTCGAAGTTATTTTTCTGCTTGTTAAGACAAGCCTGCAAAGGCACGTGCGAAGTTCATATGCTAATAATTAATTACTTAAAGATTATTACAACGAAGAGAAACTGGGAAAGAATGACTAAGATTGAAGGAATTATTTTGAAAACTTCAATTACATAAAAGGATTCTTTATTATCAGTAGAAACGAACTTTAATTTTATTGTTCATTGATTAATTTTACAGAAAAGTAAAAATTGATTTGTTTTCGTAAATTCGGTTTTTTCAAACATCAAAAATGAAATATAACTTCAAAGTTTTTTTTTCCGGCAATCTTTTATTGGGATTTATCGGTACTTGCATTGTTTTTTTCTCCTCTATTATAAATATTCAAGCCCAAAACCTCTCCCGCTACGTTGACCCCTTCGTGGGCACAGGCGGCCATGGTCATACTTACCCCGGCGCCACAGTTCCCTTTGGCATGGTGCAGTTAAGCCCGGACAATGGTACAGAAGGCTGGGACTGGTGCAGCGGCTATAATTACGGCGATTCTACCATTGCTGGCTTCAGCCATATGCACCTGAGCGGCACCGGCTGCGGAGACTGGTGCGATATCTCGGTGATGCCTAACAATGGTCTGATTCCTGATACTGCCCGGAATTTCAAGGTAAAATTCAGTCATGACAATGAGCAGGCAAAGTTAGGTTTTTACAGTGTATTGCTTGATAACGGCATTAAAGTCGGGCTTACTGCTACTGAGCGATGCGGACTGCATCGTTATCAATTTCCTGATGGCAGCAAACCTGTTATCTCTTTCAACCTTGCTTTCGGCATTAACTGGGACAGCACCACGGCTGCAGAAATCACAAAAGTGAATGATTCAACGGTTGTTGGTTACAGGTATTCGCAGGGATGGGCACACATTCAGAGGGTATATTTTGCTGCCCGCACCTCAGTGCCATTCAGCCAATTATATACTTATAAACCCAAACGGTTCAAAGACCCTGTAACCGGCAACCTGAATGTGCAGAATGGTGAGCTGATTTTCGAAAACAGTCATGGCAAAACAATCTTGATGAAAGTTGCCCTCTCATCTGTGAGTACCGATAAAGCACTCATAGCCCTAAAAGAAATCAGAGACTGGAATTTTGATGGGGTGGTCAGCAGTGCGGCCCGGAAATGGGAAGCTGAAATGGACAAGATAGTGGTAAAGACCAGTGATGACCACCTGAAACGTATATTCTATAGCGGTTTGTACCATACATGCATGGCGCCGGTTTTATACAGCGATAAAGATGGTGAGTACAAAAATGCCAACGATAAAATCATCAGGAAGAAAAAAGGCCAGCGCTATACCGTATTTTCATTGTGGGACACATTCAGGGGGCTTAACCCGCTTTTTACACTCACACAGCCAGAACGCAATGTGGATATCCTGAATAGTATGCTTGAATTCAGTGATGAAAACGGACTGCTTCCTGTATGGGACCTGAGTACTTTTGAAACAGGCTGTATGAGCGGCTACCATGCAGTGCCTGTGCTGGCTGATGCGGTGCTGAAAAACACCGCAGGGCTTGACCCGCAACGGGCATATGCTGCTATGCGCAAAACCGCCTTCCAAACTGTAAGGGGCACTCCCGACTATATAAAATATGGCTACCTGCCACAGGATAAAGGCAGCTACAGCGTAACGATAAGCCTTGAATATGCTTACGACGACTGGTGCATAGCCCAGGTGGCCAAAAAGCTGGGTAAAATGGAAGATTACAAAACATTCATGGACAGGGGAATGGCTTATAAACAACTTTTTGATAAGCAATCCGGCTTTATCAGGGGACGCAATTCAGATGGCAAGTGGGTAATGCCGTTCGACCCTTATGCTACCTCAACCGAAGGCAAATCAATGTATGAGGAAGGCAATGCCTGGCAATATACCTTCTTTGTGCCACACGATGTGAGAGGGCTGGCAATGGAGTATGGCAGCTATGTTAAATTTGTGGAAAAACTGGATTCCCTTTTCTCTGTTTCATCGGCAGTAAAAGGCGAAAGTGCCCCACCCGATGTGAGCGGCCTCATAGGCCAGTATGCACATGGCAATGAACCGAGCCACCATATAGCTTATATGTACAGCTTTGTAGGCCAGCCATGGAAAACTCAGGAACGCATCAGGTATATTGTAGACTCTATGTATCATGACCACCCCGATGGCTATGCAGGCAATGAAGACTGTGGCCAGATGAGCGCATGGGCGGTATGGAGCATGATGGGCATGTATCCTGCAAATCCCGCCACCGGGCAGTATGTTTTCGGCAGCCCGATGTTTGATGAGGTAAGCATTAAACTGCCCGGATTGAAGCAGATGGTGATAAAAGCTAAAAACAATCGCAAAGACCGGCCTTATATACAAAGCGTAACGCTGAACGGCAGGCCCTACAATAAGTCGTACATTGACCATGCAGTGCTGATGCAGGGAGGAACACTGGAATTTGTGATGGGAGACAAACCCAATAAGCATTGGGGCAATACGCCTGAGAGCTGGCCATCATCGGTGAATTAATATTCAATACCTTTATATTATGAATACCAATTTTTCACAACGACCTTATTGGCAGTATTAAATATGATCTGTAAAACAAAGCAAAAATATAATCCCCAACTCCAATGGTCGGTAAAAAATAAACAATCCATATTTTACATTTTAATTTTTACCCTTTTTCTAATCCCGAAAAATTTATTTTCCCAAACTGCAGAAGAATACTACAAAAAAGGAGTTACAAATTATACCCTGCATGACTTTAAGAATGCTGCATCTGATTTCAGTAAAGTGATTGAGTTTGATCCTAAGAATGTTAATGCACTCATTTACAGAGGCAATTGCAAATCGAATCTTAACAATAATAAGGGCGCACTGGAAGACCTGACCAAAGCAATAGAAATAAATCCCAAAGAAGCCTTAGCCTATTACAACAGAGGCCATGTAGAAGATGAACTGAAAGAATATAAAGAGGCTTTAAATGACTATAATAAAGCCATCGGTTTGAATAATAAAAACGAATTCTTTTATAATAAACGTGGACTGACAAAAGCAAATTTAAAGGATTACAAAGGAGCCATAGCGGATTTTAATATAGCTGTTAAACTAAACCCCAAAGATGCAGGAACTTACTTGAACCGGGGAAACTCAAAGAGTAAACTTACCGATTATAAGAACGCGATATCAGATTATAACCAGGCAATCATTTTGCGCCTTGATTTTATGGATGCCTTTTTCAACAGAGGGTTAGCCGAAATTTCCCTGAAACAAAATGACAAAGGTTGTGAAGACTTTAAAAAGGCCAAATCTCTGGGTGATAAAGAAGCAGATGAAATGATCAAAATTTACTGCCACTAAAAACCTTAACCTGCAAATTTGCCCCACAAACGAGAGAAATGCTTCTTTTTATTACTCACTGATTTTTCTGTAACCGGAACAGATCATCACGTAGCCGTGCCGCCTCCATAAAATCCAATTCTTTAGCAGCCTTCTCCATAGCCTTTTTGGTCTGGGCTATCTTTTTATCGCGTTGGGTAGCGCTCATGCCATATTCACTTTCCGGCTCAGCAGCTATAGGCAACAGGCCATCACTTATGGCATATTCATTCTTCTCATCATAGCCCTTTATGTCAAGTACACTACCCTGCTGCATAATCTCCTGTATGCTCTTCTTTATGGTCATTGGGATTATGCCATGGTCCAGGTTATATCTTATCTGCTTTTCGCGCCGGCGGTCAGTTTCATCAATGGTCCGCCGCATGCTGTCGGTAATTTTATCGGCATAAAATATTACCAGCCCATCCACATTCCTTGCCGCACGGCCTGCCATCTGCGTCAGCGATCGCTCATCTCGCAAAAAGCCTTCCTTATCTGCATCCAAAATAGCCATTAGGCTCACCTCGGGCAGGTCCAGCCCTTCACGCAGCAGGTTCACGCCCACCAGCACATTGATATTGCCCAGCCTCAGGTCGCGGAGTATCTCTACCCGCTCCAGTGTATCTACTTCGCTGTGAATATACTTTGAGTTGATGTTTATGCGCTTCAGGTATTTATCCAGTTCCTCGGCCATACGCTTGGTGAGGGTAGTTACCAGCACTCGGTCTCCCTTTTTCACCCGTTTGTCTATTTCATCCAGCAGGTCGTCAATCTGGTTTATACTTGGCCTTATCTCAATCGGAGGCTCCAGCAGTCCTGTGGGCCTAACTATCTGCTCTACAACTACCCCACCCGTTTGCTCCATTTCATACTTGCCGGGTGTGGCACTGATAAACAACGCCTGGTGCATCTTGGTCTCAAACTCATAAAAATTCAGCGGCCTGTTATCCAGTGCCGAGGGCAGCCGGAAACCATAATCCACAAGGGTCATTTTGCGGCTGCGGTCGCCCCCATACATGCCGCTGATCTGGGGAATCGTTACATGGCTTTCATCTATCACCAGCAGAAAGTCTTCCGGAAAATAATCTAGCAGACAGAAGGGCCTTGCACCAGGCTTCCTTCTATCCAGAAAGCGGGAATAATTCTCAATTCCGCTGCAGTAACCCAACTCCTGTATCATCTCCAGGTCATAGCTTACGCGCTCCTTGATCCGTTGCGCCTCAATATGCTTACCAATTCTTTTGAAGTATTCCACCTGGGCATTCATCTCGTCCTGTATCTCATACATGATCTGCTGCATCTGCTCCTTGGGGGCTATATACAGGTTGGCAGGGAAGATGGCAGCCTCATCTACGGCTATGATGCGCTTACCTGTTTCGGGTTCAAAAGTCTCAATTTCTTCTATTTCATCGCCGAAAAAAGTAATGCGGTAGCCATAATCTACATAGGGCAGGTTCACATCCACAGTATCACCGTTTACCCTGAATGTGCCCCTTGTAAAGTCGCCCTGGCTGCGGTTATACAGCGAATTGACCAGCATATGCAGAAAGTGATTGCGGCCTATATTATCTCCTTGCTTAAACCGGATAATACTGTTGGCATACTCTGTAGGGTTACCTATACCATATATGCACGATACCGATGCCACCACCAGTATATCGCTCCTGCCGCTAAGCAGGCTGCTGGTAGCCCGCAGTCTGAGCTTCTCCAGCTCTTCATTTATGCTCAGGTCTTTCTCTATGTAAGTATTAGATACAGGCATATAAGCCTCTGGCTGGTAGTAGTCGTAATAGCTCACAAAATACTCCACTGCATTGTCAGGAAAGAACTGCCTGAACTCACCATAAAGCTGGGCCACCAGCGTCTTGTTGTGTGTGAGCACCAGGGTAGGTTTTTTGATTTCCTTGATCACATTGGCTACAGTAAAAGTCTTACCTGATCCGGTAACACCAAGCAGAACCTGAAATTTTTCGCCCTCGTTTATGCCTTTAACCAATTGCGCAATCGCCTCCGGCTGATCGCCGGCCGGCTCATACGGACTATGTATCTGGAATTGCATGGGTACAAATTTCGTGATTTTCGGGCTAATATAATTGTAAATTATCCACCCGCCGCAATACATTTTGATTCAATGTAAATGCTGTTTTTTTAAAAGAACACCGAAAAAAACTTAAACATATCTATTTTAAAATCGCCCTTAAAACCTCAGGTATATCGGCTATTTTCCTGTTACCATAGTCAAAACAAACCATACCCGTTTTAGCCTGTGCAATATCCAGGTTTTTCCCGTTCCGGTTAGTAGTAATCCTGTATAAAATATCGAAAGAACATTGGGTGATTTCTTCAGCGAATAAAGCTATTTCCAATTTATCGCCATAAAAAGATTCTCCTTTGTAAGCAATCATTACATCGGCCATAATTAAGCCTAGCCCTTCAATATTCAATTCAGTATAGCCATGGCTGTGCATAAATTGCATCCTGGCCTCATGAATCAGCGATAAAACAGTGTCATTCCCTACATGATTTCCATAATTCAAATCACCCACCCTGACAGGAATTAACGTAGAAAACAACGGTTTTTCGTCAGGAAATTTTAACTTTACACGAGCCATTTTATAAATTTGGAACAAAAAAAATCAGAAACTCTGTCTTAAAGAAATTATAAGTTAATCAGCAAAGTAAAAGTTTTTTATGAAGATAATTTGTGTAGGGCGAAATTATGGCGATCATGCCAGGGAATTAAATAATGAGGTTCCGGCTGAACCAGTGATTTTCATGAAGCCTAAAGGTGCAGTGCTGCTGCCATGGAAGCCATTGTATTACCCCGAATTCACAGATGACCTGCAATACGAATGCGAGGTGGTGGTTAAAATCTGTAAAAACGGGAAATACATCCAGGAAAAATTTGCAGACAAATATTACGACCAGGTAACCTTGGGCATTGATTTTACTGCCCGCGACCTTCAACGTGCCCAACAGGCTAAGGGACTGCCATGGGAAATTGCTAAAGCCTTTGATGGCTCGGCTGCTGTAGGTGAGTTTGTACCCATTACACCCGAAACCATTGTCAGTAATCTTGCCTTCCAACTGATAAAAAACGGGGAAACTGTTCAGGATGGCCATACCCGCAATATGCTGTTTACCATTAACCAGATTATTGCTTATGTGTCCAAATTCTTTACCATCAACATTGGTGACCTTATATTTACAGGTACGCCTGCTGGTGTGGGTCAGGCAAACCCTGGAGATATGCTGGAGGGTATACTACAAGGGAATAAAGTACTTGAGGTGGAGATAAGGTAAGTATAGATCAGCAGGATGCATTTAATTAAATGCCTTATAGCAATAAAAATTATGAAAATATTACTGAATATTAAAGATAATAAGGCAGATTTTGTTATTGAACTGCTTAAGAATTTTTCATTTATCAGAACCGGATCACTGACACCATCAAAGGCTGAATTTCTCATAGACCTCAAAGGATCAGTAGGAGAATTTACTCTGGCTAGACAAGGAAAAATTAAACTTCAATCAGCCAGAGATTTTTTAAATGAACTTTACTATAGAAATAACTTCCTTTTTTAAAAAGCAATCCAGGCATTTGCCTAAAAAATACCCAACCCTAAAAAGTGAACTAAACAATTTATTTGAAAGTATTAATAAACTATTTAGAGTCACAAAGAATAAAAATCAGCGATAGATTAAAATACCAAAAAAAATGGACACAACTATTGAATAATAAAAAATACATCATTGTGGTTCCAAAATCCAACCAATGGAAGTAAGTATAGAACAAAGCTGGAAAAAGGAATTAATAGAAGAATTCGGCAAACCTTATTTTGAGCATATTGTAAATTTTCTGAAGGAGGAAAAGAAAGCAGGTAAAATCATTTACCCTCCTGGTAAACTTATTTTTAATGCCTTTGAATGCACACCGTTCAGTAATGTAAAAGTGGTGATCATTGGTCAGGACCCATATCATAATCCGGGGCAGGCGCATGGACTTTCTTTCTCTGTACCCGATGGCATCCCTCCCCCTCCCTCACTTGTGAATATTTTCAAAGAACTGCATTCTGACCTTGGTATAGCAATACCGAATACCGGAAACCTTGAACCATGGGCAAAGCAAGGCGTTCTTTTACTTAATGCCTCACTTACTGTCGAAGCCAACACCCCTAATAGTCACAGCCAGGTGGGCTGGCACCAGTTCACCGATGAAGTGATCCGGCATATTTCGAAAGATAAAGAACATGTAGTGTTTATGCTCTGGGGAAAATTTGCACAGAATAAAGAAGCGCTGATTGACCAATCAAAACATAAAGTACTCAAAGCGGCGCACCCCTCACCTTTCTCGGCTTATAATGGCTTCTTTGGTTGCAAACATTTCAGTAAAACAAATGAATGGTTCAGGGAACAAAGAGTTGACGGTATTGAGTGGAACCTTAGTTTCCTCAAGCTTTAAATGCATGAACGAATTTTTAAATTATTTAACATAATTTGCATTTGACTTTTCTACATTTACAGGAGAAACATCTGGTGAATATCAATATCAACTTCGATGACATTTATAATATAGAAAGCCTTGAACCTGATCTATCCAGATTTGTGTTCAAAAGTCCGGTGTCAGACATTATGAGTATTGAGATCATTGTTAAAATTGAACCTGCATTTAATCCCTTTTTGCTTGAGTTTTTCAATATGAGTTTCGGACCTGCAATAGAAGGGGAACATAACAGGCTTGATGATTTTGCAAAAGTGCCACATGTCAATCCTTCCAAAACCTTTTCCACTATATTATTCTGCGGGCTTTTATATCTTCAATCTAATAAGGGAAATTATCTAGACTTCGATGGGTCTGATTTCAGACGCGCCTATTTGTATTATAGAACAATACAAAGGAATTTCAATTATTTAAGCAACATCTTTAAGTTGGTGGGAATAAAATATTATGCCAGGGTGATCCGGGGAAAAGATAAAAATGACTTAATGACTGTTGATGAATCAGAGCTTACTTTTATTCCCTATCTTATAGAAAATCATCCGCTAACTAATCACAAATCACTCTTTAACTATTTCACTTTTTATCTGAAATAATTTTACCTAACTTTGATATGCAAAATTGGTTTTTATGGATGATAAACTTCAAAAAAAGCTAAAGGATTTTATTGAAAAAGCAAAAAAATCTAAAGTTATAAACGAGCCCCAAAAAGGCGACTTACATTCCTATAATTCATTATCTGAAAATATGAAAACAAAGGAGCAGGCTGATTTATTTAAAAAGTTGATTAAGACTTTATAATTTTTGATTCCAAATCATTCATTTCCGCATTATTATTATTCGTACATCCCGAAGTCTTATATTAACCACCATTGCACTTCATTAAGATCTTCAGAATATACATGCCCAATTATATGGATGTAAAAGCTTAAAAAGCTTTCTTTGTTTTAAATTGTTTATTCTTTTTTAAAAATTACTCAAAAATTATCAGGCGCATTTAATGAAGTTTATTCAAAAAATACTGAGCGGAATTTTTATAATCTGGGCGCTCCTGTTATTTATCCTGACGATGTTATTGGTGTTAATCCCTATATGGGTCATCTCTAAATTGCCAGAACCCGGAAGGGCAAAAGCATTGCACAAAGTTTTCCGGTTATGGATGGGCGTTTATCTGCCACTTATATTCTGCCCGGTAACCCGGAAAGGTAAAAAGTACTTTAAGAAAGGAGAACAATATGTGGTAGTAATTAATCATAACGCAATGATGGATATACCTGTGGCCACTCCATGGATACCAGGGCCCAATAAGACCCTGGCTAAAATTGAGATGGCTAAAATCCCCTTATTCGGGCTTATATACACAACTGGCTCTATACTGGTGGACCGTAAGAAAGATAGCAGCCGCCGGGAAAGCTTTGCCCGTATGCAGGAGACCCTGGACATGGGTATTCACCTGTGCCTCTACCCTGAAGGCACCAGAAACAAAACTGATAAACCTTTACAGCCATTCTATGATGGCGCCTTTATCACAGCTATTAAATCTCAGAAAGACATTATACCCGGGATCATTTTCAACACAGGCAAAATTTTACCCCATACTGGTCTTTTTAATACCCGTCCTATGCCCATACAAATTCATTTTCTGGAACCAATTTCTGTAAAGGGCTTAACTTTAGAAAATGTAACTGAGCTGAAAAATAAAGTATACGGCATAATGGAGCAGCACTATATATCGGGATACAAAACCAGCAAATTATGACTTTCAGCATCATTGGCACCGGCAATATTGCCTGGTTTTTCGGTAGCAGGCTCGTTACCGGCAGGCATCATTGCATGGGTGTGTACGGCAGCAATCCGCAAGCGGCATTGCTGCTTAAAGAAGCATTATTGGCCGACAAATCCGGAAATATTGAAGACCTGGCTGATGGAGAAGCCGATGTTTGTTTCCTGTTGGTGTCTGATACTGCTATTAGCGAAATAGCTGCCGGACTGTCATTCACTCAAACCGTATTAATACAGAGCGCCGGTGCTGCTTCAATTGATCTGCTTCAACCTTCAGCCACCGATTATGGCGTAATATGGCCTGTTTATTCTATTGTTAAAACCAATCCGCCTTCACACAGAAATATTCCATGCGGTTGGGAATTTTCAACAGAGAAGGCAAAAAGACTGGGGCTGGAAATGGCCCATGCCATTACCGATATTCTGTTTGAAACCAGATATGACCAACGAAAATGGCTGCACCTTTCCGCTGTAATCAGCAATAACTTCACCAATCATTTGCTGGCGGTATGCGAGCAGATTTGCAAGGAAAATGAATTGCCATTCAACCTGCTGATGCCAATTATTGAACAGACTTTTGACAGGATTAAAACTGCATCACCCGGTGCACTTCAAACCGGGCCTGCAATTAGAAAGGATACCCCAACAATACAATCACAGATAAACTTGCTTTCAGATCATCCCGAATGGCAGAAAATATATGAAGATATTACCAAATCAATTCAGGCCGGAGTAGGAAAATAAATCTTTTTCCTAAAAATATACCCACATAACCTATCCTTATTCATTCTTCTGATCTGATACATTACCTTTGCCCCAAATTCTGCTTTTTATTATTCATGTATACAATTAAATTCAATTTTGAACAGAAGGGGTTATCTCCGGTTACGCTGGAAAATGTGGAACCCGGACAGAGCATACTTGAGGTTGCCCTGGAAAACAATATAGACCTGCATCATAATTGCGGCATGGTGTGCGCATGCAGTACCTGCCACCTCTATGTGGAAAGCGGTGATGAATTCCTTCCTGAACTTACCGACAGGGAAGAAGACTTCATTGACCGCGCTGTAAGCCCAAGAATCAACTCCAGATTAGGCTGCCAGTGCATTTTAGAAACAGGAAGTGGCATCATTGAGGTGACATTGCCCGACCAGACACAATTTTTGGGAGAGTAAAACCTATTTCGAATACTAAGAAACCAGTACTGCATCTGAAATAAAAATTGGAAAATATCAGTTAAAAAATAAAAATGGCCGAACATTACGAACCACCAATAAACTGGAATGACCACGAAGACATCGCTATGAAGCTGTATGAGCGCTTTGGCAATGAATTTGGGGAAAGCAAAATATACCGGATACGGTTTACCGAACTTATAGAATGGGTGCTGGAAATTCCCGGCTTCATTGGTAAGCGAGAAGATTGCAATGAAGGCCATCTTGAAATGATTCAATCGGGCTGGGTGTATGAATGGCGCGATAACCAGTAATTTTGAATTTCATGAAGCTTCATTTAATCTGAATCTTTCATTTTAATGGATATTTTTATAAATACATTTTAAACACGGCTCCCCTTCAGGGGTGGGGGTAAATTGTACAAGATGAATTTACTTGAATTATTTGCACCTGTTACCACATTTGTATTCGATGTGGATGGAGTACTGACCGATGGCGGTCTTTTGCTCACTGACGAAGGCCTGATGCTCCGTATCATGGATATTAAAGACGGCTATGCACTGCAGCTGGCTGTCAAGAAAAGTTATTCAATCTGGGTTATATCATCGGGCAAATGCGAAACGGTGCGCACAAGGCTCAAAAAACTGGGTATACAGGAGATACACCTGGGTATAGAAAATAAAAAAGAGTTCCTCTTAGAAATTGCTGCCGCCACAAAAACAGACCTGAACACCATTCTTTATATGGGCGACGA
Organism: uncultured Bacteroidota bacterium; assembly: GCA_903835005.1. GTDB lineage: Bacteria > Bacteroidota > Bacteroidia > Chitinophagales > Chitinophagaceae > Nemorincola. Next base: position 1,211 of record CAILLK010000057.1, on the reverse strand, counting down.
CATACCCGATTATGCTGCCATGAAGTGGTGCGGACTACCCTGCTGCCCTGCCGATGCGGTGAGTGAGATTAAAGAAATCTCGAAATACATTTCCCCAAAAAACGGCGGTAAAGGCTGTGTAAGAGATGTAATTGAGAAAGTATTGAAGCTGAATAACCACTGGCCGTTGCCTGAGTAAACTTTACTGTGCTGATTTAGCCGCTTTTTCACTTTTCTTTTTCCGTCTTAACCATTTTCTAAGAAATGGTTCATCTTCATTATTGTCTGTTAAATAGGTTCCCTCAATTTTTGATTCACCAGCTACAAATACATAAGGTTTCATTTCCGGAAGCGTGCTATCATTCAATTTGTCAATTGGATACTGGTACAAATAATTAACAAGGTTATATGGCCAACCTTTGGTAACCAATACATCTGGTATTATAGTGCCAATAGGAGCGGCTCCTGCAGATTCCGCATATCTGGCGCATAGTGTTATGGGCAAATGATAAAAGCTGTCGGCTATAAATATTTCGAACAAGCCATCTGGTCCTGTAACCCCTTTAAAATCCGTACCGGTTACCTTAATTTCAATTCCATTCAGCGCCTTGCCGGTTATTCTGTCTCTTACTAATCCAAATACTACATTTATTGGTTTGACGATTACATTACTATCAAATCTGTTTGATGACCAGCCTGGCACCTGATGTATTCTGTGTCTTCGGCCATGAGCCCAGCCTGCTGTGATTCCGGATTGCAACAATAATAATGACGCTGCGATCCTTTTAAACCGAACAATCCAAAAGTTACGGGTAGGTTTCGGAGTAACAATTTCCCTGTTCAACTGCCAGGGATGATACCTGCCGCAAAGTGATTGCCCTGATTTGCTCTTTAAGACCTGCACCACCTGCTCATCATTCAAACCTGTAAAATCAATCACCTCCTTCTGGCAATGTGCACAAAATCTGCCCTGTTCCACAGGCGTCATCTCCTCCCAGTTTTCGTGGCAGGGCTGGGGAATGGATATGATTAATTTTTCTTTACGCACAATCTAAAGCAAAGAAATTCCGGAATGGCACAGAAAACAGTAAACGTAACTATTCAGCCCTGCCTAATTTTTGAAGGTTTTTTCTCAAAACCGAAAAAAATGGTTGAATTTTTCCTGCATTATTTTACTCTGTGCGACTCACGGAGGCTTCGTTTTGAAAATCATGTTTTTGGACCTTTTTTAT
>CAILLK010000056.1 GCA_903835005.1 uncultured Bacteroidota bacterium | reverse complement strand
GAATTGAAGCTTTTTACTGTTCCGGAGTTGTTTGATGTCTGATTCATTTTTTAGTTTATCTGAGCTTTAGAAATTTAATTCTTGATTTCAGATACTCTATTACTAAAAATGTGCCAGAAAGTTTAATAATTGACAATCAATATAAAATACATTTAATTATAATTATTAAATCCATAAAATAAAGCGAATTCCATTTTATAGAACATCGCTCATAGAGAGACATATTCCGATTTAATACAAAGACGGATGGTAATAAAATAAAAATGGCCACCAGTCAGGCAGCCTTGTAATTAAAAATAAACAATGTCAAATAATCACCTTACTTCCTCTTTTCTCAATAAGTATTTCCCCATCACATCAAATTCAAGATTTACTTTATCATCCGTCTTCAGGGCATGAAAATTTGTGTGCTGAAAAGTATAGGGTATGATGGTAACGGTGAATTCGTCTTTACGAACATTAAAAACCGTAAGACTGACACCATTTAAACAAATGGAACCTTTTTCAATAATCAATGCAGCAAACTGTTCCGGAAAATGAAAGCGGAACAACCAGCTTCCATCAAGCGTCTTAATGTCCGTACAAATGGCAGTGCAGTCTACATGGCCCTGAACAAAATGCCCGTCCAGCCGGTCGCCAACCCTGAGCGATCGCTCCAGGTTTACTTCTCCGCCCTTAAGCCAGTCACCCAGATTAGTTTTAGATAATGTCTCCGCAACAGCAGTTACTTTATAATTACTACCCTTTATCGCCACCACAGTAAGGCAAACCCCGTTATGCGCCAGGCTCTGATCCACCTTTAATTCGGGTGTCAGTTTACTTTCAATGATAAAATGGATATTGGTGCCGTCCTTTATTATATCTGAAATAATGCCAATAGACTCAATAATGCCGGTAAACATGTTGTAATTTATTTAATTAATTTGGCGCTTCCGGTATGCATAGTAATGATTCCGGAATCGCTGGCCACCTGGAAACTGATGGTGAGAATTGAATCTATTCTGTTCTGGGATATGCTCCCGACAATAGTATCTGCTGATCCGCAATAAGACTGCCCCCAGTTCGTAACACTGTCGCCTATCACCGTATCCACATATGCTGTAAATAATGGGGTTGCAGTCATCAGTATGCTGTCTCCGTTAGGGCACATACCATAAATACACATCTGACTGTCTGTTAACTTTTTTATTGTGAGTATTATAGAATCCGCAAATATAAATAGATACCCACTCTGCAAATATACCGAATCCTTGAAAAGGTATTTACCTGCAAAAACATCAGTTGGATAAAAACAAACCGTATTATCAGGGATACCCGGGAAACCCCAGTTGTAATTTACGCCATTGGGATCATTGCAATAATGATTGGTTAGGTTCGGATCAGTATACCCTTTGGGCGATTTATATTTATTGCACGAAAATATTGCGCCTGCAATGAGGATTATCAATACTGCTGTGGTGACTATTTTCTGCATCTGCCTCTTAAACGTAATTTCCGCAAATTTATTCATTTTAAGCCAGAAAAATTTCAAGAAATTCACCTATACCATCATTGTTAGTTGATATTCAACGCGATTGCAATTATCTATAATCTCAACACAATTTGAAATATAAAATATATTAATTTAGCACTAACTTTTCGACTCCGTTCTACGCCATATACATAAGAGGTCCGGAAAAATCACCTCCAAATTATTAAATAAATATTCATAAATTAGCCTTAAAATTTAAAAACCAAAAATATATGAAACACCTCAACCTTACAATTATTGCATTATTAACCTGCTTCGCAACCTTTGGCCAGGCGCCAATAACCGGCCCAAGCATACTCTGTGTTGGCAGTTCAGGTACCATGTTCGATGCCACTACCGGTGGCACATGGAGCTGTTCTCCTACAACTATATTAACCATCTCTTCCACAACCGGTGTAGCCACCGGACTTACTGCAGGAGTTGCCACAATTACTTATACAGCTGGCACATATGTAACCTATTCAGTTACCGTTGAGCCTCTTCCATCACCCATAAGCTGCCCGTCATCTGTATGTGTTGGTGGTTCTTTTACACCTGTTATAACACCCACCGGCGGAACATGGTCTACCTCTACTCCCGGCCTTTTAAGTATCAGCATGATCACCGGGGCTATTACAGGAGTAGGTGCCGGAAGCGGTGTAATTACCTATACTACCCCAGCGGGATGCTCACTAACTATTGCAATTACCGTTAATCCCGCACCTTCAGCCATAACCGGCCCATCAACTATCTGCATGGGAGGCACCGCCACCTATACGGATCTCGGAGGTGGTGTATGGTCCAGCGCAGCTCCGGCAGTTGCTACTATCGGACCAGCAACTGGAATAGCCACCGGTATGGTGCCCGGCGCTGTTAACCTCATTTACACCCTCCCCACAAGTTGTGCGGCAACCATGCCGGTCACTGTTGTTTCTGCTCCTGCTGCCTACAATGTTACCGGTGGTGGATCTTATTGCACAGGAGGTGCAGGTTCTTCTGTGAGTCTAAGCGGCTCCTCAACCGGAGTTAGTTACCAGTTATATAATGCAGGGGTGGCCGTTGGTTCACCAGTTGCAGGCACTGGCTTTGCACTGTCTTTCGGTATATTTACCGCAGCAGGCACTTATACTGCAGTTGCAAATCCCGGTACATCATGCGCTACAGCAATGACCGGCAGTGCCATTATTACGGTCAGCCCTTTGCCAACTATTCATACCGTCACAGGTGGCGGTCCTTATTGCGCAGGTGGCAGCGGCGATGATTTAGGCCTCGACGGTTCTGATGCAGGCATTAATTATCAGCTTTATATGGGTGGCGCATCTATTGGCATTCCTATGGTTGGTACCGGATCAGCCCTTGATTTTGGTTTATTCGCCGCTATCGGCACTTATAACGTTGTGGCTATAGATCCGGTTACAGGTTGCACCAATACAATGTCGGGCAGCGCAGTTGTCAGTACCACATCCATTGTTGTACCTACTGTGTCTCTGTCTGTTGCGCCGGGCACAACTGTATGTGCCGGCACAACGGTTACTTTCACACCATCACCAACCGGTGGCGGCACTTCACCTACGTATACATGGACGGTTGGAGGACTGGCGGTTGCATCTGGCAGCACTTACAGCTATGTACCTTCATCGGGAGATGTGGTTGGCGTTACCATGACCAGCAGCGCCTTATGTGCTTCACCTGCAACAGCATCGGGTTCAGTAGCCATGACGGTTGATGTGCCAGCCATTACGGCAACAGCTACATCCGCTGCATGCGGTGGTGCAGTAACCCTTTCTTCCGGAGGTGGTATGTCTTACTCATGGTCGCCTACCACTGGCCTTACCTGCCCCGGATGCGCTACCAATACTTTTGTACCTGCCGCTACTACAGTTTATTCTGTAACAGGCACAGATGGCAGTGGCTGCACTGGCACCGCCTCTGTAACAGTGGATGGCAACAGTATCTCAGGCTACATCAGCTATACAGGCACGCCATCAGCCGGTGATTTCAAAGTATGGCTCATACATTTTAATCCATCCGACAGCTCTATTATAGCTACCGATTCTACCGCAAATTGCGTGACAGGAGGTATGCCTTATTATGAATTTATGGATGAACCGGCAGGCAGCTATCTGATAAAAGCCAAACTGAACAGCTCAGTTCCCGGCACTACAGGTTATATACCCACCTATGGCCTTTCGTCTCCTACCTGGGATACTGCAACTACCGTTACCCATACCGCAGGCGCTGACACAATGCATATCAATATGATATATGGCACTGTACCGGCCGGCCCGGGTTTCATATCCGGTTTCGTATATGCAGGAGCGGGCAAAAACACCTCAACCGAGGCTCCTGCCGCCAACCTGACTATTTACCTAAAAAATGCCGCAGGCCATATAGTTACCTATGTTATAACTGGCACCGATGGCTCCTACAAATTCAGCGGGATAGCAGAAGGCACTTATTATATATATCCGGAAACCTATAAATATTATACTACACCTTCGGCAGTGATCACCCTGTCTCCCGGCTCTGATACGGCTACCGCTATCAACTTCAAGCAGCATACCTCTTTCGGAACAATTACTCCTTATAACTTTACCAAAGTGCCCCAAATTACTGGTACCGAAAGTAGCTTCAGCCTCTATCCTAACCCAACTATCGGCAATATGAATGTAGCGTGGAACAATCAGTTAACCGGAAATGCTACCCTGCATATCACAGATATGACCGGAAGAGAAGTTTATACTTCACCTTTAGATATAAATAAACCCTCGGGAGAAGCTGCATTCTCGCTCAGCAACCTGAATGATGGCATTTATATAGTTACAATACAATCAGACAAATTTTTCTATAGCGGAAGACTGGTAAAGATCAGTAACTAAGCTGCAGATTGGCTCTTTTTGAAACTCCCGGTAATGCCGGGAGTTTTTTTATGAAAACAAATACAGTTTCCTTAAAATCAAATACGCCATATAATTATGTTTGAATTTTACTAACATTTATTCCTTTTTTTACGCCTTATCTATAATGAAATGAACAGGATTCAGTACATTTATTAATTATTACATCTATTTTTAAAATCTGATCTAAACGAATATAGCTAATGAAACACCTCAACCTTACAATTCTTGCGTTGTTATTATCGCTGGCTACTTTTGCTCAGGTAGCGCCTATAACAGGGCCATCCACTATTTGCGACGGTTCATCCGGCACTATGAGCGATGCTACCCCCGGTGGTACATGGACTACAAGCTCATCAATCTACGCAGCTATTGACCCAACGACCGGAGTCGTAACCGGAATCTCTCCAGGTGTCGCAACGGTTACCTATACATTGGGTACGTATACTGCTACTCATATGGTAACCATTGAGGCTCTACCCGGGTATATCACATGCCCGTCGTCTGTTTGTGTGGGCCAGGTTTTTACCCCCACCGACCCAACTACCGGTGGCGTATGGAGTACTTATCCTGTTACCGTTTTATCTATTAGCGGTACCGGTATTGTAATAGGCGCAGGTGCAGGAATCGCTGATCTTACTTACACAACAATGATGGGATGTTCTAAATTTACAACAATTACGGTTAATCCGGTTCCTGCCGCAATTACCGGCAGCCCTGTAGTCTGTTTGGGGGGTACCACCACATTAAGTGATATCAGTTCCGGAGGTATCTGGATAAGTACTACTGTTCCAGTAGCCTATATTGGCTCAACAACTGGAATAGTATCTGGTGTAGCTTTGGGGACTGCAAATATCACCTATACGCTCATTACCGGTTGCTTTTCATCTGTTATTGTTACCGTCACCACTACCCCTTCTGTTTATGCGGTTACCGGCGGGGGCTCATTTTGCTCGGGCGGCCCTGGTTTGGCTATTGGTTTATCAAATTCCGATTTGGGTGTTTCCTATCAATTATATAATGGAGGATCTCCTGTTGGATCACCTGTTGCTGGCACCGGCACTACCCTTAGCTTTGGCACTATGACTACCGCAGGCACCTACACGGTTGTGGCAAATGCAGGCACCTCCTGCGCTGCAACAATGTCTGGCAGCGCAATAATAACAGTTAATCCTGCCCCCGCTATTTATATTTTATCCGGAGGGGGAACCGTTTGCTCCGGTGGTCCCGGATTAAGCCTTGTGCTCAGTGGTTCAGATATAGGTGTCACCTATCAGTTATTCGTTTCAGGTATTGCTCTGGGATTAGCTGTTACAGGTACTGGAGCACCAATAACGTGGCCCCCAACTACTATGGCTGGGACCTACAGTGTTATTGCTACCAATACAGCTACAAGTTGTACCGCAGCTATGGGCAGCGCCACAATTACCACAGGTACTACGCCAACCGTATATTCCATCACAGGTGGTGGTAGTTATTGCTCAGGCGGATCAGGTGTACACCTTGGTTTAAGCATCTCAACAACAGGCATCAATTATAGTTTATATGCAGGCACTACGCTTGTAAGTACTGTTCCGGGAGTCACCGGTACTCCATTGGATTTTGGATGGGTGACTACTGCCGGATCATATACCGTGGTAGCTACCAATCCTGCCACTGGCTGCACCTCAACCACAAGCGCAGTAGCCATTGCTATTGACCCGCTCCCAACTGCCTATACCATTATAGGTGGAGGCCCCTATTGCGCTGGCGGAACAGGTGATGATATTACCCTTTCGGGCTCAGACGCTGGAACAGAGTATCAGTTATATAATGGGACTACACCGGTTGGAACACTAATTGTGGGTACAGGATTACCTCTTGATTTTGGGTTACAAACTGTCGCTGGCACGTATACTGTTGTTGGCATAAATCCTGCAACGGGATGTACCAATAATATGTCCGGATCAGCAGTAGTAAGCATCACTTCAATAATAGTTCCATCAGTTACTATTACTGCAACTCCGGGTACTACGGTTTGCGCAGGCACTACTGTTACCTTTACTGCCACTCTTTCCGGTGGCGGTTCGTTACCCAGCTATATGTGGTTTAAAAATAGTGCTCCTGTAAGTGCGAGTAGTACTTATAGTTATACTCCATCTGATGGAGACGAGATTTATCTCAATTTGACTAGTAGCGCACCATGTGCATCGCCTGCTTCTGTTACTTCAAATACAGATACAATGACCGTTGATGTACCCACTATTACTGCCACTGCCACTACCCTTTCCTGCGGAGGAGCTGTAGCTCTTTCTTCTTCCGGCGGAATTTCCTATTCTTGGTCACCAACTACCGGCTTACCTTGCCCTGGTTGCGCCACTGACACCCTGAATCCTTCAACAACAACTATTTACACCGTAACCGGCACCGATGGCACAGGTTGCACCGGCACTGCTACTGTAACCGTGGATGGCAACAGCATATCCGGCTATATCAGCTACACAGGCACCCCATCGGCGGGTGATTTCACCATATGGCTGGTACAATTCAACCCCATCGACAGCAGTATACTGGCAACCGATTCAACTGCAAACTGTGTGTATAACGGAATGCCCTATTATGAGTTTATGGATAAGCCAGCGGGCAATTACCTGGTAAAAGCCAAACTCAACAGCTCCATACCCGGCACTACCGGCTATGCTCCTACCTACGGACTATCCTCGCCTACCTGGGATATGGCAGCAACCATAACACACGCAGCAAGCGCCGACTCCATGCACATTAATATGATCTATGGCACAGTGCCGGCAGGCCCCGGTTTTGTTGCCGGTTATGTGTATGCAGGCGCAGGCAAAAACACATCGGGCGATGCTCCGGCCCCTAACCTGACCATCTATCTTATAAACACGGCTGGCCAGATTGTTACCTATGCCATCACCGGCACCGATGGTTCCTATACATTCAGTGGCATTGCCGAAGGCAGTTACTACATCTACCCTGAAAGCTACAAGTATTACACCACACCTTCTGCTTTGGTTACACTTGCACCCGGCTCAGATACGGCTACTGCTATTAATTTCAAACAGCACAACACGCTGGGAACAATCACCCCCTACGATTTTACCAAAGTACCCCAGCCAGTTATTAATACCACCGGCCTCAGCATCTACCCCAACCCTACCACAGGCAACCTGAATATACAATGGACCAACCAGACCACCGGAAATGCAACTATATCTGTTTCGGATATGACAGGCAGGGAGGTTTATACCACTTATTACAGGATAAATGCTTCATCCGGAAAAACAGAAATTGATCTTGGCTCATTAGAGAACGGAATATACCTGATCAATATAAAATCAGATAAGGTACTCTATAGCGGGAAACTGGTAAGGATAAGTAACTGATAGCCCCCTGCGAATAAAAACTCCCCTGTTACCGGTTTTTTTACGCGTTAATTTCAATGCAGTTGAAACAAATGACTCAACATCAGTAATTTTTACACTCCCCTGACAATTAACGTTCCGAAGTTGGGCATAATCCATTAATGGTAAGTTAGTTTTGCCAACTTTAAATTTATTTATGAAACTGACTGCCAGATCATTTTATTATTCCATTATTGCATTATACTTATTTGCATCACACTCAGCCTCAGCACAGGAGGCCAAAAATCTTGCCTATCCCGATGAAAAGCACTTTAAAAACCTGCGCCAGTTAACCACGGGTGGCGATAATGCTGAAGCCTATTTCGGTTTCGATAATGAACATATAACCTTTCAGCGGCAGAACCCAAAAGAAGGGGTGATGTGCGACCAGATTTTTTATGGCGCTATTACAAAATCGGTCAAGGAAAAATTCAAATACAAAATGGTAAGCACCGGCAAAGGCCGTACCACATGCGCCTACCTTATGCCCGACCACAAACATTTCCTCTATGCCTCCACCCATCTGGCAATGGATACCTGCCCGCCTGTACCCGATAAGAAAGTGATCAAAAAATATGTATGGCCCATCTACGACAGCTACGACATTTTCATTGCCGACCTGAACGGGAAAATCATCAAACGCCTGACCAGCACACCCGGCTATGATGCCGAAGCAACTATTTCGCCGAAAGGAGATAAGATCATATTTACCAGCCTGAGAAATGGCGATATTGACCTTTATACCATGAACCTGGATGGCACAAACGTGAAGCAGATAACTCATGAATTTGGCTATGATGGCGGCGCCTGCTTCTCACCCGATGGTAAAAAAATTGTATGGCGCGCATCCCGTCCCGGCACGCCGGAAGAGATTAAAGAATATAAAGACCTGCTGGCACAGGGCCTGGTTATGCCCACACATATGGAGCTGTTCATAGCCAATGCCGATGGCACAGACCAGCACCAGGTTACACACCTGGGCAAAGCCAACTGGGCGCCAGCATTTACCCCCGATGGCAAGAAAATAGTTTTCTCATCCGACTATGAATATGAGCACGGATTCCCGTTCAATCTCTACATGATCAACATTGATGGCACTGGCCTGGAGCGCATTTCGCACGCCACCAGTTTCGATGCGTTCCCGATGTTCTCGCCCGATGGCAAAAAGTTTATCTTCAGCTCCAGCCGCAGCAATGGCGACGGGCCGGGTATTGATGTGTTTGTATGTGATTGGGTGGATTAAATAATGTGGAAATTGGGGAATGAGGAATTGGGAAATTGCTGTAATAATTTTATCGATCGAATGATTTTTCCTGGTCCTGGTTCGTATGATAAATAGCAAATACTATTACATCTCTTTCGAAAATTTCAAAAATAATTTTGTACGGAAAATGTTTAAGTAATACTTGCCGATAATTATCATTTATGAAAGAATAGTGAAATGGAGTAAATTTCAATTTCTCAATAGTGGCGTAAACTTCATTTTCAAAACGGTTTCCCAATCCGGGCAATTGCTGTTCCTACCACCACCTGGCATCCTCAAGCATATTCTGTGCAGTTTCCCTGATCTCAATCCTGAACATACTATGAGGTTTTCCTTTTCATAATTAATTCCTTCGACTCTTCTATGCTATACGACTTACCCTCCCCATTCAGGTATTTACGTCGCTCTTCATTTAAGAATTTTAATTGCACTGGCGTCAGGTCAACTTCAGCTTTTTCATGAATGGTATCTTCTAATAAAGAATACCACCCTTTAATTTTTTTATCATCTGCATTTTCGAGATAAACCATTAATTGCTTTCTCATTGCTGGTATTGTCATACTTGTTCGTTTTTAAAACTCACAAAAATCGAAAACTAAATTATATCATTTCCTGATTACTTTCAGATAACTCAAGGTCTGTTTCTCTCATTAATCAGTTCTTTAATTTCACCATAAGTGTAGGATATACCATCGCCCATAAGGTATTTCTCCCGTTCCAGGTTAAGGATATTCAGTTCATCGGCGCTTAACCCGGCGGTGGCCTTTGCCACTATCTGCTCTTCCAGTATAGCGTACAGCCCGGTTATTTTCTTTTCACTGGCTTCACTGATATAAGCAATTAATTGTGCCCTCATCTCCGGAATGTTCATAACTCTGTTTTTTGTAAAATTAGTGAAAATGAAACTCATTTATAATAATTGTGGTATTAGTCGGTGTTGCAATGCCGCCATGCAATAGATTTGATTTTTTAGCGTTACCTTTGCACCTAATTTTTACAATTTGCTGGGCAGAGCGCGACATATCATAGTAGGAATCATTGATTTTTTTCACAGGCCGTTCGTTAACCTGATACCGACACAGACATTCCGGTACCTGGCCTGCGGAGGGTCCAATACGGTATTGAACATTTTCCTCGAGTCTATAGCATTCAACCATATATTGCATGGGCATCCTGTACCTGTTTATCACAGTATAGCCATTTCGCCCGAACTGGGCGCCTGGGCGCTTTCCTTTCCCATCACTTTTACCGCTGGTTTTATCATGTCGCGGCATATTGTTTTCCCCGAATCGAACCTGCACGGGCATAAACAATTATTCAGATATGCACTCACTACCATTACTTTTTTATTGATGACCGTGGCACTCATTGAGTTTGGTAAAGACTTTCTGCCCATGATCAACCAGACTGTTCGGTACACTTTTATTTGTATCATCACAGCAGTTCTCAGTTATATTTCGCAGCGGGTATATACCTTCAAAACCATTGAAGAGAAAGTAGTGACCGATTAATTGATCGCCCTGTTTATAACCTAACCGGTTTCTTTATTTTCAACACTTTATTAATGCCACACTACATCTTATGAAGCATAACTTATTACTGCTGATTCTATCTCTTTTTACTTCATCTGGTTTTGCACAGAATACCTCCAGGATAATATTTCTAAGAATGGACGCCAAAACAGATCAGCATACAAGCAGGTTAAAAGAATGGAGGGCCTACACCGATAAAATTATTTTCAATGGAAATGAAATCGGGGAAATTGGCTCAGCTTCTGTTTTCATTTATGATGCTACTGAGGTGAATGGTTACTATTTTCTGTGGCCTGCAGTAAATAACGATGAATCTGATGATGAAAAAATAAAACTGGAAGTGCCCGCTCATTCATTAACTATTATAAAATTCAGCCTCAGCGAAAAGACGCCAATTACCTCAATGGCCGAGGTAGAAGACGTTTCTGATTTTTATAAATGCTTTGATAACAATAAATGGCTGAGAAAAGAGCTTGCTGACAAAGGATATTATTCTGTAACAGAACTGGTAGCCGGGTATAAAATAAATGGAAAGGAAGTTGCGGTTCTTCCGGATCCCGGGTGGTACAAAAAAATGGACCGGGCTCATATGCTTACCGATACCCTCTTTTATGATGATGAAACTTTGCCCACCACGCGGCAGAATTCAAATTATTACGAAATAATACGCGAAGATCCACCAATTGGTTTTAGAGTTAAGGAATACCTATCAGGCAGTAATCAATTAAAGCTGGAAGGCTATTATTCTGCAATTGATTCTGCCAAAATAAGAGAAGGGATGTTTACCTACTACTATGAAAGCGGCAGAATAAGTCATAAAGGCAACTACCATAATAACATGACTGAAGGCCATTTTGTGTATTATTTTGATACGACCAATTCTCCGGAATGGTATCACTGCAACTACAAAGATGGAATGATAGATGGCGAACTGAAGAGCTACTATATTAGTGGGAAGTTAAAAAGAAAAGAGTTTCACCAGGCAATAGAAAATAAAGCTTATGCCAACAGTTTCAATAGTGGAATCAAGCAAAAATCAGCCAAAAGAGATACAATTATCAGCGGAAGTTGCTATGATGAAAGCGGGAAAGAAATAAAATTTACGCGATTTGAAAGTATGCCCACCACAAAATATAACATTAATGAGTATATCGGCAAATCCGTTAAATATCCTAAATCGGCAATAGAAAGGAACATAGAAGGGAGAGTGCTTGTGAAATTTGTAGTAAATACTGATGGTACGATATCGGATATAAAGATCAGGAAACATGTATCGCCTGAATTAGATAAAGAAGCTGCAAGGGTAATCGAAGAAATGCCTCTTTGGGAACCGGGCATACAGGACGACAAAAAAGTTAAAGTTTATTTTACAATTCCCATCCGCTTTAAATTGGAATGATTCACTGATTTTGGATAATTTTATGCCTATGCGTTTCAGAAAATTAATCCCCTTTTTTGTGTTGCTGTGGACTGGCATTATTTGCAGCCCGGGCATGATATTTGCCCAGCAGATAAGCCATACCTACGATTCTCTGGCCAGCAAGGTATTGAAACTGATCAACGACCACAGAACAGAAATGGCCCTGAAGCCCTTGGTTATGGTGAAGCAGATAACAAGCGCCGCATCGGTACACAGCCTTAATATGGCTACCGGTAAAGTGCCCTTCGGCCACAAGGGTTTTGATGAAAGAATGGACCACCTTAAAGACAAATTGAAACCAGTGAACTCATTCGCCGAAAATGTAGCTTTTGGCGCATCAACAGCCGATGAAGTTGTGGACCTTTGGCTTACCAGCCCCGGGCACCGGCAAAATATAGAGGGCGATTTTGACCTGACCGGAATAGGAATAGTAAAAAGTAAAGACGGAGATCTTTATTATACCCAGATATTTTTGAGGAAGGGAAATTAGGGCTTAATCCCAAATCCCAAATCCAAAAAATCAATACCCATACTTCTCCTTCCAGCAATTCCTTAAATATTCTCTCATCCTTGCTTCGGCAGCATTGTTTCCTGGATCATACAATTTTGTTCCTTTTATGGCATCGGGCAGGAATTCCTGGTCTGCAAAATTACCTTCAAATTGATGTGCATACTGATAGCCCTTGCCGTAGTCCAGTTTTTTCATCAGCCCTGTTGGTGCATTGCGTATGGCTAGCGGCACAGAGAGGTCGCCTGTTTTGGCTACAAGCGCCTGTGCATCGCTGATGGCCTTGTAGGCGGCATTGCTCTTGGGTGAGCAGGCCAGGTAAGTAGCTGCCTGCGATAATATGATCCGGCATTCGGGATAACCGATCAGTTCTACTGCCTGGAAACAGCTTGTGGCCAGCAGCAGAGCGTTGGGGTTGGCATTACCAATATCTTCGCTGGCAAGTATCACCATGCGGCGGGCTATGAATTTAGGGTCTTCCCCACCCTCTGTCATTCTTGCCAGGTAGTATACTGCTGCATTAGGGTCGCTGCCCCGCAGCGACTTAATGAAAGCAGAAATAATGTCGTAGTGCTGCTCGCCGGTCTTGTCATAGAGCGCCATTTTCTTTTGCACAATGTCCTGCACCAGGTCATTGGTTACCGTTTTATCGTCTGCCGGCAATGATGCGGCTATGAGTTCTACCAGGTTCAGCAACCTGCGGGCGTCCCCGCCACTAAGCTGTATCAGTGCCTCCCATTCTTTTATGACCAGGCGCTGCTCTGCCAGCCATTTATCTTTATGCAACGCCTGCCTTACCAGTGCCATAAGGTGGTCTTCGTTGAGTGGCTGCAGCACATATACCTGGCACCGGCTCAGCAGGGCGCTGATCACCTCAAAAGAGGGGTTCTCGGTAGTGGCGCCTATCAGTGTTATTATGCCTTTTTCCACTGCCCCCAGCAGGCTGTCCTGTTGCGCTTTATTGAACCGGTGTATCTCATCAATAAACAAGAGCGCGTGTCCGCTTTTGCGTGCAAGTTCTATTACTGCTCTTACATCTTTTACACCGCTGTCTATGGCGCTGAGCGTAAAAAAAGGCATATTCAGCGAGCGGGCTATGATCTGCGCAAGAGTTGTCTTGCCCACACCCGGAGGCCCCCAAAACAGAATAGAATGACCTTTGCCACTTCTTATCATCTGCTCCAGTACCTTGCCAGGCGCTACCAGGTGCTCCTGCCCTATAAACTCCTCCAGCGACTGTGGCCGCACCCGTTCGGCAAGGGGCATATTTGAATCCTGCATAGAATTATATTTATTTTTACACGGAATTAGCTATTTTAGCCTCATGTTTCGCAAGTTACTCTTTCTATTGTTATTAGCCTGCAGCACCTGTGCCATGGCGCAGGTTGCCATCACTCCCATAAAATCTGAGGTTAAGCAGGCGCCTGATACGACCGATTACAAACGGATGGGCGCTCCTATGCCCCAAATGCGCCTGAAAATTTTTAAGGACACCGCTAAAAAAGACAACATGGTAACCGTTATTACCAGGGATACCAGTGTGCGGAACAGGGAAAGTACCGCCTATATTACCGGGAAGACAGTGAACACCAAAGACACTGTAGTTACCACTCATAAACACAAAAAGAAAGCCGTTAAGGCAGATAAGGTTACTGAAAAGGAAGCCATTGCGGCCAAACCAAAAGACTACCTTACCAATTCCGACTTCGACAATGGAGCTAACCTAATGGTAATGATGTTTAACCCCACCTGCTCGCACTGCGAAGATGAAACCGAACTGCTGGAGAAGAATATATTTTACTTCACCAAATCAAAGCTTATATTAATGGCCAATCCCATGATGTGGGAATACCTGCCTAACTTTGTTAAGAGTTTTCATATTTTCGATTACCCTGCCATTACCCTTGGCAGCGACAGCACATTTATCAGTAAAGTCTTTTTATATAGTGCATTGCCGCAAATAAATATTTATGATAAGCACCGGAAACTGATAAAGACTTTTTCAGGAGAAGTAGTGATGGACAGCCTGAAAAAATATGTGGAATAACTTACCCCGGCTAATTAATTTCAGACAACCTTATGATCCGAAATTTACTGATACTGTTGCTCGTTGCTTTTAGTTTCATTTCCCGGGCACAGTTGACCAAAAACCCCGTAAAGCCTGAAGTAGAACATCCTGACTCAACTGTTGATTATACATTGATTGGCGCACCTATGCCTGACCTGAAATTGAAAGTATTTGCAGATACAGCTGATAAAAAACTACCGATATCTGCTTCTGCTAAAACCGCAAACAAACAAGATTCAAATGATGCCGCCGGCAAACAATTAAAGAGCGTAAAGAAAGATAAAGGCAGAATAAAAAGAATAAAAGAAGTAACGCGGAATCCTTACCGGACCAATGAAGACTTTGACGATTATACCAATCTGGTAGTAATGATGTTTAACCCCAACTGCTCTCATTGCGAAGATGAAACCCTGATGCTGGAGAAAAACAGTCCGGTGTTTAAAAACTCTAAAATTATCCTGCTTGCCAACCCCTTAATGTGGGAATACCTGCCCAACTTTACGAAGACCCTAAATGTATTTGATTACCCTGTTTTTATTGTTGGCAGCGATAGCACTTTTATCAATAAGGTGTTTTCCTATGCTTCACTGCCCCAGATAAATATCTACAACAAGCAGCGAAAGCTGGTCGTTACTTTATTCGGAGAGGTAAGCATCAACATCCTGAAAAAATATCTCGAATAAGGGCTTTGGCTCAAAGCAGTAGCTGCATCCTGTATCTTCTATAGAACTCAACCAGGCTTCAGGTTACTTATAGCCATTAAAAGGGAATATGGGATTGCTTTAAACAGAATTCAGTATCTATTGGAATTTTCCTGTTTTTTCAGGGATGTATTACCCTCTCGCCACTGAGATGGCGCAGCAAGCAAATGGAATGCTGATTATCAGGCGGGTATCAGAGGCGATTGGTTGCCTGCATATTCCGATTCAGCCTTAGCCTTCACAAAGTGGCGCACTTTATGTACATAATCGAAATACCCGGTCTGCATCCGTATGGTGAACAGGGTAAGTATTGAGGCGCTGATGCCCAAAAGGGTCATGGCCACAAACTGTTCCTGGTTCATCTTCAATAGGACTACACCGGTAATAATCATAAAGGAACAAAACAGCAGCACAAGAAACGGGCCACCCGAATCCAGTTGTCGCATTTTAGATGTTACCACCACTTTAGTTTTGTTTCCCTCCTCCTTGAATACAACACTGGTTATAGGCAGTGTTTTAATAGTTTCTACCTGCTCGGCATGAGGAATAATGCTCAGCTTGCTGTCTTTATCCAGCACCTCAAAATCAAGGTTGTGAATACGGACATGATCACCTATAAGCCTTCTTTTCAATTCCTTTTCCGAAACCGAAAAATGGTAGGTGTGACTTCTTGTGAACAGAAACATAAGCAAAGATTTAAATTGATTATGAATAATTTGAATATAAAGGTAGTCGAATAATTTCTACAAACCAAAACATTAACAAAAAATTTTCGTAACTCAAAAATCATGCCAGATCGCATTAATTTTAGAAAAAAATTAAATAACTGATTATCAGGTATTAGTAATTTCACTCGAATTATTATTATGCGGCAACCTTCAATTAATCAGCCGTAATAAAGCTTTTCATACTTTTTTACCAGGCAGACTTTCCGGATAACTAAATTTTTAATGACTCAATTCCGGCATGCAAACGATTGAAGTATTATTGGTGAAACTCTTTGCACATCCTGCCTGGCTCAAGTCTTAAGAGAGGTAATTAGCTGCAACTGAAAAACAGGCGTGAGCTTATTAAGGCGTTTTTCAATATCTTTAACTGAACTTAATCCGATGAAATACCCGACTTTAATTACCTTATTCTGTTTATACTTATCTGCCTCTCCCTGTGCAGGTCAGGACACATTGCGTTATTGCCGCGAAAATTCATCCTGGGCTTATAGTTGTTTTTATTTCTACAAACCAGATAAGCTATCTGTGCAAGGAACATTTGAAAAACAAATGACTTCGGATGATGGGCAACACTGGTATGGGAATGGTCAGTATACGGAATATAAAAACAAAATTGTGCTTGAGCCATTTAAGCTTACCCGAACAACGTATACACCCGGCACAGACAGCTTTTCAGCCAGCCCTATTGCCAGTGATACTGCTTATGTCCCGGCACTGACATTGTATAAAAACGGGGCCGATCTTTATCAAAAATTAATCAGGAGAAGAAAGACAATCTATAAACGAATCTGAAGAATGCATAATTCCAGGCTGAATCCGGATTACAGTAAATTGCACTACCTTCATTCATTGCCGCTTTCTCTTTTTAGTTAATGAACAACCAATAAAGGTGTCTGAATTACCACACAATATTCTATGTGCTCAATAATTTTTTTCCAACTATACATGAGCATCTACCTACATAAGCATTACACTTTGTATAGTATTGCGCCAATACGGCTTGCAAAATTATAATAAAAAATCAGGAAACACAGCCAAACTGTTTTAATCTTCATTGGTTATCACACCGCATCCTTGGCAAAAACCGTCCAGTCCATTTGTCCGAAACCCTTCTCTATCCATTTATCCATTTCGGCAGCTATGGCAGGTATGGCCATCAGGTGATTCCCGCCTTGTTCCGCGCCATCTATCATCAGGCGGGCATCCTTACGTGCCATATTCAGCTCCCATGTGGGCTGGTCGAAGGTATTACTTGTTATTTTATTCAGCCGGAAAGAGATCATATTGGTTGGGTTCCACATATTGAGCAGATTACCTACTTCCCCGGGGGCGATACCTAACGATTTACCCAACGATAAGGCATCAGCCAACCCGCCGGTAAGGGCTATAATGAACAAATTGCCTATCAGTTTCAGGCCCGCGGCAGTATTATTTTTCGGCCCGCAATTCATCACTTTACCGGTCATTTGAGCAAGTTCAGGTTCCAGCATAGTAATCAGTTCCTGGTCGCCCGATACAAGCATGGTGCCGGTACCCTCCAGTGCATTCTGTGGCCCCATAAATACCGGTGCATGCAGATAGATACAGCCCCTGCTTTTCCAGAGCTCAGTTCGTTCGGCAGCGCCATTTGCAGAGGTAGTAGTATGATCAATTATTATTACGCCTGGCTCAAAACCGGTGCTGGCTCTTTCCAGTATTTCATTTACCGCTTCATCGTCTTTCAGCGTCAGGTGTATCCTGTTTGCGCCTCTCACAGCGTCCTCCGCATGGTCATAAGCATTGGCGCCATCTGCTTCCAGCGCTTTCGCTTTTGCCGCAGTGCGGTTCCAGACATTTACCTGCTGTCCCCTTTTCAGTAATGCTTTTACAAAATTGGCGCCAAGATGGCCCATACCCAGAAATGCGATCATAATCTTTATCTTTTGGATAAAGTTAGGGAACATGCAGTTAAGCGGGAATAAATTTATCTTACCGGACTATAAAATACTACCTGATCACAATACTTGTATTATACGTACCATCCGTACTTCGGGCCGAAAGGAAATAAACACCGGGGGCCAGATCAGTTTTAATGGTCTCCTGCTTATTGGTGCTCAGTTTTAAAGTTTGTACCTGCTGACCCAATACATTGGAAATTACTATGGCCGCGTCCTCCGTTATACCTGAATATATGATGCAGTTGAATGTACCTTCGCTGGGATTGGGATAAACCTTAACACCTGGTCCATATCCTGTAGACTGCTTCGATACACTTAAAGCACAATTAGGAATATTTATATAAACAGTAGTTGTATCCGCAGCCCCGATGCAGTCAGTAATAACTACTGAAAACGAATCTGTGCCGATATAACCTGAAGCAGGAAAATAAAATGACCCCGCAGGATTGGTTGTATCGCCACTTGATGCAATGGTATAACCAAATGATGAGGTTGTTCCGTGAACCGGAGGTGTAAGCACATTCCATGTCTCCCATTGGCTCTGATCTGAATCTATTATTGCCAGAATTGAATCCAGGTGTGCAAATGTAATCCCTGAACATATCGTAGTATTCAGATTGTGACCATAGGCAAAAGCTGGCGGACGGTTGTTGGTAATTTTGGTAACCATATGCATACCCGTAATGGAACAAAACAGCTCGTTATGACTGTTCATTGACATGAAGCTGGGGCCGTAAGGCGAACCGATAATTCCGTATTCGCTTACCCGGCAGTCATTAAACGGAATAGTATCGTGAGCACCTCCGCCGGCAAAGTAGGTAATCATACCGGTTAGATCTACTATAAAAATTGAATCACCTGTGGTGAGGTATATATTACCGGCTGCATCAATTGCCACATCCTCTGTACCGCCAATCGATCTGGCTGTTGCTGGCCCTAGTCCCGAGCAGGTGCCCGTACAACCGGCAAAAGTGGAAATAATACCCGACGGATCTATTTTTCTTATTCTGTAGTTGCCATTATCCGCAAAATAAACATTTCCTGCGGCATCGGCTTTTATTCCCCGTGGGTTGTTGATCTTAGCTGCAGTAGCAGCCCCTCCGTCTCCGCTGAAACCACTGACACCTGTACCAGCAATCGTGGTTATGATACCTGTTGTGGCTATTTTACGCATCACATGGTTACCATCATCCGATATATACAGATTACCTGCCAAGTCAATACCCATACCCTGAACATAACCAATCTTTGCCGCCGTTGCAGCAAAGCCATCTCCTGTATAGCCCGCAACACCTGTGCCTGCGATAGTAGAAATTATGCCCGATGTATTAACCATCCGTACCCTGAAATTCTGATTATCGGCAATATATAAATTTCCTGTTGCATCAAGAGCAATACCAAATGGCGCATTCAGATAGGCCGCTGTTGCGGGGCCCCCGTCTCCGGCAAACGAATCAATTGTGCTACTGCAACCAGCCACCGTAGATATTATACCTGAATGTACTTTCCTGATCCGGTTATTCAGTTCATCGGCTATATATACATCTCCCGAATTATTAACAGCTATTCCTTGCGGGCTATTTAGTTGAGCCGCAGTTGCCAAACCTCCGTCACCCATATACCCTGCGGATCCTGTGCCCGTAAGTGTAGTCATAACCGGCTGGGTAAACTGAGCCTTCAGGGAACCTGAAAAAAGGACAAAAGCAACGAGAAAATTACCTGCATACAGGCAGACAGAGCGTAGCGTGTTTTTCATAAAAATCATACGTTTTAATTTAGTAAACCAATAATAAGGAGATTGGTGACAATTTCAATAATTAAAGGTAAGAAATAATTATTGCATATCCATAAATCAGGAAACAACCGAAAAATCAGCGTTGAGCAAATGCCGGAAACAAAAATTGTTCAGCCTTGAAAAATTATTACCGCCTGTCGGATGTTTTTTTATTAATTTGCTCCTTTCAAAAAAAAATCAACGACTTATGTCCATAAATCTCTGCATTGACTGGGGTAATACCAATATCAAAGCTGCAATTTTCGATAACGACAAACTGACGAAACAATTTACTTTTTCACCCGATGTTTGCCTTGAAAAAGTTACTGATATTCTCAACACCCATAAGCCGGTAAAAGCAATTTTATGCTCTGTTGTAGGCCAGGATAATGAATTGACCGACCTGGTGAAGGGACATATAAAAACACTCGTAAAACTGGACGGACATACGCGCACACCTATTAATAATGCCTACCTTTCAGCCGATACGCTTGGAGCCGACAGGCTGGCGCTGGTGAACGGTGCATTCGGGGCTTTCCCGGATAAAAATAACCTCGTGATTAGCCTGGGCACCTGCGTAACCTACAACCTGATGCAAAAAAACAAAACATTCAGAGGCGGAGCAATTTCACCGGGCCTCAAGATGCGGCTCACTGCCATGCATACGCTTACCGATAAATTACCGGAAGTGCCGGTTGATGGCGACCTGTTACTTATGGGTTATGATACCGAGACCTGTATGCGCAGCGGCGCTGTTAATGGCATGGTGGCTGAAATTGAAGGCATGATGAAAGCTTACGAAGCTCAATTCCCTGAATTTAACGCTATATTAACTGGTGGAGATGCTCCTTTCTTTGTGAGCAAAATTAAAAGTAAGATATTTGCCGACCCCGACTTATTGTTGAAGGGATTGAATCTAATCTTAAATTATAATGTTGCTCAGCCCCGTTAAAATATTTATTTCTGCTTTACTTATTTTAACCGGAGTACAAGTTACTGCTCAAACCAGTACTTCCTCTACTACTGACAATACCAGTAATCCGCTCAACGGCAGAGAGAATGATCCTTATTCCAAATACGGTATCGGCGAATTGGTTAATCCCAACAACGCTGTGCTGAGAGGTATGGGAAATATTTCTTCCGCTTTTGAGAATCCATACGAAATGAATACCGAAAATCCGGCTTCGTATGCATTTCTGGCACGCACCACTTTTGAAATGGGCGCCACAGCCAGTGTAAGGTATATTAAGGGTTCCGGGCTCAGCTACACTACAGGCACTTCTTCATTATCCTATTTCACACTAGGGATGCCCGTAGGCAAGAATGCTGGTTTCTGCATTGGGTTCAAACCCATTTCCCACGAGTATTATTCCATGGTGGATACTATTTCCACACCCCAGTCTCCTATAGGCCAGGTGGCCCGCTCCTATAGCGGCGAAGGTGGCCTTAACTACGCTTATCTTGGCGGTGCATGGCAATACAAAGGCCTGAGCATTGGGGTTAATCTCGGATATGTGTTTGGCACCATCCAGCAGATCACCTCAACAGTACCTATAGACACAAACTCCATCAACCGCGCCTATACAGCAGATTTTGCCAATTACAACCAGATTGGAGGCCTGTACTGGAAAGCAGGTATCATGTATGAACGTAAACTGGATTCTGATTATACCTTCAGACTGGGTGGAACATTTGCCCTGACACAGAACCTTACCGACCGGCTGAACGCCTTCCAGATATCTATCTACAACTTCGGAGATACTATTGTTAATGATACCAGCGTCAATAAAGGAGAGCAGCATGGCTTCCTTACAATGCCCATGACTTACAGCATTGGCGCTATGCTGGTAAAAAATGACAAATGGAGTATCGGTGCTGATTACAGTTTTACCCAATGGAGTGGTTATAAAAGCACTGTAGACCCTACCCTCAATACCGGTGTTGGCAGCCAGGCCTACAAGATAAGCCTGGGTGGCGAGTTTACCCCCGATATCAATAACATCCGCAATTACTGGTCGAGGCTCACTTACCGCTGGGGAGTTTATTATGGCACTGATTACCTGAACATCGATGGCACTCAGCTCCCGAACTATGGCGTTACAGCAGGCCTCAGCCTGCCTTTCAGGCGGTCTACTTCCCATATGCATATGGCTTTGGATCTCGGCAGACTGGGTACAACTACAGGCAGCCTCATTCAGCAAACCTATATACGCTACACCCTGGGTATTTCTTTCAACGACAGATGGTTTGTGAAACGCCGGTATGACTAACCGCGACAAAGCATATTATTTCAGAATTACAGCCCGGATACTCATTCCGGGTATTTTGTTTTGCGCCTTACCCGCCTGCAAAAACGACCCCAATCTCGTAAACGCGCTCTACTCACGACCCGGCAACCAGGCCGACCATATGAAGGATGTAACCTTTATTTACAGTAAAGAAGGAAAAATAAAAATGCGCGTTTCGGCCCGGGACTTTGTGCGGAACGAAGCTGCCAAACCACCTTATATTGACATGAACAACCATCTGGTTGCCGAGTTTTACGACGATAGCGGCCTGGTAGATAATGTACTCACCGCCGACTCATGCCGCTATTACGAGGCTCAGGGCAATGTGCTGGTTTGGGACAGCGTGCATATTGTGAGCCGCAGCGGCCAGGAACTCAATACAGACGAACTGATCTGGAATCAGAGCATCCAGAAGTTCTTTACCGAAAAACCCGTACGCATCACCACCCCTACACAAATACTCCTGGGCGAAGGCATGGAAGCCAACAGCGATTTCACATGGTACCAGATCACCCACCCCAAGGGCACCGTGCAGGTAAAGAAAGGTGAAGTGCCCCAATAGTTTACCTGTAAATTAATTTCCCAATGCCCAAACCTGCCTGCCGTTAGGCAAAATCCCGATCCCCAATCAAACATGACAACATCTCAACCACCACCAATGATACTGTAGCTGAATATCCAGCGCCGACGTACTCCCCTTCAGGGGCAGGGGGTTTCCGGTGTCTACCTTTCCACTACAACCCTCGTCACATACTTATAGTCATTTCCGTCAACACTCAGTAAATACACCCCCGAAGCCACGTCTATCTGCACCGGCATCGAAACCACTCCATCCTTCACTGTAACCATACTCCATTCCTTTATTTTCATACCTGCCACATTGCTGATGGTAATATGCACCGTTTCTTCAGTAGCCCATGTGAGGTCTATTGTAAAACCGCCATCTCCCGGATTAGGCGATACCCGCACAGCATTTCCCCGCTCTGTTGCTCCTTGCGCTACCTCAGCCGGCCCGCTTCTGCCCGCTGAAGGCATTACCGTCAAATGTTTGGTAACAGGGCATATCCCGCCCGTTGCATAGGTAATGGTTACTACCCCAACGCTGATGCCGGTTACATGGCCGGTCCCGGCCACTACAGTTGCCACAAGGGTATTGCTGCTGCTCCACAGGCCTCCTGTTACAGCATCGCTCAAGGTAACAGGCGTTCCCAGAAAAAGGCTTGCAGGGCCGGTAATAGCTGCAGGTAATGAATATGCAATTTCACTCGTATCCACTTTGCAGCCCGTTGATGTCAGCGTATACGTTACATATCCTGTCCCCCCGGTTATTCCGGTTACTACTCCGCTCCCGCTCCCCACACTCACAATTCCTGCTCCCGCACTCCATGTTCCTCCCGGAGTGGCATCTGTAAGTGCTGCAGTCGAACCCACGCATAAAGACCCGCTGCCCGATATTGCTGCAGGTAACGGATTAACCGTAAACCAGGCCGTACCGATACAGCCCACTGGTAGTATATAGGTCACACTTGCAATACCCGGCGTATTGCCGGTCACCCTGCCCAGGCCACCCCCAAGATTGGCAACCGTAGCCAGGCTGCTGGTATACAGGCCTGTACCCGGCACATTGCTCACCGTCATGGTATCTCCATAGGCACAAATATTATGCACACCCGATATTGGTGCTACGCTGATCACAGTTATACTTCTGGTTGCCATACAGCCCGATGGCGCTGTATACGTTATTATTGAAATCCCTGCCGTACCACCAGTTACTAAACCTGTGGTGCCTACCGTAGCTACACCCGGCGAACCACTACCCCACGCTCCTCCCGGCGTTGCATCACTCAGTGCCAGTGTTGCCCCGCTGCATACATTCGAAGTGCTGGCGGTTATTGAAGCTGGCAATGGATTTACCGTTATCATTTCCGTTACAGTGCAACCCGCTCCCAACGAATATGTAATCGTTGCGGTACCAGCAGCAACTCCTGAAATAATACCTGATGAAGTACTGATTGTGGCTATTACGGGATTACTGCTGCTCCACAACCCTCCGCCTGCATCAGTGGCAGTTACTGTTGCTGAAATACAGACTATTGCCGGGCCGCTTATTGGTCCGGGTAACGAATTAACTGTTACCGTCTTCATCGCCGGGCAGCCACCAATAGTATAACTGATAACTGTTGTTCCGGTGCTTATTCCGGTTACCACTCCGGTTGTGCCTATACTGCCAACAGCCATATTAGCTGAACTCCATATACCGCCACTGGTGCCATCTGTCAATGCAAGAGCCGAACCGACACAAACCATTGTACCGCCTGATATCGTTAAAGGCGCCGAATTGATAATTATTGTTTTAGTTGCCATACAACCTGTAGGCAGTGTATAACTAATTATTGCTGTGCCTGCCGATATTCCGTTTACCATACCGCTCCCGCTACCCACACCAGCAATCCCTGACCCTGTGCTCCAGGTGCCGCCAGACGTAATATCTGTAAAGGGCGTGCTTAGCCCTGCGCACAGGCTGGATGTTCCGGCTATTGCTGATGGCAGCGGATTTACGGTAAAAGGAACCGTAGCTGAACAACCACTTACGGTGTAGGCTATAGTTGCAGTTCCGGTTGCAATTCCCGTTACCACACCTGCTCCGCTCACGCTCACGCTCCCCGGGCCCGCACTCCAAATCCCTCCGGTTGTAGCGTCACTGAGTGTGGTAGTTAAGCCTGCACAAACCTGTGCCGTTCCTGTAATTGCAGCAGGAACTGCATTTACAGTTACAATTGCCGTTTTGGTGCAGCCGCTCCCCAGCGAATAAGTAACCGTAGCTGTTCCCGGTAAGTTGCCCGATACAATGCCCGATGAAGAACCTATACTGGCAACTGTTGCCGGCGCAATGCTCCATATGCCGCCGCCAGTGCCATCACTCAGCGCGGTTGCCGCCCCGGCGCATACATGCAATGTTCCGGTTATCGCTCCGGGTGCCCCATTCACCGTTACTGCCACCGATGCGGAGCATCCGGTAGCAAGTGTATAAGTTATAGTTGCGGTGCCGGGCGAAACGCCTGTAATTATACCTGTTGCGCTCCCCGCACTCACGCACCCCGCACTCGAATACCACGTTCCTCCGGTAATCGATGCCGTTAAAGTACTTGTTGTTCCGGTACATATACCTGTCGCTCCGGATAGGGTAGGCACCGGGTTAACACTGATAATCCGCGATACACTGCAACTGCCGATAGAATAAGTCAAAGTTCCTGATCCGGCCACACTGCCGGTAACAAGGCCGCTCCCCGCCCCCACCGAAATAGCCGTGCCCGATGCACTCCATACTCCGCCGCCTGTACCATCGCTTTCTGTAATAGTCGCCCCCGCACATACACTCCCGCTCCCGCTGATAGGCGTAGGTGTTGCATTTACAGTTATGCCTTTAGTAGCCGTGCATCCGGCCACCGTATAGTCAATAGTTGCTACTCCTGCTGCTACTCCGGTTACTACCCCTGTGCTGCTCACACTCACGCTCCCCGTGCCCGCACTCCATATGCCACCTGTTGTTGCATCGGTCATTGGCGTTGTCCCTGAAATACAGATACTGCTGCTGCCGGTTATAGCTGCAGGCGATGGCACGACAGTTATGGTTTTGGTTACCGTGCAGCCTGTACCAAGCGAGTAAGTAATAGTAGTAACCCCTGTAGCTGATCCGGTTACAATACCGCTCAACGTACCTATTGATGCGGTGGTCGGAATGGCGCTGAACCATGAACCTCCGGTCACAGTATCTGTAAGTGTAGTTGTGCCACCCAGGCAAACGGTTGATGAACCTGCAATGGCAGTTGGTGTAGTGCTTACTGTAACCGCTTTTGAGGTAGTACATCCGGTCGGCAATGTATAGGTAACAGTTGTTGTTCCGGTAATCAAACCACTCACAACTCCTGTCGAAGTTCCAATACTCGCCACAGCAGGTGTCATGCTGCTCCATGTCCCGCCTCCTGCATCTGTAAGGGTCATCGTCGTACCTGGGCATAAGGCACCCGGTCCGCTTATAGGCATTGGCAATGGATTAATGGTTTCTGTCCGGGTTACGGAACATCCCGTACTTAGTGTATAGGTTATCAAAGCCGTTCCCCCTGATACTCCTGAAACCAGCCCCGTAAGGCTGCCTATAGTAGCCGGTGAGCTGATGGTACTCCATACACCCCCACCTGCATCAGTCAGGATGGCTGTCGCTCCCTGGCACAAACTTGCCGGCCCAGATATCGCGGATGGAAGCGGATTAACGGTAATTACTTTTGTCCGCGCACAGCCTGTTGAAAGCGCATAAGTAACTGCAGCTGTACCTGCCAACACACCCAGCACTATGCCTGTACCGGTACCAAGGCTTATAGTCCCTGTTCCCGCACTCCAACTTCCGCCTGCGGTAGCATCAGAAAGCGTTATAGTAGCTCCCTGGCAAACCACCGATGGCCCGCTGATAACAGCAGGTTGTGGATTAACTGTCGCTGTTACCGCCCTGCTGCACCCTGTCGCCGGTAATGTATAATCTATAACCGTATTACCTGCCGCAATCCCGGTCAATACACCACTCGTGCTGATACTTCCGTTAGCAACAACAGTGCTGCTCCAAACACCGCCCGGAGTGGGATCGCTTAATGTAGTTGCGGAGCCGACGCATACAACAGGTGTTCCGGAAATGGGAGCCGGCAACGGATTAACCGTGATCACTTTTGTTGCACTGCATCCTGCCCCTATCGAATACGTTACCGTAACCGTACCGCTAAGCAAGCCTGTTAATATACCAGAAGCAGAACCTATGGTTGCAATAGCAGTTGAACTACTCGTCCACGTGCCGCCACCAGTAGGGTCAGTAAATGTTGCAGTCCCGTTTACACATACCTGCGAAGGCCCGGCTATAGCCCCTGCTGTATTATTCACCGTTACAGTTGTAGAAACAGCACAGCCATCTGGCAAGGTATAAAATATGGTTGGTGTTCCGGGAGATACCCCTGTTATAACTCCAGTTGGACTTGCTGTTGCAATCCCGCCGGTTGCAGGACTCCACGATCCCCCTGGCACAGCATCACTTAAAGAGGTACTCAGACCCACGCATACTGAAGTTATACCGGTAATAGGTGCGGGTACAGTATTGATGGTTACTGTAGTGGTTGTACTGCATCCGGTTGACATAGAATAAGTAATAGTGGCGATTCCCGGAGTTGCTCCGGTATAAACGCCGCTGGTCGCTGCAATTGGGGCAATATATGGATCACTGCTGCTCCACGTGCCACCAGTAAGAGTATCGCTTAATGTAGTAGATATACCATAGCAAATATTGGTAAGACCTGATATGGCGGCGGGAGTTTGATTGACTGTAACCGGATAGATTGCATAACAACCTGAAGGGATTGCGTAGGTAATGATTGCAATGCCGCCTGTAATGCCAGTTACAATACCTGTTAACAATGCAACCGAAGCTACTGATGAATTACTGCTTACCCAGGTACCTCCACCAATATCTGAGAGGGCTATTGTTGATCCGGCACATACTGCCGTCGGTCCAACCGGGATACCCGGTACCGGATTAACAGAAACAGTTTTAGTGCTGAAAAGCACACCACATTCAAATGTTACACTGTAAGTAATTGTTGCGGTCCCTGCGCTTATTCCGGTTACGATGCCGGTAGTGCCTACTGCTGCGACAGCGGTATTGGAACTGCTCCATATACCTCCGGTCGTGGAATCAGAAAAAGTAATTGTGCTTCCGACACAAACTTTTGCCAACCCGGTTAAAGCAGATGTAACCACTGTACCAGGACTAACTTTACGAATTGCGCTATTATCATTGTCAGCTATATATAAGTTATTTGGACCAGTAAATGAAACATCTAAGGGATAAGCAAAAGTAGCTGAAGTAGCAGGCCCGTCATCACCCGTATATCCAAAGCTTCCTATACCTGCGTAAGTTTTGATAATACCGGAATTATTAACAACCCTTACCTTCTGATCGATATATCCGGCAACATACAAATTCCCACCAGCATCGATAACTAAACCTTCCGGACTATAAAGTTCTGCAGCTGTTGCAGGTCCACCATCTCCAGTTGATCCGGAAATGCCATTCCCGGCAACTGTTTTAATTATACCGGAAGTATTGACCATCCTGATACGATAGTTTCCAAAATCGCTTATGTATAAATTTCCATATACATCTGTTTGTATACGAGATATTCCATTAAGAAGAGCGGCGGTAGCAGGTCCGCCATCCCCGCTAAAGCCTGATAAGCCAATAGCTGATCCGGCTACTGTGCTTATGATTCCAGATGAATTAATTTTTCTTATCCTGTTATAATCGGTAAAATATAGATTCCCATATAGGTCCGTCGCGATGCCGAACGGCTCATGGATTTGTGCTGCTGTTGAAGGACCGCCATCACCCAAAAAACCTGTTATTCCAGTTCCTGCAATTGTTGAAATGATCCCGGATGTATTGATCTTGCGTATCCTTACATTTTCAGCATCGCTGAAATAAATATTTCCGGCAACATCTTTGGTAATAGCAGTAGGTCCATAAATCATGGCATTTGTGGCTGGTCCGCCATCACCGGAGAATCCACTGGTACCGGTTCCTGCAATTGTTGTAATTATGCCTGCACTATCAACTTTTCTGATCCGGTTGTATGCTTGGTTAGCTACATAAATATTCCCTGAACCATCTGCAAATACACCAGTGGGATAGCCAAGTTCCGCTGCAGTTGCCGGACCTCCATCTCCAATACAGCAACCACTGGTACCATTGCCCGCAACAGTTGTTATAACTGGCACGCCTACCATAACAGGGTATTGGGCGGTAACACTGCCACAGCTTCCCGTAACAGTATAGGAAATTACTGCACTGCCTGCACCTGTTCCGGTTACCACACCAGTACTCCCCACAGTTGCAATTCCAATATTCGAACTGCTCCACACACCACCGCTGGTGGTATCTGTAAGCGTTATAGAATTTCCCGGACATACTATAGCTGGGCCAGTAATAAAACCTGCATCAAACCGGGTTATATTTACAACTATAGTAGTAGAGTCTGAATAAATACCATCAGTTACCCTTACCCTAAAACTATCTTTTCCATAATAACCGGCTGAAGGGGTATAAGATAAACCAGTTGGTAAAAGTATCCCTCCTGTTGTAATAACTGAATAAGTTACTGTAGCTATCCCATGCAGCGGCCCGGTAGATAGGTTGTAAGTGGCAGTATAGCTAATTGTGGAATCGTACACTGTTAATATCGTATCCAAAGAGTAAGAGCCTGAATTTTCACAAATTGTAAAACTCATCGTATCTCCTCCTATAAATAAAGGTGAACGGGCGTACATTTTGATTTTACGGATTCTGTTATTGCCATCATCACATATATATAAATTTTCATAAATATCAGTAGCTATACCAAAAGGTGAGTATAATATTGCAGCAGTAGAGGGGCCGCCGTCTCCGCTGAAGCCTGCCGCACCTGTCCCAGCTAAAGTACTGATAATACCTGCGCTATTAACTTTCCTGACACGGTGAAAATAATCATTGCATATATATAAATTACCTAAGACATCAGTAGCCAGACCACAAGAGGGTAAAATACCTGCATCAGTTGCCGGGCCACCATCGCCGAAAAAACCACTGCCTCCGCTACCTGCAACTGTTGTAATGATACCTGAAGTATCAATCTTTCGAACTCTGCCATTATCCCAGTCGCCAAGATATACATTACCTAACCCGTCGGCGCATATACTGTAAATGTTTGAAAATTCTGCAGATGTTGCAGGTCCGCCATCTCCCGAAAAACCAAAATATCCATCACCTGCTATCGTAGAAATAATTCCTGAAGTATCTATTTTACGTATTTTGCTATAACCAAAACTATAAAAATAGATATTCCCATATGGGTCTGAGGCCATTCCATTATCATCAAAGCCTCCATAGACATAAAATCCAATTGCTGCAGCAGTGGCCGGACCTCCATCTCCAGTATAGCCCGGCGAACCATTTCCGGCAATTGTTGTGATAATGCCTGATGTATTTACTTTACGGATACGGTAATTAGCCCAATCACCTATATAAAGATTTCCTGCAGCATCTGATGCTATTGTGGCTCTTGAAATCTTAGCTGCTGTAGCCGCCCCCCCATCCCCACTAAATCCAATTGTTCCGGTACCAGCATAGGTATTAATTATTCCAGCTGAATTTACTCTGCGAACTCGGGCAGGGTTACTACAGCTGGAACATGTTGCGGCTGCGCCAATAAAAAATCCACCAGCATGATCCGAGGCAACTGTCCAGGGAGTTATCTCAGCAGATGTTGCCGCTCCGCCATCACCAGAGTATCCTGATGTTCCATTTCCAGCAACAGTAGTAATAATTTGGGCATAACTATAATTAATCAACGATAAACAGCATATAATCAAGATAAGGGTATTTCTCATAGGTCGTATTTTTCACTAAATTAAGTCTTTTATTTAATTCCCATGTGTATTTTATGAAATTTATTTTCCTTTTGGTAGTCTTTTCACACCACAATCGAGTAGGAGGTGAGGGATTATTTCCCTCACCGTCCTCTCACACCACCGTACGTGCCGTTCGGCATACGGCGGTTTGTCAGAATAATTTTAGTTGCAGTTCTGTTTTCCGATGGTAAGCGTCATAAAATCCACG
>CAILLK010000055.1 GCA_903835005.1 uncultured Bacteroidota bacterium | reverse complement strand
TTTAGACTAAATACTTTAGACTAAATACTTTAGACTAAATACTTTAGACTAAATACTTTAGACTAAATACTTTAGACTAAATACTTTAGACTAAATACTTTAGACTAAATACTTTAGACTAAATACTTTAGACTAACGACTAACGACTTTCGACTATAAAAAAATGAACGTTCAATTATTTATACCCTGCTTTGTAGACCAGCTCTACCCCGAAACGGGTATGAACATGGTTAAAGTGCTGGAAAAACTGGGTTGCAAGGTGGCTTACAATACCAGGCAGACCTGCTGCGGGCAACCTGCATTTAATGCCGGTTACCGCGATGATGCAAAAGCAGTAGCCCGGAAATTCCTGCACGACTTCAGCGAAGCTGGATATATAGTCGGGCCAAGTGGCTCCTGTACCGGCTATGTGCGCAATTTTTATGATAAAATGTTTGCTAACAGCTCAGAGCATAATTTGTGCAATCAGTTGCGCGAAAACATGTATGAGTTTACAGAGTTTCTTACCAAAATACTGAAGGTGGATGATTTAGGTGCTACCCTGAACGGCAAGGCCACCTACCACGATGCCTGCGGCTCATTGCGCGAATGTGGTATAAAAGAAGGCCCGCGCCAATTACTTAAGAAAGTAAAAGGTCTGGAACTGGTAGAGATGAAAGAGTGTGAAACCTGCTGCGGTTTTGGGGGCACATTTGCTGTAAAGTTTGAACCCATATCTATGGGTATGGCTCAGGTAAAAGTGAAAAGCGCCCTGGATACCGGGGCCGAATACATAATCACTACCGATGTAAGTTGCATGATGCATATGCAGGGCTATATAGACCATAACAAGCTACCTGTAAAGACCATGCATATTGCTGATGTGCTGGCCGGCGGATGGTAAATAATCTTCCTGGCTGTTACTAAATAAATTCAATTACATCCACTTAAGACATTGATATTCAAAATGATAATCTCTTACCTAAAGCGATTAATGATTATCGATTTTAGGCTGATAATTCCATAAAGCGCTTAAGCCCTTCTCGTTTCCCCTCATCAAGAAAATATTTAATGTTTTTTGTATAGTAGGTTTTCAAATCGTAGGCGGGAAAAGGATTTTGCGCAATAACTTCATCGAAGTGGTTTATGCCAAATGCATTGGCGGCATTGAATTTCACAAGGAAATCAGCGGGCAATTGCTTATTGGCTACCCATGCAGCAAAAATAAAGTCGAGACCGGTCCATGCTTTCCATGCGGCAGATAGATCATAGGCATACTCAAAATCGGGCAAACACATCAATGCTCTGTCGCCGATAATAACACCGGCTGTATCGCCCTTTATTGAATCTATAAAATGCTCATCTGCCTGCTTGTATTCCACTTCTTGTTTCCAGTAGTTTTGCAGCAATACCTGCGCGAGCTTAACCGACGTGCGCGACTGATAATCGAGGTAAACACTTTTGACATCAGCTAAGGGAACATGGCTGAATAGGGCCACTGATACTACATTGCCATCTGATGCTATACCGTAATCGCTGACGATATGGGCACCTTTTATGCCATGCATAGCCGCTACCGGCAGCAAGGCAAGGTCAATACTACCCTCCTGCAGCCTTTTTGCCAGCATGGATGGATAATCGACAACCAGGTCTATTTCATTGATCAACCCGCTTTTTTCTATACCATAAAGCAGTGGTTTGGTATTCAGATAACTTACTGCTGCAACCTTAATCCTGGGTGTCAAATTTTCTTCTTTGGGCGCAAAAGTAAGCTGATAATCTGAAAAGTAAGGAGATAATAATCTGGCGGAGCTGCCTTTCGGTTATTCTAATATAATCTTCCGGGTAACCGTATTATCTGCTGCAACCATCTGAACAAAATACAGGCCGGAGGGATTACCACTCAGATCAACAAGCATCTGGCTGCTGTTCAGTATTTCATTGTATACACATTGGCCGAAGGCATTAAAAACTTTTATACCTGCGGAGATTGGAGTGCCACCCATACGTAAAGTAAATTTACCCGTGGCAGTTGGGTTAGGATAAACATCGAAAACAGACTGGTTTATTAATGGAACACCCGCAGTAGGGAATTTTGCCGGGGTTATTTTCCTGATAGCAGAATTTCCGCCATCTGCAATAAAAATATTTCCTGAATTATCTACACATATAGCCGTAGGCCCCTCAAATTTGGCGGTATCGGCCATCCCTCCGTCGCCATAATTGCCATAAGTGCCCAGCAAGCCGCTACCGGCAATGGTATAAATAAATCCCGCCCCGGTTACCACCCTTATTACATTATTGCCAAAATCGGATATATATATACTGCCCATATTATCAACAAAAACGCTGTTAGGTTGGTTTAATGATGCATTTGTAGCCAGTCCGCCATCGCCGTTGTAATTCTGATTGCCGTTTCCGGCTACAGTAGTAATGATGCCGGTATTGCCATCCACTTTACGTATCCGGTTATTGTCGTAATCTGCTATGTATATATTCCCTTGCAGATCAGTGCATAAACCACTGGGAAAAGAAAGTTCAGCTTGTGCTGCAGGACCATTATCGCCGGAATAGCTATTTGTGCCCGTGCCTGCAAAAGTGGTTATGATACCCGAGTTAAGGTCCATTTTGCGCACTCTGTGGTTGCCAAAATCTGCCACATACAAATTCCCGGATCTGTCGATACAAGTGCCATGAGGCGTTTCTATTTGTGCCAGGGTAGCAGGACCGCCGTCGCCGCCAAAACCACCACTACCTGAACCACATATAGTAGAAATAAAACCTTCAACATTCACCTTACGAACCACATCATAGTAAACATCTGTAATATATAAATTACCACCAGTGTCCAGACATACTCCAATAGGATTAGACAAAGCTGCAGTATCGGCCAGGCCACCATCGCCGGAATATCCGGAAATGCCGCCAGTATCAACTACAGTAATCAGCGTATCATGTAACAGTTTACTGATCCGCGCGGTATACAGATTGGCAATATATAAATTTCCAGCCTTATCCAGACAGATACCAGCCGGCCCCCCTAATGAAAAATTGGTTGCCGGACTGCCATCACCTATGTACTGCGTCATTCCGTTACCTGCGATTGTAGTTATAATACCCTGACAATCAGCACGATCGCTAATAAGAAATCCCAGCAGCAGTAAACACAGATATTTCATCAACCGTTTCATGCAGCTTGTTTAATTTATCAAAAATACGAAATGCTTCCCAATATGGTGCAATTCGATATTAAAAAAAGATGCTAAATTATTATTGAACTATATTTTTTTGATTTGCACCACCTGATCTCCTGTTCCGAACATAATTAATTTGGGAAAGCACGTATGGAAATAACGGGGTAACCTCCTGATTTATTGCCTGCGTGCAGGGACACATATTGCCTAAATGGCCTGCGGCGCAGGTTGGTGAAACATAAAATACCGAAAAACATTCACATACTCTGTCATATTCACATACTCAGTCCTGATTGCCGACCCCATAGCGGGTCGAATGTAGGTTTGGAAACGCTAAAAAACCTTAGCTAAACGGCATTGTATTTTGTAATATATGCTGCGTGGAAGTGTTAAAAGCATAGCCCACGGTTTCAACCGTGGGTAAAGGGAAAATAATTGAATGATAACCGTTTCAACGGTTTATTTTGGGTTTGCTGGTCTGGATTTATAATCCCACCATACATGGTTACGAATTTGCAATCCACCTTACCAACCCCTCTACACCATGGTTAAAGTAAGCATGATACCTTAATCCCTTTTTTAAATGATTATTGTTAATGGTTAGTTGGAAATCCCGAAGGGAAAAAAATGTTTATAGAAAAATATCAATTAATTTGGGTTGATGCTGAAGGCATCAAATGTCTATAGCAAACAACTAAAACTAATCTCCTGATGCTGAAGGCATCAAATGTTATATAGCCGAATAAGGGAAATACAGCAGAAACAGGTTACACTAGTTACACTTGATAGATGTTACTCCCTGTTGCCCTTGCTGGTCGGGATTTATAATCCAATGTCGTTCAGTTAAGAAAGCCTGAAAGGGCTTTAATGTGAATAGCCGGTGGTGAAACCACCGGTACTCAGTCCTGATTGCCGACCCC
>CAILLK010000054.1 GCA_903835005.1 uncultured Bacteroidota bacterium | reverse complement strand
ATTTTTTACCCAACCTGTTATTGTTAATCTTATGTCTTAGGTTGCGGGCTCCGGCCCGCAACTTTTGTATCAAAAGGCGCTAAAACTACGATCATGAATAAACGGATTTATCTTATAATGGTAATGCTGTTAGCTACCAGCATATTAACAAATGCACAAACCTGGCAATGGGGCAAGCGCGGTGGCAGCGCTGATGCAGGCACAGGTGGCCCTGATGAAACAGTTGTAGGTATGGCAACCGACCCCAAAGGCAATATTTATGTACTCAGCAAAGTTTTAAACACAAGTTTAAATGTAGATAGTCATGCTATAACAGGTTGGGGAAATCAGGATATACTCTTATCCAGCTTTAAGTGCGATGGCACCTATCGTTGGTCGAAAGATATTGGTACTAATAGTGATGATGTTCCTGTGGCAATTAGAACCGATAGCCTTGGAGGTGTCTATATTAGCGGCTCATTGGTAGCTGGCTCTATTACAAGGCATATAGATGTAGACACAACTTGGTCATCAGCCAGTTACCAGAGCATATTTCTAATGAAATATGACACTGCCGGTAATTATAAGTGGTTTGTTTATCCGCAACCGGATACCCTCACTGCATTTGATGTGGCTTTTCATCCATATACAGATATCGAAGATATGGATATAGATGGTGGTGGTAATATTTATTTGTTATGTAATTTAGAGCCAGGTGTTTACGCAAATGGTAGTTTTGTTGCTACTTCTGTGGGATATTATATACTGAAATATGATAAGTCAGGCAATTTTATAATTGGGAACCAGATGCAAATAACATATACAGGGTCATATTCAAATCTTTTAATGAAAAAAGATTTTCAAAATGGAAGATATTATATTACAGGAACATTAAACAGCGGTACACTGAATATGGGCACCATTCCAATTAACCATCCTATGTTTATTGGCTGCTTTAATAATTCTGGCACTCTTTTATGGCAAAAACAGGATACAGATCCTATTGCTGAAGGTTCAACTTTTGGAAGGCCAGCAATAGATTGGCAGCATAACATTTACCTAGGTGGACGCGCCTCACCTACTGATACATTTAATGGCTACGCTCTAATAAATGGAGGTAGCGGGACAGTTGTTGCATTTAAATTGGATACCAATGGGAATAATATCTGGGCTAAAAATGGCACCACAAATGCCGTATCGTTTTGTAACTCCGTTATTTTAAATGGGCCTGAGGCTGTAATAGCCGGTCAGTATCCTGGGCTACTTAAATGGACTGGGTATCCCGATTCTTTGAATTTAGCTACTGGTTCAGGTTATCATATCTTTATTACCCGGTTCAATAGCACAACTGGTGCTGTTATTGGTATAGATGGTCTTTCAAGTACATCAGGTACAAACTGTGATGCTACTGCTTTGACCTCTGATAAATTCGGCAATTTCTATGTTGGCGGCGATTTCGCTTCATCTATCACAGTAGCTGGCACCACCCTCAACAGCATAGGTGGCGGCTCAGATTTCTTTATAGCCAAGTATGGTACTGCAAACTGCACCGGGGCTATTACTTTAGAGACACCACCCGAACCCGGGAAGTTCAGTATTACCGGTATTCATGTATTCCCCAACCCCGCAACCGATGAACTGAACATAACCGGCGTGCCACAAGCCACCAGCTACAGGCTGCTGAGCATTACCGGCACAACCCAAATGCAGGGCCCGCTGCAGGAAGGCAGTAACAGCCTGCCTGTGCAGCGCCTGGCTACAGGCATTTACCTGCTCGAAATGACCGGCGCTGATGGTGCCAGAAGTATAGTGAGGGTAGTAAAGGAATAACTGATTTTTTACCCAACCTGTTATTGTTAATCTTATGTCTTAGGTTGCGGGCACCGGCCCGCAACTTTTGTATCAAAAGGCGCTAAAACTACGATCATGAATAAACGTATTTTTCTTATAATGGTAATGCTGTTAGCTACCAGTTTATTAACAAATGCACAAACATGGCAATGGGGCAAGCGCGGCGGGAGCGCAGAAGCTGGCACGGGCGGGCCTGATGAAACTGTGGTAGATATGGCAACGGACCCAAAAGGAAATATTTATGTACTTAGCAAGGTTTTGCAGACTAGTTTAAATACAGATGGACACGCCGTTACCGGATATGGCAACCAGGATATTTTATTAAGCAGTTTTAAGTGTGATGGCACTTATCGTTGGTCGAAAGATATTGGTGGTAATTCTACAGATATTCCAACTGCCATAAAAACGGATACTTTAGGAGGTGTTTACCTGATTGGGTATGTTTTCCTAAATTCATCTATTTGTCATATAAGTACAGATACTACTCTGCCTATTACCAATCAAACACTATTATTAGTAAAATATGATACAGCCGGTAATTTCAAATGGCTTAGATTACCTCAGGCTGCTACAGTGGGTGCGGGTAGTCTTGGACTGACAGCTGCCTATGATATGGATGTAGATGGTGGAGGCAATAGTAATATATTATCAGAATTATATCCGGGTGTATATGCTAGTGGTGCATTTACGGCACCAACTCAGGGAGAATATATACTTAAGTACGACAAAAATGGCAATTTTCTTGGTGGCAATTCAATGCAAATGACCAATCCTTCTCAATATTCTTTATTTTCTATGAAAAAGGATTATCAAAATGGGAGATATTATATAACTGGATTAATTAATAGTGGTACTCCTTCTTTAGGTGGAATTCCTATTACGCATCCAATGTTTATCGGCTGCTTTAATAATTCAGGAACACTTTTGTGGGTAAAACAAGATACAGATCCAATTGCTGAAGGATCAACCTTTGGAAGGCCTGTAATTGATTGGCAGCACAATATTTATCTTGGTGGCCGTGCCTCACCTACTGATACTTTTAATGGCTATGCATTAATAAATGGGGGTAGCGGGACGCCTGTTGCTTTTAAAATAGACACTAATGGTCATAATCTTTGGGCCAAAAATGCAACTGTTAATGGAGCCACTTTTAGCAGTACAGTTATTTTAAACGGACCAGAGGCTATCATTGCAGGCCAGTACCCTGGGAGGCTTAAATGGGCAGGTTATCCCGATTCTTTGAATCTGGCCTCAGGTTCAGGTTATCACATTTTTATTACCCGGTTCAATAGCACAACTGGCGCTGTAATTGGTATGGATAGTCTGGCAAGTACTACAGGCTTAAATTGTGATGCTACTGCTTTGACTTCTGATAAATTCGGCAATTTCTACATTGGCGGCGATTTCGCATCATCTATCACAGTTGCCGGCACCACCCTCAATAGCATAGGTGGTGGCTCAGATTTCTTTATAGCCAAGTATGGCACTGCAAACTGCACCGGGGCTATTAGTTTAGAGACACCACCCGAACCCGGGAAGGTCAGTATTACCGGTATTCATGTATTCCCCAACCCCGCTACCGATGAGCTGAACATTACCGGCGTGCCGCAGGCCACCAGCTACAGGCTGCTGAGCATTACCGGCACCACCCAAATGCAGGGCCCGCTGCAGGAAGGCAGTAACAGCCTGTCTGTGCAACGCCTGGCTACAGGCATTTACCTGCTCGAAATGACCGGCGCTGATGGCACCAGAAGTATAGTGAGGGTAGTAAAGGAATAACTGATTTTTTACCCAACCTGTTATTGTTAATCTTATGTCTTAGGTTGCGGGCTCCGGCCCGCAACTTTTGTATCAAAAGGCGCTAAAACTACGATCATGAATAAACGTATTTTTCTTATAATGGTAATACTCATAGCCACAAGCTATCTTGCAAACGCCCAAAGCAGGTGGCAATGGGGCAAGCGTGGCGGAAGTCCTAATGAAGCGCTCACACTTACTGAGGATGATGAGTATGTTGTGGATATGGCAACAGACCCTGCCGGAAATGTATATTTGCTCAGTATAGTTCAGCAAGACGGATTTTCTCCTGTAAATGTGGCCGGGCATATTGTTACAGGCTGGGGAGATGCAGGACAAGCAGTTGAGAATATTCTCATTACCAGCTTTAAGTGCGATGGA
This sequence comes from uncultured Bacteroidota bacterium, assembly GCA_903835005.1. GTDB lineage: Bacteria > Bacteroidota > Bacteroidia > Chitinophagales > Chitinophagaceae > Nemorincola. Next base: position 19,081 of record CAILLK010000054.1, on the reverse strand, counting down.
ACTTACAGATGGTCGAAGGATATTGGTACGAACAACAGTAATTATCCGGTAGCTATTAAAACAGACACTTTGGGAGGCGTATATATTACCGGTACTCTATCAGAAGGTTCTTCCACACGTCATATAGATGCTGATACTAGCTGGACATCGGGCAGTTATCAGAGTATGTTTTTGATGAAATATGATACCGCCGGACATTACAAATGGTTCATATACCCTCAGCCCGACACGCTGACAGAATTGGATGTTGCTTTCAATCCATATACCGGGGTATATGATATGGATGTGGATGGAGGTGGCAATAGTTACTTACTGTGCGACTTGGAGCCAGGTGGATATGCGGGTGGTAGCTATGTGGTGACAACAGAAGGAACCTATATACTTAAGTATGACAAAAATGGAATCTTTATTAGCGGAAATCATATGCAGATAATTAATGGTTATCCGGGATGCGGATTACTTATGAAAAAAAATCCTCAAAACGAGAGGTATTATATAACAGTTGAAAACCTTTATGGATCTGCTCCTTCATTTGGTAGCATATCAATTAATCATCCGATGACCGTAGGATGTTTTAATAATTCGGGTAGCCTTTTATGGCTAAGACAAGATACTGATCCTCCTTCCTATTATTCAGCATTTGGCAGACCGGTTATTGATAAGGAAGATAATGTTTATTTAGCAGGACGCGCATCGGGTTCAGACACTTTCAATACTTATATAATGACAAATGCCGGAACCTATGCAACTGCAGTCCCAGTGATTTTCAAATTGGATTCCAATGGTAATAATATTTGGGGAAGGAATGCAACGATAAATGGTTTTACAAATTGCAATAATATTACCTTAAATGGAAGCGAAGTGGATATTGCCGGTTCGTATCCGGGATTATTGAAATGGGCCGGATATGCGGATTCACTCAATCTTCCAATTAATTCAGATTACCATGTATTCATTACACGTTTTAATTCAAATACGGGAGTTATAATAGGATTAGATAGCGCTGGAAGTTCCAGCGGAATTAATAATGGCCCTACTGCAATGACATCAGACAAATATGGAAATTTTTATGTTGGTGGTTTTCTTACCGATCAGTTATGGGTAACACTACCAACTGGTATTGATACGCTTACCAATTTTGGTGGATATTCAGATTTCTTTGTTGCCAAGTATGGTACTGCAAACTGCACAGGGGCTATTAGTTTAGAGACACCACCCGAACCCGGGAAGTTCAGTATTACCGGTATTCATGTATTCCCCAACCCCGCTACCGATGAGTTGAACATAACCAGCGTGCCGCAGGCCACCAGCTACAGGCTGCTGAGCATTACCGGCACCACCCAAATGCAGGGCCCGCTGCAGGAAGGCAATAACAGCCTGCCTGTGCAGCGCCTGGCTACAGGCATTTACCTGCTCGAAATGACCGGCGCTGATGGTGCCAGAACTATAGTACGGGTAGTAAAGGAATAATACCAGAAAACCGCCTCCACCGGTTGAATGGTAACCTTGTTCCAGTGAGTAAATTGGAGCCATATTTTCAGCATTTGTACATTGCTCAATAAATAATAAAATATTATTTATTACCTATTACCCAACTTGTGGAGTGATTACTAATGTCTTATATAGCATATCGACTTTTGTGGGTTATCCGCTTTATCTAAAACCAATAGCATGGCCAGAAAAATAATACTCATCTGCCTTTTATTGCTTACCGCAAAACTATGCCCTGCCCAATCCTACCAATGGATAACCGGCGGAGGAAGTTCAGAAAATATGGTATATGGTTATGACTACGAAAATGTAACCAGCATGATTACCGACCCCCATGGCAATGTGTATATAACCGCTACTGTAGGAGCAACAAATATTAAAGCCGATACTTTCTATGAGGCGCTTGCGCACAATACATTTCATCCGCAATCTCACGTTTTGTTTGCCAGTTATAAATGTGATGGCACTATGCGCTGGGCCAAGCTGCTGGAATGTAGTGATGGCACAGATATGGTAAGCCAGTCAAATGGCACAGGTAATGGCAGCCTTGCTTATTCCAACGGAAATATTTATTTAGCAGGGGCCTTTCATGGAGCTACGAAATATATAGGCTATGATACAACATTTACTAATGCTCAATCATCATTTACAGCCCGATTTGATACTTCCGGCCATTTAAAATGGATCCGGTTTGTAGGCCCGGATGTAGATTCAACCCTGATAAAAACAGGATGGCCGGGTGTTGTTGCCATTGATGGCCAGGGGTATATTCATAATTTCAACGACATGTATCCGGGAGTTCAATTAACAAGTACCTATACAGAAGATACAAACGGGACATATGACTTAAAGTATGACTCTACCGGAAACCTGGTTAGCGCCAAAAGGGTCAATATAGATTCTGTCTGGGTTATTGCTAAAGTTCAGTTCAATCAATGGGATGGTAAATATTATGCACAATTATTGCCAAATGGCTCTTACTGGACTACCTACCGTTCGAATTATTGTTCAGCAATTGGCGCATTTAACCCAAACGGAACTTTGAGCTGGATAGATTCTACCAGTATATACGGCTGGATCAACAGCTTTGACTATAAAGGCGGTAATAGTATTTATGTATGCGGATTTGCTAACGGTATTGATACCTTTAAATTAGGCGGCAAAGCAGCTACAGATACATTATGGCCCTCATTATACAATATTGCTGTAGTGTGCAGACTAGATACCAATGGGGTTGCCCGCTGGATCTATAATTTGCAAAGTAACCAGGCTGCGGATATGTTTTCTGATATCACAATTTTATCAAACAACAGAGTTGCGTCCATCGGGTATGGAGGTACCACAAGTATCCATGGCGCCGATTCGCTGATTATTCCATGGAATATAGGTGACCCCATGTTTCTGATAGTAGATAGTAGTGGCCATACTGTAAAATTAGACCGTTTGCATGCCGATAATCTTGATAACTTCGGAACTACAATTGCTTCAGATGCAGGCGGTAATGTGTACATCGGGGGTGAGGTTACAGATACTATTTTTGCTGCAGGGTTAAGTGCCTATCATTCCAATGGTGGCAATACTGATTTCTTCCTGGCAAAATATGGCTATAACGATTGTGATAGTTTATTAACATTAGGTACATCTGTGCAGTCCCACTCCGGTATACTGCAATCAGGTAATATACTGGTCTATCCCAATCCCGCTACCGGATTAATCACCATCACAAATGCGACTGAAAGTAAGGTGCAGCTATTTAATACCATGGGGCAAAAAGTATATAGCGCCAATATAGACAATGACAAAATGGAAGTCAATATTTCCACTCTGCTTCCCGGCACCTATCTTGTATTAATTACAGATATATTTGGGAATTGTACAAACAAGACGATAATAAAAGAATAGATTTTCCTATACTTACAGCCGGCAAACTTGAAACAATGCATATATGAAAAAATCAAAATTAGAGGCCGTAATTTTTGAATCATTCCTTGCCGGGCTAAGCTCTTTCTGGAAAATAAATGTCAGGAAGAGTATTTCAATTATAATGCCCGTTATTTATAGTTGGTTGATTTTTGGTAGTTTTTCACTCTCAGCCCAAATCCCGGTTTACCAAAGAGACACTAGTATAAAGGTTTATGCAAACGGACAAGAGCAAACCCTTGCCTGGTGTGGCGGATTTAATAACCCGCAATTCGCTGTGGGCGACCTGAACAACGACGGTTTGCTGGATCTCGTGGTATTTGAACCATGGAACAGTGTAAGAACCTTCATCAATAAAGGCGCACCTGGCCATCCTCATTATATTTATGCCCCTGAATATGCACTCAATTTTCCTCCAATTACCAACTATATGATATTAGCAGATTATAACTGCGATGGAATTCCCGATCTGTTCCAGCAAGGTCAGTTTGGGTTTTGGGTTTATAAGGGCTATTATAATATTGCTAACCAGCTTTGTTTTACTTTTTACAAAGATCTTTCATATGCTGCAGGCTATGGCCCGTTTAATAATCCTGGAAATATACCAGCCATAGTAGATGTGGATCATGACGGCGATCTTGATATACTGACGTATGACTTTGTAGGCAGAAATCTCTTATTTTATAAAAATAAAAGTGTGGAGATGGGTTTGCCATGTGATAGTATTGTACTGGAGTTACATGATTATTGCTGGGGGCGATTTTCCGGGTCTGGCTATCCTGGGCTGGAACTTCATTGCGATTTCGACACGCTTATACATTGTGGCAATGCTGCTTGTGTTTTCGATTATGATATGGACGGCGATTACGATTATATTACAGGTAGTACATCTGATAACACGATGCCGCTTCTGATAAATGGAAGAATCCCTTATGGTCCTTCGGGAGCTGACTCCATGGTTTCGCAGGATTCCTTTTGGCAATCTGGTGGCAGGCAGATTAACTTACCTGCCTGGCCGGCAGCATTTAGTGTCGACATAGACCAGGATGGCTTGAAAGACCTGTTGATAGCACCAAATAATCAGGGCACCATATCTGAAAACTACAAATGCATTTGGTATTACAAAAACATGTCAACACCCGGAGTTCCCAACTGGCAGTTTCAGTCCGACACTTTTCTAATTGATAAAACGATTGATCTTGGTTCCAACGCATACCCGATGCTGTTTGATTATAATAAAGATGGCAAACCAGATCTGTTAATCGGATCAGATGGCTACTACCAGGATAACACCGGCAGGTTGCGAAGCCGTATTTCCTGCTATCTGAATACATCTACACCGGGTAATCCTTCTTTTACGCTTCAAACCAGGGATTTTCTTGGCATTGATAGTTTCAATTTCTCAGGGGCAAATTTGGCAACCGGCGACATTGACAACGATGGCAAAACCGACCTGGTAATTGGTCATGCAGATGGCACAATATCTTATTTCAAAAATATCGCTGCAACCGATACTGTACAACCTGTTTGGCAACTGGAACAAATGGCACTTACAGATGTAAATGGAGATACAATAAATGGTACAAGCTTCGGACATGAATATGCAGCACCGTTTATCTATGATATAGACAAAGATGGTAAAAAAGACCTGTTGATAGGCAATATTTTAGGATACCTTCAGTATTACCAGAATGTAAGTACCTCACCCGGCACGCTCAGGTTAAAACTTGTTAATGCACAATTGGGCAATGCCAGAGTACAACCTGCATGGACATTTGGTAATTATAGCGTACCATTTATTGGCAAAATAGACACCTCTGGAATTGATTACTTGCTTATGGGAAGTAATTCCGGGTTGATATACCGTTTCACCGGTTTCCAATCCGGTGATACTACGGCAATATTTACCATGGTGGATAGCGATTATTCAGGGATTGATACTAACTATAATGTAATTATGCATCCAGGCAATACATTAAATGGCCCTTATGGACCGGATAATTATGGACTGCGAAGCTCTGTAACCGTGGGGGATATTGCGGGTGATGGCAGCCTCTATATGATTGTAGGCAATAATAAAGGTGGAGTTGAATCATACAAGCTCGGAGCAAAGGACTTAACAAAAATCAAAGCAGTGCCTGATCCAAACAAAATTTCTTTGTTTCCGAACCCTGCTTCTGATGAACTGACCATAACTGGTGTCGCGCAGATAACCTCCTACCGCCTCATTAGTATCTCCGGCACAATATTGCAGCAGGGCCAGCTCTTGCCGGGCAGAAACAAAGTATTTATGCCTCACATTGTTCCCGGTATTTACATTATGGAACTGACCGGCGCTGATGGTGCCAGAACTATTTTAAGGGTGGTGAAAGAATAATACAAAACCCAACCAGTGTTTCCTGATATCTTCAATGGCAGATGATCGCTTTTGAATAACCTCACGGTTTCTCCTGGCATAGCTCCACCAAAACCCCATTCGTCCCTTTAGGATGCAGAAAACAAACCAGTTTATTATCAGCGCCATTCTTGGGCGTTTCGTTCAGCAGTTCAAAACCCAGGGCGGCAAGGCGCTTCATTTCGGCCTCAATATGCTCTACAGCAAAGGCAATATGATGTATTCCTTCCCCTTTTTTAACAATAAATTTAGCAATGGGGCTGGTATCCTGGCTGGCTTCCAACAGCTCTATTTTTGAATCACCGGTATGAAAAAAAGCGGTCTTAACTCCTTCGCTTGCAACCTCTTCTGTTTTATAACAAGGCGTATTCAGCAACTGTTCGAACAGCGGAATGGAGGCGCTGAGGTCTTTTACTGCAATACCGAGGTGTTCTATTTTCATGACCCTATAGTTTTTAGCAATAGTAACATATAATCCCGCAATCGGGAGGGCCCGCAAAAGTACCACTTTTGCAGTAACTTTGCAGGTTAGAAGTATTTAAAGTAAAAAGTATGGAACTGAAGTTACCGGTATATCTTGATAATAATGCCACCACACCCATGGATCCTCGCGTGCTCGAGGCTATGTTGCCCTATTTCACCGAGAAATTTGGTAATGCTGCCAGTCGTAATCACTCATTCGGCTGGGTGGCCGAAGAAGCTGTAGACTATGCCCGCGAGCAGGTGGCAAAGCTGATTAATGCCGATCCCAAAGAGATCATCTTTACCTCTGGCGCTACCGAGGCCGACAACCTGGCTATAAAGGGCGTTTACGAAATGTATGCATCAAAAGGCAATCACGTCATTACCGCTACTACCGAACATAAGGCAGTGCTGGATACCTGCAAGCATATAGAAAAAACAGGCGGACAGGTGACCTACCTCAATGTAAAAGAAGATGGTCTGATAGATCTGGAAGAACTGGAAAAAGCCATTACCCCCAAAACGATTCTTATAGCCATCATGTATGGCAATAACGAAACAGGGGTGGTACAGCCTATCCGGGAGATCAGCAAAATAGCCCGCAGGCATGGCGTTTTGTTTTTTACCGATGCCACTCAGGCAGTAGGCAAAATACCGGTGGATGTGAATGCCGATGGTATAGACCTGCTGGCTTTCAGCGGCCACAAAATGTATGGACCTAAGGGCGTAGGCGCCCTGTATGTGCGTCGCAAAAACCCGCGCGTTAAGGTTACCAGCCAGATGGATGGCGGCGGCCATGAGCGTGGCATGAGAAGCGGCACACTCAATGTGCCTGCAATCGTGGGTTTTGGTAAAGCCTGCGAACTGTGCATGAATGAAATGGAGAGCGAAGCAGCCCGCCTCAGCAAGATGCGCGACCGCCTGGAAAACTCCCTCATGGAGCTGGAAGAAACTTATGTGAATGGCAGCACAGAGCACCGGCTCCCGCACGTATCCAATATCTCCTTCAAATATGTAGAGGGCGAAGGCCTGATGATGGGCTTTAATAAAAACATTGCATTGAGCAGCGGTTCGGCTTGTACATCGGCATCACTGGAGCCATCATATGTACTGAAGGCATTAGGCCTCGGCGATGACCTGGCCCATAGTTCGCTCCGTTTTGGCCTTGGCAGGTTTACAACCGATGACCAGATCGACTTTACCATTGACGCAATAAAGTCTACAGTAACCAAGCTGCGGGAAATGAGCCCGCTGTGGGAAATGTTTAAAGAAGGAGTGGATATTAATGCAATTGAGTGGGCGCACCATTGATAATGTGATAATGTGGCAATTAGGCAATGTGCCAATGATTGCCACTGTTTAAAAAGATAAATAAAATATATTATAATCAAAAAGATAAGGAGGCCGAAATCATTGCCGAATTATCAGATTGTCAAATTGAAAAATTAAAAATCATGGCATATTCAGATAAAGTTATTGACCACTATTCCAATCCGAAGAATGTGGGAACACTGGACAAATCGAAAGCAAATGTCGGTACCGGCCTTGTGGGCGCGCCTGAGTGCGGCGATGTGATGCGCCTGCAGATTGAAGTAGATGAAGAAAGCGGCCTGATAAGCGATGCCAAATTCAAGACTTTTGGCTGCGGCTCGGCTATTGCATCTTCTTCACTGGCTACCGAATGGCTCAAGGGTAAAACTGTAGATCAGGCGTTGAGCATAGACAATATGGATATTGTAGAAGAACTGAACCTGCCCCCGGTTAAAATACATTGCTCTGTACTGGCCGAAGATGCTATCAAGGCGGCTATCAATGATTACAGGGTAAAAAATGGCCTGCCTGAACTGGTGGCTGAGAAAAAAGCGCATTAAGAGAGTCATAAGTCGTTAGTCTGAAGGCTGAAGTTCATTTTTAAAATGGCTTCAGGTTTCAGATTGGTGGCAGGGCTATACAATTTTTTAGAATAATAGGTCATTACTGGATACTAAACAGCTTTAGACTTGATACTAAATACTTTAGACTAAGAAAAATGATTTACGTTAGTGACAAAGCGAAGGAAAAAGTAGTAAAACTAAAACAGGACTCCGGCCTTGGCGATGAGTATTTCCTTCGCGTGAGTGTGGTGGGCGGCGGCTGTTCGGGCTTGTCTTATAAGCTCGATTTTGATAATGAAGCGCAACCCCGCGACCAGGTATTTGAAGACCAGGGCGTGAAGGTGGTTACCGACCTCAAAAGTTTCCTGTATCTCTGCGATACTACCTTAGATTTCTCCGACGGGCTTAACGGCAAGGGTTTTCATTTCAGCAACCCAAATGCCAGCCGTAGCTGCGGCTGCGGGGAGAGTTTTGCGGTGTAACCGCTAAGCCCGCCGCGGCGGGGAACCAGGGATTGGGATAAAGATCGTTATTATTACATCAGGTTAATATTTGGTCTTACTTGTTCCTGCATCTTTATTTATAAATACCATTTAATCTGATTTTACCAGATAAACTCAGAAAAGATTGTAATTGTATCTGCATAATTTTATCTTGCACCTTCATTAACCGATATCTGCATTTTCTTATGAAAAAAGGAATCTTAGTTGTTTTTGCATTGCTTATTGCATTCAGCGTTTCAGCCAAAAAACATCCTTACAAAATAAAAATTGTAACTGACTCAGGCACCATCGAACTGGTACTTTACGATAATACGCCGCTTAACAGGGACAATATGGTGAAGCTGGCAAAAAACCACACCTACGACAGCCTGTTGTTTCACCGGGTAATTCCCAAATTTATGATACAGGGCGGCGACCCTACCTCTAAATACGCCAAACTGAGCGACCATCTGGGTAATGGCGGACTGGATTATACCGTACCTGCCGAAATAAATGATACCGATTTCCATAAACGCGGAGCATTGGGCGTGGCAAGGGATGGCAATAAGGAGAAGGCAGGTTCCTCGAGCCAGTTCTATATTGTTACCGGCAAAACATTTACCGATGATGAACTGGATAAAATAGGCGCCAGGTCGCAGCATAAATGGACCAGGGAGCAGCGCGAAATTTATAAAACACAGGGTGGTGCACCACACCTGGATGGCGACTATACTGTATTTGGAGAAGTTACCAGGGGCATGGATGTAGTTGATAAAATATCATTGGTACCCTGCATGCCCGGCGACCGCCCAAAAAAGGATATCCGCATCATTAAGCTGAGGATTAAGAAGCGGCACAGGTTCTTGTTTTTTTAGTATGCCTTTTAATGAAATTCTTTAAGATTTACGAACAGCATAGGGCTTTACCCATTCACCTTCAGCACCTCAAGCCCCTTCTGCGCAGCTACCTGTCCGGCTTCTTTTTTATTATAGCCCGATCCCTGTGCTACCAGTTCGCCGTTTAGCATGATGCCAATAGTAAATAATCGCCGGGTGCCTTCCGTTTTTTCCTCCACTGTCTCAAAGGTCAGTTCATGATTGTTTCGTTGGGCCCAGCTCAGCAACTGGTTTTTGTAGTTGGTATCAGTGCTCTCCATCATATCCAGGTCTATATAGGGCCTGATGAGCTGATTGAGAATAAACTTACGCGTTTTTATAAAACCCTGGTCCAGGTATACAGCGCCTATAAGGGCTTCCAGCGCATTCCCGAAAATATGGCTGCGGCTCAGTCCGCGATCGTTCTGGTTATATTGCACCAGTTTATTCAATCCCATACGCAGGGCCACATTATTCATGGTTTCCCGACGCACAATTTTTGAGCGCAGTTCAGTTAGGTACCCTTCCGGCTGGTAAGGATATTTCTTAAAGAGGTATTCGGCAACAATAGCGCCCAGTATGGCATCACCCAGAAACTCGAGCCGCTCATTGCTGTCGGTTGCATCATCGGGCTTCGACCGGTGCATGAATGCCAGATTATAATAGGCTATATGCTTGGGTGTAAATCCTAAAAGATGCTCTAATTGCAGTATCAGCTGCTGTTGGGAAGAAGATTTGTTGAAGATGCGATTGATAAGGCGCCGCAAAACTAATCAGATGGTTTTTTGAAAATAACAGAAGCATTATGGCCCCCGAATCCAAATGTATTGCTCAGGGCAGCGTTTACAATACGCTTCTGTGCAGTGTGGAATGTGAAATTCAATCTTGGATCAAATGTCGGGTCATCAGTAAAATGGTTGATGGTAGGAGGTATTGTATCATGTACTGTAGCCAGGATACTGGCTATAGCCTCAATAGCTCCTGCAGCTCCCAGCAGATGGCCTGTCATAGACTTGGTGGAACTGATGTTTACATTGTAGGCATGCGCTCCAAAGACCCGCTGAATGGCTGTTATCTCACTGATATCGCCAAGCGGTGTAGACGTGCCGTGCACATTGATGTAATCAATATCGGAAGGAATCATACCGGCATCAGCCAGTGCATTCTTCATTACATTATAAGCGCCCAGGCCCTCGGGATGCGGAGCGGTGAGATGATATGCATCTGCGCTAAGTCCGCCACCAGCCACTTCGGCAATAATGGTTGCGCCCCGGCGTTTTGCATGTTCATATTCCTCCAGTACCAAAGCTCCGGCGCCTTCGCCCAATACAAAACCATCGCGGTTAAGATCAAATGGCCGGCTTGCGGTTTTCGGGTCATCATTCCTTTCAGACAGCGCCTTCATTGCATTAAATCCGCCAATGCCCGCTTCAGTAACCACTGCTTCAGATCCGCCGCAGATAAAAGCATCTGCTTTTCCCAGCCGGATATAATTCAATGCGTCAATAATGGAATTGGTAGAGGATGCGCATGCGCTTACGGTAGAGAAATTTGGCCCCCGGAAACCGTACTTCATAGATATATGCCCTGAAGCGATATCCAAAATAAGCTTAGGAATGAAAAAGGGATTAAATCTTGGAGTGCCATCACCTTTGCAGTAGTTTTTCATCTCCTCGATGAACGTAATCATGCCTCCGATTCCTGACCCCCAGATTACGCCTACCCTGTCGTGGTCTATGCCTTCTTCAGTAAGCCTTGCCGCCTTTACGGCTTCATCGGCAGCCACAAGCGCTATCTGCGAAAACCGGTCAAGTTTGCGCGCTTCCTTGCGCTCAAAAAAATCTTCAGGATTGAAGTCTTTAAGCTCGCAGGCAAACTTTGTCTTAAACTTGGTTACATCGAATTGTTTGATAAAATCCGCGCCCGAAACGCCATTAACCAAACCATCCCAATAAGCGGGTATGCCGTTGCCTAATGGCGTTACGGCGCCGAGACCCGTAACAACAACTCTTTTTAACGTTAAGTTCATTGAACGATTTTCCAGGTACAGTGGTTGTTTAGCAGATTACTTTACATGTTCTTCCAGGTAAGAAATAGCCTGGCCAACTGTGGTGATGGTTTCAGCCTGTTCATCAGGAATAGAAATGTTGAATTCCTTTTCAAATTCCATGATCAGTTCTACAGTATCAAGAGAGTCAGCGCCAAGGTCATTGGTAAAGCTCGCTTCCGGTGCAACTTCTGCTTCGTCAACACCTAATTTGTCCACGATAATCTTCTTAACGCGATTTGCAATTTCAGACATAAATAATGCGTTTAATTTTTTATGGTGCAAAAATATACTTTTTGGGAGAATGATGAAGGATTATTTTATTTAGTTTTGAATTTTAGGCGTTACAATTTATAAATAATTAGTTTAAATGCATAAACCTGGTTTATATTCGGGTTTACAAGCCGCCTTAAAATCAGATACCTTTGAGTGAAATCTGTGCAATTCTATATGGGATTTGACGGGTTTTTACCATTATCTTTATTAATAAGCTTCATGGTAAGTAGCCATACAAATTATAATCTGAAAAAAAATGAGCGCCAATAAAACAATTACAATAGCAGCTAAAAGCAGCCACCCTTTAACCGTAAACAGGTTGGGATACGGCACTATGCGCCTTACAGGTGAGGGTATATATGGCGAACCGCCCCGCAGGCAGGAGGCTCTGGATATTCTGAAATATGCAGTAAGCCATGGCGTTAACTTTCTCGATACTGCCGATTATTATGGCGAAGATGTGACCAACCGGCTGATTGCAGAATCTGTATACCCATACCCTGATGGATTGGTTATCTGCACCAAGGTGGGAGGGGCAAGGAAACCCGATAAGAGCTGGATACCTTTCAACAAACCCGAAAACCTGCGCAGCAGTATTGATAATAACCTGCGCACCCTGAAACTGGATCAGATAACCCTGGTGCATTTCAGGGTAATAGGTGGCGGCATGGATTCTTTTAAGCAATCAATGGAGACCATGTTCGCCATGCAGCAGCAAGGTAAGATACTGCACGTGGGCGTAAGCAATGTAAGTCCCGAAGAGCTGCAAACCGCTATGAGCATGGGCCCGGTTGCCACTGTGGAAAATATGTATGGCCATGGCCAGCGCAACAATCTGAATATGGGCCATTTCGAATCGCGGGGTGGCGATGAAGTATTGTCTGTTTGTGAGGCAAATGAAATACCCATGATTCCCTATTTCTCCCTGCTCAACTCACTCAATAAAAAAGACCACAGAATAACGGAGATTGCTGAAAAATACCATACCAGCGAAGCACAGATAGATATAGCCTGGCTGCTGCACAAATCGCCCTGGATATTACCAATACCCGGTACTTCACAATTGAAGCATCTGCTGGAAAACCTGGCATCGGCTGATATTCAACTGACAAAGGAGGATATGGATTATCTGGAATAATAAAAACAGCTCAAAAACATTATTGGCAATAAAATTTTTCATCAGAAGTTGTTTTATAAATGATAAAACAAATTTTGTGCAATAAAAACAGGAGCACATATACTTTCATTACAGAAATTGGGAATAAATCAAAAAAATAATCACAAGTTAAAACTTACTTCCTGCGTTTCAATATAATGGTATTCCTGTAGCCTGCCCTGAGCAATTTCTTCTCCTGTCTGCTGGCTTCTTTAAGCTGGCTGAACCCTGTTAGCTCTACTATATAATCAACCCCTGCAGGAACGATAGCTACCGGCATTTTAAAGAGGCGCACCAGGTTTAACTTTACTAATTCGGCCTCGCATGAATCAATTACAACCTTTGCAAGAATCACATACTGGAACGAGTCAGGAAGCTCCTTGCTATTAATCTTAACTTCTCTGTCAAGCATTTCCTCTGCCTTAATTGATTTATTAACAACTACCGGCTTACTGGAAAGAACTGCGACTTTACTTGCTTGATTTATTTGAATTTTATCTGAGTCAGCTCTTTGTGTATATCCTTTTGGTGCAACAATATTATTCTTCTTTGTGTCAATGGATACTTTCTGCATGTGCTGTTTGCTTGTATCAGTTATATGATCAGTTCCGTTTTGGGCAACAGCCTTATTATTCTCCTTCATATGTACAGCCACTTTCTGCACCTGATATTTGTTAGTATCCAAAGCAGGAACAGCAGCTTTTTTATCTTCTGTATTTTTCCCACCATTTACTTTTTTAACCTGGGCCACTAATACCTCTTGTGTTGAACCAGCTGCATGTAACGAATCTGCTTTGGCTATAGCCGGTTTATTGTCCTTTACAGATTTTGTTGCTGCCAGTTTCTTGACCGTTTTAATGCTGTCCTTCACTGCTTTCACTTCCTTGCTTTTAGCAACCGATGCTTTACCTGATTCTATGGTTTTACTAACTGCAACTGTTGCAGTTGCTATTGTGTCGTTATGGTGCACTGGTACTGCTTTCTGCGTGGTATCTTCATCCAGCGACTGCAAAGAGAAGGATAGCCCGTCAACCACGCTGCCATCGCGGCTCACCTCAAAACTTACAGGCAGAAATGCAGGGGTGCATTTCATATTCAGTTTACGCATCTGAACTGTGTCCGGAGCAACGGTAAATTTACCTGCCGATAAGCCCAGATAACTGAAAAATCCATCCGACTCAGATGTGGTGCGGGCTACAAGTACGGTATCATTATAAATACAAATTGCTATCTGCCCCTGGCCTTTGTGCTGCATGCCGTCGGCCGATGTAACCTTAACCACACCCTCGATTTCCTGTGCAACCTGTACCGGTATTTCGATTTTTGTAAACATATCCGGATTGGTAGTTACGATCAGTGATTTATTTTTCAGCTGCCAGGCTATATTATCAAAGCTGTTGCGGTCCAGCTCAATCAGGTATTTGGTAAACGGCTGAAGATCGAATATCCTTATGGTTGTGTCTTTATCATCATACTCAATCCTGCCGCCATTAAGCCTTACTATCAGGCCCGATGCTATGGGTTCTCCTTTATCCCGGATGCCATTCCCGTTCAGGTCAAGGAATGGTATGATTACCACTGCTGCTTTACCTACGCTGGTTCGGCTGCTTGCTGCAAAATAGCCCGAGCGTGCGTCGCTGATCAGGCTTCCCGATGCGGCCATTACCTGGGCGTAGTTGTTATTATTGCCTTGCAATACCGAACCTGAAACCCTTGCGTATCTCAACTCGAAACGTGCGCCCAGCGCTGCGCTTACGTTACCCGAATTAAAATAATCCTGTAGCGCTAAATTCATAAAACCACTTCCTTTAAGGTGTTTCTCAAAGGTTAATTTTACCGACATCAGATCGTTGTTCTTGAAGTCGTACTGAAGCTGCGATGTAAACAATATTTGTTTGGGCAATGGAGCTGAAAGAGACAGCATACTATACATATAAGGAAGCGTGCTGTGCATATAGGATACGAAAGTGGTGAAATTGACACCCACACTTTTATAAAAGCCAGCCAGCGCCCACTCGGCATTTGAATAGGTAGACTTTGGCGCCACTATATGATCAATGGTGAGCCTTGAAAACAACGACAAACCAAAAGGATGGAGCGGCATTGTAATCAGTGTTTTGCTTTCCTGCAGATAATTGAAAAATATGGCTTTCTGGCCGGGTACAAATTCAGTAAAGTCTTCGTCAAACTGTATGCCGGAGGGCAGCCGGTAACTCAGTATTCCTTTGGTGCGCACACTATGGGTATACTCACCCGAAAACAACAATTGCGGCCCCAGCCTGATTGAAGTTGTCAGAAATGGCATCAGGTTGCCTGAAGCAACCGAAGTAAGGTATTCGTATCCTGCACCTATAGTTATGGTTTTAGTAAGGCCGTAGCTAAGTTTCAACCTTGAAAACCGGCTGTTGAGCCCGTCTTCCACCAGCCCAGCGCTGGCCTGATATTCAAACTGGTGGCGCGGCAATAAACTGAAGGGGATATTGATGAATTGCTGGCTCATCCGCTCTTCGCCATATGGACCGTAAAATTTGAGCTTAACAATAGTAAGTCCGTATACTAGGGGCACATCGAAGGTAAACAGGCCTGAGGCATCGGCTTTTTTATAATCCACCAGCACATCATTTACATAGAGCTCCACTATCCATCCCGGCTGTGTGGTATTGGTAAGCGTAAAGGTGCCGAATGATTGCCGTGTAGTGGTAGAAGCACTGCTAATCTGGAAGCCCATCATGGGTGCAAATACCGAAGCGGTAGACTGTGCATACATCTTCCCGATAAGCACCTGTCGAAGCGGTGCAAAATCATTGTTCACAAACCGCCACTGGTAAAATTGATTTTGTTCGGTAAGTGCCTGTCCGTAATTGTAGTTGATGGATGCAGTAGCCTCGCCGCCTGCAACCATTGCGCCCAGCGATGAATTCAGCCTTACCTGATCCGCGCTGCCAGACTGGCGGCTGGCCATCATCGCCCAGTCGGCCATACCCAGATGAAACAACGGGTATTCCCGCTTAAGTACGGTGTCGGCTTTAATCTCGCCATTCAGCCTGCTGATGTTTTTACGCATTAATGCCTGCCGCATTTCCCTTATTACCGGCAGCTCCACATCCGATTTCATATTCACTATAAGGCGGCGGAACGAAAAAGTATTGTTGAGACTGAATACACTGTCGAAGTATTTCAGGTTCATATACAGGGCCGATTCCTTTAAAATCAGCCCTTTTGAGGAAAGGTCATACTCCCTGCCTTTGAAGCTGATTGATTTTTTTGAATTATTGATACTGAATGTATCCTGCTCGTTGATATAAAATCCCTTGATGGAATCGAATGAGATAGATGGGAGATTGCGGATCTTCAGAAAATCGAAAACTCCGGTTACTGATAAATAAAGATCCTTATTGTCGTAAAATGCCGGAATCTCTATGGAGCCTAACCTTCTGAAATCGAGCTGTACAATTATTTCATCACCATCAATTGCATCATCGGGTTTCTGGGCGCTGGCAGAAAAGCTGCAAAAAGCAATAATAATCAGGCACAGCAAAAACCTGTTCAAATTGTTAAAACAATCTGAATAGAATTTATTTTTCGCTATGTCTGAGTATATCTTTTCCATCGCTCCATCCCTGTATCATGCCTGATTATTCCTGAACAAATGTTACATACAGATATCCGCTGTATGAACCGGGTGGAGTAGCAGCAGCGCTGCCTACAGTAATGGTTCCTCCAATATCCACTGTTGTAACTCCGTTTGGCTGCGAGGAAGTAACAAATGGAGAGGAAGGAAAGGAGTGGCCTACATGAAGTGTGATTGAACCTCCTGTACTGCCTGTGAGTTTAGTATCAGGCCCGTTGAGTATATTGATCATTGTGCCTGCGGGCGCCTCAATTCCGAAAGAGGCCGGCCCGTGGCTGTAACCAAGTTCTGCAAGTATAACCGATCCGGTTGCACTGCGTTCACCGGTTGGAGCAATAATAATTGAGCCGCCTGATTTGCTTTGAAAAAATGCCCCGAACGACAAGCCTTGCAACGGATATATAGAAACGGATGCTGGCTGGGGTTTTACCGGGGCCGGCTGTGCAATTACGTTTGCACAGCCGGTTAAGTATATAATGAAAGAAAGTAAGAACGCAATCTTTACCTGTATTTTATGCTTAAGTAACATTGTTCTTTCCCTTTAAATTTTGTTTGAAATTTGGTATTCTTTAATCCTGAAAGTAGCTTGTTGCCGGCAATGATTCCTGCCCGACCATTAATTCAATGCAACTTCTGTCTGAACAGTTTTTGGCGTTTTGTCATTGGTCTGCAAAGTATAGGTAACCATCAGCTTGCCTTTATGGAAATCCACATTTTCAACCTTATCAAGAGCAATGTTCAGATGGCGCACCTTATTAGGGGTATATATCCCTACTCCTTTTACCAGTTTCACCTGTGTTGGTTTCTCACCTGCTACCACATATTCTACCTTTATATCGCCATATACCGACATATTGCCGATTCTGTTGAAAGAGAAACTCAGTATCGGATTCTGGTCGGCCATATTGAAGGCAACATCCGAAAGGGCAACATCGCCGTTGTTTTCACCCACTCTTATTATTACCGGAATAGTGATACCGTATATTGGCTTCAACGCTATTGAAATGGATCCTGTGTCGGTTGATTTATTAATGGAATCAGCCTCTTTGCCTGCCAGTTCTTTTACTTCCTTCGGTTTTTCCGGAACCGGTTTCTCATCAGGTACTGCTCTGAAATAAACATGAGAACGGTATTCGCCTGGCGCCAGCATGTTTGCTTTAATCACCTGAACTTTTACCACCTGGGCTTCATTGGGTGCCAGCGTTACTTTGCGTGGGAAGAATCGCAGATAATCACCTGCAAAATTCTGACCGGAATCAGGAACCGTAATTTCTTCAAACGAACCATCTTCCCGCATCCTGATGTTTACTACTGAAACTGAATACGTAGATGTGTCTTTCCCTACGTTTGCCAGGCTGATCTCCTGTGATTTTTTCGGGCCTTCAAATACTATTCTTAAAGGAGATATCAGTAAATCTCCTTGTGCCATTGCCGCCGATGCCATTAAAATCAGCGCCAGGCTGTTGATTACTACCTTTGATAAAAGGCTTTTGCTTATTTTTTGAGAATTTAATATTATCTTTTTCATCTTTGCTTGTGTTTTTTTGTTTTTTTGATTGATTTGATTTTCCGTTATTTTTTAATGATTTTTTTCTGATTTAAGGCAATTTTTCTTTTATGCCTTTTGTTTTTTTAATGCGCTTGATTTTGAGTTAATTTTTTGTTTGGTAACTGATTGCTTTTTTACTTCCTGCTGGTGCTCTCCATTCTTTTTGCCTTATTTTTATTCTTCACTTTTGCTTTCCTGTGAAACTGGTTGATCAGGACAATTTCATTCGATTGCTTTCTTTTTTCTGTTTAAGTTCGCTTTTCTGTATTAGGATATGCGAATTGCGTGCCAGAATAATTATTTATTGATTATCAATACAATAAGCATTTAAATTTTACTATTTACTCCATTTTTAGGATTATAGTGCATTTTTGAGACTAATTATTTATTTCGGAAAATCAAATCAACTGATTGGTTTATTTCTATTTGCAAATAGAATTTAATAATATTTAATCTTTTCACTTAATTTCTCTCAAAAGCCAGCTTTGAGATAATAGCTACAAAACCAATTTGTCTGCACTTATTGATGATCAATAATTGCAGACAAATTGTTTATTCGGGTAAATATTTGCAACATATAAGCATATTATGGTTGCTGTATAGATTTCATAATTCTGAATCAGGCATTTAATGATATTGATAATAATGCTTTAGTTGTTGCAAATACTTACCTGAGCGTTAATATTTTCGCTTAGTTATAGTTAACAGTTACTGGTATTGCAGTAGTGTTGGTATAAGAACCTGGAGCTTGTCCGGCTGCTACTGCCAGGGTTGCACCTACAGTTAAAGTCTGGGTACCGCCTGAGCTCAAAGTACCGGTTGCTGATGGCAAGCTGGTGAAAGTGGTTACGTTCATGCTGTTCGACCCGCTGCTGATTGTTACTGTTGATGTTGGCAGAGTGATTGCATATGTGAAAGATGCT
>CAILLK010000053.1 GCA_903835005.1 uncultured Bacteroidota bacterium | reverse complement strand
CTGATCCAGACTTTAATGGTAGCGGAGAAGGATATGCGCCCCCTGAAACAGAAACAGAATTGACTATATGCAGAATATGGGAAGAAGTTCTGGGACTGGAACGGGTAGGGACAACAGATGATTTTTTCAGCATAGGGGGCAGTTCAATATTAAGTATCCAGGTGGCCGGGCGTATGCGTCAAACGGGATATACATGCCAGGTTAGGGATATTTTTGAATTTAAGACGGTAAAGCGGCTTGCAGATGAAATAGCCACAAGAGGTTCATCTGTAGCACGGAAAACTGAACAGGGTTTATTGACTGGTACTCTGGATTTATCACCTGTTCAGGAATTGTTTTTTCAAAAGCTGGAAAATAGGTCTTTTATTGGGCAAGCCTTGCATGGACATGGTTTTATGATTAGAGTACCTGTCATGGATGCCGGTAAACTTGAATCCATACTATATGATTTAGTTAGTTTTCATGATATATTACGTGTCAGATTTTTTAGAGATGCTGAAGCCGGAACAAATAACTGGAAACAGATTTACCGGTCTGATATCTCACTTCCTCAGGTAAGGGTGCTGAATGTAGCTGGCTATGAGGACCGCGAAATTCAGCAAAGACTTGAAGAATGGAAAGATGGTATAGACATTGAAAACGGCCCGTTGTTTCAGGCTGGATATCTGCATGGTTATCCAGATGGAAGTGCCAGAGTATATATAGTATTGCACGAATTGATTTTTGATAGGGTGAGTGCCAAGCTATTGGCGCAAGATATGAAAAAACTGTATGAAGGTGAGCAATTGCTGGAAAAAAGCAGCAGTTACCGTCAGTGGGTAGATAGCGTTAACCACCATCCAGTTCAACATCCAGGCGAAGTAAGCTACTGGAAAATGCAGCTATCTGCTTTATCGCCTTTGCAGAACAAAGGGCAACAGTCGAAGATTATAAGTTATGAATTTGAAAAAGAGATAACTGAGGAATTATTACAAAAAGCTTCCAGAGCTTATAATACGGAAACCAGGGAGCTTTTATTAACTGCTCTGGCCTGTGCATATAAGGAAATTAATAATCAGGGAATTCTTGGGGTTACATTAGAAGGAGATGGCAGGGAAAATACGGATTCCTCAATTGATACGTCGCGCACATCCGGAAACTTTGCTTTCCACTACCCGGCAAGGCTGGAGCTCCAGGAAACGCTTAAGGAAAGTATTTTATTTATTAAAGAAAATTTACGAAATATACCTTCTAAAGGAGCTGGATTTGGAGCATTTGCCGTAGGTCAGGGTACTAATCGTAATTTTTATGATTTACCACCAGTAAGCTTCAGATACTCAACACAAATAAAGCAGAATGAAGATGATTGGCAAGTAGTTATTAAAGATAACGTGGATGGACTAATCTTTGGAAATGATTGTACCAAGCAGATTAATATCAGCGGAATGGTAGGTAGTGGCGGGCTCAGGTTTCAGATAACTGCTCAATCAGATGGAAACTTCACGGAAAGATTTGCAAGTGTTTATTTATTCCACATTAACAAAATAATTGAGCATTGTGTTTTATCTTACAATGAGTATGGTACAATTTATAGTCCTGCAGACTTTAAGGATTTTATACCTTATGAAATCGTAAACAGTCATTTATCCGGCGACCCGTTATTTCTGCTACCTCCGGGCAGGGGTGGGGTAGAGTCGTATTATGATAATGTAGTTCCTTTACTGGAAAACAAAAAGATAGTGTTATTTAATAATTTCTTGTTGTTTTTGAAAAATAAAAATATTGAAATAGAAGAAAATCTTTCCCTTGAAATTCTGGCGGGATTCTATAAGCAGCACATACGGATTTTGCAACCTGAAAATAAGCTTACCTTTTTAGGCTGGAGCTATGGGGGAACCCTGGCTTTTGAACTATCTATGCAATTGATGGCTGAAGGACGAGAAATAGATAAATTGATTTTACTGGATACTTATTTTAATGTACAGGTGGCTGATAGATATATCCCGGTTGAACTGATTGATGAAGCAAGTAAGAACATTATTCACAGGTACAGAAGAAAATATAGTTTGTTTAATTTTAATATTATATTATTTAAAGCCTCCAAAATCAGTCAGCCGGAAAATGATGCTGATGTAAATGCCCTTGCTTATTTAACCCATTTTGTCGAAGAAAAATATAATGGTTTAGATGAAATTTTTGCTGAGAATTTTGGTCAGCTAGCCGATTTAATTGAGGTTATAGTAATAGATTGTTCGCATAATAATATACCTTATTTTCTTAATGATTATAAAAATATATTAATTTAATTTAAGAGGTGGTATATAATTTTTATATTGCAAATCGTCGATATGTAATGGCAGCTTACGAAGGCTTTCGGATTTTCCAGTTTTACTATGCCAGTTGGGTTTAACAACCCAACTGGCAGAAGTTATACTTCACAATAGCCTGTTGAAAATCTTAGCCTTTTAGCAAAAAATATGTTGCTTTTTGTTGAAATTGATGGTTTTTATGTATTTGGTCAATAATCTACTCGTTTTATTTTATAAAACGGTGAATTGCTTTATCCGCGTTATCCTGGAAGGTAGTATTTTTTAAATCAGTATAAAAAGTGCTCTGGTCAACCACATCGCCTGACAACTTACCCTCTTTACTTGCATAAAAAACACCACTTTTATATCGGTCATCCGATATGCCATCTACAAAGCGTTTTGCACCTACTTCCAGCTTATGCACCATTCCGCCTATCAAAGGAAATACAACGGGCATCATAAGATTCTTCAGCATAAATTTCATTGCCGGAGGTAAATTATCCGGTGCGTTGGTACCGCCCGTATTGCCGGGACTCATAACCACAAATTTGAGTTCAGGATATTTTCTTGCCATTGCTAAGGTCCACATAGTTACTGCATACTTAACGTATCCATAGGCTTGCACCGGATCGAAGTTTTTGCCAAAATAGGATCCATCAATAACAGCAGCAAACTCATCTTCAGAAGAAGTCTTCATGGCCACCGGTTTCATTCCGAGCATTTTTACTCCGGGTACAGCTTCCGCACTGACTGATAATACTGCTTTTTTTAGTTTACCATGTTTAATTAATTCATCTACCAGGATCACATGACCTAAAATATTAGTAGCAGCTAAATTGTTCATGCCAGAAGATGTAATTTCCCCTGCCGTTTTCCCAACCATTCCGCCTGCATTTAAAATTACGGCATCAATAGGTTCCTTTATTTTTTCTACCGCTTTTCTTACAGATTGTGCATCTGCAACATCCCCGATAATAATATCAAAAATCTTTTTTCCTGTTTGCTCCTCAAGGTCTTTTTTTGCGGCCCCGGCTTTTGCCTGATTTCTGCAGAATAGAATAATCTTTTTTGTTTCATTTTTCAATGCCAACTGGCGGGCAGTCTCTTTGCCAAGCCCTGTATTTGCTCCGGTTATTAATATGCTTTTGTTCACTTTTCTAAGTTTTAATTGGTATGTGGTTAAAAAATCTATGAGTCAATTACTGTTTATTTGTTTAGAATTTTACTTGTTCTCATACAGACCAGTCTGTATTGTGATAATAGCAAAAAAAATTACATCAATTTCAGTGCACTTTTATGTGCTGCAACAACAGGCCAGGAATCGCCATAGAGCTTACATGACATAATAGCGCCATCAAATAATAAATAAATGCCATCAGCTATACTTTCTGCACTTTGCAATTCCTCTTCACCCATTGAATCAGAAATTAATATCTCGGCAAATAAAGAGCGAAGCCCATTTTTCTGTTTTCGTATTATATCATACACACGAAGGTTTTCGGCGGGAATCTCACCCGCAATATTTAAAAATTGACAACCATGAAATCCTTTTGAATTAGTATTCAGGGATAAAAATTCAAAAATGGCAGATATTTTTTCCTTTGCGTCTGCTTTTGCTGATGCAACCTGCCTGAACCGGCCTATAGTTTGCTCAAACATAAACTCCAGGTAGGCTATGAGCAAATCTTCTTTCGACCTGAAATGCTCGTATAAACTTGCCTTAGCTACCTCAGCTTCCTGAATGATCTGATTAATGCCGGTTGCATTATACCCCTGATGGTAAAACAACCTGGAGGCAGTATCCAATATTTTTTTCCTGGTATCCATTTTCCTTAATTACAGCAAAGGTATAAGAATATTTTAAAAACAAACCGTTCTGTACGAATATTTACATATTATATTTAAAAAATAATTTTAATTGGCCGAGACTACGCCCAACACCTTATTTTAATTAATGAAGACTACTCTTAACTTGGGAATATCATTTTTTTAATATAATTAGAGCAATTGGTGCAACAGGGGCTTTTTTTGGGGGTTATCCCATGCTCTTATAAAAACGCGATGGGATAATGGTAATCGCTGAAACCCTTGCTGGTGGCTTATATAAATTAAATTACGATTATTTCATGTTATCCCATTTTATTTTAGAGACCTCACCCGGCCCTCTCCAACCCTTCCGCCTTCAGCACTGAGCTGTGCTCGTGCTGCTACACAGCATCTTGAAAAAGGGAGGGAGTTTTGAGTGGGTGTTATTGTAAAAATAATGAACTTGCATATTGTAAAAGGTAATAATGTTTTGAATTTATTTGTTGAGGATTTTGTTTGGTTATCGCATTGTCTCAATAAGATGCGATGGGATAATGGGAATCGCTGAAACGCTTGCTGGTGGCTGATATTAATTAATTTACGATTATCTCATGTTATCCTATTATTTGCGAGATTGGGAATTGAGTAACCTAATGTCAGATCGGAGTTTATTAACAAGATTATCAATTGATTGTACCAATTACCCATTTTGCCATCAATACATGCGATGCCT
>CAILLK010000052.1 GCA_903835005.1 uncultured Bacteroidota bacterium | reverse complement strand
GTTCAGTTAGACGCCTTCGTCACCCCGAAAATTGCCGCTTAATTATGTGTGCCTTCCAATCTCTGGCTTGGCTATTTTGTAACCCTGAAGGGGCGGCATATAATAGCGAGGGGTGAAGCCCATCGACCTGACACATTGTTCAGTTAGACGCCTTTGTCACCCGGAAAATTGCCGCTTAATTATGCGTGCCTTCCAATTTCCGGCTTGGCTATTTTGTAGCCCTGAAGGGGCGGCATATAATAGCGAGGGGTGAAGCCCCTCGGCCTGACAATATAGTTTCACAAGCCCTGAAAGGGCGAAATACTGCGGGATGCATTATTGTTTGGGTTTAGACTGAAGCTATCGTTAAAAACCAATTAGTAAAAGCTATAACCACACACTGAGCGCATAGAACGGAATATTATACCCTGAGGTGAAGCCGCTATTGAAGACTGATATTATCAAAAAATCATAACCCACGGTTTCAACCGTGGGCGGGAATATATGCGTTTCATATAACGGTTTTAACCGTTTACCGGCGAACAATAAATCGTTGAAACGGTTATAAGATTTGTTTCCTGATTACCCAAGGTTGAAACCGAGGGATATATAATTCTTTACTCCATCATTTTCATAAACCCTTAATTACTCCATTATGCCCCTGAAAACAAAAACTGAAAAACAAAAGATTACCATCTGGAAGGCATTGGTCAAAGAGATCATTGCCTCAACTGATGTGGATAGCTCAGAACCAGATGAAGTAATACAGCAGCGCAAAGCAACCCTCGAAGCCGACCCCGAAGCGTGGTTCAGATACTATTTCCCAAAGTATAGTTTTGCCCCGCCCGCGCAGTTTCACAAAGATGCTACTTCCCGCGTGCTGGAGCATACCGAATGGTATGAAGTGCGGATCTGGAGCCGCGAGCTGGCAAAAAGTACCCGCACCATGATGGAAGTGCTCTACCTCATACTGGTGGGTCACCGGCACACCGGGGTGGCTGCAGATGGCACAATAACTGAGGTGATACTGAAGAAGCGTTATGTCCTGCTCATTAGTAACAGCGAGGACAATGCGATACGGTTATTAATGTCCTACAAGGCCAACCTGGAATATAACAAGCGCATCATTCAGGACTATGGCATACAGGAAAGCAACGGCAACTGGCAGGCAGGTGAATTCACAACCCAGCAGGGTGTGGCTTTCCGGGCTATAGGGGCAGGGCAAAGCCCGAGGGGCGCGAGGAATGAGGAGGCGAGACCTGATATTCTGTTGTTTGATGATGTGGATACAGATGCCGATTGCCTCAACCCCGAAATCATTGCCCGCAAATGGCATTGGATAGAAGAGGCTGCAATAGGCACAAGGTCGGTATCCCAACCGACCACTATTATTTTTTGTGGCAACCGCATTGCTGCCGACTGTTGCATAGAGCGGGCAGTGAAACTGGCCGACCATGTCGAGCAGGTGAACATACGCGATGAACAAGGCCATGCCACCTGGCCCGAAAAGAACACCGAACTTGCCATAGACCGGGTGCTGGCGCAGAAAAGTTTTGCAGCCCAGCAGAAAGAATATTTTAATAACCCCATGACCGAAGGTTCGGTGTTCAAAGAAATGGCTTACAAGCCTGCCCGGCCTCTGACCGACTACAATTTGCTGGTGTGTTATACCGACCCAAGCTACAAGGCCACCAACGACTACAAGGCTACTGTGCTGGTGGGCCGCTGGCAGGATGAATACCATGTAATAAAATGCTTCCTGGCACAAACCACTACTGCTGAACTCATCAACTGGCATTACCAGATCATGGAGCTGGTGAAGGGACGCAGTTGCTATTTCTTTATTGAAGAAGTTTTTATGCAGGATGTGATCATGAAAGAAATCAGCGATGCCGGTAAACGCAATGGCAGGATCATACCCATAAGGGGTGATAACCGCAAAAAGCCCGATAAATTTACCCGGATAGAAAGTCTGCTCGACCCGCTGCACCGCAACGGGCAGTTGTACCTGAATGAAGCGGAAAAGCATAACCCGCACATGGAGCGGCTGGCAGAGCAATTCATGCTCTTCTCCCCTGGCAGCCGCGGCCACGACGATGGGCCCGATGCTGTTGAAGGCGCAGTGTGGAAGATTGGTGAATTAATGGGCAGAGGTACAGGGATTGTTACCTTTTCTAATTCTGGCAGAGAAAACAGGTGGTAACACAAAAAATCATCACATTGGTAGAGACGGATTGAATCCGTCTCCGGAAATGATGGCACGATACACTATCTCCGGATTTTCATTTCTGAACATGCGTCGTAGAGTCCTTGCACTGCAACGTCTCTGCTAATGATGGCGGGATTCAAAATTTCCAGATAAGTGCTGTTGCAGACGCATTCGATCCCCCTGCATAATTCCGGTTTTTTGATTGATTGGCTGTTCAATAAAGTATTGTAGTACAAGCAGACATTGCAACGGATGCTTATTAGCAGTACGGAATCTAATTCCAATAATATCTTCAATATTTGGTTAATCTGGCTTAAAAATGCAAGTGGTAATTTTAATATTATTGTACCTACTTACTCTTCTTCAGAAACGGGAAGATTTTCATAAACACACAGCCGGCTGTGCTGAGGAGTATATTAATATCAAGGCGGATGCTGCGGTTTTTCATGTAGTAGATATCCCACTGTATGCGTTTCCTGAGTTCGCGCTCCACGCTTATTTCTCCAATATAATCTTTTATCTGGGCCATGCCGGTCATACCGGGTAATACTTCCAGCCGTAAATTATAGTAGGGGATACACTCAGAATAATAACGTGTATGAAACAGCATATGAGGCCTTGGGCCCACCACACTCATATCGCCCAGCAATACATTGAAAAACTGTGGCGTTTCATCGAGATGGGTGAGGCGTAGAAATTTACCGATTTTGGTTATCCTGTTGTCATTTATGGATACCTGTCTGATGTCGGCCTCATCATTCACAAACATAGTGCGGAATTTAAAACAATTAAATTCTACTCCCATAAAACCTGTACGCTTCTGAACAAAGAACACAGGCCCTTTGGAAGTTAATTTAATCAGCAATGCAAGCAGGGGGGTGAGCCACGACATTACCAGCACAATAAACGCCGATGCAAGTGTAAAGTCCATTATTCTCTTTACGTTGCTGTAATAGGCTGCAGGCTGGTGGTCAACCAGTTGCCTGTTCATTTCATGAAACATAAAGCGGATACTGGCAATATCCGTTTGAGGAATAACCTGGCTTTGCGCTCTTTCAATTGGTAAATCTAGTATTGCCTCCTGTTTCATTAAATTGTATAAGTTCTCTTTATTACAGCAAAAATCGTGCTAAACCCGTGATAACTAAAAGTTAAATTATTTGATGTTGTTTAATCCTTATGTAAAAAACATTTGCAAAAGTACATAATATTCCAATGTCAAAAGATACAAAAATTCTTTAAAAATTAATCTTGTAGGCTTTTTTGTAAAGATAAATGAGCTAAGACCGCCAATGAAATTAAACTATTAATTTATGATTTGGATTCTTCTTCTGTTTTCTCCTTAATCTCAAATTTTTTGCCAGTCAGCTTCTCAATCATCATCAGGCCCAGCATATTTTCCAGGTTATTGGTTCCTCCCTGGGCGCCTCCGCCACCGGTAATCAGCACGTCGGGGATGAGCTTAATGTTGCTGCCGGCAATTTTCTCTACCACCTGTATCTGCCCGAATACCTCCTTGCCCATGGCCTCGGTCTGCAGTTTATATGATTCTGCAGTTGATTTTCCTTTCGCCAGTATTACTTCAGCTTCTGCCAGGCCCACTTTCGATGTTGCCTCCGCCTGTGCGGCAGCCGTAACTTTCGTAGCTTCCGCCTCGGCTGCTGCTTTGAGCTTAGTTGCTTTTGCTGCGCCTTCAGCAGTCAGTTCCACAGCCCTTGCAGCGCCGGTAGCGCGCTCTACATCGCTGTTGGCTACATTCTTACTTATTTCCACACCCCGTTCAGAGTCCACCACTTTAGGCTGCATATCTGCCTGCGCCTTCATATTGGCCAGCATCTTACGCTGTTCTTCGGCCTCAGTCTGTGTTTTGTAGGTTATTTTTTCCTGCTCCGCTATCTGCTTGTCCGATACTATTTTGGTCAGTTCGGTGGGCAGTACCACATCCGCAATCAGGGTATCTTTCGAATCTATGAAGTGCTCTTTCAGTACTTCTATGATATGCTCCTTGGCAGTAGCCTGCAATTCCTTGCGCTGGGTATACAGATCAAGAGCTTTTATATATTGGGCCGCATTCCGGAAGTGCGAGGATATGGCAGGCTCCAGTACCTGCGAAATGAGGCTCTGTATTGATCCCTGGTTGGCAATAACCTTAGGGGCATTCTCCAGCGGAATATGAATAATTACGTTAACATCCATATTTACGCTGAAGGCATCGGCGGTGCGCAAGGTAATGGTTTTAAGGTTAGAGTCCAGCTCATGGGCATGGCTGCGGCTGTCGGCCCAGCTAAGGGTTATCTGGTTGGTAGGCACCATATCTACCTTATAGGTCTTGGTATTAATCGGGTGTTTGCCGGGGCCTAGCGCATCTTTCCAGATGCCTTTAAACCCGTTTTCCACAATCTTCGCATTTACTTTGCTGTCTGATGTGTCTTCCCCTTTTTCACCCACATAACTGGTTACTACGCCGCATTTACCTATTTCCACCACGGTCATCATTACTTTTTCTATGGTAGCAAACCACGGATTGATAGAGTAGTTCCCGGAGCGCAGCACAGGTATCTGCAATCCTTTCTGTCCTTCCAGGGCAAGGAAGGCTGCCGCATCCTGAAAGTTGTTGTGCTTATCCAGCGGCACCTCATCGGCGGCAATCTTGGTAGGGTCCATAATCGGACGTCCTTCGTTTACGGTCACAATACCTATTTCATCAGCATTGATACTGGTCATGAGCTGGCCGGTATTTACTTTAAACAGTTGGGTATTGATCCGGTATTTACCCGGCATCAGCACCTCAAGTTGCCGGCCTTTTTCACCGCCGTTGTTAAGAAATCCTTCCCCGTCCAGAAAGTTAAGGTGCCCTTCCGTTTTCTTGCCAAGCAACCGGCCTTCAGGAATGCTTGCTCCGTCCATGGCGGTAACCAGGCCCATATATCCTCCGGCTACATCCACAATCCGGTCTATTATCACTTTAAAAAGCATGGTATTGATGCGGTAATTACCTGGTCCCAGCACCCTGATCTGCGGGCCTTTCTGGCCTTTATTAGCTATGAATTTCTCCGCGTTTTGGTAGTCATCGCAATCTACGGGTTTGGCAAAGATCCGGCCACGCTCGCAGGGTTCTCCTGCTATGGATTCTACAATGCCCACTTCATCTTCACCCACTATTATCACATCTACTATCTCTACCTGGAAGAGGAAGGGATTGATGCGGTGCTCTCCATCGGGCAGAATACTTACCTGCGGGCCTTTCTGACCACCGTTCCTCAGAAAGGCTTCCCCATCCTGAAAATTATTGCAATCCACCGACCTGGCGAAAAGTTGTCCGGATTCCAGGGGCTCACCGGTTATAGCTGTTACCAGGCCCACCTGGCCCTTGTTTATCTTGATGAATTTGAACTTACGTGTCTTATAAATAAAGGGTTTCAGGTAACGCAGGCCCGGGCCAAGTATGCGTGCCTGAATACCTACTTCATTGCTCATAGCAATGGTGCGGTTATCGGGCATTCTGCCCCCGGCCCAGCGCCGCTCGAGCACTATAATTTCATCCCCTTTGGCATTAACAACCGATTTGAACAGAAGGATAATTACAACAACTAAAAGAATAACCGGAATAGGGTTATTGAGCAGCACTTCTACCATTTTAAGGGATTATTTAGGAGATAAATGTAATACACTATTTTATAAAAAGAAATGATGAGTTTGTTATTTGTTGCGTAAATTAAGGCTGATGGAGGAGGAGATAATTGAGTAATGTATGTTAGTTAAATTGTTCATTATCAGCTGCGCTATAGACTTTCCGGTTTTTTATTTTGCTGTTATGTATTTTGTCAACAATTGCTGACTCAAGTGCCAGGGTAGCACTTATTGAGTTCCCCGAAATACAATATTAACATTTTAGTGATCAAATATTTGCCATACAGGTAATAAAACTTCCTAATTTTACGTTGTAGCCCAAAATTTATTTTCAGTGATTAAGCCTGTTTACAGATTAATTGCCAGAAGTTGCAACCCGCTCTGGCAAGCAGTCTGAGCAAGAGATCATTCTTTTATAATGGATTAAACCTGTGGCTACAACCCATATTTTATAACTCCCTGCCCGGGCAGGATAAAATTTGATTCCGATGAAACAATTTTGCTTTACACTTTTACTTTCGTTCTTAATTGTTAATGTATTTGCCGGTGAAAATGATAGTCTTCTCGGTGAAAAGAATGTGAGGGAGCGGATATTGAAGGACATACAGCAGAACCTGGACGAGAAGAATAAAGTACTGGATTCTACCATTCTGAAACTCGATTCCAAGGTGGGTAAGCTCGACAGCGTTCTGAAGCTGACCGGTAACCCTAAAGAGCGGATAGACAGGCTGGTGGAGCGGGTGCAGATACTGGAAGAAAAACAGAAGGCAGTAGAGCAGAACGAGATCAATGTTTATGAAGCCAATTATCAGTCGGCAATGATAAACCTGGTATCTATGGACAGGGAGATAAAGCCATTGATACTGTTTCACGCAACCAAAGATTTTTTCACCTCGCTCACCGAAACCAGCAACCCGATGAGCTATGAGGAGTTTCGCAAAGGTTTTGATCAGTACAGGGCATATGTAGACAAGACGAAGGATAAAAGTGCCACACAAAAGGCGGCAAGTGAGGTAATAGGAGCTTCTGGCTACGTTTCTGCAGGTGTGCCGATAGTAGGCGCTTATTCCCAGTTAATTTTTTCCAGTATGGCTGAGTACGTTAACTCTATAGGTCATAAAAGAAGGGAACGAAAGGCAGAGGCACAGAAAATGTTTTCCATCACGGCCACCCTCAGCCAGTTTACTACCGAGCGCAACCAGATAGAGAATGAATGGGAGGGTATTACCCAGTCGCTCGAAGAGATGCAGGTATATTATGATACGGTAATGAACAGAAATATGCGGATGCTGCAATGCGGCAAAAATGAAGTTTGCACTGAATTTACCCGCGAAAACGATGCCAGCAGGAGATACCAGTATCTGACCGCATTGCGGGACAGGAGTGCAGAATATGTTTTGAAAATGAAAAAGGATCATCCTAAAGAATGGAAAGAGGATATTTACTACCAGCTGATGGATGTGCAAACCTTGAAAATCAAATACGGCGATATCACCTACCACATCGTACACCACATTAATAAGTATGCTGCGCTGATTACTAAATTTAAGGGCAACAAGGATATCGGGCCCAATGTAGCCCGGCTGGAAACCAAATTGTCGCAGCTGAAAGCCACCTTCGACGATACTTTTGAACCTTTCCAGTATGCTCATTCCGCTACTCAGATGTATAAGGTAATGTAGGTTTAAATTATAACCTATCCTCACTATGAAATAACTGATGTGTGTTTGTATTGCCAAAACCGCACATTGGTTACTTTATTTAATGAATTGCATGATAAACACAGAATGGGAAAAATAGTGAAGATTAATTGGTTCAGGAGGATTGTAGAGAAGATTTATACTGATAAAGTAAGACTGAATATTCTGCAGGCATTACCCTTCTGGATAGGTGCGTTAATTACAGGTCTTATCGCGGTTCTGTATGCAAAGTTATTTTCGCTGGCTGAGACATTTTCTATGTCTGTTTTCCAGTCTGCGGGTTGGCTCTTTTTTATTGTAACACCATTTTGTTTTGTATCAGCCTGGTGGATCGTTAAGCGGTTTGATGAAAATGCAGCAGGCAGCGGTATTCCACAGGTCATGGCTGCTATTGAGCTGGCCAATCCCAGATATAATTACCTGGTAGATAAATTACTGAGTGTAAAAGCCGTCTTTGTGAAAATCCTTTCCACCCTGCTCATGATAACCGGCGGGGCAGCCATTGGCCGGGAAGGGCCAACAGTGCAGATTGCAGCAAGCATTTTCCGCAAGGTCAATCAGTTGTTGCCGGCTTCATGGCCAAAAGTATCAAAGAAAAACATGATCATGACCGGGGCTGCCGCCGGGCTTGCAGCAGCATTCAATACGCCATTGGGGGGCATTGTTTTCGCTGTAGAGGAACTGGCTAAAACCCATATCAGTTATTTTAAGACCGCGCTCTTTACCGCTGTTATTATTGCAGGCCTCACCGCTCAGGGAATTCTGGGGCCTTATCTGTATCTTGGCTATCCCGAAGTATCCAATACTTCGGGATATCTGGTGTTTTTTGTTATTATAGTAGCCTGTGTATCCGGGCTGGGTGGCAGCCTGATGAGTGTAGCCATTCTCCGGCTGCTCGCCTGGAAACGACGGATTAAACTGAAACAGGCTCAGTTATTGTATGTTCTGGCATGCGCATTTGCAGTAGCTTTTATAGCCTGCTTTTTTACTCCGGGCATATTAGGTTCCGGGAAATCAGAAATGTCCGGGTTATTGTTCACTGCCAATAAACATGCTGAGTGGTATATGCCTTTTGTCAGGATATTTGGTTGTATCACTGCCTTTACTTCCGGAGCCGCCGGCGGTGTGTTTGCGCCCTCCCTGGGAATAGGGGCTACTATAGGAGCCCTGGTTGCTGAATTATTTCATTTCACAGCTGCAAATGCCAATATACTGATACTAAGCGGAATGGTTGCCTTTCTTACCGGGGTCACCCGCTCACCATTTACATCTGCCATACTTGTGCTTGAAATGACCGACAGACACAGCGTTGTGTTTTACCTTATGCTGGCAGGCCTTGCAGCAGGGCTTATTGCCAATCTCATAGACCGGCATTCATTCTACGACCATCTGAAAGTAATTTACCTGAACAAGGCTTACCAGGATGAAACTGTGAAAAATAAGCCGCCCGAGGAATTCACTGAATAGTAATTGCCCCTGTATTGACTTAGGCGATTATTTTTATACCTTTAGTCCGTTTTAAAAGCAACCTTTATGAAGAAGTATTTGGTGTTTTTCCTGTTAGTCTCTGTTTTAGCAGGCAGCAAGGCAATGGCTCAGGAACAGGAAAAATTGCACGGAGCCGCCAGACACCACAGGTCGCCCGATGCCCAGACGAGCCATAAAGGCAAAAAACACGTGGCTAAAGAAGAGCAAAAAGCAGCTCCGGCCAAGCCTGTTGCAGCAAAACCACCAAAGAAAGAAGCCTCTGCTAAACCTGCTGCAAAGCCGGTTGAAGTATCACACATAGCCAAAAAGCCAACTGTCCCGTCCGCTGTTGTTAAGCATCCTGCTCCGGCAGTTACTCATATTGCAGCCAAACAACCTGCCGCTAAAAAAGTAGCTGCCAGCCATCCGGCAGTAAAGCATATTGCCACTAAAACAAGGGTTGCAAAGCATCAGCCAGCAGTGCACCACAAAAAAGCACACCAGGCAGCTGCACATCCTGTTGTTAAAAGAGCTAACCCAGTTATAAATCAGGAGAACATCACTCTTAATGAACATAAACCAACTACGGAAATTGAAATTAAAAACGGCAATGTGCTGATAAATGACAGCTTTGTTTTCAAGATAAAAAGCCTGAAAAATGAGGATGATAAAATTTCGATCATTACTACCGCTCCACAGGTAATTCAAAGCAATGCTACTGACAAGCCGGATAAGGATAAGGAAGAAATGGAGGAACCTGCTGAACCGTCTGAAAGGGCTATGCTTGGTGTTTATTCAACAGATGGATCTGATGCAGGCGCCAAAATTGTTAGTGTAGTGCCGGGCAGCCCTGCCGATGAAGCCGGCCTGCGCCAGGGGGATGTTATCACCCGCCTGGATGACAAGGAAATAGATAATTCTCAAAGCCTGGTAGATGCAGTAAGAGATTCAAAACCCGGAGAGCGGATAATGCTTACCTGGTGGCGCTACGGCAAAAAAGAAATTACCTGTGTGGTATTAAGTAATGCCGGAGAAAAAGAACATGGTGATCACCGCGATATGAGCCAGCCGCATGGTTATTATAAGAAATTTTATCACGGCAGGTGGAGGTAGCAGATCAGAGTTTTCTGGTTGAACAATTTTATTATTGGTAAGGATACTTAAATCGGGACTTTCGATGCCTTGATTTTTATTCAGGTAAATTAACTGCCTGTCGCTCTCAAACATTTATTAGTCGCTACAGGTATATGGTCAACTAAGGCTTGCTGTATTCATTTAAAAATCACTTGCCTAAAGCGCACCATGCTCATAATGTGGAGTAGAATCGCCGGGCCTCTTTGATTGCTTCCGCACAATAGTCCTTAATTTTTGTAATTATCGGGCCGAACCGGGTTTCATCAAAATCTTCATTTTCAAGAATGTCAAGATAAGGTGCCAGGTATTCGGTCAGGCCCATTACCGAAATGTTGGTTTTCATGGTGTGGGCAACAGACCTGAGTCTGCTATGGTCTCTACTTGCAAGCGCTGATTCCATAGATTCAATATCAGTAGGTATCGCATCAAGGAATTGTTCCGTTACTTCTTTTTCATATTCCGTATTACCAAGGCTGATATCCCACAGGTATTCCAACCTTACATATTGGTAGTCTCCGTTACTTTTAGCTGGTGTCTTCGATACGCGAAACGTTTGTCGGGCTTTGATACCGGTGAATTGCATAATCAGCAATAAAAGTTCTTTTTCATTTATAGGTTTCGACAGGTACTCATTCATACCATAACTCAGGCACTTTTCCCGCTCGCCGGGAAATGCCTGTGCAGTCATTGCAATTATAGGCGTATCAATTTTCAATACTGATCTGGCCTCAATTGCGGTATTATATCCATCTTTTCCGGGCATTTGAATATCCATAAGAATGAGATTAAATTCAGTCTTTTTCAGCCGGTCAAGAGCTTCAATGCCATTTCCCGCAATTTCAAACGAAAAATTCCAGCCGCTCAGAAGATGTCTCATCAGGTTCTGGTTCATCTCATTATCTTCGGCTACAAGTATATGTATAGCCTCCGGACTTTGAATACCTGGATGGTATTGTTCGTTAATATGAGGAACAATCAATTGATTTTCGGCAATCTTATAGGGTATACTAAAATTGAAAGTCGTACCTTTTCCCTGTTCACTATCTGCGTATATTTCACCTTTCTGCATTAGTACAAGCTCTTTCACAATTGATAATCCCAGGCCCGTACCACCATATTTGCGCGTTGTTGATTCCTCTGCCTGGCTGAACCGGTCGAATATACCCGGCAATTTATCTTTAGCTATACCTATGCCGGTATCGCTGATGGTAAAACCGATGGTGATAAAGTGATCCTTGTGCCCTTTATTAGTCAGGGTGAGTTTTATAGATCCGGATGGGGTGAACTTTACGGCATTACCCAGCATGTTTACCAATATCTGGCTAAGCCGGGTCGCATCACCAGAAAGAATTTCAGGAATAGTTTCATCAATAACAACTGAATAGAGCAATCCCTTTTCATGTATTTTTTCCTGGAAAAGGGACTGAATGGTATCAACAACAAATCTCAGGTTGAATGGTATGGATTCAATCCTCAGCATTCCGGCTTCAATTTTAGAAAGATCAAGAATATCATTGATGATGGTAATCAGATTGGCCCCTGATTTCTGAATGGATTCAATATATTCATTCAATTGAGTGTCTTTGTTTTTCGTTTTTATTAAATTACTGAAGCCTAAAATCGCATTCATCGGCGTTCGGATTTCGTGACTCATATTGGCCATGAAATTTTCCTTGATCATAGATAACTCCCGGAGTTTTTTTTCGGAAGCATCCAGTTTCACAATGAGCTGATTCTGGCGTACTATCCGGTTGATGATATACCAGAAAAGCAGCGCGCCGCTTACCAAAACCAATAGTATCATTATATTGCCCCACAGCCTGGCTTTCCTGCCGCTGGTGCTTACCGATGCGGTTAGCTCATTGAGCAGCTGTTGTCTGCTGTTAAATACATTCCGGCTCAGATCATTTACTTCGCTCGATAGCATCCTTCGCTCGAAAATTGTTTTCAGGCTGTCTGATAACAGATTTCCGGTACGGTTATAGGTATTTAATATCAGGGTTTTCAGCGCCAGTTTTTCATCAGCCATGGCTATGAGCCGGTTAATGTTATGTATGGTGCTGTCTCCTGTGCTTATTTGCTTAAAGGAATCAAGAAATATTTTGGCTTCCGTTAACTGATCATCTATACCATCCAGGTAGGTTATATTATTTAACGCCACCGACCCTCTTATTTTTTTTTTTCAACAGAAAGAAGGTCGCGCTCCATCTCCCGCAACTCATTGTTTACTCTCAGTTCATACAATAGTTTTTCATTACCGCTGGTCAGGTTTTCTATATTCTTTGCGGAATTGTACTGCACAAAAATCATGAGCAGATTACCGGCAATAAATACAGCCAGTATGAAATAAATAAACCGCTTGCTGGTCATAAGTTTTATTCTAAAGCACGTTCATTCTTTTATTTAATACAGCACGATAGGCGTCGGCCACGGGCAGCCATTTGTGATTTACTATCAGGGCGCCGTTCTCAATTGTATCTATCTTGTTTACAGCAACAAGGTATGAGCGGTGTATACGCAGAAATTGCGAAGCCGGCAATCTGTCTTCCACGGCCTTCAAGGTGTTGTGCACGGCATAGAATTTATCCGCAGTGTGCAATTTTACATAATCACCCATAGCTTCGGCATACAGTATCTGGTCGAGTTTCAGTTTCCTTACTATATTGGAATCCCTGATGAAAATAAATTCATCTTCCTTTACTTTCATTTCTTCTTTTCTGCTTTCCAGTATTTCTCGTGCTTTATCTATAGCCTGAATAAAGCGGGATGGAGTAACCGGCTTAAGAATATAATCGGCTACATTCAGGTCAAAAGCATCGGCCGCGTAGTCCTTTTTCGATGTAACAAATATGATGACCGGGTGCCTGCCTGCAAGGTTCCTGGTCAGCTCCAGTCCGGTCATGCCGGGCATTTCAATATCCAGCAACAGCAGGTCAACCGGATGCAGGTTCAGCAGGTTGCTGGCTTCAATTGCATCTGCACATTCACCTGTTATTTCAATATCAGCTATTCTGCCGGCAAGTTGTTTAATAGTGCTTCTTGCGATTTTATTATCGTCAATAATCAGCGCATTCATACTTTAAAATTAAGGATTTCCGCTGATTCGGCGATTGATTTTGCCCGTTCAGCGATTCCCGGATTTAATTAGTGCTGCTTCAGGCAATTTTACAAGGCCGGGGAAATAACGGAATTCGCTTGAGGTACTGATTTACTGAAACCGGCTAACCAATGTAATGAAGAAGCTATACACCATATTGTTCTTTACAGATATTATCATATTCTGTTCGCTGGTTTATTTGTTTCTGCAAAATATAGACAGAGGTGCAGATTTATGGTTATTGGTTTTGATACTTGCAGGTTCAGTATTCAGCATTATCATGCTCATTTACCTTTTGATAAAATATATAAACCAACCTTCAGATAATTATGAAAAATAAACTGCTGATACTGGAAACCGATCATTCAACGATAGTTTTTGCCCTTTCAACGATTACTTAATTTCTTGCCACGGTACTCAAAGTAATTTTACATTAAGAATTATTCAACCAATAAAACCAAAAAAATAAAACAAATTTTATGAAACTGATGAAAATTTTATGGCTGGCATTATTACCCCTCATGATGATATCGTGCGTAACCAGCAAAAAGTATAAAGCAAGCGAAAGAAAATATTCAGCGCTCGACAGCATGTATAGAGCGCTGCGGGCCGAAAACAGTAAATGCCGCGAAAAGAGTTTGGGGGATGATGCTACCATTGAGTCGCTGAAAACCCTGGTAAACAATTATAAGAGTACTGCGGAAGACTATAAGCACAATAACTCACAGATTTTAGGTCAGCTGAAGGATCTTTCAGTAATTACAGGCACTCAGGCCGAAAGCATTAAAAAGTCAATGGATAATATTGGTGTAAAAGACCAGTACATCAAAGAACTACAGGCCGCGATGAACAGGAAAGACTCATTGAATCTGGCGCTGGTTATCAATCTGAAAAGCGCTATTGGTAACCTTAATGACAAAGATATCAACATTAAGGTGGATAAAGGAGTTGTGTATGTAGATATTTCCGACAAACTGCTCTTTAACACTGGCCGGTATGATGTAACCGAAAAGGCTAAAGAAGTGCTGGGTAAGGTAGCCAAAGTGCTGCAGGCTCAGCCTGATATAGAATTCCTGGTTGAAGGCCATACCGATAATGTGCCTTTTCATGAAGGCGTGCTGCAGGACAACTGGGACCTGAGCTCAAAAAGGGCTACAGCAGTTATTCGTATTCTGCAGTATAAATACCATCTTGATCCTGCCCGTATGACAGCCGGAGGCCGCGGTGAATATATCCCTGTATCTTCGAATGATACCAAAGAAGGCAGGGCGGAAAACAGACGGACAAGGATAGTGATATTACCTCAATTGGATCAGTTCTTTAAGCTGCTGGAAAAACCAGCCAATTCATTATAACTGCTTGTTGTTTTTGGTTGAATAACAATAGCCCGTTGGTTCGAAGAGAAAAGTAATTGGAGATTAACTTCCGGAGACCAACGGGCTTCTTTAAAAGGAAATTTCATTCTGTCTTTTATTTCTTACGCCAAAATTATTTTTATGAAAAAATACGTAATGATACCGGTAGCGCTGCTGTTATCGCTCATAAGCAGTGTTTGTAACGCACAGGCAACCAAAAAACACCACAAAGTTCAATCCGCCGCCCATAGCCTATCTGCTCATCATAAAGCAGGTATTTCGAGGCGAAATCCGGCAGCAAAGCATATAGCGGTTCATAAAAAAACAGCCAGTCATAAGCATGCTGTTGCGAAACATTATAAAAGGAAAAGGAGCGGTAAAGACTATATAGCAAATATTCCCGTATTGCCCGGCAAGCTGATTGCTATTAATACGGAAAGTGCTGGTCAGGCCATAGAGATCCGTAACGGGAGTGTTTTTATTAACGATAGTTTCGTTTTTAAAATAAAAAGCCTGAAACACGAAGATGATAAGATAAATATCAATTTTATAGCTCCGGTACAGATGTTTAATTCTGGTGTTAATTCGGTTGGTGGGGGTGGTAAAGCAGAGCTGGGTGTGTTTGTATGCAATACATGCGATAATGGCGCGCTGATAGATGATATAATGCCTTGCAGCCCTGCCGATGAAGCCGGTCTGCAGCCTGGGGATGTAATTGTAAAAATAAATGACCGGGAAATTGATGATAAAAATGAGCTGACGAAGGTGATCTCAGGTTTGGAACCTGGTGATAATATTTCAATCGGCTACCTGCGTTATGGCAGATGGGAAAGAACTTTTATAACACTCGACAATAAGAGTAAAAATTTACCCTGCAGTTATAGTAAGGAAGATGATAATTGCTGCAGTTACTATGGATATTAGTGAAAATACGGATTTTAGCTATGGTGGCACAGGATAGGTTTAGCCGGGAAGGATCTGTTTATAGAAAATTTGTTTTATGAAAGTAACAATCGGAATTTATGGAAGTCAGAATCTGGCTGTTGCGGCCACTATGAAATTGAAAGAATTTGGCTATCAGACATCCGATTTAACGATTCTGGGGTTTATGAAAACGGAGCAAAGAGCAAATGATTTGCAAGTACCTCAGTTGAAATCTTCTGGCCTTGAAAACGCTGCAAACCCTGGTGCAATCTCAGGTATACTTTCGGGCATTGGTATTCTGGATATCCCCGGTATTGGTTTCTTATTTGGAGCTGGAGCACTGGCGGGAGTAATTGCCGGTTTTGATCCCGAATTGATAAGCGGAGGTATTATAACAGTTCTGGATGCAATTGGTATAAAAAACGGCATCGCTAAAAAATATCACGATGCGTTGGTTGCTGGTAAGTTTTTAATCATTATTCAGGGCAGTGAAGAAGATATAAGAAAATCCGGGGTTATACTTAAATTGCTGGATAAACATGCCGAAATAGCAACCTATTGAATGATAAAAGCAGATACGGAAAAGATAACCGGGACTCATTCCCGGTTTTTTATTTTCAGTAACCCGAAGAATTCATCTTCATCCAGTTCCCTTACTCCGCCCGGCGCCAGGTCGCCCAGTTCCAGGTCCTCAATTGACAGGCGTATCAGCCTTTTGCAGGGGTGCCTCACGGCCTGTACCATTTTGCGCACCTGGTGAAACTTGCCTTCGTAAAGGGTAATTGTGAGCCAGCTATGGGCTATATAACTGCGCAACTCCCGCTGATGGTCGGGGAGGTTGGCGGGGGCATCCACAATATGTATTTCGCAGGGTGGGGTGGTATAGTCTGCTCCGCCCTTAATCTTAATGGTTACACCGGCCCTCAACTGTTCCAGGCTCTCCAGGCTCACCACATTCTTTACCCTAACCAGGTAGGTACGCTTGTGGGGCGATTCGCCCTGAAACAGCAACCTTGTTACCTTTTTGTTCGTGGTCAGTATCAGCAATCCCTCCGAATGATTATCCAGCCGGCCAATAGCATGTATCCCTTCGGGAAAATCAAAATCAATTTTGCCCAGCAATCTTACCTTGTCGGGACTGATAAACTGGGACACCATATTGTAGGGCTTATTGATGATGAAGTAACGGTGTGGTTGTTCTGGCATTGAAGCGGGTTGAATAATGCCAAAAATACGGAAGTTATTGATCTTGTATTGAAATCATAACATTCAGTTAGAGTATATGGGATCAAGTTGAAAAGTTGGGGGAAGAAAAA
Organism: uncultured Bacteroidota bacterium; assembly: GCA_903835005.1. Lineage (GTDB taxonomy): Bacteria > Bacteroidota > Bacteroidia > Chitinophagales > Chitinophagaceae > Nemorincola. The sequence goes on along the minus strand of CAILLK010000052.1, from coordinate 109 downwards.
TATTAGGCATAAATTTTGGATAATCTGAAGAGGAAGAAATTGATGTCCCTAACGCCCCTGGAAGTTGCTCTGAATGCCTTTATCTTGGCATTGAAAGATTCGGCAGATG
>CAILLK010000051.1 GCA_903835005.1 uncultured Bacteroidota bacterium | reverse complement strand
CTGATACCGCAACGTTTCCGAAATTCAGGTCGATTGTCTTGGTAATGGAGATCGGTGTGATGATTGTAGCTGATGCTGATGCGGTGGCGGTGGCCTGTGCAAATGAGCTGGTGCTGAATCCGATCATAACTGCTGCTGCGAGTACTACTTTGCTGATGTTTTTCATTTTTTACGTTTTTTGATTGTTTTGTTTTGGATTAATTGTTTTGGATTGTTTTTTGTTTTTTTCAATTCAGGCACTTTTGTTTTCTTTATTACCTGCTTTCTTTTGTTAACTAATTGTTTTTTTGAAATCTAATGTTGTTTTTACTTTTACTCTTTTCATTACTTTTTTCGTTACTTAAATCGTCTGCTTGTTCTTTTTACCTGATTTTGTTTTTTAAATGTTAATCATTTTTTGAGCTTTTTTATGCCACAACTGTTTGATCAGGACAGATGAAGCAAATGTAAAAGGCGTTTAAAGTTGATTTTATGATTTTTATCAGTTTTAGTATTGATAGCCATCATTTTATTAACATTCAGAAAACATTTTTTGTTAATGATATTTTTCTTTTCCGAGCGCAAGATTATGGTTTATTTTTTTATTAACCTAGAGATAACATATAAATTCTTTATTCTAATTTGATATTACGCAACATTTACTTAACTGTAAGTGAGCAAGTTTCACTGTTCAGTTTTATTTCAAATTTTTTGATCTCATTCTCAGTCTGTTGCTTATTTTTGCCAAAATTGCCGGTCAGATCAATACATGTATTCCATACAGCCAAGGTGTTTAAAGATCCGATTGCAACTACTAAAATTATTTTTGAAATGTGTTTCATATTATCAGTGTGTTTGTGTGTTTGTTTACGTTTGTCTGAATAACTATATGCGAATACTGTGCCAGAAATATTTTCAATTGTATTTCAATCATTTACAAATATCAATAACCATATTTGATTCATTTTATGGACTTGATTCCATTTTATAGATTTATTCCACTAAAGATATTTTTATCTTTTTATGGATTTAACTCTATTAATTGTATTTTTCCATAAAACGAGTTAATTGATTGTTGTCCTGATTCTATATGGCCTGTACTTGGTTTTTCGGGTGGATATAACCTTTGATTTAGACATGATTTATAGGAATCCACACCCTAACCGATACTGCTAATTGCTGCATCTGTATTAATAATCTTCAGTAAACAAACGGAGGGAATAACTTTAAAATACCGCAAAGGGTCTGATGACCGGGTCTTTTAGGCCTTATATCATAAAGCAGGAAGAGAAGTGGGATAACTCCTAAAAAACTGCGGCCAGTCAATAAACTGGCCGCTACAAGAAATACAATTAACAGACAAAACAACAGTATAATATCCCTACTCTTTTATAAACTTCCTGATGTCAAAACCATTAATCTTTATAAAGTACATACCCGGCGGGAACCGGGAAATATCAATCTCTGCATTCAGGGATTGGTAGTCCATGGCAAAAATGATCTGTCCGGATAGGTTAGTTATTTCGAGTGAAGTTATTTGCAAATTCCCTGAAACAGACAATATATCTATAGCCGGATTGGGGGAAACTGTGAAAGCAGTAACCGGTGAGCCAACATTTTTTACGTATTCCGTGCAGGCAAATAAAGTATCTGAACTGCCATAGCAATCATTTGAATCAACAACTACATAAAACGGAAACAATGAGGAGGCATATATGGAATCAGATGTATAAGGAAGCAACATACCCGATGTATTATACCAATGATAACTAAGGTAAATGTCGGGCACTGATAAGGTACAATTCATCCAATCGAAAGTGAGATGGGGATGTGGGTTCTTCTTTACATCAATTATCTGTATGGTTGTATCAATAACACCACCACCATAGGTATACAATATTACCGAATCACTACCCGATGCCGGAAAACATACATTAATGGTATCACTGTGCGGAGCAGTAAGCGTTATGCCCGGCACAACCCATCTTATACTATCTACCGGTCCGGTGCTGGTGTTTACAAATGTGATACAACTATCCTGGCAGGTGGTATCTCTTGCTGCCGAAAAGCCGGCATGAGGTGGCATTGCAATTTTACGGATTCGGTTATTGGCACCATCAGCTATATAAATATTACCGGTTTTATCTACCGCTATACCATATGGATTGTGGAATATCGCCAGCAGCGCAGGTCCTCCATCGCCCGAAAAACCAGTTGTGCCATTACCGGCAAGCGTACTGATTATACCGTCAGTACCAACCTTGCGGATATAACCGTTTACATCTGAAATATACAGGTTCCCAAGGCTGTCTGTAACCGAGAAATAGGGCGTACCTATCTGTGCCGCAGTTGCTGGCCCTCCATCACCGCTATAACCCAGGCCACCATTACCTGCTTCAGTTGAAATTATACCTGCGGCATTTACAACCCGTATCCTGGAGTTGCCCCTGTCGGCTATAAAGAGGTTGCCCAGTTTATCGGCATACACACTGGTTTCATTTCCAATCCGGGCTGCTGTAGCCATCCCCCCATCGCCGCTTGTACCCGAATATCCCAATTGGCCCGCATACGTAGTAATGATACCTGAACCATCCACTTTACGGATCGCAAAATTATCATTGTCGGCAACATACACATTACCCGCAGTATCGACAGCAACACCGCTGGGGTTGTTTAATTCTGCATTCGTAGCCGGCGCACCATCGCCGGTCCAGCCTATAGTACCATTTCCGGCAATGGTAGTAATGATTCCGGCAGTAGATATTTTCCGGATCCTATTGTTCCAGTAATCAGCTACATAAATATTGCCAGCCCCATCTGTAGCTATACCTGTTGGTGTATTTAATTCGGCAGCCGTAGCTGCGGTGCCATCACCCAGGTACCCTGCGGTTCCATTACCCGCAATTGTGCTGATCACCCCCATTATACTGATTTTACGGATACAATTATTGCCGGCATCTGCAAAAAAAAGGTTGCCGCTGTTATCCATAGCTACACCCCACGGGCTTTGCAGCTCCGCAAGTATTGCCGGGCCGCCATCTCCTGTGTGGCCACTTGTTCCTGTTCCTGCTATAGTATTAATATTCTGCGTGCGGGCACAAAGAGGCAGTAAAAGAAAAATGAGAAAAAGTTGTTTCATAGGTCTGTTTTTGCTCATAAAATTAATAATTTATATTTTATTTATCAACAGAAAAATTTCAGATTTAGGTAGTTCTTCTCTTTATTGAGCTCCTAATGATCAGAAATAAAATCAGGCAGAAAACAGAATTGACCCTAATTAGTGTTATAATTGACCGTAAGCGGCATGGAGCTCGAGGTACTGTATGTGCCTACAGCCTGGCCTGCAGGCACATTGAGTGTCGCACCTACTGTTAACAGCTGTGTGCCGCCTGTGCTTAATAAGCCCAATGGAGAAACCGAACAGGTAAACGATGAAAGATCCATGGTATTGGATCCGCTTGAAACAGGTATTGAACCCGTAGGTAGTGTAATATTATAAGTATATCCGGCTGCACCGGTAACATTAAAACTTGCAGATGAAACCGAGCCGGTGGTAAGTATAAGCGTAACGCCACCGCTGCCGCCTGAAGAAATACTGCCTGATGGATCAATAATTACAGTGCCTGAGGCTGAAGAAATAACGGCTATCTCTCCAAAATTCATGTCGTTAATTTTTGATATGGAGATCGGTATTACTATGGTTGCCGAAGCCTGCGCTATTGAATAAGATTGCCCCCGGGAACTGACACTATAACATGTACCCGAAGCCATTACCAGCATACATATTGCAATATTTAGGAATTTTCCGTGCATTTGGTTTATTTGGTTATCTATTTGTTAATACATATTGTTCAACAAATCTACTTCTGTGTATGCTCCAAAAACATGACTATAGTCAATTTTCTGCTTGACAAACATCATCTGACAACATTTGATTAACACTTCCATTAACGTAAAGATAACTATTTTGGCGAATCTTTCACCCAAATTCGTTAGAACTAGCTCTTTTTTTTCGGCAGAAGAGGTGTTCTGCTTCAGGATGATGTACAGAACAATAACAAAACGAAGGAAATGGCAGTAAAAACTTGATCGCAAAATAACCAACACAAATGCAGGATGCAGGTATAGGCACAAAAAAATGCGCCACACTTTAAGGTGTAGCGCACTATATCCGGAACAGTCTTTATAGCTTAATCGAACAATTATCTGGCAACAACTATTTTCCGGGTAATTGTTCCGGTTGGTGTCTGTATTTCCACTATATAATCACCATCAGCAAAATTGCTGACTTCAATGGTCTCAACTGTAGCATTGGCCGAAGGCGATTTCTGCATCATCAGCCTCCCCAGTGCATCCATTATACGTATGTTGTTTGCTTTTGTTCCGCTAAGATCTATTTTCACAACAGTATTTGCAGGATTAGGATAAACATTAAGTGCTGAATTAAGCGCTAGTTGCTTTACTCCGGTAGTATTAACAGTATCGGGCTCTATACCTATAATAATAGCCTGTCCGTCATTGAAAGTCAAATTTCCCGGATCAAGGTTCTCAACTATATAATATCCGTTGGCATATCCACCCCAGCCCCAGTTGAAATGGAATCGGTCGTAGGTAATATAGCCGTCAGTGACAAAACAATGGCCACCCGAGTCACCATAACCTGAATATATTACCGGCCTCTTCATATCCAGCTCATGCTGAATGATGTGCACCCATTCGCTGTCGCTATAGCTGCCCCAGCCAATACCCTGTAAGGTAGATTTATAACTGAAATAACCCGGCAGTGCATTCTGCGTACAGTTAACTGCCGAATTACCGCCATTCATTACCTGGGCCGAACTGCCGCTTACTCCGTAATTCATATCCACACTCACACCAGCCTGAAGCATCAGTGTTCCTACTGCCGGATTGTTATTACCAACAGTATTCGGCATAGAATCCCACAAATAAGTGGTTGAGCCAAAATCGGCAGTAAGTGTTCCGAAACCATACGCGTAATAAGAATTAGAGCCGGTACCTTTCACCGGCCAGTTCCAGTATTTCATTACCTGCGCCATAGCGGTAGCCACACATCCGGTTACTGCATTGGCGCCTGCCGATGGATCAAACGGGCATAAATAATTATAATAAGGCTCCTGGTTCCACAGCGTAGTCAGCAGCGGATAAACAACACCGGTCGTTTTGGCTGCACGTGTCGGCTGAGCCTGACCTAATTCAGACCACTGACTTGCAGTACTGGCCAGTGCTGCAGTATTATGCCCGATCACATTATTGATCTGTGCGGCATAATTATTCAACCACCACTTAATTTCTGAAGGAAAATAACCGGGTTTGAAAGACGATTCAGTAGAATAGGCCAGTACCGGAACAATTTGATCATCGGCCGCAACAATAACAAAACCTGTAGCCCCGGTATTGAAAATATAGAAGTCGTTAACCTGGTTTCCGTTTACCACTGCCGTAGCAGTATAGACCAGAGAAAAAGCATCCAGACCAACCTGCGACCCCTGATCTTTACAGAAATTATACCCGGCATATTTAGCCGCATTTACATCAACCTGCTTGGCAAACGAGAATTGACATGAAATTAATAATACCAGAACCGAGAAAAATATCCTACCCATAAAAATATTTAGTGCGCAAATGTATGGATTAATTCACAGGTAAAGTCATGGGTTTGTCAGTGGAATATAGAATTATTTCTACATTAACAATGAGCAAAAGAAATAAATAATGAAATAACACAATATCACTAAATAAATTACCGCTGAAAATGATGATCATACCAAAATGGATTGAGGAATATAAATAAATTATCAACCTGCCTTCCCCCAAGTCCATAATAATTAATTCAAGATTAATAAGGCCTGACGCACCATAATAAATCAGCGATGGGTGAGGCCCATCGTATTGATAAATAAGGGATTAGCTCTGAATGGGCGGGATAACTAGTCGCACAATTAGAATTGCGCAATTATCTAATCCCAAACATACCGTTCATCAAATTCCACCTTATATTTTTTCAAAAAGGCCCGGTATTCATCCTTAAACTAAATTTTTTTATTATACATATGCTGATTCGCTGTGTGCTCACAAACTACCTCAACCTGATCAAACTCAAAATTAATATTATAACTTAATAAAAATCAGTACTTTTTTAATAGTTTTATCAGATGAAACAATGTTTTGCTTTTTTATTTCTGTTTTGCATTCCTTATCAGGGAAGCTGCCAGATAAATGCAATTTATGATTCATTAACTCCCTTTTATTTAACGTATTCATCTGGCGGAGTTGTTCCAACAAACCGTGAGATAAATATTTATAAAACAAACAACAAGTATTTTGCATCCTATTTCAGGCCCAAATTTTATTTTCGTGGAGAAATAGATAGTGCCTGGACTACAGAATTAGACAGTAATAAAATATTTTCTTGCCTAAAATTCATAAATATGGCAAAAAAACAACCAAAAGAGTGTGAATATGTAAATGAATACACTGATTATGAAATTGACTTTGCAAAAGATACCCTTGAAATTTCGGGTGATTGTGAATGGAATGATTTGAATTATTATAGTTTCAGTTACGTTCTTTTCAAGGAACATTTTCTGGAACTTGAACAAAGAAAGACAAATCTTATTGATAGTATAAGTAAAAAACTTATTGGCAGTTGGTATTGTGTTCCTTTTAAAACCGCCCTTAAAGAGGGTGATTCTTGTGTCCTATCAAGAACAAAATACACCGAATCTGATTGCCTTTTTATGTTTGGTGATAATGAATTGTTTAAAAGTAACTGCAATGGTGCTTATGACTTTACATTATCGCACAAATTTAAATTGGATGTAGAAGACCAACTTCCCAGGCTATTGATTGGTAAGGAAGACATGAAGGAGGGAGATTATGAAGGTGAGTATATAGTCAGCCGAATAAATGAAAAAGAACTAAAACTTACGTTTGAATGGCAAAAGTAAATTCTGAAAACCTACACAAGTTCAAAGGTTCATACAGATAAGGTTTTGCTAAAGCCGCCATCCAAAATTTTTTATTCACTAACTGTAAGATCGTGGCTACCTTTTTCACCAAAACCTCTCCCTAATACCTGAAATGTATCTCCGTAGCCCCAAACCCATACTTACCGCTCCATTCATTTTTATACCGGCTCACCTCGGGGGTTTGTTTCAGTATGGCATGCACTTCTTCGCGCAGGCGGCCCTTACCCAGGCCATGAATTACGATCATCCGCTCCTGGTGGTGCACAATGGCCAGTTGCAGATAATGGCGCAGAGCATCGAGTTGTATAGTTACAATATCGGCATTACTTAGCCCTTTCCGGTCTGTTACCAGTTGCTCTATGTGCAGGTCTATTTCGTATTTAAAAGGTTCAATGGTTTTAGTTGTCACCAGCGGAAAAGCTGGGTTATTCTTTACAGGGGCATAATGAGGCAGTGGCTCCTTTTTCTTCTTAGGCACAAAATCATCTATCAGCATATAACTGAATGTCGGCTTGCTGTTCTGCATCAGATCGGTAATGTGCTCAAACAATTTCGATGGCCGGATTCTCAATATACCATCTGCAACTTCCATATTATCATTTACTGTGTCTTTCAGCCGCCAGTTAAACCTTGGTTGGTCGCCCATATCGCCATAAGGCACGCTGTGCAGGTATATATTCCCGAACGGGTGCAATATACCTTCATGCTTAAATTCACTTTTATTGGCCAGTTGCACATCATACACAAACTTTACTGGCACCGGCAGCTCGTTCAGCAGGTATACTTTAAGCACATCTACCACTTCCTCCATTTCCTCGGTCTTGTATACCGGCATAAAGGAGAGGTGCACGCCGTTTGCCAGCCGCTGTTTTCGCTCTGCCAGTTTCTCGGTGGGGAGTTGCTCAGGCAGTATAGTTTTCTTCTTTTTCGTTTTATCGGTAAACCATTTCAGGTAGGGGTGGTCTATATCATCCAGGTGCACAGGAAACTGCACACCCTTCACCTCCACCTCAATCATCTGCTTGTCAATCATAGCAGTCACATGCCCCTCTTCACCGGTGCGTTTCAATAATATCAGGTCCCCTATCGAAAATTTCATTGTTATTTACTAAATCATTCAAAACAAAATGCTTAATTATAAACTCTACCCAAAAGCATGAAATTAAGCTTAATTCATGGATTCCTTTACTGGTTTTTGTTTTCGTTTTTTTTGTATATTTTCCTTACACAGCCTCAAAACCATGTGCTAAATCCTTATTCCAACCTGAGATAATGATTGAAAGCTTAATGCCTGGTTCCCTTTAGGGACAGGGTTTTATTTCAAGGGTTCAGAAATGCCACCATTTTCGCAACCGCCTTTGCCCTGTGGCTTATTTTATTTTTTTCATCCAGGGGCAGTTCCCCGAATGTTTTATCATACCCTGCCGGAATAAATACCGGGTCATACCCAAAACCACCCTCCCCTGTTTTCTCCGGGGCTATCATCCCTTCACAAATCCCTTCAAAATAATATACTTCATCATCCCATATCAGGCAGATGACCGCTTTATAAAAAGCCGACCGGTCTTCAGCTCCTTCTAATGCATCTAGCACTTTCTGCGTGTTACGCTCATCATTTCGTTCACCGCAGTAGTGGGCGCTGTCTACCCCTGGCTCACCGTTAAGGGCATTTACACAAAGGCCGCTGTCATCGGCAAAAACATTCTTACCGCAAAACCCAAATATAGCCGATGCCTTCGCCAGTGCATTTTCCTCAAAGGTATGCCAGGGTTCCTCAATCTCTTCGGCATAGCCAATATCGCTCAGCGTCAGCAACTCTATATCACTGATCATTGATGCTATTTCCCGTATTTTACCCTTATTGTTCGATGCAATAACCAACTGCTGCATAGGGCAAAGGTAAATTCTTTTGAGGAGAGGGCAGTCCTGCAGGCTCACTTACTCAATATCCTGATCTCCACCCTCCGGTTTTTCACCCGGTCTTCATTTGTAACTTCATTTGGCACCACAGGGTCTTTATTGCCCAGCCCAATGCCGTACATCCTGTTTTTGGCAATGCCATTATTTACCAGGAAGTTGCAAACGGCGGCGGCCCTTAACTGGGAAAGGCTGCCATCATCATGTATTTCATTTAAGGGATTCGGCCCTTTACAGCAGATATGGCCTTCCACACTTATCTTCACGGCTGGGTTCTCTACCATGAAATCCAGAAGCCTTTCAAGATCAGGCAGGGATTGATCATAGTATATGTCAGACCCGGGCTGAAAAATAATATTATTCAAGGCAAAAGTCTGATTCACCTTAAGCTTTGTGATATCAATCCGTTCCGCCGGCATAACAGCCGGTTTTGCCGGAGGTTTTACTACTGCAGGTTTCATAACCACTAATGGTTTTGTTGTAGCTGGTTTAGCAGACAACGACACAGTGTGGTCTATAATTATCTGCACCTTTCTGTCGGTTGCAAAGCCATCTCTGCCGCTAATTCCCGCACGCTCTACCTTACCTTTGCCCATCATCAGTTTTATATCCTTCTTTTCAAACCCCGACCGGATCAGGTAGTTGCACACATTTGCTGCCCTTGCTCCGGACAGACTGTCATTATAGCCGCTGCTGCCCACATAATCGGCATAGCCCAGCACTATCAGCCGGTCGCCATGTATCAGGGTATCATTAAATATCAGCGCATCCACATATTGCTCAGCTTCTTTGGTCAGCATAGATTGGTTGAACGGGAAATAAACCTGGAAGGTATCCTTGCTCTGGCTGTATCCGCTGAGCGTGGAGAGAAGCAGGCAGCATAAAAGGTATCGCGTATTCATAGGTTTGTATGCTATTTATATGGTCTTATCTGCTTACCAGCCTGAAGGAAGCACCATCACCTACCAATACCTTAGTTACAGATGTAGGCAGTTGATTGATATATTCATTGGTCCATTTTGTGTCTGGCATCTGGTATACTTTTATGCTGTCCCAGGTTTTATATTCCGGGTTCACCTTCAGCACCACCTCCGAACACAAATCATCGTTCCCGCGTATCTGTTCCGGAGTAATGGTATTATAGCTTATTTTTCCGGGCACAGGTGCATCCTGGTTTATTTTATATCCCTTTACCCCGTCAGTAAAAAGGATGGGTATTTTATGGAGTCTGGCCTGTTTTAATGCCTCCGATGTATTCCAGTATGTTGTTATCCGGTTATTATAATCCTCCTTGGTAAAGGTATGAATACAGGTGGTGAAGATATTACCAAACAACCCTATAAATAATACTGCTGCAAATGAATTGGCAGGCTTAATATAATGATATCGCTCCCTCATATCTTCGAAAAAAGAGATGATGAGTATAGATATGGAAGGTATGGTAAAGGCGGTTAACCGCGCAACACCACCTAGCAATTTACCCGAAAAAATGAGTGCAATGGTAAGTACCACCAACAGTAAAGCATACAACTTAAAATAATCCTGCCGGGTAAATGTCCTGTTCCTTGATGCGGCCAGCCTGTAAACACCATATATAAATGCTGCAATGCCAGTGATACCAAAAATAATTTCATAAACAAATCCAGAACCGAGCAGTGCAAACAGGTTCCAGAAATCGGCTATAAAATGGCTTTCCCCTTTTTCATTGCCCAGCATTTTAAGGTACGACTGGTACATCCTGTTGTCCGACAGCAATTGCCTTACATCAATAAAATAAAAAATCACAATACTGCCTGCTACTATTACCAAGGGCAGCAATTGAACCACCAACTGGCCTATGCCGTGTTGTTTGTTTTTATAAGAAATAATCGCTTTCAGAATTACTATGGCAATAACCGGTGCTATTACAATAGGATAGGTATAACTGAAAAACGGCGCTACCAGGAAACTGAAACAAAGCAAACCATACCTCACATGGTTCACCTTCCCGGGCTCATGTTCCAGCAGTGTTATAAATTGCCACAGGGCCAGCAGGCAAAGGAATATTTCCATATTATAATGCTTCACCTGCACCAGGTAATCAGTAAAGGTTTGAGAGGAAACAAGGATAAGAATAAACAGGTAACTGAATAACGGGCTGTCCGGAAAGATTCTTTTCCTCAGGTAAAAACAAAAAGGAATGCTTGCCATACCTGTTATCAGGGAGGGCAGCCTCAATGAAGTATAGCTGTAATCAAACCACGAAGTAAAAGCCTTAAGTGCAGTGAGATAAAACCTGGGGCATTGCTGCAGCAGATCAAGCGTACCCCAAAGCTGACTGACATTCTTAAACTTAAGATTGTAAATAAGCCGCCATTCATCATTCCAGAAAGGCCTGATGGGAAAATAAGTCATAGCCACACCAAAGCATAGCAGGTATATTACAATTCCAATGGTAGCTCTGTTTAATACCTTGGGGGTAATTTTTATATTCACTTTGTGCAAATGGAAAAATAAAATGAAAATTTTCAGGCGCAAAAATAGATCAATATCGTTAGTTTTTATGTATCAATTTTGCTTCCTTAAAAAACATCAGGCACCAGATTGCAAAATTTAACATTCATACCACCCCAAATTTTTTGATCATCCCAGAAAACGAATATCCGTTACCACCAGATTTCCACCAGAATGCAGAAATCCTGAATTTCTGCCTGAGGAAGGGTTCCCCGTACCAGGGTCCCGGTTTTTCACCCCGAAAGGACAAGAGTTAATACCCTCTGCCATCCTGTTTTTCCATATATTTCATAAAGGCGCGGTTGGCTACCCTGTTGCCGCCTGGCGTAGGGTAGTTTCCGGTAAAGTACCAGTCGCCCTTATTGTGCGGGCAGGCATCGTGCAGCCCTTCTATCGATTGGTAAATCACATCTACATCAGCAGTTACATCTTCATGCTTCAGCATCTGTGCTATCTTCGCGCTTATCTCCTCAGTTGTAAACGGATGATAAACCCCTTTCACAAAATTCTTTTCATGCAGTTTGCCATCCGCTTCGGCATCCTTGCATTGCTGGTATATATCCTTTAGTACCTGTGCCTGGCCCCTGTCTTCCAGCAGGCCTGCTGCCGCCTGGAAAGCTATGAAATCGCCCATGCGGCTCATATCTATACCATAACAGTCGGGATACCTTATCTGTGGTGCCGATGAAACAACAATAATACGTTTTGGCCCCAGCCGGTTCAGCATTTTTATGATGCTTTCGCGCAGCGTTGTGCCCCTTACTATGCTGTCGTCTATTACCACAAGGGTATCTACACCCCGCTCCACTGTGCCATAGGTTATATCATACACATGCTGCACCATTTCGTTTCTGCTGGAGTCTTCGGTAATAAAGGTGCGCAGCTTCACATCCTTGATGGCAATCTTTTCAATACGCACCCTGCGGCCTATCAGCTCGCGCATCTCTTCCTCTGTCATATCCTTTTTGGAGAGAATACGCTGCAGTTTTATTTCCTTGAGATAATCTTCCAGGCCCTTTATCAATCCGTAAAATGCGATCTCGGCAGTATTCGGGATAAACGAAACTATGGTATGCTTCAGGTGGTTATCCAGCGCCTTCAGCACAGTGCCGGCTAGGTTGCGGCCCAGTTCCATACGCTCTCTGTATATATCCGGGTCGCTGCCGCGGCTGAAGTAGATGCGCTCAAAGCTGCAGGCGGTCACCTCTCTTGGCGCCAGTATTTCCACATTGCTGAATTCACCTGCGGCGGTAACTATAAGGGCATGCCCCGGCTCCAGTTTTTTTACCTGTGGCTGTGTTACGTTAAATGCCGTCATAATCGCAGCCCTTTCAGATGCCGCTACTACTATCTCCTCATCCTGGTAATAATAACAGGGGCGTATTCCGTTGGCATCACGCATCACAAAGCTGTCGCCGTTGCCTATCAGCCCGCTGAAGACAAAGCCGCCATCAAAGTGGGTAGTAGCCTGTTTCAGTATCCCCTCAATATTCAGTTTAGCAGGGTTTACCTCATCAGCCTGGCACAGGTAATAATGTATGGTTTCTATCATTGCGCCCAGGTCGCTCTGGCGCAGCGTGCTATTCGGGTGCTGGTCCAGCATATCAAATAACTCATCGGTATTCACCAGGTTGAAGTTGCCGGCCATCATCAGGTTGCGTGTAGGGTTGATGTGCGGTTTCTGAAACGGGTGGCAGAACTCCACATTGTTCCTGCCCTGCGTGCCATACCTCAGGTGCCCCAGCATTACTTCGCCTATGAATTTCATATACCCCTTCATCAGGCCCGGGTGCTGCAATATACCCGGATAATTGGCCTCCATCTCCTTCACCTCATCATTGATGTTCTGGAAGATATGTGCCAGCCCCTGCGGTCCGCTGATGCGCAGCCGGTGCATAAACTGGTGCCCCGGTTCCACATTCAGCTTTACGGTAGCAATACCTGCGCCATCCTGGCCCCGGTTATGCTGTTTTTCCATAAGCAGGTACAGCTTGTTAAGGCCATAGAATGCAGTACCATATTTGAGCAGGTAGTAAGGAAGAGGTTTAAGCAGCCTGATATATGCGAGGCCGCATTCGTGCTTTATTGCGTCGGACATGCGGGGGCAAAGGTACTTATTTTATGGAAACTGGAATTGTGAGTAAGGAATTTGCAATACAGTTATAGACATTTTTTATTAATTTTATCATATTGTTATAAATTAGCCGGGCCGCTTTAATGTCAACTGCCATCACACATTATTATTGTTCTCGTCCATATTATTGTGCCACACCCCCTTTTTGTAAGGATATTATTTAGGTACTCTAAAATACCCGGGACAGAGGTCTTTTTCCAGGCACCATTACCTGGTGATGCTTTCAAAATAATTTATGCAATATTGCGAAGTTATTTTTCTGTTTATCGAGGCGTGCCTGCAAGGGCACGGGCAAAGCTCATCTGCGAATAATGCCTTATTTAAAAATTGTTACAACGAACAGAAACTGGAAAAGAACGAGTAAGATGGTAGGAATTATATTGAAAACTTCACCTGGGCTTCATCAGATGCACAAAGCGGCTCACTATTATGATGGCAATCGGTATCTCATCGGCACATTCAATTGATGTTCTTGCTGATAGGCACTTAACAGCCCTGAATTATACATTCAACACCTGACCATACCCCGCCTGGCAGAATTGATAGAAGCAATTTGGGGGTAAACTTAACCCCTAAATTAGGATAACATTAGGAATTATCTTTTAACCTTTGCCCGGTCTTTTAGTCCAATAAACTACAGAATAGATTAAGTAATACTTTATTTTCGCAATAGCCAGATAAATTTCAGTTAATTGAAGATAGCATTAAGGTTAGCCACAATAATCTTGTGGCTATTTTCAGCTTTTATTTCCCGGGCTCAGCTAGCTGATAAACATGCTATACCTGTTATCCGATCAGACACGGGCCGTTCGGATTCAATACTGAAGGTGTGCAAATCGCCCGACGATTGCAGTACACAGAAAGATGTTATTGATGTTGTGCGCAATATATTGCATAAAGGAACCGGTAACCGCTCTGATACCGGCGAAATTAAATCTCAGAAACTCCGTACTTCGGTAGTACCCGCTGCTGGCTATACTTTGCAAACCGATATGGCCGTTCTGGTTGCGGCCAATGCAGCTTTTTATACCCATAAAGATGCCAACCAGTCTACCATCCTTACCAGCCTCACCTATACAGCACGCAATCAGGTAATTTTCCCCATTCAGACCAACCTCTGGACCAGGGGAAATAAATATAATATCGTTGTCGACTGGCGTTATCTCTACTACCCTTCCTATACATTTGGCCTCGGTGGCTATACCACCAGCAACGACGGCTATATTATAGATTATTCCACCATTCACCTCCACCAGGCCGTATTACGCGAGCTGGCCGAAGATATGTATGCAGGCATAGGCTACAATATGGATTATTTCTGGGATATTCACGAGATAAACCCACCCGGAAATAAATCAACTGATTTTGAAAACTATGGCTATTCCAAAACCGAATTTGCCTCAGGCTTTACCTTCAATTACCTCTACGATACCCGGAAAAACTCTATCAACCCCGAACAGGGCAATTACGTGAATGTTGTTTACCGCCCCAACCTTACCCTGTTTGGAAACACAGCCAATTGGCGTTCGCTGATAATAGACCTGCGCAAATACATTAAATTCCCGGCCGGTTCCAGGAATGTGCTGGCCTTATGGAGTTATGAATGGTTTACCATAGATGGCAAAGCCCCCTACCTGATGCTGCCCAATACCGGCGGCGACCCCAACAGCAACACCGGCAGAGGCTATATCCAGGCAAGGTTCAGAGGCGCAAATATGGCCTACATCGAAGGGGAATATCGCTTCGGTATCACCCGCAATGGCCTGCTGGGCGGTGTGGTATTTGCCAATGCCGAATCATTTACCGAGCAGGTGTCCAACAACTTCGAAACCATAGCCCCCGGCTGGGGCGCCGGCATCAGGCTCAAATTCAATAAATTCTCCCGCACCAATGTAGCCCTCGATTATGGCTTCGGCCTCAATGGCTCCGGTGGTGTATTTGTCAATATAGGTGAGGTGTTTTAAGTAAATGCCGTATCATCAGTTGTAAAAGATTTTTTGTTCCCGGCTTCACTACATCTATCTCGCTTCAGTGGCCATGGCACGCTTGTTCAACATATCGCTACTCATCTCCCCAAATTAATTCTATGTAGGGGTAGGGCTTGCCCCTACCCTCTTTAGTTTGGCTAATTTCTGGATAAACAAAAAAAAGTGGCGATATCCTTGTATATATAACTATTTTTTTATTTTTATACCTAGTTAAAAGACTAGATATGGGATATCAAACAAAAATTCAATTGATTAAAAGAGTAAACAGCGAACAGTGGTATGTTAACTTTCCGGCAGCAGTTGCCCAAGCAATTGAGTTTAAGCAAGGAAGTTGTAGAATGGGTAATTGATGATCACCAACGATTGGTTCTGCAAAGAAGTGACGATGCTGTAAAAGAGCTTAAAAAAAACTGCCCAAAAAGAAGGTGTAGTTGCTCAATTCAATGCTCTCTTTGACAGATGTGTACCTGCCTTTAATCAATCGAGAACTTTTCAAAGAGCAAGGGAACTTGCACATGGAGTAATTTCATGTATTGGCAGATGTACAATTACCGGTATGCTGACTGCAAGCGGCAATCAGTTTAATGATTGGAGCGCTGCGTATCGCATATTCAAGGGCGAACGCATGGATACTAAGAAACTATTAGAGGTTATCAGAAAAGAGGTAGTCATACAAAACAATAAGGAGCAAGATTATATCTATGCCCATATGGACGGTACTCTTTTACGTAAAAGAGGCAAGAAAATTTCTGGGACAGGATGGTTGCGCGACCCGCTTGGCCCGCCTTTTTGTAATAATTTCATTTGGGGTCAACGGTTCGCTCAAGTCTCATTGTCGTTAATAGAAAAGGATACATTCGGTCCCTCCAGAGCTATCCCAATAGATTTGAAGCATTGCCCTCCTACCAGGAAGCCCTCAAAAAACGCTACTGAATCTGATATAGCTCTTTATCGGGAAAGACAGAAAAAAGAAAAGATGAGCGAAGTTGGCGCACAACGAATAATTGCGTTACGAAAAGATTTAGAGGGTGCATTTCAAACCTTCGTAGATATAATTTCGTAACTTGTGGTTGAATCAAAACCACAAGTCATGACAAAAGAAGAATTTCTACAAGCTGCCGAAGCTCGTTATGATGAGCTTCGTGCGTTAGGTAAATTGGATAACAT
>CAILLK010000050.1 GCA_903835005.1 uncultured Bacteroidota bacterium | reverse complement strand
TTTAAGTTCTAAGGTGAAAATCGTAGAACAAGTGGCTATGCAAATGGTAGAAGCTAAAAAAGCTTTCGATGTTTTACCGATAAGTTCTAGAGTGAATGCTCAGACATTGATTGACCGGTTATTAAACATTTCGGACCATATGGCAAGTGCGGCAGAATATTCAGCACGGAACGCTCACAAGCTTTCCCGACTTGCTACGGACCATTTAGAATCCATTGACAGCGATTCTTTACTAAAGGATCCGAACCCTTTGCGTGTGGTTACTGGCCTTACTAACATGGCGAACGAAGCTTCAAAAATCCCATTGGGGTTAATGAGCGCAAGTAAAGAACAAATGCAACGGATCAACGAACCCGAAGCAGAACAAATAAAGACGCTCGATGAGTTCTACGGCAATAGCCCAACTAGCTCCGACTCTTAATCCTGCATTACATGATATAATTAAATTATGCAACTTTATAAAATCAGCTTTTTAAATGGATGTTCATCTAAATCTTATATTGGGATAAGTTCAAAAAGTGCAAAACAAAGATTTATAGAACATTGTTCATCAAAAAAGAAATACCCAATTGTTCAGGCTATAAAAAAATATGGGAAAGAAAATACATTGCTAACAATAATAGGTGAATTTAAAGATTGGAATTCTCTTTATATTGCCGAGCAACTAGCAATTATTGAACACAATACAAAAATACCTTATGGGTATAATTTAACTGATGGTGGAAAGGGTTGTTTTGGATTACCAGCATCTGAAGATAGAAAACGTAAAATTGGTGAAGCAAACAAAGGAAGAAAAATATCTGAAGAACAAAAGAAAATTATATCGGAAAATAATAAAAATAGAGATATGAGTGATCAAGTTTTAGCAATGCAAAAATCAAATATAGGAAGAAAAAGACCAGCTCATATAGCGGAACTTATGTTGAAAATTCATACAGGGCGCAAGGCTTCAGCAGAAACTAAACAAAAACAATCAGATGCAAAAATTGGAAAACCAAGTGGATTTTGTGGAAGAAAACATTCAGTTGCTACAAAATTGAAGATTGCTAATTCTCAACGATTAAGATTGTCACAAGTGTGATACCTACGCTGAATCCAGCGTTAAAATCATTTTGGCTTACCCCTGCTCGTAACAGGGTTTTGCATGGTGGACGATCCAGCTCTAAATCTTGGGATGCTGCAGGGTTTGCAATCTTCCTTGCTAACTCATTAAAGGTTCGGGTACTTTGTACTCGGCAATTCCAAAACAAAATTGAAGAATCTGTATATACATTACTTAAAATACAGATCAATAGGTTTAATTTAGGCCACAGATTCAAAATCTTAGAAAATAAAATCATTAACCGGTATACGGGGAGTGAGTTTATTTTCTACGGTTTATGGCGTTCCATAGATGAGATTAAATCTTTGGAAGGCGTGGATATACATTGGGCGGAAGAAGCTCATGTGCTTCCGGAAGAACAATGGGAAATTTTGAACCCAACGATTCGTAAGCAAGGATCACAA
>CAILLK010000049.1 GCA_903835005.1 uncultured Bacteroidota bacterium | reverse complement strand
CGTATTAACAATATCAAAATAATCTAAAAGCCCTTCAGGAAAGAATAGGGAAATCAACCCTTGGTATTTGTCGCTCAACACTGTTTTTTGACCACAAAACAACAATAATATTTTTCTTCCCCCAACTTTTCAACTTGATCCCAGTTTTCATAACTCAAACAATCAAATACAATAAACGATTTCAACAAAAAAAGGGAGCTGAAGCTAGGCAAAGAAGGCGTTGCAATCAGGGAGATAGTGCATCGTGTATGTATCAGTCGCAACAGTGTACGAGGCTATTTACGGTTAATAGAAGGTAAAGATTCGAAGATGCTGCATTTAATTCACTTGTTGAACAGGTGTTTGAACGCCTAAAAGACAGAGAAAGAGCGAAGGATGATAAATGGATTTCAGCAGATGAAGCCATGCAAAAGCTCCGCATTAGTAGCAAGACCACTTTACAGAAATTACGGGACGAAGGCAAAATCCGGTTTTCTCCACCAGAAAAGAAACACATCGTTTACGATCTCAAATCAATTTATGGTTATTGCAAAGAATACTCCGAGATTCGAAACAGCGTGCTTCCACAGAGAACGCCCCCAGATGAAAATCCAGATGCTTTTTTGAGTCCAGGTCTCATTTAATTAATACGCAAAAAAAGGACGGCCCACATCAGGCCGTCCTCAAAAAAAATTAAAAACTTGTTATTGCTTCAGGAATTTGGCAGAGGTAACATTATCATTGCTGATAGCCTTGATAATGTATAGGCCACCAACCAGCTTGCTGATGTCGATGGTTGCGGTTCCTTTGCTTATTTCCATGCTAGCCACAGTTCTGCCGCTCATATCTATTATGGAGATTGAGGCAGCCTTTTCTGTTTCTATATACAGCGCATTTTCAGCCGGGTTTGGATAGATACTCAACTGGCCTGCCAGAACCGTAGCGCTGGTCTGCAGTGATCCATAAATAGTATTCAATGTGGCGTTTGTTACTATTGCCGGATTTGAGTCGAAATAAATATAGCCTTTATTTTTTATCTGCGTGCCTACTGCAAGCGCCGGGCGCAGATTGATTTTAAAGCTCACTGAACCCTGGCTGCCTGCCTCATCGGTAAAGCTGTCGGGCAGGAAAATGTTGTTGAAGTCAAAGCGCACTACGCCAGGTGCGAGCCATTCAGGCGTCATCATGTGGCTGGCGCCCTGTATTTTCAGCGTTGAAGGGTCTACATTGGCATCCAGTGTATCTACTACCTGAACATTCTGCGCGGCAGCGGTACCCGTGTTCTGGAAGTGCAGCGTGTAGGCGAGCTTCACTGTGGTTTGCTCTATGTAGCCTGGTGTGCCGGATCCTTTGGGGCTCACTTCTTTCACATTGGGGTCGTAAGCATTTACCACAGGCAGGCAGATGGTCTGGTCGTTGTTGGTATGGTCGATATCGGTAGCCGGAATGTCGCTGTAGATACGGAAGCACAAAGTATCTCCGGCATGAGCCGAAGTGTCGGGGAAGAGATGGATATGCGATAACAGGCTGTTCCAATATCCGCCAGCGGTAATATTGGTAAGGTTGGTATAGGTCCAGCGGAGCGTGTCGCCTGAAACTGAAGTGGCAGGCACAGTGCTGAGTGAGGCATCATAAATAACGCGGGGGTCTTTTACAAATGTTAGCGTGCCTGACTCGGCATTGCAGCCTGTGTTGCTCACATAGGGCTCCATATAAAATACCCTGCCCACCTTGATGGCTGGTGGGTACATGCTGTAGCTCATCACATCTACACTGTCGCTGCACTGCAGCGGGAAATCAACACCGCCGTGGGGCAGGGTAGTGAACGTATAAGCCCCTGTGAAGCAGGAGGTGAGCGGATAGATAAAATAGTATTGAGAAGGCAGGGCTACTGTATAGTTAGTCATCCACGACTTCTGAATGGTCATGTTATAGTAGCCTGTGGAGGAAGTATACAGGCTGCGGAAGTTGTAGGAGATACTTGGGCTGCTCAGATTATTCATGCTGTTGATTTGCATGCCGTTCAGAGCAGAATCGGTGCCGTCATAAAGGCAATCTGCGTTATTGTCAATGTATGCTGTACCTGATATGGTGTCATACTCGCATGGGTTTGTAACGGTCAGCGGGAAGAAGTCGTGGATAGGCCCCAGTGTATCAGGGCCTGAGAAAATCTTGGTGGGTCGCTCTGAGAAGACGGCAAAGCTGCCACCAGAAAGCTGGTCGTCGGAGACAACGGAACTAAACAACATGGCTCCGACAGCTGTAAACGTCCAGGGCGTAGCACCAGTTGTATTGACTGCGGTGAACACTACAATTCCGGAGAGTGTATCGTAAACCTTTACAGTGTCATAAAGAAAGGAGGCGGATTTTGTGACCATGTAAGCTACCGAGCAGGTAGAGTGGCACATGGTGGAGTCGTGGGTGGGCATGGCCAGGGTTACGGCTGTAAGGTTGCCATGGGTGTAGGTCTGTGCGGTAGCTGCCGACACAATGAATAGCTGAAGGGCTAAAGCTGTTCTTAGAAGTTTCTGTATCATTTGGTTTGGTTTAGATGATAAATTTATGAAATTATTTTCAAATGAAAAAAAGAGGTACATAAAGTGATTCATAAGATTGATTTTTTAGCTAAAATCGCTATATAATAGAAAGTACACTAATTTATAGCCACAACAGCGTAATTACCAATTCTGTTATCTGTACTCTTGCCAGGGTATACAGGTAGCATGGATGAATCCGGATAATGTTAATTGCACATGTGCAACCTGCTCTGGCCCGCATAACACAATGGGAAGAAGCCGGAAACGGGCAGCCAGGCAAAGGCTTTACAAAGCTGCTTTCTTCATTTTAAAACCTTTGTAGCCGCGCGTTTTCGGGGTATCGGTGTTGAAATTTAATTTTCAGTTGGCCCTTTGCTAATTTAGCAGCCGATTCATATGATATATGAGATATTTTATTTTTGGTATTTTATGCTGGGTAAGTAGTAGCTGTTGTGCCCAAAGTGCGGACCTGCCTAAAAATCCATATGCCGCGAAGTATATACTCCTTGATTCGATCAGAGGAATAATGAATAATATACCTTACCCTGAAGCCGGAAGGAAACTGGAAGCGTTTGAAAATTGGGCAACCAGTGAGGGTGACCGCGAGCTGGCAGGTGAATTCAGATTGCTGGCAATAAGGAGAAAAATGATTGAATTCAGCCATGATGATACCATAGAACAGAAACTAAGACAGCTCATAACTTCATCGGAAGAAAATGGTTATGAATACCTGGAAACCGATGCCATTCAGTCTTTAGGATTGTATTACTGGGACAATGACCAGAAACAAAGCCTTGCCCTGGAGAATTTTGTAGCAGCCTATAATATTTATTCAAAATTTTCTGGATCAGAATTTCCCCCCAAGCAGAGCTATTTATATGATTTAGGTGGTTCTTATTTCAGGTATGAAGATTATGTGAATGCTATAAGATACCTCAAAGAAGCTATTTCTATAAAACCGGGTAGCACAAAAAGCGGAAATTTTAATAACCCTATCAACAATACCATAGGGCTTTGCTACCAGAGACTGGACCGGCTCGATTCGGCTATCTGGTATTTTCAGAACATTTATGAACTATCAAAGAAAATTAATGACACCGCATGGACAGGTATAGCAGCCGGCAACATAGGAAACGTATATTTTTTGCAGAAGAAGTATAAAGAGGCCATACCTATGCTGGAAACGGATGTAAATAACAGTTTAAACACCAATCAGTTAAAGAGCGCTGCAGGATCTATGTATAAATTGTCTGTTATATATTATTTACAACATGATTTAGACAAATCGCAACAGTTGCTGCTTGATGCACTTGACTTATGTGAACACAAAAACTTCTGGCCAACCTATTCGCTGGCCGAAAGGTTTTACAGTCAATTATCGAAGGTGTATGCGGCAAAAGGTAACATGCGTTTTGCCTATTTATATGCTGATTCGGCGCTGGATGCAAAAGACTCTTTGGTTGCTGAACATAACCGGCTGAATATTGCCCGGTCGCAGGAGAAAATCGATTATATGCAGCATAAGCTGGAAACCGGAAAGCTTTTAAATGCACAAAGGATCATGGAACTGGTAAGAAATTGCCTTATAGTCGCCATTCTGATGATGTGTGTAATCGGAATTTTGTTTGTCAACCGGCAACGGCTGCAACAAAAAAAACTGGAGGCCGAGAAGAAAAATGCAGTATCGGAATTGGAAATTGCGTCAATTCAGCTGGAAAATATAAAGCAGAGTGTGCAGGAAAAGAACCAGTTAATAGAGCATTTTACTCATGAACTGGAGCGGCAAAAGACAGGAGAAGAAGTCAAAAGCAATGATGAGCTGCTTACTCAACTGGAACGGGCAACTATACTTACTGATGAACAGTGGGAAAATTTCAGAGATGTGTTTGAAAAAGTACATAAAGGCTTTTTTACGAGCCTTAAGAAAAAAATACCCGATCTGACACCCGCTGAAATAAGGTTTCTGGCGCTTACAAAGCTAAAAATGACCTCGAAAGAGATGGCGTCCATGCTTGGTATATCTACCAATGCCATCCGAATATACCGCCACCGTCTTCGCAAAAAACTGGACCTGGATAAAGATGATATGATAGAAGCATTGGTTGAAAGTATTTAGTATGCCGGCCTCATGGTTCAATAAATAAGTTTGGGATTTCGCTGAAATCCGGATCAGGATAATTATGTCACATCAGAAGAAATTGGGTGCCGTGGCTGCCATAAACGGACTGGAGCAATACTAAAGTTGCACTTTAAAATCCAGTGCCTACAGGATCGTCTAAAGGTGTAGACTTAATTTGTTGCTAGCTATCTGTACCTTACCATGATGAAGTATAATAAAAATATTTGCCCGGTAGGTATTAAGGAACAAAATTACCAGGTACCAATTGCTGCTTACTTATGCGAATATAATTTATTTGATACCTGTTCGATAATGCAGGTACCTGATTTTAATCCATCCGGGATACTGGCAAATTTTATAAAAAAACGGTTGAAAAAATATCACTTCAGGGATACTATTGTATTGAAAAAGTTGAGGTACTTTTTATAATTGTTTTAAAGAAATGATTTTTGTATTTTTAATTAATTCATAATCAATACTGAAATGTTTTTGTAACGCCAGCAGAAATAGAACTGTAACCAATTTGAAACAGAAGTGTAACGTCAAAAATTTGGATTCCCTTTAACCGCAATAGTAGTTTTGCTTCATGAAATTAAAGTCAAAATTTCAGATCAGTTTTCTAAACAAATATGACTTACTGGTAGTGCTTCTTATAGCTTCAGCGGTATTGATCATATTGACCATATGGATATGGTATGGGCACAAAAACCAGGAACTGGAAAGAGAAATTTACAATCTGAAGTAAAAACATCAATTATGAAATACTTATCAGACAAGGTTGCTTTATTGACATTTAATGTAATTGCTGCACAGAAAGGTTACCAGTTTAAAAAAGTAAATACTCAAAAAGAAATAGATGATGCCTGCCAGGTATATAATGAAGAAGCCTTTTCATTTCCAGACGAACTGAAAGATAAAGTGTCATCCTATAAAAAAAGTGCAATCAATTTTGTAGCTTATTACAAAGACGAACCAGTGGGTATGGTTCGCCTGGGTGATCCAAAGATCATTAACAGGCCGTTCGAACTTTATGGTGTGGATGTAACCGGTGAACACTATGAGATACAAAGCCTGGTAGTAAAAAAAGAATTCAGGGAAGGTACTCAATTTGTTATGCTGGGTTTGTTTAAGGCCATGTATGTGTATTCCAGGCAGCAGGGTATTATTTCCTGGAGTTCTTGCGGAGCCAGAAATGTGTACCTCACAATACGCAGGTTTTGTAAAAATATATCTGTTGAAGAAGTTGATTTCGGGGAAATCAATCATCCGCTGACTCAATATCTGTTTGTCAATAATATCATTGAAACCTATTTCACAATGGAGGTATCCGCATTTGAACCATGGCAGATTCTGAAAAAATTCATCAGACAGGTAGTTAAGAAATGGGAATTGCCTCAGATCATCAGTATTAAAAGACTTGCATATGAAAGTTTTAGTTACGGGAGCAAGTAAGGGAATCGGAAGGGCAATAGCCATGAAGTTGCAACACAGCTTTGACCTGGTACTTCATGCAACCACTGAAGACCGGTTGGAGGCAACCTGGAGCGGATTAATAAACCCTGAAAGGCATACCAGGTTATGCGCTGATTTTTCGGATTCAGATGCTCTGAAAGGTTTTTGCAGCAATCTGAAAAAATTAGCCGGTGCTTCATTGTATGCTGTAATAAATAACGCAGGATTGACACTTGATAAATCAATATTGTTTCAGCCGGAAGCAGACATCGACACGCTTATACAAGTGAACCTTAAAGCGCCTGTAATGATTAGTAAAACAGCATTTAAAATTTTTCATTCACGGCAGCAGGGTGTCATTATCAATATGAGTTCATGCGTGGGTGAAACGGGAAATGCATTCCAGTGTGTATATGCAGCAACAAAGGCCGGCCTGGCAGGATTTACCATGTCACTTGCAAGAGAAGCGGGTGCATTATTGCCCAGCCATACCATCAGGGCATTCTGCGTATCGCCTGGCTATATAGAAACAGGAATGACCGGTAAAATACCAGAGGCAGAAAAAGAAAAATACATGCTGAATATACCAGCCAGAAGAATGGGACAGCCAGATGAGGTAGCAGGGGTAGTTGCGTTTTTACTGACAGATGAAGCTGCCTATATAAATGGTTCGGAAATAAAAATTAACGGGGGAATAGTATGATGGAAAAAGGAATTGAATTTATGCCGGAAGATGTAATAGAACTGGATCAATCAGATCTTGTGAAACTATATAACAAGAACCATGAATGGCATCAGATGCTGGTAGATAAATTCAATCTTCCATCGGCAGGGGAGCTGCCATCTTTGCCGCAACCCTTTATGCTTGGCTTCAATAAGGCAAAGCTGGTTTATGCCGAAGGATCGGGTAAATATGGTAAAGGATATGCCGAAGCAGAACTGGATGTTTCGCAGAATGATCCCTGGTTCTGGTGCCATTTTCTGGGAGATCCGGTAATGCCAGGTTCCTTAGGGCTTGATGCATTCCTGCAGCTAACCGGAACCTGGTCTTTTTTCTCAGCCGCAATTTATGGCCGGGCCAGAGCGCTTGACGGGTCTTATGCTTACAATGGCCAGGTATTCCCCTACAGTAAAAAAGTGTATTACCGGATGGATGTAAACAGGCTGCTGAAGAAAAAAAGACTGCTCTTTTTTGATGGACACCTTGCGGTAGATACACCCGATAATATTATCTACTCTTTTGGTATCTGCAAGGTTGGGTTCTTCACCAGCGATGAACTGAACATACCCAAAACAGCTGTAAATGAATACTATAAACCAGATTGGGCGCAAATGAAAAAAAATGCAGTGAACTGGATTGAGAATGCAGAAAAATTTTACACAAAAATCAGCAACCTATGAGCACATTGGTAGGAATGGATCCCGCAACCGTATTGCCACACGGGCCTTCAAAATTGCTTGTGAATGAATATCTGTGGCATTCACCCCATGTTGGTGTAGTAGCTGCATACACACCTGATGAATGGGATGTAATGGATCATTTCGGCGTATTCCGTGCAGTAGACCAGGTGGAGTCGTTCGGGCAGGCCGTAGTGGTATCGTGCAGCGCTTTCCTCGATACTGGAAAAACGGGCCTGAGCTATACGGAGTATTATAAACTGAGGAATTTTGTTTTTGTGGGCATAAAAAGTGTGCATTGTCACGATGTAATTCCCTACAAACAGAAGTATATATGCCTGGGTGTGATCAATTTCTACAAATTCAGGCAGATGACAGCCTCAGGACGTATTTACAAGGTACCAGCCGGCCTCGACCTGCAGGCGTATTTTAGGGATTTTACGGAAGAAAGGCTGAGGAACTATGATCTGGGTAAGGAGTTTGTGCTGGCAACAGAACTGCATGATATTCTGGGCAAGGGAATAAAGAATGAAATCTTAACGCCAGCGGGCAGAAGTTCTTAAAGTTAAAACAAAAACAAAAAAGTCGCTAAGAATCAAAGACAATATCAGTTGTGATCCTTTTATTTTAATTTATTCAAAACATTTCTAAACCAAAAAACAATTTTATGACACGCGAAGAAGCAAAAGACAAAATTGTGGAAATTCTGAAAACAGTCCACACTATTAATCCCGAAAGGTTGAAAAACATTACTGAGAAAACCGACTTCATTACCGATCTCGGCGCCCCCTCTACCGAACTGGTGAACATAGTGGCCAAGGCAGAAGAGAAATTTAGCATAGAGTTTGAAGATGATGATATTGATGATATCGGATCTACTATGGGCGATACCATAGACCTGGTACTCAAGTATGTAAACAAAAAACAACCTGCACTATGAATCCCCGGAAAGTTGCCGTGGTAGGTATAGGAGGGATTTTCCCATCGTGCAGCAACATTGACGAATTCGGTTCGAAAATGTTTGCGGATAAGAGCCTGATAAGGGAATGGCCGGAAGCCATGAGGCATGGTAAGAAAATGCGTTCAACTGTAAGTGGCTATACCTCACTTGAAGAGTGCGGACTGGAAGAAGTGCCATCATCGCTGCTGGTCAATTATCCCGAGATTTTCAAGGATAAATTTAACCGTATACCTATTGAGAATTTATCTACAGCAGACCTTGGAAGTATATGGGCAATGCTTGGAACACAGGATGCGATAAAAATGAGCGGTTGGACAGAAAAAGAAGTTCGTTCTGAGCATACAGGTGTAGTTATTGGCTCAGGAGCAGGTGGTAAAGAAGTTTCAAGAAAATCGTGGCATAATTTCTTTGAGCTGGAGAAGAAAACACGCTACCTGGGCTCACACAATGTAGACAGGGTAATGGTATACCGCGATGCTGCCAATGTGTCCTGCCTGATTCAGAGTAAAGGAGTTTGCGAGTGTATCGGCTCGGCTTGCGCTACCGGATTGGGTAATATTGGTTATGCATACCGGTTGATCTCATTCGGACTACAGGACCGGATCATTGCCGGTGGTATAGAAGGCACCTCAATGGAGTCTTTCATTGGGTTTGATGCCATGCAGGTGCTGAGCCGCGGTTTTGAACCCGAAAAATCATCGCGTCCTTTCGATATCGACCGGAATGGGTTTGTCTGTTCTTTCGGAGCTGGAATTGTGGCACTTGAGGCTTACGATATAGCTAAGGCAAGAGGGGCAAAAATACTTGCGGTAATAGATAACTATTTCAATAACTCTGATGGCAGCGGCGATATGTTTGCCCCTTCAATAGAAGGGCAGCAAAGGCTTTGGAACGGGCTATTAGGGAATAACAGAGACCGGTTATTTCCGGATGTGGTTAAAGTACATGGCACCTCAACGCCACTAGGCGATGCTATTGAACTCTTCAGTGTTGTTAATTATCTGGGAGACAATGGTTATCATATTTCAGCTCCAAAGTCGCAGTTCGGGCATATGCTGGGGGCAGCCGGTGCTGTAGAATTCGTTCTTGCGGTGCTGATGCTTAAAGAGCAGAAACTGTCGCCATGTCTTAACTCCGACCGCCTGAATGAACAACCTGAAACTTTTCAGAGAGAAGCAGACTGGCCAGGTACAAAAGAGCCCGTTGCCGCATTCCGCCATCTCCTTCCCCTGCAAACGGTGGCAAAGGAAATCAACCGGATTGTTTGCCTGAACTACGGTTTTGGCAGTACGAACAGTGCAGTAGCGCTTTCAAGGGATTTATAATAAGGATATCTTTCAAAAAACAGGCTACAAATTTAAGGCTCAGCATTATTAACAAGGGCAGGCATTAAGCTAAATTTTAGTTTTATGATCAACAATTCAGGTAAAACAGCATTGGTCTTCGGTGTCAGAAATGACAGCTCAATAGCCTGGCAGGTGGCAAAGAAATTGTACGATTCGGGCTGCAGGGTGGCTGTGAGCTATGTGCCTGAAACGGAAAGAGAAGTGAAAGAACTGCTTGAGGTAAACGGGATGGACACATCACTTACCTGCTGTGCAGATGTAAGGGATGAATGGCAGATAACTGATTTTATCCGAAGCATTGTAACTGAAAACCATCCAAAGATTGATTACATACTTCATGGTGTGGCATATGGCAATCATAATGTGATGTGTTCGGCAGTGCCAGGCTCACAGGATACGCCCCCCCGGTACCTGGATATCCCGTTTGAGGATCTGGTGGACTCATTTAACGTCAGCGCGTATTCACTGCTGCGTATCTGCCGGGTTGCAGAACCCTATCTTTCGCAAGGAGCATCCATTCTTACGCTTACCTATAATGCCTCACAGCGTGTATTTCCAGGTTATGCAGGCATGAGTATTAATAAAGCAGCTCTTGAAAATATAATGATATACCTGGCAGCATATTTCGGACCGTCAGGTGTAAGAGTCAATGCAATATCTGCAGGACTGGTTATGACTACCTCGGCAGGAGGTATAAAAGGGGTGCGCAAACTGCGAAAAATAGGCAGGAATACGGCCCCTCTGGGTAATATTGCTGCAAATGACGTAGCAGATACGGCACTATATTATTTTTCGTCTTTATCGCAAAAAGTTACAGGTAATATCCATTTTCTGGATGGAGGTTTTAATATAATGGGGGTATCGAATGATGCAGACTGATCATGTATCTGAATTGATGAACCAGATGCCCCAAATAGGCAGGCATATTGCCGTGGGCAACGATATAGTCCATTTACCCACCTTCGTGAAATCATTAAACCCATTATTCATCAGGCGTAGTTTTACAAAAAATGAGCTAGACTATATTAAACAGTTTCAGGATACTCATCTCCGCTATGCCTCTACCTGGGCGGCAAAAGAAGCGGTATATAAAGCATTGAAACAGGCTAATGAAAATGTAAAGTTGTGGTGGACCGATATTGAAATTACCAGGCCAAAGCCACAGGGGAAGCCCACCGTAAACATCTGCAAATTGGTAAAGCCACCTGAAATAAGCTTAAGCATTACTCATGATGGCGATTATGTTTGGGCCCTGGCTGTTTGTCTTTATTAAACTATCTAAAGTTGTTTGACTCTTTCTCAGGTGTAAGAAATCATGGTATTTGTTTTTATCTTTCCAAACTTAATAAAATATAAAACAGACTATAAAATAGTTTCTGTTTGGCTGCAGGACCATAATGGGTTCACGTATCGGGCTCCCGGTTTTCCGGATATTGTGGTTAGTATAAAGGAAAATATAGCGCGCATAAACTGTCAAACAATGCCAATTGTCCATTCTTAACGTTCGATCAGTGCCTGATAAGCAGGTATTCAGTGAATGTTGTTGTGGCTGGTATATGTGCGTTGCCTCAATAGGTGACCATGGATGCATTAGTTATTCATTTCACAGAAGATATTGGCGTATGGCAATGGTTATGCAGTGATCATGAGGGCGAGCCCGATGTGGTTGCCTGCTGTGGTATTAAACTGACACTGTAGTCAATTGTTGCGGTTTCTGTTATCCGGAAGCACCTTCCTGATCATAATATAAAGATTGTAAGTTTGTTGGATCGGATGAAGTAGCCGCCGCTAAGCGAACACTCAATGGGTTGTTGGCCACATTGGCATTATTATGGAAAATAATGGTGGCGATATTTCATTTATTCAATCTACTTCTGGTTATGCTTATGGTGTTGTGATCAGTGAGTTAGATAAAAGTTACAAGTCAAGGTTTGTATAAGTAATAAGGAAGTTGAAGTGGATACATATATCGAAATAAATGAAATTAGTTTCAAATTCTTTTTCAGCGTATACTATCTCTGTCTTTCCTTTTTATGACATTTTGAAATTGACAGGTACTTTTTTAAATTTCAATTTTGCGAATCATAAATGGGTTATTAAATCCATAGCCAATTTTTATGTTCACAAACAAATTACTGTTTGTACTTTGTAGTTTCTAAATTTGAATTTTAAATGGACAACTCCCTCAGCAAAACCCGGATTGAAATCGGTCTGCTTTTTCTTTTATATATACTGCTGCTACCCAGGGTATATATGGATTACGATATGGGTTTCTGGCGGGAATGGGCAGTATATATCCACCATCACGGGTTAAGCAACGCTTATTCAATTGGGTCTCCTATCAATTACTTTCCGGTATTTGTATATGCGCTTTATTTTTATGATCTGCTGCAGGGTACAGAAACCAGCATTCTGCACAACATCAACAGTATAAAAATACTTTTTGTCTGTTTTGATTTTTTGCCATTTGTGGTATTGTGTTGTTTCAGGCAGAAGATATTGTCGTTTAAAATACCCTATTTGTTCCTGTTACTCAATGTAGCATATGTTTTCAACAGTATGGTATGGGGGCAGATAGACGCTATTTATACTAATCTGGCATTCCTAGCCATTGTTGTTGGTATACTGTATCCGGTGCCTGCCATGTTGCTTTATATATTGGCAATATATACTAAGCCCCAGGCTATAGAGTTTCTGCCTGTTTTACTGATTGTAATGGTATATAGTATCCGGAATATTAAAACATTTTTCATGGTAATGGCCAGTTCGGGGGCATTGAAGTTATTGCTTTTATTTCCGTTTATGCACGATGGTGGTTTAGGCAGATTATTGGGTTACGCAATGGGCTCCGTTGGCCTGTATAATAATCTGTCCATTTCGGCATTCAATATCTGGTATCTGATCACCGCCGGGAACCCTTATTTTATTAATGATACCGAAATTTATTTTTTGTGCTCCTACAGGATATGGGGTTTTGCTTTTTTTATAGTGTCGGCGGTCTGGATTCTGATACCTTTATATAAAAGACTCTGGCAATTAAGAAAGCACAAAATCAGTTTTGATGAACAAAGTTATCAAATGTTGTTCTTAGCCACAGGGGTTTTATGCCTGTTTTTCTTTTATTTTAATACACAAATGCATGAACGCTACGCCCATCCTGTCATTATCTTCTTCTTTTTTTATGGTGTAGTCTCACAAAATTACCGTTTATTTGTTTTAGCCTCTATTCCTTATTTTTTGAGTCTGGATAAAGCATTTTCTTTTCCCGATGGTTATTTGCCCATTATTCATTTCAAATTTCTTTTTGCCTCAAAGGTTATTGCATTATGGTATACTGCTACGGTGATTTATGCAAGTTATCTTTGGTTCAGGCTTCAGAAAAAGCAACTGCTTTTAAGATATTAATGTAAATATAGCCATCGCAGGTATGTGGATTTTTTCTTAAATAATAATAAATATGAATAAAATTTCAATTAAATAGATTTTGCGGCAATCCAACACTATTTTCCTGACTGAAAAGCTAAAATAACACCGGTTATTGTTGCTCAAGAGTGCATGCTGGAATTAGGCTGATCTCTATTTTATATAGGTATAATAACATGTGTTGATTTGGAATCCTTAAGTACATATCTGTTCTGTTTTCTACTTTTTCCTGAAATTGTATATGATTAAAAATTCGTTTAGCTAATTAAAGTTGATTTAAATTATATGCGACTTGTGGAATTAAATTCCGGATATTTGTTTTCTCCCTTTTATTAAATATATTTTTTAAAACAAACATTATGTGTTTTATTGTCTTTAAACATATAACTTTGAATACTGAATAACATACCAGACAATTAAAACAATAGTCGAGACATTTCTGCTTTTTTATACGTGCAAATTTACCTAAATATTTAACCGTTCAATTCAGGTTAGAAGATAGAGTTGATATATATTGTACAAATGTTGGCTAAACGAATTATAATAAAAAAAATGTTGGAGTAATTGCCAACCTTTATTATTTTTTGGATGTCTAATTAGGTAAGCAGTTTGAAATTTGCATTGATTTTGTATTGTATCTGTTTTTTTACAGAAATAAATGTTTGAAAATTTCGTGATTGCCAAAAGTTCATTTATATTTAACCTTAGATTTAAAATTGCAATTTTTATGCGTATTCGTTTACTTCTTCTCCCAACAGCTTTTTTAATATTAGGTGCCATTAATTCCTTTGCCCAGATAGTTGGTGGAAATGTATTTTTACAAGGTCAGTGGCTTGAAGTTGGCGTAGATAACATGGCTGCATTTGGTACCTGCAGCAGTCCTGCAGGCTATCATGCGCATCCTGCTTGCGGCTGCACCGGTACCTGCACCACTTCAGCAGCTGCAATGGATGCCAGCTATGACTGGGGCCATGATGGTTGGGCAACAGGTACTCCGTGTCTTATGGGCCCTTATACGCAACCCGGTTATCCGCAGGAAGGCTGGGGCATACAGGTAGGGGCTACTGAATACCGCAACTGGGCTGGTGGCGGATTGTGCTCAGGTTCATTTAACATCCCCGGATCCATTACAGGTTACACAAATACTGGTGGCTCTGCCATAGGTACATTTACAGGAACTGTTGCAGGTCTTAATATTGTTCAGGATACCCGGGTGGATACATTGGCATCATGGGTAGTTGTTACTTGCAGAATTTATAATACAACATTAGCGCCCATCACCGGTGTTTTTTACGAACGTACTTGCGATCCGGATAATGCATCAGATTGGGGTGGTGGTTCAACTACCGAAAACGTTATCATTCACCAGAATGAAGATTGGCGGCATGATGTGGAAATAGGAACCTATGCCAATTCTGGCATTTTCAATATGACCAATAGCTGGATGGCACTTGGAACCAGGGACTGCCGTGCAAAATGTGGTACTTTAAGCAGTTTATATCCTTTTAATACGCCTTCACAGTTGTGGTCAGGTACAGGTGCTGTAATAACTGCCCTGAACGACAGTAATTATAATGACGTAGGTATTTTTCTGGTATTTAATATAGGAAATATTGCACCTAATGACAGCGCTGTTGTTTCTTACGCATATATTTATGATGGCAGAAGCGGGTTTGACAGTGCTTTTCCTAATCCTATTTTAGCATTTAACGGTGTTGCTCAATATAATTCTCCCGATACACTGGATGGCTGTTCTTATCCCGGGGTTGATTCTCTACCTGTTAATATTCTCTATGGAGCAGATAAAGACTGGACATGGGGATCCTGGACTTGGTCACCTTCCACAGGACTTTCATCAACTACAGGCGTTAATAATTATATACACCTCAATATGATTCCGGGCGATATTACTTATACCGTAATCGGAACAGATAGTGCAAGCGGAGCTTATGATTGCCTGAACGATACTTTAATTTTTACGGTTCACTCCTGCCATCAGGCATATGCCAATTCCCCCTGTGAAGGTGGTTCCCTGCATCTGGGTATGCTTGGTGACTCGGTTGGCGCTACCTATTTCTGGTGGGGACCATCTGGTTTTGCCAGCTATCTGCATGATCCGATTATTTTCCCTGCAACAATGGCTGATACCGGCACGTATTATGTTGTAAGGACAATAGGAGGTATTAACGATACAGATAATATACATGTAATTATTCATCCTTCACCTATTGTTACCGCAACCAGCAATATTGCTTTGTGTGGGCCATTGGTGTCTCCGTTATTGCTTAATGCAAGTCTCGACTCTATAGGCGAAACTTTCAGCTGGACTGGTCCTGCCGGCTTTACCTCCACATTACAGAGCCCGACAATATCTCCTTTTGATTCATCCTTGCAAGGAACATATGCTGTAACCGGCACAAGTGTCTGGGGTTGTACAGCTTCAGCTACAATAGACATTTATGCTGTTTCGGTGCCATATTTTAATTATACGATTAATCGTGGATGTGCAGCGGACACTGTTTACTTTAATGACCTTACATTTAATGCAAGTTATTATGTATGGAGTTTTGGAGATGGCGATACTACTATAGGCCGGACTGCAGAGCATTTTTATGTACCTACCAGCAGCCAGGTATTTACGGTATCACTTACAACAAGTAATGCACATTGCCCCAATACCACATGGGATACTTTAGTCGATACCCGCCATATTGTTCAATCAAGTTTCTGGCCTACACCTGATACCTTCTGCCTTGGTACTCCAAGTGTAATGGTCAATAATTCAATTACAACACTTGGTCCGGATACCGGCAATGTAAGCTGTAATTGTTACACTGTCTCCAGCTACTGGGATTATGGAAATGGTGCAACTGATACAGTAAATAACCCAACATATACCTATGATGCCTGTGGCGCATTTGATGTACACCTGACTGTAACTGATTCTTTGGGTTGCACTTCCACATCCTCACAGATGGTTTATGTGATACAACTTGGAGTAACGTCATTTACTGATACTACTTTGTGTATAAGTATGCCATTGCCAATGTCCAATGTAGTTACAGTTTGCCCGGTTGGCTTCGCTGCTCCAAAGCAATTTGTATGGACGCAGAATACACCTAACCTGAGCGATACTTCAATTCAAAACCCGACACTTTCCGGATTGGGTTTATATGTAGATACGCTAACAATATCTTATCCTTCAATACCTGGCCCGGGTGGTACTTTTGGTTGTGCAATCAGAGATACGGTTACAGTTGATGCAGTAATGGGAAGGGTGCTCACAGATGTTACTGCCTCTGCAACTATTGAGTTTGGCGGTTCCATACTCTTGAATGCAGATAACGAAGTGGTATATTACTGGAAGCCGGATGATGGCAGCCTCAGCAACCCGAATATTAACGACCCGATTGCAACTCCTTCAGTTACTACAACATATACTGTTTATGGACTGGATACCAACGGATGTCTTGATTCGGCCTACGTAACTGTTTATGTAGATACATCTACTGAAACAGGATTGCCTTCAGCGTTTACTCCAAATGGAGACCATGTCAATGATGTATTCCATCTGGTTGGTTCGAAATTTGATAAACTGGTTGAAATGAGGGTATTCAACCGTTGGGGAGAATGTGTATACATGACTAATGACCGGACACAAGGATGGGATGGTACCTATAAAGGTGTGCCTCAGGATATGGGCGTATACAATTACTCCATCATCATTGCGACGCCCGGCGGAGAAAATATAGTCTATAAAGGGAACATAACGTTGATCAGGTAGCATAGCTGATCTTATTAAAATAAATTAAAAATCCCCCGCCATTTGCGGGGGATTTTTAATAAGGCTTACTATCCGTTAATTCTATATGATGGCAAACAGCTCAACAGTGAATCTCACTGGAAATTAAAAAAAAACTGCCTGGAATCTGAGATACCCAGGCAGTTGAAGATTTTGAACGATTTTATGCCGGAATCAGTGAGGTGTGTTATTATTTTTTTTTAAAGAATCGAGCGAATTGATAGGTGTTTGACGCCCCATATGGCAGGTAACGCAGGCAATCTTTTCGATGGTATGGTCACCGCCGATTATTTTACCCAGGTAATTTTCATTGATTGCGGCCGTCATTCGCATCATATCACGGGCAATATTTTTTTCTGGCTTGTTGTCTGATGCAAAGTCGAATTTCGGTTTTTCCTGGCCTTCCACTTTTTCTGAGACATGACAGTATCCACATTTTACACCTAAAGAAAAACAATAACCTTTCATGATATTATGGAGTTCCCTGCCCGAAATATTCTTAGGCAATACCTTAAGATTTTTCGGTTTTTCATCGTCATCATCATGTCTCTGTGCAAAACTTTGGGCTACTACCATACCAGCGCATATGGTTGTTATGAGTACTATCTTTTTGTTTAAACGCATACCTGAAAGTTTATTTAGTTTGAATAACCTTATAAAATTAGTAAAAAAGGTTTTGAAAGGTGTGGAAAGCCAGTGAATATTTTCAGATAAGCGGGAATAATATTAACACTGTTATGAAAAAATTGTTATTTTTGATATTAAGCGGTAATCGGCAAAAAACAGAAATAAAAAATTAATTAAAAGCTAAAAACACCTAACTTTTTTCAAGATTATTCCGTCTATAATGATGAATTAATCCAGTATCTCTAATACCGTTTGTAAACCTTATAAAATAATATTAAATGAACAAGCATCTTTTATTTATCGCTCTTATTACTGCCTTTTCGGTAAAAGCGCTTTCGCAGGTGTCTATCAACCTGGCCGGCTATCCTATTTCATCTTATACTTCTGGTTGGGTAATAGGGGGCAGCGCTTTTGCGGTAGATAGTGAAATTGAACTGACCCCGTCTGTTGGTAGCGAGAATGGTTATGTATATTTTAATACTTCTGAAAATGTAACAGCCTGTGGCGCTTTTACTGTTGATTTTGATTATAAAATTTCTTCGCCCGGTGGATGTGGAAACGGTGATGGTATTGCCTTTTACTTTATAAACCCTATGACAGCATTTGTTGGCGGTGGCGGGTTAGGGTTGCCCAGTCCGCTAACAGGGTTTATTCTTACAATGGATACCTGGGATAATGATGCTGACGGACTGAACCCGGAATATGAATTATTCGGCTATCCAACAGCAGCAACTTATTCTGAATCGGATTATACGCATCTGTTAGGGCCTACACCAGGAATACATGCAGATGTTTTGGGCGGGCAGACCTACATGGATGATGGTAACTGGCATCATGTACATATAGCCTATTACAGCAGTACTATTCATGTATATCTCAATGGTGCTGCTACTCCTACTATGGTTGGGAGTTTTCCGATAACTACAGCTGGATATTTTGGATTTTCAGCTGGTACAGGTTGCGCTTATAACATCCAGATGGTAAAGAGTATCCATATCAATTCAAATACCGTCAGCCCTATCATAGGTATTGATACTGTTTGTGTCGGCTCGGCTACAACACTGGCAGATTCAACAGTCGGAGGCACTTGGAGCAGCAGTAATACTTCTATAGCCACAATAGGTAGTACGACAGGTTTGCTGACAGGAGTGGCTCCTGGGATTGTTACTATAAGCTATTCCTACAACACTGGTGCCTGTACCGCTACACAAACTGTAGACATAGTTACTCCTCCGGCAATTGTATCAGGGGTTACCAATATCTGTACAGGTACTTCCACTACACTTACTGATGCAACTTCCGGTGGTACCTGGACAAGCAGCAATCCTGCTGTCGCAACTATAGGGCTAACTACAGGGATATTGAACGGCCTGACTGCAGGAACTACTACTATTACATACTCAACCGGAGGTGCTTGTTATGTTACTGCTACTGTAACAGTGAATACATTCCCTCCGGCAATAGCGGGTTCACTAACGATATGTACCGGCCATACAGCAACACTTACTGATGGCCTGCCGGGCGGTACCTGGACAAGCAGTTTACCTGCAAAAGCAACCATAGGAGCAACAACAGGATTATTGACGGGTGTATCTCCGGGAAATACTACAATTACCTATTCAGTGGCTACCTGCTCCACCTCATCAGTTGTGACTGTTAATGCCTCGCCTCTTGCAATAACCGGGACAGCCCAGGTATGTATTGGCTTTACTACACCACTTGCTGATGCCACAGCCGGAGGAACCTGGAGCAGCAGCAGTCCCGGTATAGCTTCAGTAAGCAGTACGGGTGTGGTAACCGGAGCATCAGTTGGTACAGCAACTATCAGTTATACTTTGCCGGATGGATGTCCGTCAACAGTTATCGTTACTGTAAATCCATTACCCGGTATAATCAGTGGAATCAGTTCTCTTTGTGCCGGGGCAACAACTTTCCTTTTTGACCCCTCATCCGGTATTAACTGGAGCAGCAGCGCGACAAGCATAGCCACAGTAGGGGCAACAACCGGTATTGTTACAGGAATATCAGCAGGTGCTGTAAACATTACTTGTTTTATTACAGCTACCGGATGCTATACTGTTTTCCCAATGACAATAAGTCCGTTACCCTCACCCATTTTTGGCAATCTTACTGATTGTATTGGTGTAATCGACTCATTATTCGATACAACTGCAGGTGGTGTATGGTCTACCACATCAATAATTCTGACTGTTGATTCTGGTTATGGCGATGTTTCCGGGATTACTTCAGGCACCGCATTGGTTTCGTATACCATAGCCAGCGGATGCGCTTCAACGGCCCTTGTCACTGTCAACCCGTCACCAGGTACAATTACCGGAGTAAGTCCTCTTTGTGTGGGCTCATCTACGCTTTATTTCGATCCGGGCGGTGGTGGCACAGGCTCGTGGGTAAGCAGTAATACCAGTGTAGCCACAGTAGCCTCTGCGTCGGGAAATGTTACCGGAGTCGGGGCGGGTACTGCTATAATATCCTATGTCTGGCCTTCTACCTGTGCATCGACTTTTATTGTAACGATTGACTCATTACCTTCTGCCATATCCGGCCCACCATCTGTATGCGTGGGTTTAACCATACCCCTTACTGATCCAACTTCCGGAGGTACCTGGAGCAGCAGTAATCCTGGTGTCGGGACAATATCAACGTCAGGGATTTTCACTGGGATTTCATCAGGAACAACTACAATATCTTATACAGGTGCAGGAGGCTGCGCAGCAACAAAGACAATAACTGTCAACTCTTCGCCACCACCTATTACTGGGCCTACTCATGTATGTGTTGGTTCTACAATTACACTAAGTGATGGAGCTGGAATATGGATTGAAGATATTGCTTATTCCATATTTGCCACAGTTGGTTCATCCTCAGGTATTGTAACCGGTGTCTCGGCGGGCGTAGCGATTATTACTTATTCCATTGGTGCTGGATGTTCAACCACTGCAACTATCACTGTTAATCCTTTACCAGGCGCTATTGGCGGGACAAATAAAGTCTGTGTTGGCAACTGTATTTCATTGATTGACGCAGGAGGCGGAACATGGAGTTCATCGGCTCCCGCAATTGCTACTGTAGTGCCAGCCTCGGGTAATGTTTGCGGGGTCAGCACCGGATTGGCCACTATAACCTATACACTGGCAACAGGTTGTTATATTACCAAGCCGGTAACCGTAAACCCCTTGCCCACCGCCTTTGTTATTACCGGCGGTGGCGCTTATTGTGCAGGTGGTACAGGTGTGGACGTGGGCCTGAGCGGATCAACCCTTGGAGTACTTTATCAGTTATATGTTGGCGGTGTTGTATCCGGCACACCCGTACCGGGAACCGGCAGCCCGCTTGATTTCGGTATTCACACAGCGGCAGGAGTTTATACAGTAATAGCCACCAATTCTGTTACCGGCTGCGTAAAGACGATGACGGGTACTGTATCCATATCAATCAATCCATTACCAACTTTATATACCGTAACCGGCGGCGGCAGTTATTGTTCCGGCGGAACAGGTTTGCATGTGGGGTTATCCGGTTCTACAACGGGTGTAAGTTATCAGTTGATGGTTGGAGGGGTAGCAGTTGGAGGCATAGTTTCTGGTACTGGTTCACCGCTTGATTTCGGTTTTCAGACTGCGGCTGGTGTATATGCTGTAGTTGCAACCAATACAGTTACAACATGTAGTCAGACAATGACAGGCAGTGTGACTATAACTATCAATCCGTCGCCTGCGCCTATTGGTGGCCCTACGGCTCTATGTCCAGGATCAACTATTACGCTAACAGATATTACTCCTGGTGGTTTATGGATATTAGACCCGGGTACACCTTTAGTTACATTAGGTTCATCAACTGGTTTAGTAACAGGAATTTCCACTGGACTTGTTATTATCACTTATGAAACCCCAATAACCGCATGTATAACTATTGTTACAATAAATGTTAGCCCTGCCCCTGGTCCGATTGTCGGCCCATCAATTCTTTGTGAAGGGATACCCATTACATATACAGATGCAGTTCCTGGTGGTACTTGGACAAGTAGTACACCTGCCGTTGCAACAATTGGATCCCTGAGTGGTACAGCCAGTGGCATTACCACCGGCACAGCTACTATTACCTATTCATTGGGTGGCACAAGCTGTACGGTTACCAAGCCGGTTACCATAAATTCTGGGCCTGCGGCTATCCTCGGGCCTAATACTGTATGTGCCGGAAACTCTATTTCACTTACAGATGCAACACCTGGTGGCACATGGACAAGCAGTACTTCTGCTTCAGGTACCATTTCAACTACCGGGGTTGTAGCTGGAATAGCCGCGGGTACAACAACAATATCTTATGCAATAGGTGCAGGATGTCCGTCAATTCATGCAGTCACGGTCAATCCGTTGCCATTGGCCATAGGAGGCCCATCGGCGGCATGTTCCGGGTCATCGGTTACAGAAACTGATGCATCGGCAGGCGGAGTTTGGAGCGTAGCTCCGGGAACCATAGCATCCATAATTCCAGCAACCGGAGTACTTACCGGTTCTGGCCCCGGCGGTACCGCAACTGTTACTTATACCTTAGGCACAGGTTGTTTAATCACCCGGCCGGTAACGGTTAATCCGTTGCCCTCAGCCATTGGTGGTTCCCTTACCGTATGTGTGGGGTTATCGACCACCCTGACTGATGCAACCCCTGGTGGTACCTGGAGCCAT